>NZ_JACARO010000002.1 GCF_013386585.1 Pseudomonas sp. P7548 | reverse complement strand
CTGACACACCGCTTTCGCGAGCAAGCCCGCTCCCACAGGGGCCTGCGTCAAATTTTAATCTAGTGCCCGCCGAGGTAGGCGTTGCGCACTTCCTCGTTGACCAGCAGCTCTTTACCGGTGCCGGTCAGGCGGATCTCCCCGTTGACCATCACATACGCCCGGTCCGACAGGCGCAGCGCATGGTTGGCATTCTGCTCCACCAGGAAGATGGTCATGCCGGTGGCCGCCAGCTCGCGCAGGGTGGCGAAGATCTGCTTCACCACAATCGGCGCCAGGCCCAGGCTCGGTTCGTCCAGCAACAGCAGCTTGGGCCGGCTCATCAGCGCACGGGCAATGGCAAGCATTTGCTGCTCGCCACCGGACATGGTCATGGCCCGCTGGTTACGCCGCTCCTTGAGCCGTGGGAACAGCTCGAACATGCGCTGCATGTCTTCTTGGGCGAACTTGTCACCAATGGGGATGGTGCCCATCAGCAGGTTTTCCTCGACGGTCATGTCGGGGAACACCCGCCGCCCTTCCGGCGATTGCGCAATGCCGTTGGAGGCGATGTAGTGGGACGACTTGTGGGTGATGTCGACACCGTTGTAGATGATCTGCCCCGACTCCGCCCGTGGCTGGCCGAAGATCGACATCAGCAGCGTGGATTTACCCGCGCCGTTGGAGCCGATCAGGCTCACGGTTTCACCTTCGTTGATGTGCAGCGAGACTTTTTTCAGGGCCTGGATCGGGCCGTAGAACACGTCCAGGTCCTTCATTTCGAGGATAGGCCCGTTCATACAAGCTCCTCTTCGTCGGCGCCCAGGTAGGCCGCAATCACTTTCGGGTCGTTGCGGATCGCGTCCGGCCCGCCTTCGGCGATCACGTTGCCGTGGTCCAGCACCACGATGTGGTCGGAAATACTCATCACCATGCCCATGTCGTGTTCGATCAGCACCACCGTGAGGTCGTGTTCGTCGCGCAACAGGCGAATCATCGCGCTGAGGGCTTCGGTTTCCTGGGGGTTGAGGCCCGCTGCCGGTTCGTCCAGGCAGATGATCTGCGGCCGGGTGCACATGGCGCGGGCGATTTCCAGGCGGCGCTGCTGGCCGTAGGAAAGCTCACCGGCCAGGCGGTTGGCGCAGTCCACCAGGTCCACCACTTCCAGCCAGTAGAAGGCGTGGTCGAGGGCGTCGCTTTCAGCCTTGCGGTAGCCCTTGGTATTGAGAATGCCCGCCAGCATGTTGCGGTTAACCCACATGTGCTGGGCCACCAGCAGGTTTTCCAGCACCGACATTTCCTTGAACAGGCGAATGTTCTGGAAGGTCCGGGCCAGGCCGGCGCGGTTCACCAGGTGGGTGCCGCCGAACATCTTGTAGTAGACGCGGCTGAGGAAGCTTTTCGGCGAAACAAAGTCGACAGGCTGGAAACGCTCGCCGAGCAGCTGGATCACATTGGTTTGCTTGCCGCGCACGTTGAGTTCGATCTTGCCGCCGCTGGCTTTGTAAAAGCCGGTGAGGCAGTTGAACACCGTGGTCTTGCCGGCGCCGTTGGGGCCGATCAGGGCGAAGATCGAGTTGCGTTCGACCTTGAGGCTCACATCGCTCAAGGCCTTGATGCCACCGAAGTGCATCATCAGGTGTTCCACGGAGAGCACGATTTCCTTGCTCATGGCGCCACTCCTTTACGTGGGGTCACACCGGTACGGCTGATGCGGATCAAGCCGCGCGGTCGCCAGATCATCATCACCACCATCAACACGCCAAACAGCAGCACGCGGTATTCGGAGAAGCTGCGCAGCAGTTCCGGCGCGACGGTCAGGACGAACGCCGCGATCACCACGCCCACCGTCGACCCCATGCCACCCAACACCACGATGGCCAGGATCAGCGCCGACTCGAAGAAGGTGAACGAGGACGGGTTGACGAAGCCCTGGTAGCTGGCAAAGAACACCCCGGCCAAACCGGCTGTAGAAGCACCGATGGTGAAGGCCGAGAGCTTGACCAGCACGTGGTTCAGGCCCATGGAACGGCAGGCGATTTCATCTTCGCGCAAGGCTTCCCAGGCGCGGCCCACCGGCATACGGGTCAGGCGGTGCTTGATGTACAGCACGGCCAGCACCACCAGAAACAGCACGATGTAGATGAACATGAACTTGATGTTGGGGTTGTAATCGATGCCGAAGAACTCGTGGAAGGGAATCCCGCCGTCCTTCGCCTTGCGCCCGAACTCCAGGCCGAGGAAGGTCGGCGACGGCACCGGCATGCCGTTCGGGCCACCGGTGAACGACAGCCAGTTGTTGAGCACCAGGCGGATGATTTCACCAAAGCCCAGGGTCACGATCGCCAGGTAGTCGCCGTGCATGCGCAACACCGGGAACCCGAGTATGCACCCTGCCAGCGCCGCACAGATTGCCGCTAGCGGCAGCACTGTCCAGAAGCCGAGGCCCAGGTATTGGTAGCCCAGCGCCAGGCCGTAGGCCCCGATGGCGTAGAACGCCACGTAACCCAGGTCTAGCAAGCCGGCCAGGCCGACCACGATGTTCAGGCCCAGGCCCAGCAACACGTAGATCAGCCCGAGGATCACCACGGTCAGCAGGTACTTGTTGGCGAAGATCGGGAACACGATGGCGATCACGATCAGCGCCGGGATGATCCAGCGCAGGCGTGACTTGTAGTCCGGTGGCAGCACATGCACGCCGGAGCCACTGCTCTCGAAGCCTTGCAGGATCTTCAGGCCCTTGGGGGTTTGCAGGAACAGGCTCAGGGCGAAGCGGCCGGCCATCACGATGGCGACCAGCGAGGCCACGCGGGCCGGTTCCAGGTTGAAGCTGTAGCCGTCGAGGACCACGCCGACGATCGGGCCGAATACAATCAGCGAAATCAGCCCGGCGAGGATCGTGTCGACCACACTTTTCTTGATATCAATCGATTTGGCAGCAGACATGTTTACACCTTCGCCACGAGTGGGCGACCGAGCAGGCCCTGGGGACGGAAAATCAGAATCACCACCAGCAGGGAGAAACTGAACACGTCTTTGTAGTCAGAGTTGATCAACCCCGAGAACAACGACTCGGAAATACCCAGGATGATCCCGCCAAGCATGGCCCCAGGCAGGGAGCCGATGCCGCCGAGTACCGCTGCGGTAAATGCCTTGATGCCGATGATGAAGCCGGCATAGAAGTCGAAGGTGCCGTAGTTCAAGGTGATCAATACGCCGGCCAGGGCGGCCATGGCGGCACCGATGACAAACACGTAGGAAATCACGCGGTCGGTGTTGATGCCGAGGATGGAAGCCATCTTGCGGTCTTGCTGGGTGGCGCGGCACATGCGGCCGAGCTTGGTGTATTTGATGACATAGGTCAGCAGGGCCATGCCTGCGAAGGCTGCGACCAGGATGAAGACCTTGGTGTACGTCAACTGAACAAAGCCTGTGCCGAAGTCGACACGCCAGGCCCCGGCCAGCAGGGTGGGAATACCTTGTTGCTTGGCGCCCTGGGCGATCTGGGCGTAGTTCTGCAGGATCAGGGAGATGCCGATGGCGCTGATCAGCGGTGCCAGTCGGGTGGAGTTGCGCAGCGGTTTGTAGGCGACACGCTCGATGACCCAACCGTAAACGCCGGTGACGACGACGGTGAAGATCAAGGTGCCGAGAATGAGCAGCGGGAAGGATTCGATGCCGAAGTAAGCCAGCAGTGCCAGACTGATCGCCGCGAGGTAAGCGGAAATCATATAAACCTCGCCATGGGCGAAGTTGATCATGCCAATGATGCCATAGACCATTGTGTAGCCGATGGCGATCAGGCCATAGACCGACCCGAGGGTCAGGCCGTTGACCAGTTGCTGCAGGAAAATACCATCCATAACGCAATCTCACGCGGTGAGCACCTGCACACCGGTGGGTGTGCGGCGCTTCTGGAGGAAAAGACAGATTTGTGGCCGGGCTCAAACAACCACAGTCCATGTGGGAGCTGGCTTGCCTGCGATGCAGACACCGCGGTGCTTCAGGTGTACTGCTGTGATGCAATCGCAGGCAAGCCAGCTCCCACAGGGATGGAGGGTGTTCAAGCTGTCGCGTTGATTACTTCTGTTTTTCCAGCTGGTGGTATTTGCCGTCTTTATCCCACTGGTAAACCACGTAGTCGGAGATTTTCAGGTCGCCCTTGCCATCCCAGGCTTTTTCACCCATGACGGTTTTCACCGGGTGAGCCTTGAGCCACTTGGCCGCGTCTTCGCCCTTGTTGGATTTGGCGCCGTTGAAGCCAGCAGCCAGGGCCTGGATCGAAGCGTAGGCGTACAGGGTGTAGCCTTCAGGTTCTACGCCGGCTTTGCGGAATTGCTCCACAACGGCCTTGCTGTCTGGCAGCAGGCGTGGGTCGGCGCCGAAGGTCATGTACACGCCGTCTACGTATTGCGCGCCGCCAGCGGTGGCGACCAGTTCGTCGGTCACGACACCGTCATCGGACATGAACTTGACGTCTTTGAGGCCCGCTTCACGGATCTGGCGAACCAGAGGACCGGCTTCCGGGTGCAGGCCGCCGAAGTACACGACGTCAGCGCCGGTGGAGCGGATCTTGGTGACCAGGGCGCTGAAGTCTTTCTCGCCACGGGTCAGGCCTTCTTCCAGCACAGGTTTCACGCCGCGCTTGGTCAACTGGGCAGCGGTGGCGTCAGCCAGGCCTTTGCCGTAGGTGTCTTTGTCGTTGATGACCGCGACTTTCTTGCCCTTGAGCACGTCGACGATGTAGTCGCCGGCCACGATGCCTTGCTGGTCGTCACGCCCGCACATACGGAATACCGCGCCCAGGCCACGCTCGGTCACCTGCGGGTTGGTGGAACCCGGGGTGATCATGATGATGCCTGCTTCGTCGTAGACCTCGGACGCCGGGATGGTGTTGGAGGAGCAGAAGTGCCCGACCACGCCGATCACTTTGTCCTGGTCGGCCAGGCGGTTGGCCACGGCCACGGCTTGCTTGGGTTCGCAGGCATCGTCGCCGGCCACCAGCTTGATCTGCTCGCCGTTGACGCCACCGGCCTTGTTGATCACATCGGCTGCCGCTTGGGCACCCTTCATGTACTGCTCACCGAAAGCTGCGTTGGCGCCCGTCATCGGGCCCGCTACGCCAATCTTCACGTCAGCTTGAACAAACGTAGAAACACCCAGTGCCGCTGTCACGGCGAGGGCCAGAAAACCTTTCTTGTAAAACGTCTGGGACATGAGTGGTGCTCCGAGGTTTTTGTTTATTGGCACTACGAGTTCACTGCAAACTTTCACGAGAAAGCCCAGAGCAAGGCGCGTGCCATTACGTTTTTATTAATCAAAAAGACACGGTGTCATTGTTATTACAGGCGTTTCGACTCCTTTTGCCAGGACGTGCAACCGTCTAGCATCAAGAGGTGCAACCAATGGATCCAAAAAGTACAACCCTGACGGGTCGCACCTGCAACCAGGCGTATAAACGACAGTTCCTGCACCTGTAACAATGTGCGTAACGGAACTGCACATTTACAGTGCGTGATTGCTACGACTTGCACCAATACAGATTAGTAGCCTGCTAAGAAAATGCAGGCTTCTGAGCGGTATTTCGCTGATCAGATCACGATCCGCAGGCATTGCCCGGCGTGATACAGCGAGAATCCGGCTTCATACAGGCAACTGCGCAGGCCCACCCCGGCCAGGGGACGCATCGGCGCGAAGGGAATCGGCAAGGCCTGGGGATTCTGGTGACACAGGTAATCGGCAAACGCCTTGCCGACCACGCTGCCGGTGGTCACGCCACGCCCGTTATAGCCCGTTACTGCCACCAGGCCCGGCGCTGGCTCGAACAGGCGCATCAGGTGGTCCGGCGTGAAGGCGATGCAGCCGGTCCAGGTGCACTCCCACTGCACCGATTTGAGGTACGGGAAGTAATGCTGCTGCACCCGATCGGCCCACGCCTTGAGGAACCACGCTGGTTTCTGATTGCCGTTGCCCAGGCTGCCGAGCAACAGGCGCCCGTCGGCATCGCGGCGGATGCTGCTCAACACCTGACGCGTGTCCCACGACCCCTGGCCACCCGGCAGGATCTGCTGGGCCGCGTCGTCCGTGAGCGGGGCTGACGCCACCTGGTAGTAATAGCCGGGGAAGAAATTGCGCCGCAGTTCGGTCCATTCGCCTTCGGTGTAGGCATTCGAGGCGATCACCACCTGCGCCGCCTGTACCGAACCCTGGGCGGTCTGCACCGACCAGTGCGCGCCCTGGCGCTCAAGCTGGGTGACCGGGGAATGGTCGAACAACTGCCCGCCCAGGCCGACGGCCGCATTCGCCAGACCGGTGGTGTAAGCCATCGGGTTCAGGGTGCCGGCCCGTCGGTCGAGCAAGGCAGCGGCGATCTTTTTAGTACCCGTGGCCTGCTCGCAGGCCTGGCCGGTGAGCAATTCCACCGGCGCGCCCCGGCGCTTCCATTGTTCTTCACGGCTGCGCAGGTCCGCCTCGCCCCGGGCGTTGTGCGCCATGTGCAAGGTGCCTTCACGGCGCAGTTGGCAATCAATGGTGTATTTGTCGATGAGGCTGAACACCAGGGACGGTGCCGCGCCGAGCATGCGGTTGAGCTGGCTGCCCACCGCTTCGCCGAAACCGGCTTCGATGTCGTCTGGCGGGATCCACAGGCCGGCGTTGACCAGCCCGACGTTGCGCCCCGAACCGCCGTGACCGGTGCGATGGGCCTCCAGCACGGCAACGCTTTTGCCCTGTTCCAGCAAGTGAATGGCCGCCGACAAACCGGTGATGCCGGCGCCGATCACGCACACATCCACCTTGACCTCGCCCTTGAGCGCGGCGCGATCCGGCCGGCCAGGGGTGAGTTGTTCCCACAAACACGTTTCGCGCAATGCCATTGCCAGACTCCAATGAGACCTAACAAACAACCATTATTCTGAATTGCAAACCCAATCAACTGTGGGAGCTGGCTTGCCTGCGATGGCGGCGGCGACTGATACACCGCTATCGCAGGCAAGCCAGCTCCCACATTTTTAACCGCGTTTCGACAGTGGATCAGTCGAAAGTGATGCCCTGTGCCAGCGGCAACTCCAGCGAGTAGTTCACGGTGTTGGTCTGGCGACGCATGTACCCGCGCCACGCATCCGAACCCGACTCACGCCCGCCACCGGTTTCTTTCTCGCCCCCAAACGCGCCGCCGATTTCCGCGCCGCTCGGGCCGATGTTGACGTTGGCGATGCCGCAGTCGCTGCCCACGGCCGACATGAACTGCTCGGCCTCGCGCACATCGGTGGTGAAGATGCACGACGACAAGCCTTGGGGCACGGCGTTGTTCAGGCGCAGGGCTTCAGGGAAATCCTTGTAGCCGATCACATAGAGGATCGGCGCGAACGTCTCGGTGCACACCACGTCGCTCTGCTCGGGCATTTCCACGATGGCCGGCGACACGTAGTAGGCGTTGGGGAATTTGTCTTCCAGCTGACGCTTGCCGCCGAACACCTTGCCGCCTTCGCTCAAGGCTTGTTCCAGGGCGTCCTGCATGTTGTCGAAGCCGTGCTTGTCGATCAGCGGGCCGATCAGGTTGCCTTCCAGTGGGTGGCCGATGCGCACTTTGGAATAGGCAGCCTTGAGACGGGTGACGATTTCTTCTTTCACCGACTCATGGGCGATCAGCCGACGCAGAGTGGTGCAGCGCTGGCCAGCGGTGCCGACGGCGCTGAACAGGATGGCACGCACGGCCATGTCCAGGTCGGCGCTTGGGCCGAGGATCATCGCGTTGTTGCCGCCCAGCTCCAGGATGCTGCGGGCAAAGCGCGCGGCGACTTTGGGGGCCACTTCGCGGCCCATGCGGGTGCTGCCGGTGGCGCTGATCAGGGCCACGCGCGGGTCATCCACCAGCGCGGCGCCGGCGTCGCGGCCGCCGATGATCACTTGGCTGAGGTACTGCGGGGCATCGTTGAAATTCTTCAGCACGCGCTCGAACAACGCCTGGCAGGCCAGGGCGGTGAGCGGGGTCTTTTCCGAGGGTTTCCAGATCACCGCGTTGCCGCAGACCAGCGCCAGGGTGGTGTTCCACGCCCACACGGCCACCGGGAAGTTGAACGCACTGATCACGCCGACCACGCCCAGCGGGTGCCAGGTTTCACGCATGTGGTGGCCCGGGCGCTCGGAGGCGATGGTCAAGCCGTACAACTGGCGCGACAGGCCGACGGCGAAGTCGCAGATGTCGATCATTTCCTGCACTTCACCCAGGCCTTCCTGGGTGATCTTGCCGGCTTCCCAGGACACCAACTCGCCCAGGTCGGCCTTGTACTCGCGCAACACATCACCGAACTGACGCACCAGCTCGCCGCGACGCGGTGCCGGCACTTTGCGCCAGGCCTCGAATGCATGCTCGGCGCGACTGACCTGTTGCTCCACCTCGGCGGCACCTTCCCACTGCACGCTGCCGATGCGGCTGCCATCAATCGGCGAATGCACGGGCTGTTTGCCCGCCTGGTACAGCGCCGGGTTCACCCCGAGACGATCAAGCAATGCGGCAACCATGGGTCACTCCTTCAATCTCAAACAGAAAATTCGCGCCGCGGCACACACGGCGATCCAGACCTTATTTGTAGCTGGCCCAAGACTTGCCAACAAACGACGATTAGGCGAGATATCATTCCGTTTATTCATGCAAAGCCTAAAAAGAGGCACGCCGTGCTGAACAAAAGACATTTGCCCTCGATCACCGCCCTGCAGTGCTTCGAAGCCGCCACCCGCCACTTGAGCTTCACCCGCGCCGCCGAGGAACTGAACCTCACCCAGAGCGCGGTGAGCAAGCAAGTGGCGCAGCTTGAAGAACTCTTGCAACACCTGCTGTTCCGCCGCGTGCGCCGGCGCTTGCAGATGACCCCGGCGGGTGACCTGTACCTGGTGGAAGTGCGCAAGATTCTGACGCAGGTGGAAATGTCCACCCACTACCTGCGCTCTTATGGCGGCGAGACCGAAGTGCTGCGGGTGTCCACGCCCTACACCTTCGGTGCGCGCTGGCTGGTGCCGCGCCTCAAGGGCTGGCGGCTGCGTCACCCGCAGATCCACCTGGACCTGTGCAACGAGCAGGAGCCCGATGAGCTGCTGCAAGGCAAGGCCGACATGGCCTTCTACTTCGGCCAGGGCTCACGACCTGGCACCGAGAGCCTGAAGCTGTTCAGCGAAGAGCTGGTGCCGGTGTGTGCACCGGAAAGCCTGCCGGCGCGGCCTTTTACTGACCCCACGCAATTGAGCGACCTGGTCCTGCTGCAAAATGCCTCGCGGCCGCAAGGCTGGCACGACTGGTTCGCCAGCCAGGGCTACCAGACCGAGCACAGCTACCACGGGCCGCGTTTCGACACCTTTTATATGTGCATTCGTGCGGCGCAAGTGGGTTGTGGCGTGGCGTTGTTGCCGCGGTTTCTGGTGGAGGAGGAGCTGGCGGACGGCAAGCTGGTGATTCCCTGGCAGCATGCAATGCCGAGCCAGGATGCGTATTACCTGGCCTACCCGGAGCATTCGGCTGAGGTGCCGAAGGTGAAGGAGTTTGTGAAGTGGATGATGGAGCAGGTGATTTAGTGCCTGGAATACCGCCATCGCAGGCAAGCCCGCTCCCACATTTGGAATGCATTTCATCTGTGGGAGCTGGCTTGCCTGCGATGAGGCCAGTGACTGCACTGAAAAAATCACTGGCAAACCACCCCTCGCCTATGCGCCACTAGCGCCATTCCTTAATTGTGCGTAAAGGCCGGCGCCCATCGCCGACCCGTCTGGAGATTCCCGTTATGAGCGAGAGTGTGTTTGCCGATCGCATCGTGCAGAACCTGCTCGACACCGACTTCTACAAGCTGACCATGATGCAGGCGGTGCTGCACAACTACCCGAACGTGGAAGTTGAATGGGAGTTTCGTTGCCGTAACAGTGAAGACCTGCGCCCGTACTTGGCGGAGATCCGCTACCAGATCGAGCGCCTCGCCGAGCTGAGCCTGAGCCCCGACCAGTTGGGTTTCCTGGAGCGCATCAGCTTCATGAAGCCGGATTTTTTGCGTTTTCTCGGGCTGTTCCGCTTCAACCTGCGCTACGTGCAGACCGGCATCGAGAACGGCGAATTATTCATTCGCCTGCGCGGGCCATGGCTGCATGTGATCCTGTTTGAAGTGCCGATGCTGGCCATCGTCAGCGAAGTGCGCAACCGCTACCGCTACCAGACCGTCATTCTCGAACAGGCCCGCGAGCAGCTGTATCGCAAGTTCGACTGGCTCACCGCCAACGCCAGCAGCGAAGAGCTGTCCGAGTTGCAAGTGGCCGACTTCGGCACCCGCCGCCGCTTCTCGTACCGTGTGCAGGAAGAAGTGGTCAATGTGCTCAAGCATGACTTCCCCGGACGCTTCGTCGGCACCAGCAACGTGCACCTGGCCCGCGAGCTCAACATGAAACCGCTCGGCACCATGGCCCACGAATGGATCATGGCCCACCAGCAACTGGGGCCGCGCCTGATCGACAGCCAGATCGCGGCCCTCGATTGCTGGGTGCGTGAATACCGCGGCCTGCTGGGTATTGCGTTGACCGATTGCATCACCACCGACGCCTTCCTGGGCGATTTCGATTTGTACTTCGCCAAGCTGTTCGACGGCCTGCGCCACGACTCCGGCGACCCGGTGCAATGGGCCGAAAAAGCCATCGCCCATTACCACAAGCTCGGCATCGAGCCGATGAGCAAGACCCTGGTGTTCTCCGACAGCCTGTCGCTGCCCAAGGCCCTGGAAATATTCCGGGCGCTGCGCGGTCGCATCAATGTGAGCTTCGGCATCGGCACCAACCTGACCTGCGACATCCCGGGCGTGGAACCGATGAGCATCGTGCTTAAAATGACCGCCTGTAATGGTCAGCCCGTGGCGAAGATCTCCGATGAAGCGGGCAAGACCCACTGCACCGATCCAAATTTTGTCGCCTATTTGCGGCACGTTTTCAAAGTACCTGCCCTTTCCAGCAAGGAGTGAATCATGCAAGCCGTACAGCGTGAGATTGCGCAGCAGCTCAAGGTTCAAGCACCGTTCAAAGACCAGGCCGCCCTTGAGGCCGAAGTTTCCCGTCGCATCACCTTCATCCAGGATTGCTTGCGCAATTCCGGGCTCAAGACCCTGGTGCTGGGCATCAGCGGCGGTGTGGACTCCCTGACCGCAGGCCTGTTGGCCCAGCGCGCGATGAAAGAGCTGCGCGAAAACACTGGCGATGCGGCCTACCGCTTTATCGCGGTGCGCCTGCCTTACGAAACTCAGTTCGATGAAATCGATGCCACCGCCTCAGTGGACTTTATCGAGCCCGACGAACGCCATACCGTGAACATCGGCCCGGCGGTGAAGGCGCTGGCCAATGAAGTGGCGGCGTTTGAAGGCAAGGCGGCGGTGTCCCGTGATTTCGTGCTGGGCAACACCAAGGCGCGCATGCGCATGGTGGCGCAGTACACCATCGCCGGCGCGGCTGGTGGCCTGGTGATTGGTACCGACCATGCGGCGGAAGCGGTGATGGGCTTTTTCACCAAGTTCGGTGATGGCGCGTGCGACTTGGTGCCGTTGAGCGGGTTGGTGAAGAATCAGGTGCGAGCCATTGCACGGCATTTTGGCGCGCCGGAATCACTGGTCGAGAAAGTGCCGACGGCGGATTTGGAAGACCTGTCGCCGGGCAAGCCGGACGAAGCGTCACATGGCGTGACCTACGCCGAGATCGATGCGTTCCTGCACGGTGAGCCCGTGCGTGAGGAAGCGTTCAAGATTATCTGCGATACCTACCGCAAGACGGAGCACAAGCGGGTCATGCCGTTTGCGCCGTGAGCTGAGACAGGTAGTTTTGTATTGATTATTTGATCGCCATCGCAGGCAAGCCAGCTCCCACAGTTGACCGAGTTCCAGCATGAGAATGCGGGCGAATGTGGGAGCTGGCTTGCCTGCGATGAACGATGACGCGGTCTTACTTAACCACCACCGTGCCTTTCATCATCGAGATGTGGCCCGGGAACGAGCAGAAGAACGCATAGTCAGTGCCCGCCTTCAGCTTGGACACATCAAAGCTCACCGAATCTTTCTCGCCAGCACCGATGATCTTGGTGTGGGCGATGATGCGTGCGTCGCCTTCTTTCAGGTAGTTCTTGTCGATGCCTGCGGCCATGCCGTCGCTGGCCACCGGCTGCATGTCGGCGGCCGTGGTCAGTACCCAGTTATGGCCCATGACGTTTTTCGGCAAGCTGCCCGAGTGCTCCAGGTTCACGGTGAAGGTCTTGCAGCTCTTGTCGATGGTGATTTCTTTGGTGTTGAACGACATCTGGTCGGTGGAGTCGACGGTGACCGCGCACTCTGCAGCAAGCAACTGGCCGCTCGCCAGAGTCAGCAGGGAAACAGCAACGAGTTTGGCAAACATGTGAATCTCCAAGGCAGGGTTTAAAAAACGCGTATTGCGACAAGGGTGCCTGAAGCAGGCAGGAATTCTTATGATCTGCATCAACAGATTGTATACAACTTTAGGCTATCAGACTGATCAACACAATCTACCAGCCAAAGTGCGACGACCTGCCTATGATCGGGCCATCACCCATTGGAGCCCGAGCCATGCACCTCAACCAACTGTTCAACGGCCTGCTGGCCGCCTACGCCTGCGGTAAGTGAAGGCCAAGCGCGCTGCTAAGCTGCTACCATGGCAGCCCAAGGCAGCTGCGCGCCGCCACCCTCACCTTCGACCCTAGAGGATCGCCCATGGCCAAACCTAATTACTCCTTCGCCAAACGTCAGAGAGACTTGGCCAAGGAGCAGAAGAAAGAGGAAAAACTGCAACGCAAGAAAGCCGCTGCAGAAGAAGAGGCCAATGGTCTGACCGCCGAAGTTGATGGTGAAGAAACGAACGACGAGACCGAAACACCAAAAGATCCTGCCGAATAACCGATTGCTGCAGGCTCGGTAAAACTGATCACAACAGACCTGTAGTGAGCGGGCTTGCCCCGCGCCGACGGTGTTTCAAGCACCGTAGTGTGTCAGGCAGAGCGCCGCGCGGGGCGAGCCCGCTCACTACAAAAGTGGCATCACCGTCACCCGCACTTCCGGGTCATGGTTCCCTCCCCCCAGGATCACCCCGCGCAACGGCGACACATCCGAGAAGTCCCGGCCCCAGGCCAGGGTGATGTGTTCCAGCGCCGGCTGAACGTTGTTCGTCGGATCAAAATCCACCCAGCCTGACACCGGGCAATACACCGAGACCCATGCGTGGGACGCATCGGCGCCGATCAGCCGTGGCTGGCCGGGCGGTGGCTGGGTGAGCAGGTAGCCACTGATGTAACGCGCCGCCAGGCCCCTTGAGCGCAGGCACGCGAGCATCAGGTGGGCAAAGTCCTGGCACACACCACGCCGGCGCTCCAGCACTTCCACCAGCGGCGTGGCGACCTGGGTGGCTTCGGCATCAAAGGTGAATTCGCCGAAGATCTTTTCCATCAGCGCCTGCACACCCAGTAACAGCGGGCGGCCGGCCGGGAAGCAGCTCTCGGAGAACTCGACGAAGTTCTTTTTCAAGTGCACGTAGGGCGATTCGAAGCGAAAGCGGCAGGCCTCGATCAACGCTTCGGACATGGGCTGACTGCCGTAGGTGAGGCTGTCGCGGGTCTGTTCCCAGGCCGGCGACAATTGAAAGTCCAGCGCCGGCCGCGCCAGCACTTCCACGGTCAAGCCGGCGTTGACCAGCAACTCAT
Source organism: Pseudomonas sp. P7548 (assembly GCF_013386585.1). Taxonomy (GTDB): domain Bacteria; phylum Pseudomonadota; class Gammaproteobacteria; order Pseudomonadales; family Pseudomonadaceae; genus Aquipseudomonas. The sequence continues at coordinate 327,765 of NZ_JACARO010000002.1, read as the reverse complement.
CATGGGGCCGTTCGAACGCCAGACGGGTGATCGGGTTGCCAAACACATCCAGCTCATCACGGCGCGACGACGGCTGCGGGCTGATGTCCAGCTGTTGCGAGCTGCAACGCTGCCAGGCGCAGGGCCGTGGCCAGAGGTGCGCCAACTGCTGGGCCAGGGACACCGGGCTGTCGTAGTGGTAGTGGGTATCGTGGAAAATCTGGTAGCGCGCACTCATTACACCGACACCGTTTGCTGGCTGACATCATCCACATGGGCAAAATGGCGCAACGCCAAACGATCCGACACTTGCCCACTCTCATCGGCCACCGCTTGCAGCAGGTCGGCCAGGCCGTCCAGTGCGGCACGCACGCTGGACTCGCCAAACAACGGGTTCTCCAGGCAGCCCAGGTCGAAACGCGCCAAGCGCTCCACCAACGGGCCCAGGCCGGTTTCCCGGGGCACGCCAAAATCATCATTGAGCCGCCGCAACGTACGGCTGACCAACTTGAGCTGGAACAACACCGCATGGGGGTTCTGCTCGTCCAGCAGCAACAGGTCGAGCACCGGGATCAACTGCGGCACCGCCAGGTAGCGCGAGCGGTAAGTGATGCTGCTGTTGCCCAGTTCCAGCAACCACTCCAGCCCCGCCTGGTCGAACACCGCCACGCCACGCAGGAACGCCGCCAGACTGCTGCTCAAAAATTGCAGGCGCTCGATGCGCCGGCCCATCATCAAGAAGCGCCAGCCTTCGTCGCGGGTCATGTCGTCCAGGGCAAACCCGGACAGCGCCGCCAGGGACATCACCAGGCGGTTGAGGAAGTCCAGCAACTCGCCAAAGTCCGGGGTTTCGCGTTCCAGCTCCAGGGCTTCGCGTTGCAGCTCCACCAACGCCTGCCAGTTCTCCCGGGACAGCTTGCCGCGCACCTGGGACGCCGCCCACTGCAAACGCTGCAGGTTGGCGCGCAGGCTCGATGGCCAATCATCGCCGAGCAAGGCCGCTTGCAGACGCTCGGGCAACTCGCCCTCGTCCGGCAGCAGGCGCAGGGTTTCACCCAGCTCGATCGCCGCCTGCAACGCCAGTGGATCGTCGCCATCGACATAGCGCGCCAGCACGATACGCAGCCAACGAGCGCTGTCATCGCAGCGCTCGCAGTAGCGGCCGAACCAGAACAGGTTTTCCACCACGCGCGACGGCAGATAGGGGTCGCGGCGCACCAGGTCATGGGCACCGATGGCGCGCTGGGCACGCCAGTGTTCGCCACCGGCAGCCCGTTCGCCGAGCACCCAGGTGTCTTTGCTGGCGCCACCGCGCTGCATCGACACCACTTCGGCGTCGGCCTCGGCGGCCACGCGGGTCAGGCCACCGGGCAGCACCCGGTAACCCTCGTCGCTGGCCACGGCGTACACGCGCATGCCGATGGCACGGTGTTGCAGGTGGTCATCCACGGTGTGCCACACCGGCGCTTGGGACAGCTGCGCCAGTTCCTGGGCGACATAGGCATAAGGCCGCGCCCGCATGCGATCGGCCAGGGCCTGACGCTGTTCGTCGTTCAAGTCACGACCAAACACCGGGGCAAAGCTCTGCGACGGAAAGGCCGGCTTGATCAACAGCTCCGGCAGCTTTTCCAGCGCTTCAGCCAGCACCGGCGCTTCGCCGCACCACCAGGTGGCGATGGACGGCAGGATCAGCTCTTCACCAAACAGATAGTGGTTGATCTTCGGCAAGAAGCCCAACAGACCGGGGGATTCCAGCACGCCGCTGCCTAGGGCGTTGGCCACCAACACGTTGCCCTGGCGCACCGCGTCGAGCAGGCCGGGCACGCCCAGGGCCGAGTCGGTGCGCAGTTCCAGCGGGTCGCAGAAATCGTCGTCCAGGCGCCGCATGATCGCGTGCACCCGGCGCAGGCCGCTGAGGGTCTTGAGGAACACGGTGCTGTCGCGCACGGTGAGATCGCCGCCTTCCACCAACGGGTAGCCGAGCTGCCGGGCGAGGTAGAGGTGCTCGAAATAGCTTTCGTTGAATCGCCCGGGCGTGAGCAGCACGATCAGCGGCGGCTGGTCATCACCCGGTGCCTGGCGGGCCAGGGTTTCCTGCAGCGTGCGGAAGAACCCGGTGAGGTGCTGCACCTGCAAATCACGGTAGAGGTCCGGGAACGCACGGGACACGATGGTGCGGTTTTCCAGCGCATAACCGGCACCCGACGGCGCCTGGGTGCGGTCGGCCGTGACCCACCAGCGACCGTCGGGTGTGCGTGCCAGGTCCACCGCGTACAGATGCAGGAACGCGCCGTCGGGGGGCTGGATGCCCTGGCACGGCCACAGGAAATTGTTGTGCCCGAACACCAGCTCAGCGGGCAGCAAACCTTCCTTGATCAGGCGTTGCGGGCCATACAGGTCGGCCAATACCGCATTGAGCAGGCGCGCACGCTGGGCGATGCCGGCCGACAGCTGCTGCCATTCATCGGCGGCCAGCACATGGGGCAACAAGTCCAGCTCCCATGGGCGATCGGCGCCCTTGGGGTCGGCGTAGACGTTGTAGGTCACGCCGTTTTCCTGGATCTGCCGGGTCAGCAGCGCCTGGCGCTGGGCCAGTTGCGCGGGTGTGCTGCGTTGCAGGTGGTCGAGCAGGCGCTGCCAATGGGCGCGCACCTGGCCACTGTCATCCAGCAGTTCATGATAAGTGCCCGCGGTCAGCGGGTAACGGTCGAGCAAGTCAGACATGGAACGCTCGGCAGAGGCAAGGGGGCTCAGATTAACTCAACAAACACTGCAAATCCCTGTACGGCCCCGGCTTTTGTAATGAGCGAGCTTGCCTCGCGCGGGTAAGCCCGCTCACTACAAAAGCCGGGCAATACCGCTATGGGTGAAAACGCCGCAGATCCAGGGTCATCGGCAACTCATCGTTGATCACCACGGCGGGCACCGGTTGCTTCCCAGGGGTGTGCCCCAAGCGGAAAAACCTCGCCATGCGTCGGCTCTCCGCTTCGTTGGCATTCACCGGCAGGCTGTCGTAATTGCGCCCACCCGGATGGGCCACGTGATACTGGCAGCCCCCCAGCGAGCGTTGCATCCAGGTGTCGAGCACGTCGAACACCAACGGCGCATGCACAGGGATAGTCGGTTGCAGGCAGTTGGCCGGTTGCCAGGCGCGATAGCGCACGCCCGCGACGAACTCACCCACCCGGCCAGTGGCGTGCAGCGGCACCGGGACGCCGTTGCAGGTCAGCAGGTAGCGTTGCGGCGCCAGCCCGGTGAGCTTGACTTGCAGGCGCTCCAGGGATGAATCCACGTAGCGCACCGTGCCACCCACCGCGCCCTCCTCGCCCAGCACATGCCAAGGCTCCAGGGCCTGGCGCAGCTCCAGTTCGATCCCACTGACGGCATAGTCGCCGACCTTGGGAAAGCGGAACTCCAGGTGCGCCGCAAACCATTCGGCACGCAGTGGGTAACCGGCGGCGTTGAGTTCGACGATCACGTCGGCAAAGTCTTGCTCGATAAAATGGGGCAGCAGGAAACGGTCATGCAGCTCTGTGCCCCAGCGCGCCAGCTTCGGCGGCGCATAGGGTTCGCGCCAGAAACGTGCGACCAAGGCACGCAGCAGCAACTGTTGGGTCAGGCTCATGCGCGCATGGGGCGGCATTTCAAAGGCGCGCAGCTCCAGCAGGCCCAGGCGGCCGGTGGCGCCATCCGGCGAGTAGAGTTTGTCGATGCAGAATTCGGCGCGGTGGGTATTGCCCGTCACGTCGATCAGCAGGTTGCGTAGCAGGCGGTCCACCCACCACGGCGGGCAGTCCTCACCCGGGGCCGGCATTTGCGCGAAGGCAATCTCCAGCTCATACAGCGCGTCGTTGCGGGCTTCATCCACCCGGGGCGCCTGGGACGTCGGGCCGATAAACAGGCCGGAAAACAGGTACGACAAAGAGGGATGGTTATGCCAATAACTGATCAAGCTGCGCAGCAGATCGGGCCGACGCAAAAACGGTGAATCCTTGGGCGTGGCGCCGCCCAGCACGAAGTGGTTGCCGCCACCGGTGCCGGTGTGGCGCCCGTCGATCATGAATTTTTCCGTGGTGAGGCGGGTTTGCCGCGCCTCTTCGTAGAGAAATTCGGTGCGCTCCACCAACTCGTCCCACGTCGCGGACGGCTGCACATTCACTTCGATCACACCCGGGTCCGGGGTCACACGGAAGTTGCTCAGGCGTGTATCGGCCGGCGGCTCGTAGCCCTCCAGCAGCACCGGGCAATGCAGTTCTTCGGCCGTGGCCTCGATGGCCGCCACCAGCTCAAGGTAATCCTCGACGCGCTCCAGGGGCGGCATGAACAGGTACAAGCGCCCTGCCCGGGCTTCGGCGCATAGCGCGGTGCGGGTCAGCCAGTCAGCGGACTGGTCCACCTTCGGCACGCGCTCATCACTCGGCGCGGGTTCGTCGTGGGTTTGCAACTGGGCCGTGGTCGGCAGCTCTGGCAGATCCTGATTGGGGTCGGTGGGATGCACAAACGGGTACTCGGCCGCCGTCACCCACGGCTGCGACGCCAGCGGCAAGCGATAGCCCAGCGGCGAGTCACCTGGCACCAGGCGGCAGTGATTGTCTCGCAGGTACCAGCGCCCACTCTGCCAACGGTCATTGGCCGCCGTGCGCGCCAGCGGCAGCACTTGGCCGATGACTTTATCCAGGCCCTGGCTGAACACTTTGCGCAGGCGTTCGCGCTCCAGATCGTCGCTCAGGCGTGGGTCCTGGGCGGTGACGTTTTGCGGCAACGCACCTTCGCGCCACAGGTAATAGAAGTTGTCCTCATAGGCCGGGAACACAAAGCGCGCCGGCAGCTTCAGGCGCTCGGCGACGCTGGCCAAGAAACGCCCGGCCATCTCGCCATCGGCGCCGTAGTCCTCTTGTTCATCGGCAATCAGCGCGCTGTTGTGCCAGATCGGCACACCGTCGCGGCGCCAGTAGCAGTTGAGCGACCAACGCGGCAATTGCTCGCCGGGGTACCACTTGCCCTGGCCGAAGTGCACCAGGCCCTTGGGTGCGTAATGCTTGCGCATGCGCTGGAACAGCTCGGCAGACAAGCGTCGCTTGTCTGGCCCAAGGGCGGCGGTGTTCCACTCGGCGCCGTCGGGGTCATCAATGGACACGAAGGTCGGCTCGCCGCCCATGGTCAGGCGCACATCGTCCTTGAGCAGGTCGCCGTCAATCTGCCGGCCAAGGGCCTGGATCGCCAGCCATTGTTCTTCGGTGTAGGGCTTGGTGACGCGCGGCGCCTCCCAAATTCGCTCAACCGACATCTCGTGGGTGAATTCGCACTCGCAGGGCTCCACCAACCCACTGATCGGCGCGGCAGACGAGGGATCAGGACTACAGGCCAACGGGATATGCCCTTCACCGGCGAACAGGCCCGAGGTGGCATCCAGGCCGATCCAGCCGGCGCCGGGCAAATACACCTCACACCAGGCGTGCAGGTCGGTGAAGTCCACTTCCGTGCCGGAAGGACCGTCGAGGGCTTTGACATCGGCGGTGAGCTGAATCAAGTAACCGGAGACAAACCGCGCCGCCAGCCCCAGGTTGCGCAGGATCTGCACCAGCAGCCACGCCGAATCACGGCAGGAACCGGAGGCGTTCTCCAGGGTGAATTCCGGGGTTTGCACGCCCGGCTCCATGCGGATCAGGTAGCCAATGTCGGCGGCCAGGCGCTGATTGAGGCCCACCAGGAAATCCACCGCAGGCAAGGGCGTGCGGTCGATACCGGCCAGGTAGGCGGCGAACTTCGGCGTCAACGGCAGGGTTTCCAGGTACGGCGCTAGCTCGCGCTGCTCATCGGCGGCGTAGCTGAAGGGGATTTTTTCGGCGTAGGGCTCCAGGAAAAAGTCGAACGGGTTGAACACCGCCATCTCGGCGACCAGGTCGACTTCGATACGCAGTTCGTCGGTCTTTTCCGGGAACACCAGGCGCGCCAGGTAGTTGCCTTGGGGGTCTTGCTGCCAATTGATGAAATGCTGCTCGGGCAGCACTTTCAGCGCGTAGGACAGAATCCGCGTGCGGCTATGGGCGGCCGGGCGCAACCGCACGATCTGTGGGCCGAGTTCGACAGCGCGGTCATAGCGGTAATGCGTAACGTGGTGCAACGCGACATGAATCGACACGGCGGCCTCCTGCGAGCCAGGGCATGGGAACAAAGCGCGCAAGACTTATGCCAGAGCGGCCGTCATTGCGCTTTATCGTGAGACCCGGTGCAGTACAGCACCAAAACGGCGCCGAGGGCGGTGCCATGGTGCAAGTGACGCACATATTTGTGGCGCGGGTGTGAAGCGGGGGTGGGGAATCTACCCAGTCAGCGGGCGTTGTGCCGGGTATTGAGCGCTTGGCGCAGGTGGCGAATTTCCACCAGTTTTTTGCGCATCTCCCGATGGCGCTTGCTGTTGAGTGTCAATAATCCGAGCAATGGGAATAACAGCGCCAACCCAAATAGAACCTTCTGAGGCTGGTATTGAACCATTGGAAACACAAACAGCAGGCAGCCGGCGTAGATTCCCACCATCACCCACACCCAGGAGGGTCGGCCTCGCAAAATCATAAAGTTGCTGTGGACCGTCAATAGAATCAGCAGCGCCCCGACAGACATGATCTTGAGCCCCACTTGGGCAAGGGGCGCATCACGAAAATAGGTAATGAACGCCAACGCCACAGCCAATGCCAAAGAAAAACAGGCGGCAAATACGCTGCCCATAAACGTCAGAAAGTATTGTCTGAAAAAGTCGCGCAGCGTGATCAATTCGCTCATTCGTTGACCTCCTCGTACAACCCGATCGCGATGGTATTGATGTTTCCGGAATAGGCGCTCCCACCAAACCCAATCGTTGCGCCCAAAACGTCTTTAATTTGGGTGGTCGTACTGTGCTTGAGCTGCGTAGGGGTGAAACGCTTGGTGAGTTCACCCGATGCCTGCCTGAGCTTGAGCAACTTCGAGGTCAAACTTGGATCATTGATGCTCAGCAGTTCTTTCGTCAGTTTGGCCCTTTCCTGGCGATTCAAACCGCGAAGCACTTCCCGCAGGCTCTTGCCCGTCGAGGCCTTAGCGACCTTGACCAACTTAACCGTCGTGAGGGCCGAAGCGCCAACGCCTGCCAGCGAAGCAGCGTCCAGCACAATGGAAGCATTCTGGTACCAACCTTCGCTGTCGAGCCAATCGTTTACCTCTGGCTTGGCAACTTCCAGCGCTGTGCGGGCAATACCATTGAAACACTGGAGCGTACTGGCGCCGGCAGCTGCATACCCCACCACCACGATGACGGAACTGGCGCCAGCACTGAAAGGCACCAGGATTGTTCCACTGGCGATCGCCGCCCAACTGATGACAGCGCCCAGGCAGGAGATCCCGGTATTCACGGCTTCACCGATGAGGCGAGATTCGCGAGGGTTACTCACCACATGCTCAGCAAACTGCGCCGGCGCGATGTACTTCTGTGCCTCGCGCAAAATGATGCGCTTGGGCTTGATGCTGCAAATGGGCTTGAATTCACGCAGGGTCACGACATTGAAATCGGCGTCGATATACACCACGCCTGCACCGACGATACCAGGGTCGGCATCAACGGCCGCGAACAGGCGCGGCAGGTTGATCTGGCTTTCAATACGCTGGCGCGCCATGAATTGGGAGCGGTTGGAGTCCATGCCGATGGAGGCCAGAGGGTTGCCCATAAGTGTTCTTCCTTGAGGATGATGTTGGCCATACTGGCCTCATCGCGGGCAAGCCCGGCTCCCACAATTCAACCGTGTGAATCCGATCAACTGTGGGAGCTGGCTTGCCTGCGATGGCGATTCAATGGGCGCCACCTTAACAAACAGGCTCGCCAGCGAATAGAAAGCAAAACGCCAGCACGAGGCTGGCGTTTTGCTCATTCAGGCTGCGATCAACGCGGCACGACCGGCTTGCGTGCAGGCTTGCCGCCCTTGCCCTTGGCGGCATCGCTGCGCTCCTTGGCGGCCTGCTTGTTGCGGGCCTGGGCCGCGGCCTTGGCTTGTTCGCGCTTGTCCCACGGATTGCTGCCATCACTGCCACGCGGCGGCAAGCCGGTGTGCTGGGTGAGGATCCTGGTGGTGGTTTCCTTGGCGACCTTGTGGCTGCCAGCCGGCGTCGAGTTCTTGCGACGGGCGCTCTGGTAGCTGTCGGTATTGGGCTGGTGCAGTGGAATCAACTGGTCCTTGCCCGGCCCGATCAAGTCGGCGCGGCCCATGCGGGTCAGCGCTTCGCGTAGCATCGGCCAGCCTTTCGGGTCGTGGTAGCGCAGGAACGCCTTGTGCAGGCGGCGTTGCTCCTCGCTCTTGACGATGGTCACCGCGTCGCTCTTGTACGTGACCTTGCGCAGCGGGTTCTTACCCGAGTGGTACATCGCAGTGGCGGTGGCCATCGGCGACGGGTAGAACGCCTGCACCTGGTCGGCGCGGAAGCCGTTGCCCTTGAGCCACAGGGCCAGGTTCATCATGTCTTCATCGGTGGTGCCCGGGTGGGCCGCGATGAAGTACGGGATCAGGTACTGCTCCTTGCCCGCTTCCTTGGTGTACTTCTCGAACATGCGCTTGAACTTGTCATAGCTGCCAATGCCCGGCTTCATCATTTGGTTGAGCGGACCTTCCTCGGTGTGCTCCGGGGCGATCTTCAGGTAGCCACCGACGTGATGGGTGACCAGCTCTTTGACGTACTCCGGCGATTCCACGGCGAGGTCGTAGCGCAGGCCGGAGGCGATCAGAATCTTCTTCACACCCGGCAACGCACGGGCGCTGCGGTACAACTGAATCAACGACGAGTGGTCGGTGTTCAGGTTCGGGCAGATGCCCGGGAACACGCACGACGGCTTGCGGCACGCGGATTCGATTTCCGGGCTCTTGCAGGCAATGCGGTACATGTTTGCGGTCGGGCCGCCGAGGTCGGAGATCACACCGGTAAAGCCCGGGACCTTGTCGCGGATCTCTTCGATCTCGCGAATGATCGACTCTTCGGAACGGTTCTGGATGATGCGGCCTTCGTGCTCGGTGATGGAGCAGAAGGTGCAGCCGCCGAAGCAACCACGCATGATGTTCACCGAGAAACGGATCATGTCGTAGGCCGGGATCTTCTCCTTGCCATACGCCGGGTGCGGAACCCGGGCGTAGGGCATGCCGAACACGTAGTCCATTTCTTCGGTGGTCATCGGAATGGGCGGCGGGTTGAACCACACATCCACTTCACCGTGCTTCTGCACCAGGGCGCGGGCGTTACCCGGGTTGGTTTCCAGGTGCAGCACGCGGTTGGCGTGGGCATAGAGCACCGCGTCGTTGCGCACTTTCTCGACCGACGGCAGGCGAATCACGGTCTTGTCGCGGGTCATCTTCGGGCTGGCCAAAATCTGCACGACCTTGGCTTCTTCCGGATCGTCCTGCGGCCCCTTTTCCTGCTCGATGGCACAGGCCTGGGTGTCCTGGGTATTCACGTACGGGTTGATGATCTTGTCGATCTTGCCCGGACGGTCAATACGGGTGGAGTCCACTTCGTACCAGCCCACCGGCGTGTCACGGCGGATGAACGCGGTGCCGCGCACGTCGGTGATGTCTTCAATCTTGTGACCCCACGACAGGCGCTGGGCAACTTCGACAATCGCGCGCTCGGCGTTGCCGTACAGCAGGATGTCGGCGGTGGCGTCGATCAGGATCGAGTTGCGCACGCGGTCCTGCCAGTAGTCGTAGTGGGCGATGCGGCGCAGGGAGGCTTCGATGCCACCAAGTACGATCGGTACGTTCTTGTAGGCTTCCTTGCAACGCTGGCTGTACACCAGGCTGGCGCGGTCCGGGCGTTTGCCAGCCATGCCGCCAGGGGTGTAGGCGTCGTCGGAACGGATTTTCTTGTCGGCGGTGTAGCGGTTGATCATCGAGTCCATGTTGCCGGCCGCGACGCCGAAGAACAGGTTCGGCTCGCCGAGCTTCATGAAGTCGTCTTTGGACTGCCAGTTCGGCTGGGCAATGATCCCGACGCGGAAGCCCTGGGACTCCAGCAGCCGGCCGATGATCGCCATGCCGAACGAAGGGTGGTCAACGTAGGCATCACCAGTGACGATGATGATGTCGCAGGAATCCCAGCCAAGCTGATCCATCTCCTCCCTGCTCATGGGCAGGAATGGCGCTGGACCGAAACATTCGGCCCAGTACTTGGGATAGTCAAATAACGGCTTGGCTGTTTGCATGACGGTGACCGGTGTTGAGATGAAAAATCGCGGGCGCGGAATATAGCACAAATTTTGACCAATTCCGACGGCAGCAGTCGGAATTGTGGAGAAGCCATCGCGGGCAAGCCCGCTCCCACATTTGAAGGTAGTTGCAGTCCAAGTGTGGGAGCAGGCTTGCCCGCGATGAGGCCCTTACAGGCGCAGGAGCACTACTCGTCGTCGTCGAAGTTATAGCTGCCCGGCGCGAGGTTCTCGAAGCGGGTGTACTTGCCGATGAACGCCAGGCGGATAAAGCCGATCGGGCCGTTCCGCTGCTTGCCGATGATGATCTCGGCAATGCCTTTGTGTTCGGTCTCGGGGTGATACACCTCGTCGCGGTACACAAACATGATCACGTCGGCGTCCTGCTCGATCGCACCCGATTCCCGCAAGTCGGAGTTCACCGGGCGCTTGTTGGGACGTTGTTCCAGGGAACGGTTGAGCTGGGACAACGCCACTACCGGGCAGTTGAATTCCTTGGCCAGGGCCTTGAGGGACCGGGAAATCTCGGAAATCTCGTTGGTACGGTTGTCACCGCTGGAACCCGGGATCTGCATCAACTGCAGGTAGTCGATCATGATCAGGGCGATGTCGCCGTGCTCACGCACCAGGCGGCGGGTACGCGCGCGCATCTCGGAGGGGCTGATGCCCGCGGTGTCATCGATGAACAGCTTGCGGTCGTTGAGCAGGTTGACCGCCGAGGTCAGGCGCGGCCAGTCGTCGTCTTCGAGTTGGCCGGAACGCACCTTGGTCTGGTCGATACGGCCCAGGGACGACAGCATCCGCATGATCAGCGATTCACCTGGCATCTCCAGGGAGTACACCAGCACGGCCTTGTCGCTGCGCAACACGGCGTTTTCCACCAGGTTCATCGCAAAGGTGGTCTTACCCATGGACGGACGGCCGGCGACGATGATCAAGTCGGCGGGCTGCAGGCCGCTGGTCTTCTCGTCGAGGTCGGTGTAGCCGGTGGAAATACCGGTGATGGCCGCATCGGTGTTGAACAGCGTGTCGATACGGTCGATGGCCTTGGTCAACAGCTCGTTGACGCCCACCGGGCCGCCGGTTTTCGGGCGGGCTTCGGCGATCTGGAAGATCTGGCGCTCGGCTTCGTCGAGGATCTCTTCGGCGGTGCGCCCTTCCGGGTTGAAGGCACTGTCGGCGATCTCGGTGCTGATGCCGATCAGCTGGCGCAGCGTGGCCCGCTGGCGCACGATCTGGGCATAGGCCTTGATGTTGGCGACGGATGGCGTGTTTTTCGCCAGCTCGCCGAGGTAGCCCAGGCCGCCGACTTGGGAGGTCTGGCCTTCCTTGTCCAGCTGTTCGGCCAGGGTCACCACGTCGATGGGCGAGTTCTGGTCGGCCAGCTTGGCAATGGCGCGGAAGATCAGGCGGTGGTCATGGCGATAGAAGTCACCGTCCGAAACTTGATCCAGCACGCGTTCCCAGGCGTTGTTGTCCAGCATCAAGCCACCGAGCACGGCCTGTTCGGCCTCGATGGAATGCGGCGGCACCTTCAGGGCAGCGGTTTGCAGATCGTATTGCTCAGGAGCTGAAATATCGTTCATGGCCACTTGGAATTTGGGGTGTGTAGAAAAACAAAAGGCACGACCTGTAAACAGGATCGTGCCCGATGTTAACCGCCTGGCACGCGAGGTGCCAGTCAGTTAGGTGCGGCTTAAGCTGCTACCACGACAACGCGTACGGTGGCTTCAACTTCGGCGTGCAGGTGCACGGCTACGTCGAATTCGCCTACGTTGCGGATGGTGCCGTTCGGCAGACGAACTTCGCTCTTCTGCACTTCAACGCCGGAGGCGGTCAGTGCATCAGCGATGTCGTGGGTGCCGATCGAACCAAACAGCTTGCCTTCGTCACCAGCGGTGGCAGTGATAGTCACTTCCAGCTCAGCCAGTTGGGCAGCGCGAGTTTCGGCCGACGCTTTTTTGTCTGCTGCTGCTTTTTCCAGCTCAGCACGACGCTCTTCAAACGCAGCCAGGTTGGCAGCGGTTGCAGCGGTGGCTTTGCCGTATGGCAGCAGGTAGTTACGACCGTAGCCGGCCTTAACGTTCACTTTGTCGCCCAGGTTGCCCAGGTTGGCGACTTTTTCCAGAAGGATCAGTTGCATGTGAAAATCCTCTAACTTTTAACCTTCACCGTTCGCGTTATCGGCGTCTTTCGGCGCCAGACGACCGCGAAAATCAATCAGGCCGTCGACAATGGCCAAGACCACGAGTAACGGATAGATCAGCTGCATGAACAGCAACAGCGTGACGTACAACCCCACCAGCCAGAACTTGGCCAGGCGCTTTCGCGCAACAAGCCCATGAATCAAGGCCAGCCCGGCAAACACCAGCGGTACGCTGCAAATCGGCGCCAGCAAGGCCATCTGTGGACCGAAGTTCGGCCCGACAACCATGCACGCCAGCAGCAACATCGCCGGCCCCGCGGGAATTCTAATACTGCGAAACTCGCGACCAAAACCACCCGGGTTATACAACAACGCCTGCCAATAACGCCCAAGAATCAGGCTCAGCACGCTGACGACCTGCAACAATGCCGCAATCAGGCCGGTCAGGACCGGGGCAATCAGTGACGCGAACCGCGCTCGCTCATCTACCGTCAACTGCTGGTAGAGATCCCCGAGGGCCAGCGGCAGGATCTTGACGATCTCTTGTGCCAGCGCCTCGATTTGCGGGCGGAAAGCCGCGCCAAGCATCACTGAATACACCAAACCCAATGCCACGCTGACCAGCAGCGTGCGGACCCAGGACTCACTTGCGCGTAAAACCAACGCAAGGCTCGATGACCCCAGCAGTACCAGAAGTACCCGTGGATCACCGAATTGCAGCCACCAGATCAAGGCCGGCAACAATCCCAGGGCAAGAACGCCAAGGGCGTCCTTCAAACCGCGCCGCAGCAGCACAAGGCAACCTGCGGCAGCACCCAACCAATAAAGCAACGGCAATGCCGCACATCCAGCCACTACCAGAGTGGCCTGCACGCGACCGCGCATGATGAACTCAGCTAAGGCGCGCATGCATTCAATCCCTTACTACTTGTCGACTGCCCGGTCTCAGCGGCCGTGGCTGTCGGTGTAGGCCAGCAGGGCCAGGAAGCGGGCGCGCTTGATAGCGGTGGCCAGCTGACGCTGATAACGAGCTTTGGTACCGGTGATGCGGCTTGGAACGATTTTGCCGGTCTCGGATACGTAGGCTTTCAGAGTGTTGAGATCTTTGTAATCGATCTCTTTCACGTCTTCAGCGGTGAAGCGGCAGAATTTACGACGACGGAAGAAACGTGCCATTTGATAGGCTCCTTAAAAGGTCCGTGGATTACTCGTCAGCGTTATCGCTGTTGTCGCTGTCATCACCATCAACGCCTTCGGCGTCGGAGTGCTCAGGACGGTCGCGACGCTCACGGCGCTCACTGCGGTTTTCTTCAGCCTTGAGCATCTCGGATTGGCCGGTAACGGCTTCTTCGCGACGGATGACCAGGTTACGGATCACTGCATCGTTGTAGCGGAAGTTGTCTTCCAGCTCGGCCAGGGCCTTGCCAGTGCACTCAACGTTCAGCATCACGTAGTGAGCCTTGTGAACATTGTTGATTGCGTAGGCCAGTTGACGACGGCCCCAATCTTCCAGACGGTGGATTTTGCCGCCGTCTTCTTCGATCAGCTTGGTGTAACGCTCAACCATGCCGCCGACTTGCTCGCTTTGATCCGGGTGGACCAAAAAGATGATTTCGTAATGACGCATGAATGCTCCTTACGGGTTGTAGCCTGCCGCTCAAAAACGGTCAGACAAGGAGTGAATGACACTTATGGATCTTGCCGCAGGGAGGCACATAGGTACCTGCCAGGAAGGCAAGGGGCGCAATTGTAGAGAAGGGGGAGAAAGGGCGCAAGGTGATTGGTGATTATTTGAACAATCTACCAATCGTCACAAACCCCATTGCAGGAGCCGGCCTTTGTGGAAGCCGGGCTTGCCCGCGATGCAGGCACCTCGGTCTTTCAGCATTACCGAGGTGATGCTATCGCAGGCAAGCCAGCTCCCACACAAGCCGGCGCCTACAGGGAGGGGATTACTTCTTGGTCTTGGCCTTGGCGCCGCGCTGGCGCTGGGCTTCGAACAGGCACACGCCGGTGGCGACCGACACGTTGAGGCTGCTGACGCTGCCAGCCATCGGCAGGTGCACCAGGTAGTCGCAATGCTCACGGGTCAGGCGGCGCATGCCTTTGCCTTCGGCTCCCATGATCAGGATGGTCGGGCCAGTGAGGTCCTGGTCATAAATGCTGACCTCAGCCTCCCCCGCCGTGCCCACGACCCACAGGCCGCGCTGCTGGAGTTTCTCCAGGGTGCGCGCCAGGTTGGTCACGGCCACCAGCGGAATCACTTCCGCCGCGCCGCAGGCCACCTTACGCACCACGGGCGTCAGGGTCGCAGACTTGTCCTTGGGCACGATCACCGCCAGCGCACCGGCAGCATCCGCCGAACGCAGGCAGGCACCGAGGTTGTGCGGGTCGGTCACGCCGTCCAGCACCAGCAACAGCGGCGCACCTTCGGTACGATCGAGCAGTTCGTCGAGCATGGCCTCACCCCAGACCTGGCTCGGGCTGACGTCCGCCACCACGCCCTGGTGGACGCCTTCGACCCACGCATCCATCTCGCGACGCTCGGCCTGGCCGATGGCAACCTTGTTTTGGGTAGCCAGCTCGACCAGCGCCTGTACGCGCGGTTCGCTGCGACCTTCTGCCAACCACACCTGCTTGACGCGCTTAGGGTGGTGACGCAGCAGTGCTTCTACGGCGTGCACGCCGTAGATTTTTTCCAGACTCATGACTTGGCCTTAGGTTTGCGCGACCCGCCGCTCTTGGCAGGGGCCGAACCCGCTTTTGGCGGGCCTTTACGGTGTTTGCTCGGTTTGCCCGACGGTTTTTCCGACCCGTGGGACTTTCCCCCAGACGCCGCTTTACCACCGCTTTTGGCTTCGTTGAGCAACTGCTGCTTCAACTCACGGCTCTTGCGCACTTCGGCGTTTTTCGCCGCCGCGTCGCTTGGGCGGTAGGCTTCAGGGGCCTTGTCCTTGGCAGAAGAGCGGCGAGCCGGCTTGGCTGGCGCAGGCTCGGTGGCAGCTGCTTTCGCAGGAGCGTCTTTGCCCTTAGCGGCCGGCGTCGCGGTTTTGCTGCCGCGGTTTTTACGGTTGCCAGGCGATTCGGCCGGCTTGTCGGACATGCCGAAGTCGATCTTGCGCTCGTCGAGGTCGACGCGCATGACCTGTACTTCCACCGTATCGCCCAAACGGAAGCTGCGACCGGTGCGCTCGCCCGCCAAGCGGTGATGCACAGGGTCGAAATGGTAGTAGTCACCCGGCAAGGCAGTGACATGCACCAGGCCTTCGACGTAGATATCGGTCAATTCGACGAACAGACCAAAGCCGGTCACGGCCGTGATCACGCCCGGGAACGATTCGCCCACGCGGTCTTTCATGAACTCGCACTTGAGCCAGTTCACCACGTCGCGGGTGGCTTCGTCGGCACGGCGCTCGCTCATCGAGCACTGCTCGCCCAACTGCTCCAGGGCCGCTTCGTCGTACGGATAGATCCGCGCCTTCGGAATGGTCATGGCGCCAGCACGCTTGACGTGCGGGGTGTTCTGCTTGGAATGGATCACGCTGCGGATGGCGCGGTGCGTAAGCAGGTCCGGATAACGACGGATCGGCGAGGTGAAGTGGGTGTACGCCTCGTAATTCAGGCCGAAGTGGCCCTGATTATCCGCGCTGTACACCGCCTGGCTCAGGGAGCGCAGCATCACGGTCTGGATCACGTGGTAATCCGGACGATCCTTGATGCTGGCCAGCAGAGCCTGGTAATCCTTCGGCGTCGGGCCGTCCTTGCCTTTGTGCAGGGACAGGCCGAGCTCGCCAAGGAACGCACGCAGTTTTTCCAGGCGCTCTGGCGGCGGGCCGTCGTGCACGCGGTACAACGCAGGAATTTCGTGCTTTTTCAGGAACTCAGCGGTGGCCACGTTGGCCGCCAGCATGCATTCCTCGATCAGCTTGTGCGCGTCGTTGCGCGTCGTCGGGGTGATCGCGGCGATCTTGCGCTCGGAACCGAAGACAATCCGGGTTTCCTGGGTTTCAAAATCGATCGCGCCACGGGTATGACGGGCGCCCAGCAGTACCTTGTAGAGCGCATAGAGCTGCTTGAGGTGCGGTACCACACCGGCGTATTCGCCACGCAAGGCCTTGGCTTCGCTGGTCTTCGGTGTTTCCAGGATGGTGCTGACCTTGTTGTAGGTCAGGCGTGCCTGGGAGTGGATCACCGCTTCGTAGAACTGGTAGTCGGTCATTTCGCCGGTTTTCGAGATAGTCATCTCGCACACCATGGCCAAACGGTCGACTTTCGGGTTCAGGGAGCACAGGCCGTTGGACAATTCCTCCGGCAGCATCGGAATCACGCGCTCGGGGAAGTACACCGAGTTGCCACGCACCTGGGCCTCGGCGTCCAGGGCCGAACCGATCTTCACGTAGCTGGAGACGTCGGCAATCGCCACGTACAACTTCCAGCCACCGGAGAACAGGCGCAGCTTGCCTGGCTTGGCTTCGCAGTAAACGGCATCGTCGAAGTCGCGGGCGTCTTCACCGTCGATGGTGACAAACGGCAGATGGCGCAGGTCGATGCGCTTCTCTTTGTCCTTCTCTTCCACTTCGGGCTTGAGCTTGCGTGCTTCTTTGACGACAGCTTCAGGCCAGACGTGCGGGATATCGTAGGTGCGCAGCGCCACGTCGATTTCCATGCCCGGCGCCATGTAGTTGCCGACCACTTCGATCACGTCACCCTGCGGCTGGAAGCGCGGGGTTGGCCAGTGGGTGATCTTCACCTCGACGAACTGGCCGATCTTGGCATTGGCGTTGCGACCCGGGGTGATCAGCACTTCCTGCTGCACCTTGGGGTTATCCGGCACGACAAAGCCGATACCGCCTTCTTCGAAGTAACGCCCCACGATGGTCTCGTGACCACGGGACACCACTTCGACGATCACGCCTTCACGACGACCGCGACGGTCGAGGCCGGAAACGCGCGCCAAAGCGCGGTCACCGTCGAACACCAGGCGCATTTGCGCCGGGCTCATGAACAGGTCATCGCTGCCGTCGTCCGGGATCAGGAAGCCAAAGCCATCACGGTGACCGGCGATGCGGCCCAGGATCAGGTCGAGCTTGTCCACGGGCGCGTAGGTGCCACGGCGGGTGTAGATCAGTTGTGCGTCGCGCTCCATGGCGCGCAGGCGGCGGCGCAGCGCTTCGAGTTGGTCTTCGGTGGTCAGACCGAATTCTTCAACCAGCTGCTCGCGGCTAGCAGGCGAACCCCGATCGGCGAGATGCGCCAGGATCAGTTCGCGGCTAGGAATAGGGTTTTCATATTTTTCCGCTTCACGAGCGGCCTCGGGATCGAGGGACTGCCAATCGGCCATTAGAGAGTTTTCACCTTGTCTATATGCGGGTTAGTTTGGCATACGCGTATTGAAACGGGAAATTTCAGGCATCAACAAGCGTTTAAAAGCCCTTTCCAGCCCCCGCGGCGCACCTTGCATGACCATTGGCGAAAAATTCCAGGCTTTTTTCATGGCAGGGGTTTACAGCTCAAAATCCGCTCCGTATAGTGCGCGCCATCGACGACGGCAACGTTGTTGATGCTGCCCAGGTGGTGAAATTGGTAGACACGCCAGCTTCAGGTGCTGGTGATCGCAAGGTCGTGGAAGTTCGAGTCTTCTCCTGGGCACCAATTTCAAACTCAAGGTTATGCCTTGAGTCTCCAGAAACCCGCGAAAGCGGGTTTTTGCGTTTCAGGCCTTTGATTTTTAACGAGATTTTTGATTTATATTTTCGAATCAGGGGTTTACAGATCAAAAAGCCCTCCGTATAGTTCGCTCCATCAACAGCGCAAGCGCTGCTGACAAGCCCAGGTGGTGAAATTGGTAGACACGCCAGCTTCAGGTGCTGGTGACCTTACGGTCGTGGAAGTTCGAGTCTTCTCCTGGGCACCACATTCAGATCAAACCCGCGAAAGCGGGTTTTTTCGTTTCCGGGGTTTGAAAACTTATTCCCCCGATTCCCTCCTCGTCCGCACCTGAGAAACTTTATCGTTTATCCTTGCAACGATTTGTTGCACTCAAGTGAGGAACACCCCGGATGATGATCCGTGATACCCGTCTCAAGACATCCCTTCTGCGTGGCCTGACCATCACTCTGCTCGGCCTGACCCTGCTCTCTCCCACCGCCTACTCCGCCGACAAAGTCTCCCTGACCTTGTACAACGGCCAGCATAAAGAAGTTGGCGACGAACTCGCCAAGGCCTTCGAAGCCAAGACCGGCATTCACGTCAACGTGCGCAAAGGCAGCAGCAACCAGCTGGCCAGCCAAGTCGTGGAAGAAGGCGACCGCTCCCCTGCCGACGTGATCTACACCGAGGAATCGCCGCCCCTGAACAAACTCGGCGAACAAGGCCTGCTGGCCAAGATCGACGCCAGCACCCTCGACGTACTGCCCAAGGATTACGTAGGTGCCAATGGCGACTGGATGGGCGTGACCGCACGCACCCGCGTCGTGGCCTTCAACCCGAAACTGATCGCCGAGAAAGACCTGCCCAAGTCCGTAATGGATTTCGCCGGCCCCGAGTGGCAAGGCAAGGTCGGCTTCGTGCCCACCAGCGGCGCCTTCCAGGAGCAGGCCGTGGCGATCATCAAGTTGCACGGTCGTGAAGCGGCCGAAGAATGGCTGACCGGCCTGCGCGCATTCGGCAAGGTGTACAGCAACAACATGGTCGCCCTCAAAGCCGTGGAAAACGGCGAAGTGGCCACCGTGCTGGTGAACAACTACTACTGGTTCGCCCTGAAGAAAGAAAAAACCAACCTGGACTCCCAACTGCACTACTTCACCAACGGCGATGTCGGCGGCCTGATCACCGTGTCGTCCGCCGCCGCGCTCAAATCCAGCAAGCACCCCAAGGAAGCCCAGCAATTGCTGGCGTTCATGGCCAGTGAAGAAGGCCAGCGCGTGATCACCAATACCTCGGCCGAATACCCGTTGCGCAAGGGCATGGAATCCAACCGCGGCCTCAAGCCTTTCAGCGAACTGCAACCACCGAAAGTCACCCCGGCGGACCTTGGCAATGCTGAAGAAGCCCTGGACCTGGAACGTGACGTTGGCTTGAACTGATGACCCCATCGTTGACCGCCCCCACCCTGCGTGGGGGCTTGAGCCCCAGGCGCAAACGCCCGTCGATCTGGCTGCTGCTGCCAGTACTGTTGCTGGTGGGCCTCAGCCTGCTGCCGCTGGTGTATGTCGGGCTCAAAGCGTGGCAAGCCGGCTGGGCGCAGGCCCTGCACCTGTTGTGGCGGCCTTATGTCTTCGGGCTGCTGCGCAACACCCTGGCGCTGATGGTCGGGGTCACAGTGACTTGCGGCGTGATCGGCCTGTCGCTGGCCTGGCTGCTGGAACGCAGCAACCTGCCGGGGCGGCGCATCTGGGGCGTGATTCTGTGCCTGCCGTTTGCGGTGCCGGCGTTTGTCAGCAGCTTTACTTGGGTGTCGCTCAGCGCGAACTTCGAAGGCCTGGGCGGGGCGATCCTGGTGATGAGCCTGTCCAAATACCCGCTGGTGTTTCTGCCGGTGGCGGCGACATTGCGCAATCTTGATCCCTCCCTGGAAGAATCGGCCCGCACCCTGGGACTGAATCGCTGGGGCGTGTTTTTGCGCATTACGCTGCCACTGCTGTGGCCTTCGCTACTGGCCGGTGCACTGCTGATCGCGCTGCACATGCTGGTGGAATTCGGCGCCCTGTCGATCATCGGCCTGCAGACCTTCACCACGGCGATCTACCAGCAATTCGAGCTGGAATTCAGCAATGCCAACGCTGCGATGCTGTCCGCAGTGCTGCTGGTGATGTGCCTGACCCTGCTGTGGCTGGAGTTGCGCGTGCGCGGCAAAGGCCGACACGTGCGCATCGGCCAGGGCGCGGCGCGGCACGCCGAACAAGTAAGGCTGGGCAAGTGGGCGCCGCTAGGGCAACTCTATTGTCTGGTGCTGGCAATCATCGGCAGCGGTATACCGCTGGGGATGCTCGGCTACTGGCTGGCCGTGGGTTCGTCAGCCGCGTTTCCGGCTGCCGAGATCGGTGAGGCGCTGCTGTCATCACTGGCGCTGTCTCTGGGGGGCGCGGCGTTGTGCCTGGTGCTGGCGGTACCTGTCGGGCTGTTGGTGGTGCGCTATAAAGGCCCGTTGGCGATCTGGGCTGAACGCCTGCCTTACCTGCTGCACGCCCTGCCCGGCCTGGTGATTGCGCTGACGCTGGTGTATTTCGCCCTGCATTACGTGCCTGCGCTGTATCAGACCTCGGCACTGCTGTTGATCGCTTATGCGCTGCTGTTTTTGCCGCTGGCCCAGGCGCCGATCCGTACGGCGCTGAACAAGGCTGCTCCGCAGCTTGAAGAGGCTGCACGCACGCTGGGGGCTTCATCGTTCAGTGCGTTTTGCCGGGTGACCTTACCGATTATTTTCCCGGCGCTCGGCGCTGCATTTGCATTGGTATTCCTGGATGCGATGAAGGAATTGACCGCGACGTTGCTGCTTAGCCCGACAGGGTTGAATACATTGGCGACGGCGGTGTGGGCGCATACCTCGAATGTAGAGTTTGCGGCGGCGGCGCCTTATGCGGCGCTGTTGATTCTAGTGTCAGGGTTGCCGGTGTATTTGCTCACGACTCGGATGTATCTGAGCCGTTGAGATCGCTTTCGCGAGCAAGCCCGCTCCCACATTTTGAAATGCATTCCAAATGTGGGAGCGGGCTTGCTCGCGAAGGGGCCGGCACTGACGACGCTAAGCCCTGAACTGCCCCAGACTCGCCTTCAACTGCGCCGCCAACCCATCCAGCACCTTGCCACTGGCCGTGGTTTCCACCACCGCCTGCGCCGCCCGCTCGGCCTGGGCATGGATCACCTCGACCCGACCACGCACCGCATGGGCGCCCTGAGCCTGATGCTCGGCCGCACGCGTCGCCAAACCAATCGCCGCATGCACCTGCTCCACCGAAGCCTGCACCGTCTGTTGCAGGCGCACGCTTTCACGCAGCACCAGCAACCCTTCACTGGCCTGGCGCCCGGCCTTGCCGATGGTCTCCACCGCCTCGCGCGCACCTTGCTGCAACGCCACGATATGCGCCTGGATGTCGCCGGTGGAGCTTTGGGTCTTGCTCGCCAACGCACGCACCTCGTCTGCCACTACGGCAAAGCCGCGCCCGGTTTCACCAGCGCGCGCCGCTTCGATTGCCGCATTGAGGGCCAGAAGGTTGGTTTGCTCGGCAATGCCATGGATCACCGTCAACACCACTTCAATCTGCTCGCTTTGCTGCGCGAGCCGCTCGATCACTGTGGACCCAGCCTGCACCTGCCCTGCCAACGCTTCGATCAAACTGCCGACTTCCGCCGAAGTGCGTGAGTTCTCATCCGTGGCCTGGCGAATATCCACCACCTGTTGCAACGCTGCCTGCATGGCGTGGCTTTCAGCCTGGGCTTCATCGGCCATTTGCGACAGCGCGCGCAAGCTCTCGGCCACTTCATCGCGCTGCAAGCCAGCCGCCGCATCAGCACCGGCATTGCGTAAGGTCAAGGCGCCGATTTCCACGCCGGTGCGCTGGGCCACATCCCCCGCTTCGCGCACGATCGGCTGCAACTTATCCACAAAGCGATTGACGGCCGACGCCATGTCGCCGATTTCGTCTTTGCTGCTAATCTGCACACGCTTGGTCAGGTCGCCCTCGCCCGCCGCCAAGTCATCCATGGCCGCAATGAGCAGCTTCAAACGGTTGACCACACGACGCCCCAGCACGATGGCGATCAACAGCAACACACCAAAACCGACCAACGCCAGGCCCATGCCGATGCGCCAGCGCAAGGTGCCAGCGGCGTCCTGTACGGCACTGGTGGTGTTGGCGGTCATCTGGGTGGCAGTGGCTTGCGCAGATTGCAGGCGCGCGCCCATGGCCGCAGCACTGTCGGCCGCTGCGCCCTTGAGGCTGTCACCCACTAACTGGTCGCCGCTGGCGATCAGCGCGGCGAAGCGCTTGTCCAGCGCAGCCAAATCGGCCTCCACCGCCGCAGTGGAAACACCCATGCGCACCTTGCCAATCTCCACGCCGTTGGGGCTGATGGACGCTTCGACGTAGAACACGGAAGGGTCATCTTTCGCCGCATCCAGCACTTTATCCAGGGCGCGGTCGCCCTTGCCCTTTTCCAGCAGCGCCTGGTTGATGGGGTTTTCACGATTGAGGTAGCGGGTCAAATGCTCGCCCGCCGCGTCGTCGTAGACCACGAACAGTACGTTGGGGTTGCGCTGGGCACGCCGAGCAAACTCCGACAGCGTCGGTACATCGCTGTCCCACATGGCCCGGGGCGCCACCGAAGCCAGCAGTTGCGCCATGTCATTGGCAGAGTCTTTCAGGTCTTTTTCCAGGGTCGCACGCAGTTGCTTCTGCTCTTCCTGCAGGCGAGTCGAAAGCCCCGCAGTCAGGCGCTGGCGGGTACTGGTCGATAGGCTGTCCAGGCTGGACGTCACTTCCTTGCCAGCTTGCGCCAGCTCGCCAGACAGCTTCTGGCTGTCGATACCCAGGCGATTGCCCAGATCCGCTTCCAACGCAGTGACGGTGCTCCGCGTCAGGGCGACGGCCACCAGCACTTGCACCAAAAGAGCGATACCTAGGGTAACGAACACCGGCCGCAACAGCCGGCTTTGTAACAATGAGAGAACGGCAGACACAGGGAATCCCTCCATCACGGGTGCCATTAATTTGATAGCACCGCGAAAGAAAGAACCATAGCAAGGGTCGTGCCGTTTGCCAGCCAGAAACGACAAAGGGCTCCCGAGGGAGCCCTTTGCTTTCTACATCAACAGCTTATTAAGCGAACGGGTGGCGCAGAACGATGGTCTCGTTACGGTCCGGGCCCGTCGAAATAATGTCGATTGGCGCGCCGATCAGCTCTTCCACACGCTTGATGTAAGCGCGAGCGTTGGCTGGCAGCTCTTCCAGGGTCTTGGCGCCCACGGTCGATTCAGTCCAGCCCGGCACTTCTTCGTACACAGGCTGCAGGCCTACGTAGCTGTCAGCGTCGGTCGGCGCCACATCTTTACCTTGTGCATCTTTGTAGCCGGTGCAGATGTTGATGGTTTCCAGGCCGTCGAGTACGTCCAGCTTGGTCAGGCAGATGCCCGAGATGCTGTTCACATCGATAGCGCGACGCAGGATAACCGCGTCGAACCAGCCGCAACGACGAGCACGGCCGGTGGTGGCGCCGAACTCGTGGCCTTGCTTGGCCAGGTGCGCACCGACTTCGTCGAACAGCTCAGTCGGGAACGGACCGGAACCTACGCGCGTGGTGTAAGCCTTGGTGATGCCCAGGATGTAGTCCAGGAACATCGGGCCAACGCCCGAACCGGTGGCAACGCCACCAGCGGTGGTGTTGGAACTGGTCACGTACGGGTAGGTGCCGTGGTCGATGTCCAGCAGGGAGCCTTGGGCGCCTTCGAACATGATGTCCTTGCCGGCGCGACGCAGGTCGTGCAGTTCGGCGGTCACGTCCAGCATCAGCGGCTTAAGCAGCTCAGCGTATTCCTTGCACTCGGCCAGGGTCTTTTCGAACTCGATGGCCGGCTCTTTGTAGTAACCCACCAGCATGAAGTTGTGGTAATCCACCAGTTCACGCAGCTTGTCTTCAAAACGCGGCATGTTGAGCAGGTCGCCCACACGCAGGCCACGACGGGCAACCTTGTCTTCGTAGGCCGGGCCGATGCCACGACCGGTGGTGCCGATCTTCAGCTCGCCACGAGCCTTTTCACGGGCCTGGTCCAGCGCAACGTGGAAGGACAGGATCAGCGGGCAGGACGGGCTGATACGCAGGCGCTCGCGCACCGGTACGCCTTTCTCTTCCAGCTTGGTGATCTCGCGCAGCAGGGCGTCAGGTGCAACCACCACGCCGTTGCCGATCAGGCACTGCACGCCTTCGCGCAGTACACCCGACGGAATCAGGTGCAAGACGGTTTTTTCGCCATCGATGACCAGGGTGTGGCCAGCGTTGTGGCCACCTTGGTAGCGCACTACGGCGGCAGCATGTTCGGTCAGCAGATCAACGATCTTGCCTTTGCCCTCATCACCCCATTGGGTGCCCAGGACTACGACATTCTTACCCATAACACTTGTCCTCATTCGCGCAAACTTGGTGCCGGCGATGGCCGGCAGGAAAACTCAAGAAGCCAGTGGCGATACTTGCCAAAGCCCGTTCTGCAGAATCAATTGCTGGTCGCAGTCCGCTTCACGGGCGGCGGCCAATAGCTGCCCAGGCAAGGCCTGGACGACACGCTGACCCTCACTGCGCAACTGGCAAACCCGCTGCCAGAGTGCTGCGTCCGTACTGTCGGGCATCCAGATGCCACCAGACGGTAGCTCGACCTCAGCACGCCCCAGGGTCACCAGGGTTTTCAAATCGGTAGAAAAGCCAGTCGCGGGACGCGCGCGACCGAAGTCAGCGCCGATATCGTCATAACGACCGCCTTGGGCGATGGCTTGGCCAACACCCGGCACAAACACGGCGAATACCACACCGGTGTGGTAGTGGTAGCCGCGCAACTCACCCAGGTCAAAGTACAGCGGCAGGTCCGGGAACCGCGCCGACAACTGCTCGGCAATCGCCAGCACGTCGTCCAGCGCAGCCAATACCGGCGCCGGCGCATTGGCCAGGCGCTCGCGGGCAGCTACCAGCACCTCACGGCCACCGCACAGGTTCACCAGCGCACGCAGCATGTCAGCCAGGTCGGCAGGCACGCCAGCGGTCAGGGCGATCACTTCATCGATGGCCTTGCGTTGCAGGGCATCGAACAACTGTTGCTCCACTTCACCGGACAAACCGGCCGCACGGGCCAGGCCACGGTAGATACCGACATGGCCCAGGTCCATGTGCACATCCGGCACGTCAGCCAGTTGCAGCATGGCCAGCATCAAGCTGATCACTTCAACGTCGCTGCTCGGGCTGGCGTCGCCGTACAACTCGGCGCCCAACTGGATCGGGCT
This sequence comes from Pseudomonas sp. P7548, assembly GCF_013386585.1. Lineage (GTDB taxonomy): Bacteria > Pseudomonadota > Gammaproteobacteria > Pseudomonadales > Pseudomonadaceae > Aquipseudomonas. The sequence continues at coordinate 302,441 of NZ_JACARO010000002.1, read as the reverse complement.
GCGGGACGACGACAAGGCACGCGGCTGTGCATGCAGCACACTGCCGGCATAGCACAGGCGGCTCGGGCCTTCACGACGCAGGGTGTGCGCATCGATGCGCGCCACTTGCGGGGTGATGTCAGCACGGAAACCCATTTGCCGGCCCGACTGCGGGTCGATGACCTTGAAGGTGCGCAGATCCAGGTCCTGGCCCGCGCCGGTCAGCAGGGATTCCAGGTACTCGATATGGGGGGTCACGACAAACTCGTAACCCCAGCTCTGGAACAGATCCAACACCTGGCGACGCGCTACTTCGATGCGCGCAGCTTCCGGTGGCAGTACTTCTTCGATGCCATCTGGCAGCAGCCAGCGGTCTACCGTTGCCATTACGCCATTCCCCTATGATCCGGGCGGCCAGCCCTCGGCCGAGCCTTGAGTGAAGCAGAAAATGCCCGGCCCCTGCATAAACAACGCGCAAGAACGACGTGACGAAATGGCCTGCTAGCGGCCTCGTCGGGCACTTTCCTCGAAAAACCTGTGGCGTCTGCGCGGCCAAACAACAATCAAACATGCAGACGCAAAAAAGCCGGGAATTTCCCGGCTGCCGCATCATACACCCGTTTTCTGAAAGGATCACCCCGCCAGGCGTTTTAGCCGCCCGACGGAGTGGGTCCTACACAGTGACGAGCTGATTACTTGGCTTTTTCCAGGTAGCGGAAGAAATCGCTACTTGGGTCCAGCACCATGACGTCGGTTTTATTCGCAAAGCTTTCACGGTAGGCGCGCAGGCTACGGTAGAACGCGTAGAACTCCTGGTCCTGGCCGTAGGCCTTGGCGTAGATCGCCGCGGCTTGAGCATCACCATCACCGCGGGCCTCTTCGGACTCGCGATAGGCTTCTGCCAGCAGTACACGGCGCTGACGGTCGGCATCTGCACGGATACCTTCAGCCAGCTCGTTACCCTTGGCGCGGTGCTCACGAGCCTCACGTTCACGCTCGGTGCTCATACGCTCGAACACGCTGCGGTTCACTTCCTTGGGCAGGTCGATGGCCTTGACCCGAACATCGATCACTTCGATGCCCAGCTCTTTTTCCGCCATGGCGTTCAACGAGCGCGTGATGTCGGCCATCAGCGCGTCGCGTTCACCGGAGACCACCTCGTGCAGGGTGCGCTTACCAAACTGGTCACGCAGGCCCGATTCCAGACGGCGCGACAGACGCTCATCGGCAATCTGCTTGAGGCCGGAAGTCGCGGTGTAGAAACGCTCGGCGTCCTTGACGCGCCACTTGGCGTAGGCGTCAACCATCACGGCTTTCTTTTCCAGGGTCAGGAAGCGTTGTGTCGGTGCATCCAGGGTCATCAGGCGGCCGTCGAACTTGCGCACCTGGTTCACGTAGGGGACCTTCACATGCAAGCCCGGCTGGACATCCGCCTGCACCACACGACCGAATTGCAGCAACACCGCGCGCTCGGTCTGAGACACGATGTAGAAGCAGTTCCAGGCAGCGATGACCACGACGACACCCACAATCAGGGCTGTCAGCGATTTATTGCTCATCAACGACTCTCCCTGGTACGTGTTTGCTGCTGCAGCAAGTCAGCGGCCGCACGGGCGCTCGCTTCATTGGCAGCGGCATTCGAACTGGTGGACGGCGCGCTGGTGCCGCTACGACCCCCTTCGATCATCTTGTCCAGCGGCAGGTACAGCAGGTTGTTCTGCCCACCTTTGCTGCCGGTAACGAGAACCTTGCTGGTGTTGCTGAAGACTTCCTGCATGGTGTCCAGGTACAGACGCTCACGGGTAACCTCAGGAGCCTTGCGGTACTCGGCGACCAGTTTGGTGAAGCGATCCGCCTCACCCTTGGCGCGGGAGACCACTTCGTCACGGTAACCATTGGCATCCTCGAGGATACGCTGGGCCTGACCACGAGCTTCCGGCACGACGCCGTTGGCGTAGGTTTCAGCCTGGTTTCGCGAACGCTGCTCGTCTTCACGGGCGCGGATCACGTCATCAAAGGCTTCCTGCACTTCACGCGGTGCCGCTGCGCTCTGTACGTTCACCTGGGTCACGGTGATACCGGTGCGGTAGGTATCGAGGAACCGTTGCAGGCGCTCCTTGATTTCGCTGGCCATCAATTCACGACCTTCAGTCAGCACCTGGTCCATCGCGGTAGAACCGACGACATGGCGCAGGGCGCTTTCGGTAGCGTGTTGCAGGCTGATTTCCGGCTGATCAACGTTCAGCACGAAGTCCTGCAGGTTGCTGATCTTGTACTGCACGGTCAGCGGCACTTCGACGATGTTCTCGTCTTCGGTCAGCATCTGGCCCTGCTTGGTGTAGGCACGCTCACGCGTGACGTTCTCCATGTACTTCTTGTCGATCGGCGGGAAGTAGATGTTCAGGCCCGGCCCGACCGTCTCGTAGTATTTGCCGAAGCGCAGCACCACGGCTTGCTCCTGCTCGTCCACGACGTACACGGCGCTGTACAGCCATACGGCCGCCAGCACGACAAGGCCCAGGCCCAACAGGCCATAGCCACCGCCCTTGCCTGTGCGACCGCCGTCGTCACCACCACGTTTTTTTCCACCACCGAACAACCCATTCAGGCTTTCCTGCAGCTTTCGGAAGGCCTCGTCGAGATCTGGTGGCCCCTTGCGGTCGCCATTATTGCGGCGTTTACCACCCCAAGGATCCTGATTATTCGAGTTGCCACCCGGCTCATTCCAAGCCATAGCGCTCTCCATCTGATAAAGCAAAGACGCACCCACGGCGCGCCGACCAATGCTACAGAATGCCTGCTACTGCGGCACAACCGCTTTCGGAGGCTTTTATTGCAAAGTGTGTTGTTCGATGAACTCTGTCGGCACCACGCCTTCACGGCTGACCAGCCGATTCAGCTCCGAGCGCGGCAATCGAACGGCCAGCAAGCTGACACCTTCTTCGTCGTGTTCTTCTTTCTGTACCGCGCCCAACTCGAAAAACTGTGCACGCAGTCGAGCAAAACGCTGGGGCAAGCGCAAGGTGCCGACGAACAAATCACTGCCGAGCAACTCGGCGATGGCTTGCTCGAGCAGCTCCAAACCACTGCCATCACGCGCCGACAGCCAGACCCGCTGGGGCTTGCCGTTTTCGTCACGCTGGATTTGTGGCTCAACGCCCTCAAGCAAATCGAGTTTGTTATAGACCTCGAGGATCGGCAAGTCCTGGGCCCCAATCTCACCCAGTACCAGCATCACCTGCTCGATCTGCAACATGCGATCCGGTTCGGCCGCATCGATCACGTGCAACAGCAGGTCGGAATTGCTCGACTCTTCGAGCGTAGACCGAAATGCCTCGACCAGCTTGTGGGGCAAGTGACGAATGAAACCCACCGTGTCCGCCAGGACAATCGGCCCCAGGTCAGCCAGGTCCAGACGGCGCAAAGTAGGGTCGAGGGTGGCGAACAGTTGGTCGGCCGCATACACGTCGGACTTGGTCACGTTGTTGAACAGCGTGGATTTGCCGGCGTTGGTATAGCCCACCAGGGAAACGGTCGGGATATCCGCACGGGAACGGCCGCGGCGCGATTGCTCGCGCTGGCTGCGCACTTTCTCCAGGCGGCCCTTGATCTGGCGCAGGCGCACCCGCAGCAGTCGACGGTCGGTTTCCAGCTGGGTTTCACCCGGACCGCGCATGCCGATGCCGCCACCTTGACGCTCAAGGTGAGTCCAGCCACGAACCAGCCGGGTGCTCATGTGGTCAAGCTGGGCCAGTTCTACCTGGAGCTTGCCTTCGTGAGTACGGGCGCGTTGGGCGAAGATATCGAGGATCAGGCCGGTACGGTCGATCACGCGACACTCGAAGACACGTTCGAGGTTACGTTCCTGACTGGGCGTGAGGGTGTGATTGAAGATCACCAGATCGGCTTCTTCGGCATGAACCAGGTCGCGCAGTTCCTCGACCTTGCCGCTGCCAATCAGGAATTTGGCGGTTGGCCGATGACGCGGCACGTTAAAAAACGCAACGGTCTCGGCGCCGGCCGAATTTGCCAACTCCTGAAACTCCTGCGGATCTTCGCGCGCCTCAGGGTCCTGTCCATCCAAGTGAACGAGGATGACTCGCTCACCACCACCGTGGCGCTCAAAGAACAAAGGAGACTCCTATCAGGCGTTACCTGGCTCAGCGTCAGCTGCATCGTCACCGGTTGCGCTAGGCAGACGGATTGGACGGACTGGAACGACTGTCGAGATAGCGTGCTTGTAGACCATCTGGCTGACGGTGTTCTTCAGCAGGATCACGAACTGGTCGAACGACTCGATCGTGCCTTGCAGCTTGATACCGTTGACCAGGTAGATGGAAACCCCCACTTTCTCTTTACGTAAAGTATTCAAGTAAGGGTCTTGTAGCGAATGCCCTTTTGACATGTGCCGCACTCCTTTAAGGATCAATAATAAAAAATCGGAAAATAGATAGCTTATGGCCGTCACACCCCCAAGGATAGACGGCAATTGCAAGGACTCAGCTCAATATGGAGACCGTTCCCAAGTATTTCAAGGCGCGTGACAGATTGTCGCTGTCCAGGCTGTCCAGCCAGTGCAAATCACTCCAGCTGCGCAACCAGGTGAACTGGCGTTTCGCCAATTGGCGCGTGGCAATGATGCCGCGTTCCTGCATTTCGGCTGACGTCAGCTTGCCATCCAGATGATCCCAGACTTGGCGGTAGCCTACAGCACGTATCGAAGGTAACCCTGGATGCAGGTCACCTCTGGAACGCAGAGCTACGACCTCGTCCACAAACCCCTGTTCCAACATAATTGTGAATCTTTGTGCAATTCGTTCATGCAGCACCTGGCGATTTGCCGGAGCGATGGCCAGATTCGCCACAGTATAGGGCAATTGTGACGCGCCAGATGCGCCTGCGTCAGCACTTTGCGCACTTTGTTTCAGCCGATGTTCAGTCATGGTCTGCCCGCTCACCCGCCAGACTTCCAGGGCGCGCGTCAGGCGCTGGGGGTCATTGGGGTGAATGCGGGCGGCGGACACCGGGTCTACCGCTGCCAACTGGTCGTGCAGGGCTTGCCAACCAAGGCGTGCAGCCTCTTCTTCAAGCTCGGCGCGCACCTGGGCGTCAGCGGGCGGCATATCGGCCAACCCTTCCTGCAAAGCCTTGTAGTAGAGCATCGTGCCGCCCACCAGCAGCGGAATATTGCCCCGCGCGGTGATGGCGGCCATGGCCTCAAGGGCGTCGGTGCGAAAATCCGCCGCCGAATAGCTCTCGGACGGGTCGATGATGTCGATCAACTGATGCGGGTATTGGGCCAACAGCGCCTTGGACGGCTTGGCGGTGCCAATGTCCATGTCCCGGTAAACCAGGGCAGAGTCGACACTGATCAGCTCGCAGGGCAGCACCTTGGTCAGCTCGATCGCCAGGTCGGTCTTGCCGGCGGCCGTGGGGCCCATCAGGAAGATAGCGGGGGGCAAGGCACTCATCAGCGACCGCGCAGGAACAGTTTGTCCAGATCGTCCAGGCCCATCTGGGTCCAGGTCGGTCGGCCATGGTTGCACTGCCCGCTGCGCTCGGTGTTTTCCATGTCGCGCAGCAAGCCGTTCATTTCCGGCAGCGCCAGGCGGCGATTGGCACGGATGGCGCCGTGGCAGGCCATGGTGCCGAGCAATTCGTTGATGTGGGCCTGGATGCGGTCACTGGTGCCGTACTCCATCAGGTCCGCCAGCACGTCGGCGACCAGGCGGTTGGCCTCGGCCTGCTTGAGCAACGCGGGAATCTGGCGGATCGCCAGGGTTTCCGGGCCCAGGCGTTGCAGCTCAAAGCCCAGGCTCTGGAACACGCTGGTGTGTTCTTCCGCGCAATCGGCCTCCCGCTGGCTCACGGCCAGGGATTCAGGCACCAACAGCGGCTGGCCGCTGAGGCCTTCGCTGGCCATGGCGATCTTCAGACGCTCGTACATGATCCGCTCGTGGGCGGCGTGCATGTCCACCAGCACCAGCCCGTGGGCGTTTTCCGCCAGGATGTAGATGCCCTTGAGCTGGGCCAGCGCGTAACCCAGCGGCGGAATATCCCCACCGCCCTCCGGCAAGGCAACAGGCGCGCCCGGCTCGGCACCTGGCAGCGGCGCGAAAAACTCGCGGTATGCCGCCTGGGCCTCGGCCACCGGCACCGTCGACTGCGGACGCGGGGTGTATTGGTACTGGTAACCCGCTCCCGAGCCAGAACCTGGCGCGGTGTACGAAGGTTGCGGCGCAGGCGATTGCAGCAAATTGCCTGCCAGGCTCATTTCACCCTGGGGGCCGAACTCGCCGGCCTCCGGGCCGCTCGGCCGCACCACTGCCGTCACAATCGGCGCAGACAACTGGTCATCCGGACGCACATCACCCAAGGCGCGGTGCAAGGTGCCGTAGAGGAAGTCATGCACCATGCGTCCATCACGGAAGCGCACTTCGTGCTTGGTCGGGTGCACGTTGACGTCGACCACCGAAGGGTCGACCTCAAAAAACAGCACAAACGTCGGGTGCCGCCCATTGAACAGCACGTCGCGATAGGCCTGGCGCACCGCGTGGGCCACCAGTTTGTCGCGCACCGCACGGCCGTTCACGAAGAAGTACTGCAAGTCCGCCTGGCTGCGGGAGAACGTCGGCAAACCGACCCATCCCCACAGGCGCAGACCATTGCGCTCAATTTCAATCGGCAGTGCCTGCTCCAAGAAGCCTGAGCCACAAATGGCCGACACCCGGCGCGCACGCGCGGCATCGTCATGGGCTTCGTACAGGCTGAGGATGGTCTTGCCGTTGTGACGCAGGTGAAATGCCACGTCAAAACGCGCCAAGGCCAGGCGCTTGATGACTTCCTGCAGGTGATCGAATTCGGTTTTCTCGGCCTTGAGGAATTTGCGGCGCGCCGGGGTGTTGAAGAACAGGTCACGCACTTCCACCGAGGTGCCCACCGGATGGGCAGCCGGCTGGACTCGCGGCGCCATGTCACGCCCCTCGGTCTCCACCTGCCAGGCCTGGTCGGCACTGCGCGTGCGCGAGGTCAGGGTCAGGCGGGCCACGGAGCTGATGGACGCCAGTGCCTCACCACGAAAACCCAGGCTCATCACCCGTTCAAGGTCTTCGAGGTCGCGAATCTTGCTGGTGGCGTGTCGGGCCAGGGCCAGCGGCAGGTCATCGGAAGAGATGCCGCTGCCGTCATCGCGCACGCGCAGCAGCTTGACGCCGCCCTGCTCCACATCCACATCAATACGCTTGGCGCCGGAGTCGATGCTGTTCTCCAGCAGCTCCTTGATCACCGATGCAGGGCGCTCGACCACCTCGCCTGCGGCAATCTGGTTGGCAAGGCGCGGGCTGAGCAGCTCAATGCGCGAGCCGTTGTTCAAGACTGATTCGCTCATTACTGCGCCGCCAATTCAGTGCCAGGGATGGTCAACACCTGGCCGACTTTCAACTCGTCGGTTTTCAGGTTGTTCGCACTGCGCAACGTCGAAGGTGAGACCTGGAAACGCACCGCCAACATGGCCAGGGTGTCACCGGGCTGCACCCGATGGTCACGCGGTCCCTGGGCGATTTTCCCGGAATCACGCAGCCAGGCGATGTACGTGCCCGGTGGCGGGTTCTGCTGGAAGAACTGGCGGATACCCGCGCTGATCGAGCGCGCCAACGCCTGCTGGTGGCTCGCGCTGGCCAGCTTGGACGCCTCGTTGGAGTTGGAGATAAACCCGGTCTCCACGAGGATCGACGGGATGTCCGGCGACTTCAACACCATGAACCCAGCCTGCTCCACGCGCTGTTTGTGCAGCGAGGTCACACGGCCGATGTTGCTCAGGACCTTCTGGCCGACGTTCAGGCTGGAGGTCAGCGAGGCGGTCATGGACAGGTCGAGCAGCACGCCAGCGAGCATCTTGTCCTTGTCGTCCAGGGACACGTTGCCGGCCCCGCCGATCAAGTCGGAACGGTTTTCGCTGTCGGCCAGCCAACGGGCGGTCTCGGACGTGGCGCCGCGATCCGACAAGGCAAACACCGAGGCACCGAAGGCGGCAGCCGAAGGCGCGGCGTCAGCGTGGATCGACACAAACAGGTCGGCGCCTTTCTTACGCGCAATCTCGGTACGGCCGCGCAGCGGGATGAAATAGTCACCGGTGCGGGTCAACTCGGCGCGGTAGCCTTTCATCGCGTTGACCTGGCGTTGCAGCTCGCGGGCGATGGCCAGTACCACGTCTTTTTCATGCTGGCCGCGCGAACCGGAAGCGCCCGGGTCTTCACCGCCGTGGCCGGCGTCGATCACCACGATAATGTCGCGTTTACCGGCTGGTGCCGGTGGCGGCGGAGGCAACTTCACCTGCGGCTGCGATGGGTTGACCGGCACGGCAGGCACCGTCGCTACGCTCGGAGGCGGAGCGGGTGGCGGGTTGGCATCGGCGGCGTTGTCGAACAGGTCGACCACCAGCCGGTTGCCATATTGCGCGTTCGGCGCCAGCACAAAACTCTTGGGGGTCACGACCTTTTTCAGGTCGATGACCACACGCAGGTCGGTCGGCGTGCGCTGGGCCGAACGCATGGCAGTAATCGGAGTGTTAGCGGTGGAGACTTTCAACGGCGCGGCCAGGGTCGCACCGTTGATGTCGATCACCAGGCGATCAGGCGCCGTCAGGGTAAAGACACTGTGCTGGACCGGGCCAGACAGGTCGAACACCAGTCGCGTGTTATCCGGCGCTCGCCACAGGCGAACACTTTTCACCTGTGAAGCAGCCAGAGCATTGACAGTCATTGCCGCAAGCAACACCCCTACGACAGCAACCAACGCGCGAAAGCGCATACCTAACCCCACCAATTATTTGAATTCCAATGCCAAAGCGGCGCACCACGACTGGCCGCGCGCGCTCTGGGGCAACAACTTCAGCTGACGTCCGTGCTCATGCGGCGTAATGGTAATGGTCAGGTCCGGCTTTGGCAAAAAGCCTGTGCCTTTATCTGGCCACTCGATCAGGCACAGCGCGTCTTCATCGAAATAGTCGCGAATGCCCATGTATTCCAGCTCTTCGGGGTCTACCAGACGATAAAGGTCGAAGTGGAAGGCCCGCACATCACCGATTTCGTAGGGTTCTACCAGGGTGAACGTAGGGCTTTTTACTGCCCCTGTATGGCCCAGCCCTCGGATAATCCCTCGCGACAAGGTGGTCTTGCCCGCGCCCAAGTCACCTTCAAGAAAGATCAGGCCCGCGCCCGCTGTCACCTGGGCAATGCGCTGACCGAACGCAACCATGGCGTCTTCATCGGCCAGGAAAAGGATTACTTCAGACACGGCGATTGCTCCTCCAGCAATTGACGAATGGCGGGTATCAAGTCGCTGGCAGCCAAGCCGCGACCAAAGGTGCCCTGGCGATCCCCCGCCGTGGCGTGCAACCACACGGCCAGGCAACTGGCCTCATAAGCCGGCATGCCTTGGGCGAGCAGCGCGCCCACCAGGCCGGCCAGCACGTCGCCAAGCCCCGCCGTGGCCATCGCCGGATGGCCCTGGTCGCAGCGCGAAACACGCCCGTCCGGGCTGGCAATCAAACTGCCAGCACCCTTGAGGATAGCCACTGCATTGAATTTCTGGCTCAGCGCGCGCACCACCTTAAGACGGTCGGCCTGAACCTCATCTGTCGACAGGCCCAGCAAGCGTGCCGCCTCACCCGGATGCGGCGTGATCACACAGTGGGTGGGCAGCTGCACGCCGCCCTTGGCCAGCTGGTTCAAGGCATCGGCGTCCCAGACCTGCGCCTGCTTGGCATTGGCGGCGACCGACAGCAGGCTTTTGCCCCACGCGGCCTCACCGAGGCCCGGGCCAATGACGATGACCGAGATTTTTTCCAGCAAGCCCATTAGCTGATTCGCCGAGCTGACGCCCACGCTCATGACCTCTGGCAACCGCGCCAACGCGGCGGGCACGTGCTCGGGACGCGTGCCCAGGGACACCATGCCTGCGCCACTGCGCAAGGCGCTTTCGGCGCTCAGCAAGGCCGCGCCGCCAAAGCCGCGATCCCCCCCGATGACCAGCAAGTGCCCGAACTGGCCTTTATGAGCGTCGGGTGAACGCGCAGCCAGTTGCGGCAAATGGCCGTGCAACAGGGGCTGAACGTCGGTTATTTCATGTTTTGTCTGCGGCATGCGTCTTCAAGCTCCGATGTCTGGCAGAATTATACGCATCTAACCTGCGGTTTCCTGTGTCTCATGCCTGCCATTACCTCCGATCTGCCTGCCCTCGCCCAATCGATCAAAGACTGGGGCCGCGAGTTGGGCTTTCAACAAGTCGGCATCAGCGGCTTGGACCTGGGCGAGCATGAACAGCACCTGCAACGCTGGCTCGACGCGGGCTACCACGGCGAGATGGAGTACATGGGCGCCCATGGCAGCAAACGCTCCCACCCGGATGAGCTGGTGCCGGGCACGCTGCGCGTGGTGTCGCTGCGCATGGACTACCTGCCGGGCGACACACAAATGGCGCAGTTGCTGGCCAAGCCAGAAAAAGCCTATATCTCGCGCTACGCCCTGGGCCGCGACTACCACAAGCTGATCCGCAAGCGCGTGCAGCAACTGGCTGACCGCATCCAGGCGCAGATTGGACCATTTGGCTTTCGCGCCTTTGTCGACAGCGCCCCCGTGCTGGAAAAAGCCATCGCTGAAAAGGCCGGGCTGGGTTGGATCGGCAAGAACACCCTGGTGCTCAACCGCAAAGCCGGCAGCTATTTTTTCCTGAGCGAGCTGTTTGTCGACCTGCCGTTGCCAGTTGACGAACCCCACAGCACCGAACACTGCGGCCGCTGCACGGCGTGCCTGGATATCTGCCCCACCAATGCCTTCGTCGGCCCCTATGTGCTGGACGCGCGGCGCTGCATTTCCTACCTGACCATCGAACTGAAGAACGCGATCCCCGAAGACCTGCGCCCGTTGATCGGCAACCGTGTGTTCGGCTGCGATGACTGCCAGATCGTGTGCCCGTGGAACCGCTTCGCCCGCTCGACCGCCGAAGGTGATTTCAAGCCGCGGCACAACCTGGACAACGCCGAACTGGCCGAACTGTTCATGTGGGACGAGGATAAATTCCTCAGCAGCACCGAAGGCTCGCCGCTACGCCGCGCCGGTTACGAGCGCTGGCTGCGCAACCTGGCCGTGGGCCTGGGCAATGCGCCGTCGAGCATCCCGGTGCTGGAAGCCCTGAAAGCCCGGCGGGACTACCCTTCTGAGCTGGTGCGCGAACACGTGGAGTGGGCGCTGGCCCAGCACGCCAGCCGTTAATGCACGTCGTCGTTGTAGACGAACTTGGGCATTTCCCAGTGAAAACGGATCGCCAGCAGGCGGAGTAAAAAGCCGCTGAACAGGGTCAGCAGGATCGCTTGCTCGCTGGGCAATTCCAGGTAGAGGCACAGCATGTAGAACCAGGCGGCGAGGAATGACACGCTGGCGTACAGCTCACGGCGGAAGATCAGTGGGATGTCGTTGCAGAAAATGTCCCGCAGGATGCCGCCGAACACGCCGGTGATCACGCCACTGACCGAGGCCACCAGCATGCCGTGGCCCATTTCCAGCGCGGTCATGCAGCCGATCAGGGTAAAGGCCACCAGGCCCAGGGCGTCCAGCGCCAGGAATAAAGAGCGCAAACGACGCATCAGCGGCGCAATGAAGATTGTCACCAGCGCGGCGATGGAGGTCAGCACCAGGTATTCGGGGTGCTTGACCCACGTCAGCGGGTAATGCCCCAGCAGCACATCCCGTACGGAGCCGCCGCCCAATGCTGTCACACAGGCGATCAACACCACACCGAACCAGTCCATGCCGCGCCGCCCGGCGGACAACGCGCCCGTCATGGCTTCGGCGGTGATGGCGATGAGGTAGAGCATCAACAGCATGATGGCGATCCTTGCAAAGAGGCGCGCAGTCTAATCATTTGGTGATGGCACCAAAAGGGGGCGCCAGGCGAAAGACCGAATCACGCCCTTCGCGAGCAAGCCCGCTCCCACATTTGATCGCATTCCAAATGTGGGAGCGGGCTTGCTCGCGAAGGCGTCATGTCAGGCGCCGCTTAATCAGGCCTTGATGAAATGCTTGCGGTAATGCTGCAGCTCGGCAATCGACTCGCGAATATCATCCAGCGCCAAATGCGTGCTGCCTTTATGGAAGCTGTCTTTGACTTCCGGCGCCCAGCGCGCAGCCAGCTCCTTAAGGGTGGACACATCCAGGTTGCGGTAGTGGAAGTAGCTTTCCAGCGCCTTCATGTGGGTATAGAGGAAGCGGCGATCCTGGCAGATGCTGTTGCCGCAGATCGGCGACTTACCCTTCGGCACCCATTTTTCCAGGAAGGCAATGGTTTCGGCCTCGGCCTCAGCCATGCTGATGCGGCTGTCGCGCACGCGCTGGGTCAGGCCGGAGTTGCCATGGGTGCGGGTGTTCCACTCGTCCATGGTGGCGAGCACGGCGTCGCTGTGGTGGATAGCGATCACCGGACCTTCGGCCAAGGTATTGAGGTTGCTGTCGGTGACAATGGTGGCCATCTCGATGATGACGTCGGTGTCGGGGTTCAGACCGGTCATTTCCAGATCGATCCAAATCAGGTTCTGTGGGTTTTGCATGGCTCTATTCTCTTGGCACCTTGGCTTAGCTGCGCAGTTTAGCAGGCGGGGCCGTGCTAGACTCGCGACCGTTTTACCCAACCTTTGCATTATCGACACGGAACACCCATGGCCAAACGCCAGCTCAATCGTCGCCAAAACTGGCGCATCGAAAAGATTCAAGGTGAACGCGCCGCTCGCGCCGCCAAACGTGAATCCTCCGCCGTGGAAGCGCTTGAGGGCGGCGACCTGGGCCCTGAACAAACGGGCCTGGTGATCGCGCACTTTGGTGTGCAGGTCGAAGTGGAGGCGCTGGAAGGCGAACTCGCCGGCCAGGTGTTCCGCTGCCATTTGCGCGCCAACCTGCCAGCGCTGGTGACTGGCGACCAGGTGGTCTGGCGTGCCGGCAACCAGGGCATCGGCGTGATCGTCGCCCAGTTGCCACGCACCACCGAGCTGCGCCGCCCGGACAGCCGCGGCCAGCTCAAGCCGGTGGCGGCCAACGTCGACATGATCGTAATCGTGTTCGCGCCACTGCCCGAGCCCCACGCCAACCTGATCGACCGTTACCTGGTCGCGGCTGAACATGCCGGCATCCGCCCGCTGTTGCTGCTGAACAAGTACGACCTGATCGACGAGCAGAACGCCCCGGCGCTGAATGCGCTGCTGGCGGTGTACCGCACCCTGGGCTACCCGGTGCTGGAAGTGTCGGCCCATCACGGCAACGGCATGGAACAGCTGCAACAACAGTTGGACGGGCGCATCAGCGTGTTTGTCGGCCAATCGGGCGTGGGCAAGTCCTCGCTGGTCAACAGCCTGCTGCCGGACGTCGAAACCCGCGTGGGCCCGCTGTCGGAACTGTCCGGCCAAGGCACCCACACCACCACCACGGCGCGGTTGTTCCACTTCCCGGGCGGAGGTGAGTTGATCGACTCCCCAGGCATCCGCGAATTCGGCCTCGGCCACGTCAGCCGCAGCGACGTGGAAGCCGGTTTCATCGAGTTCAACGACCTGATCGGCACCTGCCGTTTCCGCGACTGCAAGCACGACCGCGAGCCGGGCTGTGCATTGCTCAAGGCGCTGGAAGACGGCCGCGTGCAGCAGCAGCGGATGAACAGCTATCGGTCGATCATTGCGAGTTTGCCGGAAAGCAGTTACTGACAGGCCCCTGCAAGGTAGAAACAACAAGGCCGCGGTTATCGCGGCCTTGTTGTATGTGCGGGTTAGGAACCTGCCTTGGGAACCGTAGGATCCTTCACCCCACCATCATCAAACAGATTCAGCTTCTGACGCAGTTCATGGGCTGGCAACGGCTCCTGCCCTGGCGGAATCGCGTTCGGGTCAGCTGGAACCTCGCCCGGCGCGCCGGCGCCTGGGGTGGGTGCGGGTGGCGGTTGGTCACCTTCAATCGCACGCTGGGCCTTTTTGGTCAGCACCACGATGTCGATCCTGCGGTTGACCGGGTTGAACGGGTCTTCATGATCAAACAGCTGCGAGGAAGCAAAGCCCACCACACGCGCCACTTGCGGGTCGGGGTAACTGCCCGCCACCAGCGCACGGCGAGCGGCGTTGGCACGGTTGGCCGACAGTTCCCAGTTGCCGAAGTCGCCCTGGCCAGCATACGGCTTGGCGTCGGTGTGGCCGCTGATGCTGATCTTGTTCGGCACCGCCTTGATGGTGTCAGCCATGGCCAGCAGGATGTCTTCAAAGTACGGCTTCAGGCGGGCGCTACCGGAGTCGAACATCGGCCGGTTGGCGGCGTCTGTGATCTGGATGCGCAAGCCTTCAGGCGTGATTTCGAAGGAAATCTGGTCCTTGAACTTCAGCAGCTGCGGGTTTTCCTCGACCTTGGTCTGCAGCTCCTGCAGCAGCAACTCCAGGCGTTCCTTCTCGACCTGCTCCGCCATGGACTCGACGGTTTCACGCTCGATCGGGATGTTCTGCTGTGGCGTCTCGGTCTTGACCTCGGGGTTGATGGTGCGCTCGGGCGCCAACTGCGGCGAGCCGCCCAGGTCGATCACGAAGGGCGTGCCGCTTTCCGAGAAACCAATCGGGTCCTTGAAGTAACCGGCGATGGCGATCTTCTGTTCAGGCGTGGCGGTAGACATCAACCACAGCACCAGGAAGAACGCCATCATCGCCGTCGCGAAGTCGGCGAAGGCGATTTTCCAGGCGCCGCCATGGTGCCCCGCAGCGAAGCGCTTGACGCGCTTGATGATTATCGGCTGGTTGTTTTCCATGACTTAGCGACCGCGAACCGCTTGTTCCAGCTCGGCAAAACTTGGGCGGTGTTTCGGGTACAGCACCTTGCGCCCGAACTCCACCGCCAGCGATGGCGGCATGCCAGAGGCCGAAGCCACCAGGCACGCCTTGATCGCTTCGTAGAGGTTCACTTCTTCCTTGGCGTCGTGGGCCAGGGAAGTGGCCAGCGGGCCGAAGAAACCGTAGGCCGCCAGAATACCGAAGAAGGTACCCACGAGTGCCGCGCCCACGTGCATGCCGATGGCCTTCTGGTCGCCTTCGCCCAGGGAGGCCATGGTGACCACGATACCCAGTACCGCCGCGACGATACCGAAACCGGGCATGCCGTCGGCAATGCCGGTCACCGCGTGAGAAGGGTGTTCCAGCTCTTCCTTGAGGCTGAACAGTTCCATGTCGAACAGGCCTTCCAGCTCATGGGGGGCCATGTTGCCGGAGGACATGATGCGCAGGTAGTCACAGATGTAGGCAGTCATGCGCTCATCTTTGAGCACGGCCGGGTACTTGGCGAAAATCGGGCTGGCCGCGGCATCTTCGATGTCAGCTTCGATGGCCATCATGCCTTCGCGGCGGCTCTTGTTGAGGATCTCGTAGATCAGCCCCAGCACATCCAGGTAGAAGGTGTGGGAGAAGCGCGAGCTGAACATGCCCAGCGACTTCTTGATCACGTGCATGGTCATGTAGCCAGGGTTGGCCTGCAGGAATGCACCAAACGCGGCACCACCGATAATCAGCACTTCGAAAGGCTGGATCAGTGCAGCAATTTTACCGTGGGACAGGACGTACCCACCGAGCACGCTTGCGATGACGACGATGATGCCGATAATTTTAGCCATAGGGGATCTGTACTTGCGCCGTCGGGTTCATGGACATATTGGGTGTAGCCGAAAACTCTTGTTCTACTTATCGGCAAAACTGCGCCAGACTATAGCCCGTTAAGGCGAAAAGCCAATTCGGCCCGTTCCGGGCGTGTTGAATGCAAGTGATGATCGCGCCCCAATCATGGCTAATGAAACGACAGTCCCAAGTTCAAGACCCACCACCCTCGCCGCTTGGATCAAGCGCCTGGACGATGTGCTGCTGCCCGTCCCGCAGGCCAGCCACGAGCGCGTGTGCAAGGCCATCCGCGACAGCCGCAGTTCGTTGCGAGACATTGCCGAGCTGATGCAGAACAGCCCCGCGCTGGTGCTCAGCGTGATGCGTGAAGCCAACAGCCACACCCATGGCAGCCTGGCGGAGCCGGCCGAAAACCTCGAAGTGGCGCTCAACCGTCTTGGCCTCAAGCGCGCCGAAGAGCTGCTGGCGCGGTTGCCTTCGGTGCCGGCCAACGAGATTCCCGTGGCGCTGCGCCAACTGCTGCTGGTGAGCCAGCATGCCTCGCAGCAAGCCAACGGCCTGTTCGCCAGCCGCCTGGCAAGGCTGTGGCAAGACATCCACTGGGGCAGCCTGTTGTTCCTGTCGCCGTTGTGGCCAATGGCCGTGGCGTACCCCAAGCTCCTGGAAGAATGGGAACTGCGGGTGATCCACAAGGGGCAGTCCGCGCGCCAGGTCGAGCAGGAATTGTTCGGTGTGCGCCTGCTGGACCTGTGCATCGGCCTGACCGAAACCTGGCACCTGCCGATCTGGGTCTCCCAGGGCTACACGCTCTTGCTGACCGAGCAGCGCCTGCTGGTCAAGGCCCTGCACATCGCCCGTGAAGATGACCCGCTGCGCCACCAGCAGCTGCTCGATGCCGAACCCAATTTGCGTCGCTGGCTGAATCAGCCCGCCAATACAGTACTGCTGGCCAACGGCCTGGCGATGTCGACTCAAGAGTCCTGGACCTGCCCACACACCGAGCGCTGGCAATACCTCACCGCGCTTTACCTGCAAGCGCCTCTGGGTGATGTGCAGCAACAGGTTCACCAGCAAGCGGTGACCAGCGCTCGTGCGACCCTGATGCCCGACCTGTGGCACCCGGCGCTGTCGCTGATCTGGCCGTGGCATGTGCAGAAGATCCATCGCGGCTTGCTGCCGGCGCCGCCACCCACGGCCGAATCCCTGGCGGTGTGGCGCAAGCGCTGCACCGAATTGCTGGTGGAGCCAAGCCGCTTTGCCAACGCCATGCACCTGACCACCTGCGCCAAAGAGGCCCTGGTGGCCAGCGGCATGCAACGGGTCTTGCTGTTCATGGCCGATCGCGCCCTGAGTACGCTGCGGGTGCACCAGGCTGACGGCTTGCCGAAGGACGCCGCGAACCTGAGCCTGGACGTGGTCAACAGCACGCTGCTGCAACGCTTGCTGGAGAAATCCGCCCAAGTACGCCTCAACCCCGAGAACCATGCGCAATTTTCGGCGCTATTGCCGCCGATCCTGCGTCGCCTGTTCACCGGCGAGCATTTGCTGCTGCGCTCCCTGAGCTGCAATGGCCGCGTGGTAATGCTGATGGTGGCCGACCAGGGTGGCGGGCCGTTCTCGGAAACCACCGTGCAGGCCTTCGGCAAAACCGCCCAATGCATCGAGAAAGCCCTGCACAGCTTTACCAACCGCAGCGCCTGATGCTTGCGCTACAATCGCCCTCTTTTATCGCCAACATTTGTGCCCAGGAGACCTCACATGCCTGACTTCTCTGGCTTGCCGCTGGTGATCGAGTCCAGCGACCTGCAAGGTCGCCTTGATGCCGAACACCTGATTCTGGTGGATCTCACCAGTGCCGCCCGCTACGCCGAAGGGCATATCCGCGGCGCGCATTTCGTTGACCCCAAGCGCACCCAACTGGGCCAGCCACCCGCCCCGGGCTTGCTGCCCCACAAGGCCGACCTGGAAAAACTGTTCGGCGAGCTGGGCCACACCCCGGACGCGACCTACGTGGTCTATGACGACGAAGGCGGCGGCTGGGCCGGGCGCTTCATCTGGATGCTCGACGTGATCGGCCACCAGAAATACCACTACCTGGACGGCGGCCTGCTGGCGTGGCTCGAAGGTCAGCACCCGGTAACCACCGACGTGCCCGCGCCTGTCGGCGGCCCGGTCAGCCTCACGTTGCACGATGGCCCCACGGCCACCCGCGAATACCTGCAAAGCCGTCTCGGCGCTGCCGATCTGGGCATCTGGGATGCGCGCGGCCCACTGGAATACTCCGGCGAAAAAGTGCTCGCCGCCAAGGGTGGCCACATCCCTGGCGCCGTGAACTTCGAATGGACCGCCGGCATGGACAAGGCGCGCAACCTGCGCATCCGCCGTGACATGCCGCAGATCCTCGAAGACCTCGGGCTGACCCGCGACAAAGAAATCATCACCCATTGCCAGACTCACCACCGCTCTGGCTTCACCTACCTGGTGGCCAAGGCGCTCGGTTATCCGCGAGTCAAAGGTTATGCCGGTTCCTGGGGCGAATGGGGCAACCACCCCGACACCCCCGTCGAGATTTAAGGTTTAAGGACAGTTATGAAAAAGCAGTTGTTTATCCTCAGCCAGTACTTGCTGCCACACCACTTGCTGTCGCGCCTGGCCGGCTGCATCGCCGAGTGCCGCGTGCGCTGGTTCAAGAATGCCTTCACCAGTTGGTTCGCCAAGCGCTATCAGGTGGACATGTCCCAGGCCCTGGTGGAAGACGTGACCGCCTACGAGCATTTCAACGCCTTCTTCACCCGCGCCTTGAAAGACGGCGCCCGCCCGCTGGATCAAACCCCTGGCGCGGTACTGAGCCCGGCCGACGGTGCCGTCAGCCAATTGGGCCCGATCGAACACGGTCGCGTGTTCCAGGCCAAGGGCCACAGCTTCAGCGTGCTGGAGTTGCTGGGCGGCGACGCAGCCGTTGCTGCACCGTTCATGGGCGGCGACTTCGCAACCGTGTACCTGTCGCCGAAGGACTACCACCGCGTGCACATGCCGCTGGCCGGCACCCTGCGCGAGATGATCTACATTCCGGGGCGCATCTTCTCGGTGAACCAGACCACCGCCGAAAACGTGCCTGAGCTGTTTGCCCGTAACGAACGCGTTGCCTGCATCTTCGACACCGAACGCGGCCCAATGGCCGTGGTACTGGTGGGTGCGATGATTGTGGCGTCGATTGAAACCGTATGGGCTGGCCTGGTGACGCCGCCGAAACGCGAGCTGAAAACCTTCCGTTACGACGAAGCCGCGCGTGCGCCGATTCATCTGGAAAAAGGTGCGGAGCTGGGTCGCTTCAAGCTGGGTTCGACCGCGATCGTGCTGTTCGGGCCAGATCAGGTGAAGTGGGCTGAAGCGTTGGCGGCGGGCACGCCAGTGCAGATGGGCCAAGGTATCGCTGCACCTAAAGCCTGACGTAAAACCCACTGTGGGACGGGCTTGTGTGGGAGCGGGCTTGCTCGCGAAGGCGGTGTATCAGTTCATATATCTGTGACTGAACCACCGCCTTCGCGAGCAAGCCCGCTCCCACATTTTTTTGACCGTATTTCTTCAGTTACAGCTGTCCGTCGCGGTCGCGGAAGCCCAGCAGATACAGCACGCCATCCAACCCCAACGTCGAAATCGCCTGCTTGGCCGACTGCTTCACCAACGGCTTGGCGCGGAACGCCACACCCAGCCCGGCAATCGCCAGCATCGGCAAATCGTTCGCACCGTCGCCGACCGCAATGGTCTGCTCCAGACGCAAGCCTTCCTTGTGGGCCAATTCCTTCAGCAGATCCGCCTTGCGCTGCGCGTCCACAATCGGCTCGACCGCCACGCCCGTCACCTTGCCATCCACCACTTCCAGCTCGTTGGCGAACACGTAGTCGATGCCCAGCTTGGCCTGCAATTGCTTGGCGAAGTAGGTGAAGCCACCGGACAGGATCGCGGTCTTGTAGCCCAGGCGCTTGAGTTCGGCGAACAGGGTCTCGGCGCCTTCGGTCAGGCGCAGGGAGGCGCCGATGGAATCCAGCACGCTGACGTCCAGGCCCTTGAGCAGCGCCAGACGCTCCTTGAAGCTTGCACGGAAGTCCAGCTCACCCGCCATGGCGCGCTCGGTGATTTCAGAGACCTGCTCACCCACACCGGCCGCCTTGGCCAGTTCGTCGATGACTTCGGCTTCAATCAGCGTGGAGTCCATGTCGAACACGGCCAGGCGGCGGTTGCGACGGAACAGCGAATCCTCCTGGAAGGCGATGTCGACATTCAGCGCCTGGGCCACGCTGAGGAACTCGGCGCGCAGCGCTTGCGGGTCAGCCGGTTCGCCGCGCACGGAGAACTCGATGCAACCCTTGCCTTTGTCGGCCGGCGTGTCCAAAGGCATGCGGCCCGACAGACGGTCGATATGGTCGATATTCAGGCCGTATTGCGCGGTGATAGCGCTGACACGCTGCAATTGTTCGGCGGTTACCTTGCGGGTCAGCAGGGTCACGATGTGGCGCTTCTTGCCCTGGCCCGCCACCCAATGCTGGTAGTCCTCTTCGGACACCGGGGTGAAACGCACCTGCTGATCCAGCTTGTACGCCGTAAACAGGATGTCCTTGAGGACCGAGGACGCCTGTTCAGTGCTCGGGATCTCCACCAGGATGCCGAACGACAGGGTGTCGTGGATCACTGCCTGGCCGATGTCGAGAATGTTCACACCACCCTGGGCCAGAACGCCGGTAATAGCCGCAGTAAGACCCGGACGGTCTTCACCGGTGATGTTAATCAGGACAATTTCGCGCAAAGCGCACCCCCAGGCTGGAAAAAAACCGCATTCTACCCACTTTCAGTGACCATCGGGCACAGCCAGCGCTTTGCCGGTTCTAGGGCTGTCGCTATACTGCGCGTCAACTTCACGGACCAAGAGCCGAGCGCAAGTGAACCGGCCCACGCCAGTAAAAACCGATAACTTCTTCCTGCTGATCTTCCGGGCACTGCGCCACCGCCGTGTACCGATCGCATTACGCATCGCCAGCCATAACGTGATCCTGGTCGCCCTGGCCCTGGTGATCTACGCCTGCGTGATGGGGTTGCAGTTCAAGCAGGCCATGCACGAGCAAGCCGACGCCCTGGGCGAGAGCCTGACCACCCAGACCGCCACCTCGGCGACTGAGCTGCTGGTGTCCAACGACATCCTCAGCCTCAACGTGCTGCTCAACAACCTGACCAAGAACCCGCTGGTGGCCCATGCCGCCATCTACAGCGTGGACAACCGGATCATGGCCGAAGCCGGGCAGCGCCCGAAAAACGGCCTGTTGGGCGAAGTCGAAGGCCTGTACTCCAGCAATATCACGTTCCAGGACGTGAAGGCCGGCCAACTGCGCATCAGCCTCGACATGCAACAGTTCCAGCAGCCGATGACCATCAGCCTGCAAAGCATGGGCATTTTGAGCGCGATCCTGCTGGCATTGGCCCTGGCCTTGAGCCTGCGCCTGGGCCGGCACATCTCCACGCCTCTGATGCAACTGCGCATCTGGCTGCGCGATATCGACGAACACACCCCGGCCACCGACCGCCAGGATGAAATCGGCGACCTCGCCCGCCAGTTGCACGCCAGTTTCGCCCCGGAACCGGCCGTGCGCGAGCCGGAACCAGAGCCTGAATTCGATGACGTCGACTACGACGATGAACCTGAGTTTGAAGTGCGCAACCTGCGCGACCCGGGTTTTGATGAAAGCACGCCGGTGGCTGGCCTCAAGCCAGCGACCCGCCAGGTGATCAGGGCTGAAGAAGACGAACTGGACGACGAAGACCCGTTCGCCGACTTGCGCGACAACTCATCGGCCCCAGTTGCAGCGCCCAAGCCCGTGCCAGTGAAGAACGCCGAGCCTCAGCACAGCGCCGTACTGGCGGTGCAACTGGGTGCCCAGGACCAACTGCGCCGCCTGCCCCGCGCCCGCCTGACCGAGCTGCTGGAGCGCTACCGCGACTGCCTGGACCAGGCGGCCTCGCTGTACCAGAGCGAGCTGCATACTCTGAACGATGGCAGTACGCTGATGCTGTTCCATAGTGAAGACAGCGGCGAAGACTACCTGACCAACGCCATCTGCTGCGGCGAGTTGCTGCGTGCCCTGGGCCATGCCCTGCAAATCGAAGTGGCCGACAGCGGCATTACCTTGCAACTGCAACTGGGCCTGACGGTGGGCGACGACCTGTTCGGCATCAGCCAGATCGACCTGCTGCTCACCGAAATCGCCCAGGATGCACTGGCCTTGTCCCAGCACAGCCGCAACCTGCTGCTGGTTGAACGCAAGATCAGTGAAGACACGCTGATCCGCCAGCGTGCACGCATCCGCCCGATTGCCAGCCCTGAGGGCGCAAGCTGCGTGGAGCGGTTGATGGAGCCATACCCGTCGATGCTTGAGCGACAACTGGCGCGGATGCACGAGACCCGTACAAAACCTTGATGATCGCCACATAACCCCTGTGGGAGCGGGCTTGCTCGCGAATGCGGAATGTCAGCCGGATACATCGGTGACTGAACCACCGGTTTCGCGGGCAAGCCCGCTCCCACAGTTGATCTTCGGTGTCACTCAAATCTCGTACAAACAAAAAGGCCCGCTGAATCAGCGGGCCTTTTTTGTATCTGCATTGCGCTTAGAACCTGAACACTTCCATATCCGTACGGATTGGCGTGGCCATCGGCATCTTTGGCTTCTGCGGCTCAGCAGGCTTGGCCGGGGCCGGAGCCTGCTTGCGCGGTGCCTCGGCAATCGGCGGCTGGTTAGCCAGCGGCTTGAGGGCCACCGACAACTGCTGTGCCAAGTGCTGCAACAACACGCCCTGGGCCTGGACCTGGGACGCGGTGGTACCGGTGTGTTCTTCCTGCAGGTGCACGATACGGTTGTCCCGCACTTGCCCGCGACGGTCGATCAAACGCCACTGTGCATCCAGGATCGCCGGTTGCGAAGCGCCCGAATCGAGCCGCGTGATGGTCAGCAACACCTGCACATCCGGGGTGAACCCGGTGGGTGCAGGCGCCAGCACCACACGCTGGCTGTCCAACTGACCCGCCACCTGGCGCAGCATCAGCTGGTTGATGTCGGAGGACAAACTGCCCGCCCAACGACCGTCAGTGGAACCTTGGAGGCTGCCATCGTTCTGACGTTGCAGCAGGGTTTCGCGTTGCAGGTAGTCCGCAACGACTACCGGGCCCAGCAATACGGCCATACCAGCGGTTTGAGCTGGCTGAGCCGGACTTCCGCTGTCCAGCTGGTACAGCGACACAGGCTGGTGTGTGCTGCAACCCGCCAGCCCCAGAAGGCCAGCGAGCATCAAAATTAGAGGAAGGCGTGGAGCAGTCATCATCCCATCCAGGTGGCTGCCACAAGGCGAACCACAATGTAATACTAAAAATAACCTAAACACGCTCGGCCACGCCGGCGTTGGAAAGGCCATATCATCCGTGAATATGCGCCATGACTCCAGCGCCAAAGCGCCGATCTACGCGTTAAATCGTAGATCGGGGGCTCTAATCGGCGTTAAACCGGCGTTTCTACCAACAAAGCATCCACACGCTGGAAGCCACGCGGCAGTTTGTTACCACGCCGGCCGCGCTCGCCCTTGTAGTGCTCAAGGTCGTCGGGGCGCAGCGACAGCGTACGCTTGCCGGCTTGAAGCACCAGGGTAGCGCCTTCCGGGATCACCGCGATGTCGGTCACGTACTCTTCGCGACTGGCCACGCGCTCGCCCGGGATACCAATGATCTTGTTGCCTTTACCTTTGCCCAGTTGCGGCAGGTCGCTGATCTTGAAGACCAGCAAGCGGCCTTCGGTGGTCACCGACGCCAGCCAATTGCTATCACGGTCATCCACCGGACGCGGCAGGATCACCTTGGCGTTGTTCGGCAGGCTCAACAGTGCCTTGCCCGCCTTGTTCTTGGCCTGCAGGTCTTCGCCTTTCACGACAAAGCCATACCCGGCGTCGGAAGCGATCACATACAGCGCGTCATCGTCGGGCAGCAGCACACACTCGAAGTTTGCCCCCGGTGGCGGCGTGAGGCGCCCGGTAAGCGGCTCGCCCTGCCCCCGTGCGGATGGCAACGTATGGGCCGGCACCGAATAGCTGCGCCCGGTCGAGTCGATAAACACCGCAAACTGGTTGGAACGCCCGGCTGCGGCGGTCTTGAACCCGTCGCCAGCCTTGTACGACAAGCCAGTGGCGTCAATATCATGCCCTTTGGCTGAACGAACCCAACCCTTTTCCGACAGAACGACGGTAATTTTCTCGTTTGGCAGCAGCTCGGTTTCTGTCAGAGCTTTCGCCTCAGCGCGCTGAACGATCGGCGAGCGACGGTCATCACCGTAGGTTTCGGCGTCTTTGATCAATTCGCTGCGCACCAGCTTCTTGAGCTTGGCTTCGCTGCCCAGCAGGGCCTGCAGCTTGGCTTGCTCCTTGAGCAGGGCATCCTGCTCGTCGCGCAGCTTCATTTCTTCCAGTCGTGCCAACTGGCGCAAGCGGGTGTCGAGGATGTAGTCGGCCTGGATCTCGCTCAGCTGGAACTCGGCGATCAGCTCGGCCTTCGGGTGTTCGGCCGTGCGGATGATGTGGATCACTCTGTCCAGGTTGAGATAGGCAATCAGCAAGCCGTCCAACAGGTGCAGGCGGCGCTCGACCTTGTCGAGGCGAAATTGCAGGCGGCGACGCACGGTCTGTATGCGGAACTCCAGCCACTCCACCAGCAGGTTGCGCAGGTTCTTGAGCTGCGGCTTGCCGTCCAGGCCAATGATGTTGACGTTGACCCGATAGCTGGACTCAAGGTCGGTGCTGGCAAACAGGTGCTGCATCAGCACTTCGTGGTCGACCCGGCTGTTGGTCGGGATGATCACGATGCGGCACGGGTTCTCGTGGTCGGATTCGTCGCGCAAGTCGGCAACCTGCGGCAACTTCGACGGCTTGGCCTGCATCAGCGCGGCGATCTGTTCCAGCACCTTGGCGCCGGACACCTGGTGCGGCAGCGCGGTGACGATGATGTCGCCGTCTTCGACGTGGTACACGGCGCGCATGCGCACCGAGCCCTTGCCGGTTTCGTACATTTTCAGCAAGTCGGCGCGCGGCGTGATGATTTCCGCTTCAGTCGGGTAGTCCGGCCCCTGGATGTGCTCGCAGAGCTGTTCCACCGTGGCCTTGGGCTCATCGAGCAAGCGCACGCAGGCCGTGGCGACTTCCCGCAGGTTGTGCGGTGGCACGTCGGTGGCCATGCCCACGGCGATACCGGTGGTGCCATTGAGCAGGATATTCGGCAAACGTGCTGGCAACACCAGGGGTTCGTCGAGGGTACCGTCGAAGTTCGGGCCCCAGTCAGCGGTGCCCTGCCCCAATTCGCTCAGCAGCACTTCCGAATAACGCGAAAGTCGCGCTTCGGTGTACCGCATGGCGGCGAAAGACTTGGGATCATCCGGCGCCCCCCAGTTGCCCTGGCCGTCCACCAGCGTGTACCGGTAGCTGAACGGCTGGGCCATCAGCACCATGGCTTCGTAGCAGGCGGAGTCGCCGTGGGGGTGGAACTTACCGAGCACGTCACCGACGGTACGCGCCGACTTCTTGTGCTTGGAATCGGCATCCAGGCCCAACTCACTCATGGCGTAGATGATGCGCCGTTGCACGGGCTTCAGGCCGTCGCCGATATGCGGCAAGGCACGGTCCATGATCACGTACATGGAGTAGTTGAGGTAGGCATTTTCGGTGAAGTCAGCCAGCGACCGGCGTTCTACGCCATCTAAGCTGTCTGCGAGGATGTCACTCATGCGGGCCTCATCATTTGGTAAGACGCAGCGAAAATGTCGCGACGTCGGGTCAATTCAAGAAAATTCACGTTCATGGCTGGGCACTCCAGCCACCGGCCGGGGCGGCAAAACGATAGACCACCGGGCGTTTTTCACCATCGGCGCGCGGGCCGAAGTTATTGTCGATGCCCAGCCAGGCACCGTCAGCATCCACCACCAATGCTTCGGCCAGGCCATACGGCTGGGCGTAGCGACGCTCGGGCGTCAGGGTTTCGTCGGCAAACGACCAGCACCGCTCAACCTTGGCGGTGACCGCATCGCGCCGGCAAATCTGGAACGCATTGCGCTCCAGGGTAAACAGCTTGCCGTTGAACAGCGCCAAGTCGGCAAAGTCCTTGGACACCGCCTTGGCGTTGGTGAACTGCGACGGCTGTACGTCCTGGCCAGCCTCGCTCAGCAACACGCAGGGCCCATCGCAGTCCCATACGCTTTGCGCACGCTTGATCGAGATCAGGCCGCGCCGCTCACGTTCGGCCGCCAACCAGAGTTGATTGCCTTCAGGATTGATCGCCAGGCCTTCAAACAACGCATTGAAGTGCAGCAACATGCCACTGGCCCGTGCTTCACGCACCATGCCCGGGGCGATCTTCAACCACTGCGACTCACCGCTGACCGGCACTTGCAGCACCGCCGCATGGGCTTCGCTGACAATGTAGCGGTTGCCCGCCGCATCGCAGGTGATGCCTTCGAAATCCAGGTCGCCGCCACGAATGAACGAAGCGACCTTCGTGCGCGAACGCAGGCCCCAGGGCAACCCGGACTCGGGCACCGGTGGCACGTCGATCTTTACGGTTTCGGCCTGCCAGGTCGGCGCGCTGATATCCAGGCGGTAGATCTGGTCATCATCACGATCGGAAACCGTCCACAGGTCCTTGCCACACAGGGCCAAGCCAGAGAGGTTGCCGCCGCGCATGCCGTCGACCGGGTGCTCGGACACCAGCTTCAGTTCTGCAACGGGCGCGGCAGCCACCTGGGTGGCCGCCAACCCGCTCAACATCAGGATCGCCAGGGCGAAACCTGTGCGCATCAGCCCAGAACCTCGGCCAGATTGCCCTTGGATTCCAGCCAGGACTTGCGGTCCGGCGCGCGTTTCTTCGCCAGCAGCATATCCATCATTTCCGAGGTTTCGGCAAAGTCTTCGCCCAACGTCAACTGCACCAGGCGCCGGGTGTTCGGGTCCATGGTGGTTTCGCGCAGTTGCGGCGGGTTCATTTCACCCAGGCCTTTGAATCGCGTGACCTGCGGCTTGCCGCGTTTCTTCTCGGCCACCAGGCGGTCGAGGATGCCATCGCGTTCGGCTTCGTCCAGGGCGTAGAAAATCTCCTTGCCCAGGTCGATGCGGTACAGCGGTGGCATGGCGACATAGACGTGGCCAGCATCCACCAACGGACGGAAGTGCTGCACGAACAGTGCGCACAGCAGCGTGGCGATGTGCAGGCCGTCGGAGTCGGCGTCGGCGAGGATGCAGATCTTGCCGTAGCGCAGCTGGCTCATGTCCGCTGCGCCCGGGTCAACACCGATGGCCACAGCGATGTTGTGCACTTCCTGGCTGGCCAGGACTTCACTGCCATCGACTTCCCAGGTGTTGAGGATCTTGCCGCGCAACGGCAGGATCGCCTGGAACTCCTTATCCCGCGCTTGCTTGGCGGAACCACCGGCGGAGTCACCTTCCACCAGGAACAGTTCGGAGCGCATCGGGTCTTGCCCGGCGCAATCGGCCAGCTTGCCGGGCAGAGCCGGGCCCTGGGTGATGCGCTTGCGCTCGACCTTCTTGCTGGCTTTCAGGCGGCGGCCGGCGTTGTTGATCGCCAGCTCGGCCAGGGCCAGGCCCAGCTCAGGGTGCTCGTTGAGCCACAGGCTGAAGGCGTCTTTGACCACACCGGAGACAAACGCCGCCGCCTCACGGGACGACAGGCGCTCTTTGGTCTGGCCGGAGAATTGCGGCTCCTGCATCTTCATCGACAGCACGAACGCGATACGCTCCCACACGTCTTCCGGCGCCAGCTTCACGCCACGTGGCAGCAGGCTGCGGTATTCGCAGAATTCGCGCATGGCATCCAGCAGGCCCTGGCGCAAACCGTTGACATGAGTACCGCCCTGGGCCGTCGGGATCAGGTTGACGTAGCTTTCCTGCACGCTGTCGCCGCCCTCGGGCAACCACAGCAGCGCCCAGTCGACCGCTTCTTTATTACCGGCCAGGCTGCCGCAGAACGGCTCGTTGGGCAGGCGCTCGAACTCACTGACAGAGTCTTCGAGGTAAGAGCGCAGGCCGTCTTCGTAGTGCCACTCGACCTTTTCACCGGTGCCTTTGTCTTCAAAGGTCACCAGCAGGCCCGGGCACAACACAGCCTTGGCCTTGAGCACGTGCTTGAGGCGGCTGATGGAGAATTTTGGCGAATCGAAGTATTTCGGGTCCGGCGCGAAGTACACGCTGGTGCCGGTGTTGCGCTTGCCAACGGTGCCGATCACGGCCAGGTCGGTGGCTTTGTAGCCATCGGCGAAGGTCATCTCGTATTCGTTGCCGTCGCGCTTGACCCGCACCCGCACCAGTGTGGACAGGGCGTTGACCACCGAAATCCCCACACCGTGCAAGCCACCGGAGAACTGGTAGTTCTTGTTGGAGAACTTGCCACCTGCGTGGAGCTTGGTGAGGATCAGTTCGACGCCAGGCACACCCTCTTCCGGGTGGATGTCCACCGGCATGCCGCGACCATCGTCGGACACTTCCAGGGAATGGTCAGCGTGAAGAATGACATGCACCGACTTGGCGTGGCCCGCCAGGGCTTCGTCGACACTGTTGTCGATGACTTCCTGGGCAAGGTGGTTCGGCCGACTGGTGTCGGTGTACATGCCGGGGCGTTTGCGCACCGGGTCGAGGCCCGAGAGGACTTCGATGGCGTCGGCGTTATAGGAGCTAGCGCTGGGAGTGGCCATAGGGTCTCGTCGTGAGTCGTTCGATTAAAAAATGACCTGCGATTTTCAAAGAGCTGCGAAATCGAAGGATTGATAGTGATCAGGGCCAATGCCGGCAAAACTCAGCATTGCCGGTAACTGCCGGGCAAACCCCTGGTAACCATGATCGCCACCCGCCTGGATGCGCAAGGCACAGGCCCGGTAATACTGTTGGGCAAGGCGATAATCCAGGGTTTCATCCCCGGTCTGCAACCACACCTGATAACGCGCGGCATCCTGGGGCGCCGGCACTTCCAGCTCGGCCAGGGCCGTGACGTGGTCGTGGGTCAGTTCCCAGGTTTCATCGGTGTAGAGGTTCTTCTGGGTGCCCAGGTAACCGTCGAACATGCGATGCGGGCTGACGGCCGGGTTGACCAGCAGCGCCTTGAGGCCATGGCGTTCGGCAAGATGGGTTGCATAGTAGCCGCCGAGTGAGCTGCCGACCAGCAGTGGCCGCCCCAGTTCGGCAATCGCCGCTTCCAACTGGGGAATCGCCTGGCGTGGGTGGTGATGCAAAGCCGGCACACGCAGTTGGTCGGCCAGGCCGAGTGCGCCCATCACGGTAGTCAACTGAGTGGCCTTGTTGGACGCCGGCGCGCTGTTGAAACCGTGGATATAGAGGATCGAAGCAGACATGCCGGGCTCTCCGTGCATCAGCCAAAGAGGCGCAGTTTACAGGGATCGGGGTGGTGTGTGAGGCCCTCAATCTTCAAGACACCGAAGATCCCATGTGGGAGCTGGCTTGCCTGCGATGGCGGTCTACCTGCCAATAAATGTGTGACTGACACACCGCTATCGCAGGCAAGCCAGCTCCCACATTTTGATCAGTGTTTTCAGCTTTTAATAACCGTTGCTGCCGTAATCCACGGTGAAGGCGAAGCCCTGGACCCGTTCAATGCCTGTCTCCAACCGTCCGTCGGGGTGCAGGCGCAGCCAGCGGTAACCCGGCGCCTGCTCGCTGACGTTGAAGTCCTCGCTGCCCGGCGCGAACTGGATACAGGTGGACGGCGAAGCCAGCAACCGCACGCCATTGCGCTGGCGGTCGATTTCCTGGTGCACATGGCCCCAGAGCACCGCCTTGACCTGCGGGAAGCGATCAAGCACGGTAAACAGCGCGTCAGGGTTGCGCAGGCCGATAGGCTCCATCCACGCGCTGCCGATCGGTACCGGATGGTGATGGAAGCACACCAGATGGTGCCTGTTTGGCGCCTCGCTCAAGGCCTGGGCGAGCAATTGCAATTGTTGGTCCTGCAGATAACCCGGCACCGAACCCGGCACGGCGGAGTCCAGCAGGGTGACGCGCCAGTTGCCGATGTCGACCACCGGCTCCAGCAAATCGCTGTGTATGGCGGCGTGCGCCATGATCTGCGGCTCGTCGTGGTTGCCCGGAATCCAGCGCGCCGGAGCGTCGATGGCCCGGGTCATCTCGCGAAACTGCTGGTACGACGCCAGCGTACCGTCCTGGGAAAGGTCGCCCGTGGCCAGTATCAGGTCGATCTGCGGCTGCTGCGCGCACACCAAGTCGATCACCCGCTGCAGGCTTTCGCGGGTGTTCATGCCCAGCAGCGTGCCGTCGGCCTCGGCAAACAGGTGGCTGTCGGACAGTTGCACCAGCAACGCCGAAGCATCGGGGCTCACGGTGGATACGCTCGGCAAGGCGCTCTCCCTAGGCAATCACAGGAATGGACAGTTGGCGTGATTATGCTGGGCAGGACACAAAGGGGAAACCCAAGGAAGCAGACACAGTTCACATCTACCGCACGACTTCGAACTCGTGGCCCAGGGCCAGGCAGTGACTCAACCACTCGCCGAGGAACACATTGAGCTGTGCTTTCTCATCGGGCTGGTGCATGAACACGTTGGGGTAAGGATAGATGCTGCGAAAGCGTCGCGCATGTTCGGCGCTGATCACTTCGGCCATCCGCGCGTCGTGGTACACCTGCACTTCCAACTGCGGCACCGGCAGCCAGGGTAGGCTGTGCTCCTGGCGCACCCGCAGGGTGGTGGTGTACGGGCAGGTGAGCATGACCTCCAGGGTCAGCACGCCGAGCATCTGGTCGCCGTGGGTCACGGCAATGCGCCGCGCCTCAGGCGTATGGCGCATGTCGGGAAGCAGGCGCATCAATCGCGCATAGTTGGCCTCGCAGGCCGCTTGCAGCCCCACCAGGTCAACTCGATAACGTTCCCGTGCCTTTACTGCCATAACCCCCTCACTTCCGCGCGATTAAGCGCAAGCCATTGCAGGGCGATGATGCTGGCTGCGTTGGAAATTCTGCCGTCGCGCACCGCTTGCAGGGCATCCTCGAACGCCCAAGTGGTGACGCGGATATCTTCAGCCTCTTCTTCCAATCCATGGACGCCACCTGCACCTTTGCTGTCGCAACGGCCGAGGTACAGGTGGACAAACTCGGTACTGCCGCCGGGCGAAGGGAAATACTTGGTGATCGGCCACAACGCGGAGAACGTCAGCCCAGCTTCCTCCTCGGCTTCGCGGTGTGCAACCTCCTCCGGCTCTTCATCCTTATCGATCAGGCCGGCGACCATTTCCACCAGCCAGGGGTTGTCGGTACGGCCCATGGCGCCTACGCGAAACTGCTCGATCAACACCACTTCATCGCGCTGCGGGTCGTAAGGCAATACGCACACGGCGTCATGACGCACAAAGACCTCACGGTTGATCACCCGGCTCATGCCGCCGTCGAACTTCTCGTGACGCAGCTGCACGCGATCAAGCTTGTAGAAGCCCTGGTAGGCATTGTCACGCTGAACAATCTCGATCTTGCTCGGCGCCGATTTCGCAATGTCCGTCATATCCTTCCTCGTAGTGCCGGTGCAATGGGCGCCATCCTAACGCGCTCCCGCCCCTTGGTGCAGCCCCTTTCCAGTTGCCGGGATAGACGGCGGGCGTCAAACTCTGGGGGCATTCTCAATTAGTTTCCCCGTCGCGCCGGGCCTGCTGCTGTGCAGGGCAAGGCGCGAGAAGCGTAGTTTGGTTTTCCAAATAAGCTTCGAGCAACGCAGCCCTGCGCAGCAACAGGCCCGGCCCTTCGGGTTGTGCCTTAAAGCGGGCCATGCTGCGTTGCAGGCCTTGAAAAGGGAACACCATTCCCTGCGGCCTGCGCCTTGCCTGGCCCGCTTTAAGGCGACAACACGACGGGGAAACTAATTGAGAACGCCCCCACTAATCAGCTTAGTGGCGAACTGACTGCTTTGTCGGTAGTCGAAGCTCCACAAATTTCGCTCTTATCGTTAGACGAAGGACTTCCATGTCGCTTTTGAAAATCGCCTCTGTGGCCTGTATCGCGCTGACCCTGGGCGCCTGCCAGAGCCTGTTCCAACCCAGCTACCTCAAGCCGCTGGACACCACGCCGGACGCCTCGGAACAGATCAAGCCCGGCTGCGACAGCCCGGATTGCCCGCTGGTGAACATTGATACCGTGCACTTCCCCACCGAGCCGCAACTGGACGCCTTGGTGGAACAGCGCCTGCTGCAGATGACCCGCACCACGCCGGGCGCCAGCGTGCCGCCCACCTTGAATGCCTACCGGGACAAGTTCCTGCGCGAGTCCGCCGACCGCAACAGCATGTACCTGCAAGCCAAGGTACGTGAGCAGCATGACGGACTGGTGATCATCGAAGTCTCCAGCTACCTGGACACTGGCGCCGCCCACGGCGAGCCCGGCCGTGGCTTCA
Organism: Pseudomonas sp. P7548; assembly: GCF_013386585.1. Lineage (GTDB taxonomy): Bacteria > Pseudomonadota > Gammaproteobacteria > Pseudomonadales > Pseudomonadaceae > Aquipseudomonas. The sequence goes on along the minus strand of NZ_JACARO010000002.1, from coordinate 270,296 downwards.
TCAACTATTCACGCATCCTGCACAAAGAGCTGAGCCTGACCGACATGTTGCTGCCGGGCCAGGAGCAGGCGTTCTGGAATACGGCCAAAGTCGCCCACAACAGCTGGCTGATCAACTCGCAGATGGACCGTGACCCGGAGTTCGTGAAGAACTGGCCGTTCCAGAAAACCCCGAACGTGGCGCTGACCAGCAACGGCGTGGTGCTCAAGTACAACGTGGCCACCATTGGCCCGTACGCGTTGGGGCTGATCGAAATGACCATCCCCTACGCGCGCCTCACCGGTGTACTCAAGCCTGAGCTGATGCCCGCACGCCGCTAACGGCGCGGCCCAGCACCAATTGCAACAGCCCTGCCAGCACCAGTGCCGGCAGGGTCGCACCGACATCCGGATACAGATTGGCCAGCAGGTGGTAAGTCGCAATGCCACCCAACCAGGCCAGCAGCGACGGCCAACGCAGGCTGGCAACCACGCCCTCGCCACGACGGCGCAGGATGAAGTGATCCACCAGCACCACGCCGAACAGCGGCGCAAACACCGAGCCAATCAACAACAGGAAGTTCTGGTACTGCGCCAACGGCGCAAAGCAGGCGATCAGGGTGCAGATCACACCGATGGCCAAGGCCAGGTGCTCGACTTTCAAGCGCAACAAAATGCCGCTGGAGACTGCTGCCGAGTGAATGTCGGCAAAGGCGTTTTCCGACTCGTCCAACAGGATCAGCAACAGCGGAATCCCTAGGCCCGCACCGGCCAGCGCCAGCAACAGCGCATTCACTTCACCGCTTGGCGCAAACGCCAGTGTGTAGGCCACGCCCAGGCTCATCAGCCAGAAGTTACCGATAAAGAATCCCAGCGCAGTGCCGCCGAACACGCTTTTTGCGCGTTTGCCGAAGCGCGAGTAATCGGCGATCAACGGCAGCCACGACAGCGGCATGGCGATCGCGATATCAAACCCCACGGCAAACGGCATTGAGCCGTCACCGGATTTGGCCCACAGCGCGACAAGGTCGGCCTTGGCGAACAGGTTCCAGGTCAGCCACAGGCAGGCGGCGAGCAGCAGCCAGATACCCCACTTGCGCAGGATCTGACGTACGAACGTCAACGGGCCGCTCACGGCGAGCAAGGTCGCCAAGCCGCCGAAAAACAGCGTCCACAACAACGGACTGGACAACAGGCTGCCGTCGCTGAAGGCACGGGCGCCCAGCAGGCTGGCGGCGTCGCGCATCACGATGATCTCGAACGAACCCCAGCCAACCAGTTGCAACAGGTTCAACAGCGCCGGCAGGCTGGCGCCTTTGGCACCGAGGCTGAGTTTGAGCGCGGCCATGGCGGACAGGCCAGTGTCGCTGCCGATCACGCCGACGGCGGCCAGCAACAGCACGCCCACCAGGGTGCCCAGGAAGATTGCCAGCAAAGAACCGGACAAACCCAGGCCCGGCGCCAGCAGCGCGCCGGTTTGCAAGACCATCAGGCCGATGCCGAGGGAGAACCACAGGGAGAACAGGTCGCGGGCGCCGAAGACGCGCTTGTCGCTCGGCACTGCAATATCAGGAGAATAAGTGCTGGGTTGAATGCTCAAGGGGGCTATCTCAGAGGGACATTTGTTGTTTGAAAGATTGCTTTCGCGGGCAAGCCCGCTCCCACATTTTGAGTTGTGAACACATTCAAATGTGGGAGCGGGCTTGCTCGCGAAGAGGCCCTTACAGGCGCCCGCGCTCCCGGATCAGACCTTCTTGTAGAGCTGGCTGCCTTCCTGCTTGAACCGCTCCGCCTGCTCGGCCAAGCCCTTGGCCACGTCCACGTCCACCGCCTCAATGCGCTGGTTGGCCGCGTACTCACGCACTTCCTGGGTGATTTTCATCGAGCAGAACTTCGGCCCGCACATCGAGCAGAAGTGTGCGACCTTGGCCGAATCCTTCGGCAGGGTTTCGTCGTGGTACGAACGCGCGGTGTCCGGGTCCAGGCCGAGGTTGAACTGGTCTTCCCAACGGAATTCGAAGCGCGCCTTGCTCAAGGCGTTGTCGCGGATCTGCGCGCCCGGGTGCCCCTTGGCCAAGTCCGCCGCGTGTGCAGCGATCTTGTAGGTGATGATCCCGGTCTTCACGTCATCCTTGTTCGGCAAGCCCAGGTGCTCCTTGGGCGTGACGTAGCACAGCATGGCGCAACCGAACCAGCCGATCATCGCCGCGCCAATCCCCGAGGTGATGTGGTCGTAGCCCGGCGCAATGTCGGTGGTCAGCGGGCCTAGGGTGTAGAACGGCGCCTCGTCACAGCATTCCAGCTGCTTGTCCATGTTCTCCTTGATCAACTGCATCGGCACGTGGCCAGGGCCTTCGATCATGGTTTGCACGTCGTGCTTCCAGGCGGTCTTGGTCAGCTCGCCGAGGGTTTCCAGCTCGCCGAATTGCGCGGCGTCGTTGGCGTCGGCAATCGAGCCCGGGCGCAGGCCATCGCCAAGGGAGAAGCTGACGTCGTAGGCCTTCATGATTTCGCAGATTTCGTCGAAATGCGTGTAGGTGAAGTTCTCTTTGTGGTGCGCCAGGCACCATTTGGCCATGATCGAGCCGCCACGGGACACGATGCCAGTGACACGCTTGGCGGTCAGCGGCACATAGCGCAGCAGCACACCGGCGTGGATGGTGAAGTAGTCGACGCCCTGCTCGGCCTGTTCGATCAGGGTGTCGCGGAACAGCTCCCAGGTCAGGTCTTCGGCGGCGCCGCCGACTTTTTCCAGGGCCTGGTAGATCGGCACCGTGCCGATCGGCACCGGCGAGTTGCGGATGATCCACTCGCGGGTTTCATGGATGTGCTTGCCGGTGGACAAGTCCATCACGGTGTCCGAGCCCCAGCGGATGCCCCAGGTCAGTTTCGCCACTTCTTCTTCGATGGACGAACCCAGGGCGCTGTTGCCGATGTTGCCGTTGATCTTCACCAGGAAGTTACGGCCGATGATCATCGGTTCCAGTTCGGTGTGGTTGATGTTGGCCGGAATGATTGCGCGACCACGGGCGATTTCTTCGCGCACGAATTCAGGGGTGATGATCTTCGGCACACTGGCGCCGAAGCTGTGGCCGGCGTGCTGCTGGCCGAGCAGGCCGGTGGCGCGGGCTTCTTCGAGCTTCATGTTTTCGCGGATGGCGACGTATTCCATCTCGGCGGTGATGATGCCTTTGCGCGCGTAGTGCATCTGCGTGACGTTGGCACCGGCCTTGGCGCGGCGCGGGTTTTTCACGTGGGCGAAGCGCAGGGCGGTCAGCTCGGCGTCGCTCAGGCGCTGTTGGCCGAAGTGCGAAGTGAGACCTGGCAGGCGCTCGGTGTCGTTGCGCACTTCGATCCACGGCGAGCGCACATCGGCCAGGCCTTTACGCACATCGATGATCACATTGGGGTCGGTGTAGGGGCCGGAGGTGTCGTACACAGTGACAGGGGCGTTGATTTCACCGCCGAAATCGGTGGGGGTCACGTCCAGGCTGATTTCGCGCATCGGCACGCGAATGTCCGGGCGGGTGCCTTGTACGTAGATTTTTTGCGAGCGGGTAAACGGCTGCACGGAGCCGGAGTCGACCTTGGCCGATTCACTCAGGTGCACGGTATTTTTTAGTTTTGTCGTCATCACAGGCTCTCCAACTATCCAGGCGGTGGATTTTTGTCGGAGCGAACCTGGGACGGATGGACGCACTGAAACCAGTGCTGTGCTTGGCGCACGAGGGCTGCTCTATAAATGAACAGCATCCCGGACGAAGCACAAGAGGACTCGCCGGGTGACGAGAAATCTTGTTCCCTACGCAGGCGCTAACCTGATCAGGTTCAACGGGATCCGGTATTTACCGATCTCAGCCTTCCAACAAGGCACCCCGACAAGAACGCGGCCAGTCTAGACCATGCCGAGGGCAAATTGCCAATGGCGGTGCATTCAGCGTGATGAATGGCGTGATTGCAGGATTGTTGTGCCGTGATCCGGCCACTACACTCGGGAGCTGCCCCAAGGCTTGACGCCAGGAATGGCCAGCCTTAGCCTTGGGCGCTAAATTATCGCCGTAATATTCACTCTAGGGATCGCCTCATGCTGCGCAAACTCTCACTGGCTCTCGCCGTGTCTTGTGCGACCAACGGAATGGTCTGGGCAGCAGAAGCGCCCTTGTCCGCCAAGACCGACTTGGTCAGCGTCTACCAGGAGGCGGTAAACAACAACGCCGACCTGGCCGCTGCCCGCGCCCAATACGGCGCGCAGAAAGAAGTGGTGCCCCAGGCCCGCGCCGGGTTGCTGCCGAACCTGTCGGCCGGCGCCGACAGCAACAACGTGCGCACCCAGATCGACCAGCCCGCCGCCACCGTCAACCGTGATGCGCACTCCTGGCGGGCCACCCTCAGCCAGCCGCTGTTTCGTGCCGATCGCTGGTTCCAGCTGCAGGCTGCCGAAGCCGTCAACGAGCAGGCCTCGCTGCAACTTTCGGCCACTGAGCAGAACCTGATCCTGCAAAGCGCGGAAAACTACTTCGCTGTACTGCGTGCCCAGGACAACCTGGCTTCGACCAAGGCCGAAGAAAACGCCTTCAAGCGCCAGCTCGATCAGTCCAACGAACGCTTCGATGTCGGCCTGTCGGACAAGACCGACGTGCTGCAATCCCAAGCCAGCTACGACACGGCGCGCGCCAACCGCATCGTCGCCCAGCGCCAGGTGGATGACGCCTTCGAGGCGCTGATCACCCTGACCAATCGCCAGTACAACTCCATCCAGGGCATTGTTCACACGCTGCCGGTGCTGCCACCAGCACCGAACGACGCCAAGGCCTGGGTTGAAACGGCCGGCCGCCAGAACCTGAACCTGCTCGCCAGCAACTACGCGGTGACCGCCGCCGAAGAAACCCTCAAGCAGCGCAAGGCCGGTCACGCTCCGACCCTAGACGCCGTGGCGCAATATGAAAAAGGTGACAACGATGCGTTGGGCTTCAGCAACCCGAACCAGTTGCCGGTGCCCTACGGGGGCGATGTGTCCCAACGCACTATCGGCCTGCGCTTGAACATCCCGATCTACAGCGGCGGCCTGACCAGCTCGCAAGTGCGTGAATCCTATTCGCGCCTGGACCAGACCGAACAGCAACGTGAAGGCCTGCGCCGCCAGGTGGTGGAAAACACGCGCAACCTGCACCGAGCAGTGAACACCGACGTGGAACAGGTACAGGCACGCCGCCAGTCGATCATCTCGAACCAGAGCGCGGTGGAAGCCACGGAGATCGGTTACCAGGTGGGTACGCGCAACATCGTCGACGTACTGGACTCACAGCGCCAGCTCTACTCGTCGGTGCGCAACTACAACAACAGCCGCTACGACTACATCCTCGACAACCTGCGCCTGAAGCAGGCCGCGGGCACCTTGAACCCGGGGGATCTGCAGGACCTGACGCGCTACCTCAAGGCTGACTACAACCCGGACAAGGACTTCCTGCCGCCCGACTTGGCCAAAGCCGCGGCCGAGCAGCTCAAGGCCCGCCCGGGTAATTAAGCCCACCACAAAACCAGTGTGGGAGCTGGCTTGCCTGCGATGCAGACACCTCGGTGCAACTGAAGTACCGAGGTGATGCAATCGCAGGCAAGCCAGCTCCCACAGCGTTATCGGTTGATCAAACGATCGAGGCCATCCAGCAAGCGCTTTAACGCGCCCTGGTTGGCCTGCATCACCGCAAGCCCCGCCTGCCCCATCTTGCGCGCATCCTGCGGCAGCTCGAACAATTGGCGCACCGCCTCGGCCAAACCTTGCGCGTCATCCACCTCACGCAACGCCCCGGCCTCGCGCATCATCGCGGTGATTTCGAGGAAGTTGAACACCTGCGGCCCCATGATCACCGGCAGCGCCAGCGCTGCAGGTTCCAACGGGTTGTGGCCGCCGGTGGGCACCAGGCTGCCGCCGACAAAGGCGCTGTCGGCCAGCGCATACAAAAACAGCAACTCGCCCATGGTGTCGCCGAGCAACACCGAAGTCTGCGGCGTGACCGGCTCGCCACTGGAGCGGCGCACCGTGGCAAACCCTTGCTGCTGGCACAGCTCGAACATCGGGCCGAAACGTTCCTGATGACGCGGCACCAGAATCAGCAGCGCGTTTGGGTAGCTATCGAGTAACTGGCGATGGGCTGCCAGCACCACCTCGTCTTCACCTTCGTGGGTGCTGGCGGCGATCCACACCGGGCGCTCGCTGGCGCCCCACTGTTCGCGCAACGCGGCGGCACGCACCGGCAACTGCGGGTCAACGGTCAGGTCAAACTTGATCGAACCGGTCACCTCGACGGTTTCCGGGCGGGCGCCCAGGCTCAGGAAACGCTGGGCTTCGGTGTGCGTCTGCACCGCCAGCAAACTCATTTCGGCCAGCATCGGCGCGGTCAACTTGGCAAAACGGCCATAGCCCTTGGCCGAGCGCGCCGACAAACGCGCATTGGCCAGCGCCACCGGAATTCCGCGCTGGGCACAGGCGTGAATGTGGTTGGGCCACAGTTCGGTTTCCACGATTACCGCCAGTTTCGGCTGCACACGATCAAGGAAACGCTTGGCCGCACACGGCACGTCATAGGGCAGGTAGCAGTGCTGGATGCGCGGTTCATGGGCAAACATCGCCTGGATGCGCTCGGAGCCGGTCGGCGTCATGCACGTCACCGTGATCGGCAACGTGGGATGGCGCTGCAGCAACTCGCGCACCATCGGCGCAGCGGCGATGCTCTCGCCCACCGACACCGCGTGCACCCAGATCCCGCCCGGCTGCATCACCGGCAAGCCGTAGGAAAACCGCTCGCCGACGCGCTTGGCGTAGGCCGGCGCCTTACGCGCACGCAGCCACAGACGTAAAGCCACCAACGGCAGCGCCAGGTAAAACAGACAGCTGTAGAGAGTTCTATTCATGGCGGCGGAGTTTATCGGCTTTTTCAGTCAATCGCCTGCAAGCACTCAGCAAAACGTTTGGCCAGGAAGCGCGCAGCGGGGCCCAGGTGCTCATCGCGGCGCCACACCAGCTCCACCACCAGGGCCGGCGGCGTCCATTCGCTATCCAGCTCGACCATCTGTTGCTGGTAAGTCGGGTACTGCACGATATGTCGGGGCAGCCAGGCCCAGCCCAGGCCGCTCATCAACCATTCGGCCAGTACGTAGAAGCTGTCGGCGCGCCACACCAGAGGGCTCGCGGCCTCACTGCCGGGGTAGACGCTGGTCTGGGTCGACATCAGCAACTGGCGAAATTGCGCCAGGCGTTGGCAATCCACGTAGGTCTCTTTCGCCAGTGGGTGATTCACGCCACAGACCGTGACCATTTCCACACTGCCCACCACCCGCCGCTCAAGGGCCTCGGGGATCTGGTCGTGATAGAACAACAGGCCCAGGTCAGCCTTGCGCTCCACCAATTTGCGCGCCACGTCACCCTGGGCAGCGCTGGACAGTTGCACTTCCAAATGCGGGTATTGCCCGGCCAACGCCTCAAGGCTGTCGAGCACCGGCTGGAACAGCATGGCTTCGTCCTGGGCCAGGCGCAGCAAGGCTTCCTCGCCACGCGTCAGCGAGAGTGCCCGACCATTGAGCCGCTCACATTGGCGCAACACTTCGCGTGCCTCCTCCAGCAACACGCTGCCGGCCTCGGTCAACGTGGGCTGGCGCCCGCTGCTGCGCTCAAACAGGGTCAACCCCAAGTCCGCTTCCAGCAAGGCAATCGCGTTGCTCACCGCCGACTGCGCCTTGCGCTGACCACGCGCCACGGCCGAAAACGAACGCTGCTCGGCGACGCTGACAAACAGGCGCATCTGGTCCAGGTTCCATTGCACACTCATGGCTCAACCCATCTTTAATTCGGATAGGTAATGACTTTACCCCATCTGTCGAACCCCTAAAATGCCAACCCTGTAGAAACCCACTCCGAGGATTACCACCATGAATGCCGCCTACGTCTATCTGGCCATTGCCATCTGCTCGGAAGTGATCGCGACCGTTTCGATGAAAGCCATCAAGGGCTGGAGCACTCCCATTCCCCTGTTGCTGGTCATCGTCGGTTATGGCGTGGCGTTCTGGATGCTGACGCTGGTGGTGCGCACTGTACCGGTGGGCGTGGCCTACGCGGTCTGGGCGGGGATGGGGATCGTGATGGTCAGTGTCGCGGCGCTGTTCATCTATGGGCAGAAACTCGATACGCCGGCGATCATGGGCATGGGCCTGATCGTACTGGGCGTGGTGGTGATCCAGCTATTCTCGAAAACTGCCGGGCACTGATACCCGTCGGGCGCCCACCCATTTCGATCCCTGTATACTGCGCCTCTTGTCTTGAACACTGAGGTCGCCCATGCCATCCGTTATTTCCACCGACGTTCTGATTGTCGGCGCCGGGGTTGCCGGCCTCTGGCTGAATGCGCGCCTGCGCCGCCAGGGGTTTTCCACGGTGGTGGTGGAAAGCGCTACTTTGGGTGGCGGGCAAAGCGTGAAGTCCCAGGGGATCATCCACGGCGGTGCGAAATACGCCCTGCACGGCGCCCTCACCGGCGCGTCCGAAGCCATCGCCGATATGCCGCGCCGCTGGCGCGAAGCCCTGGCGGGCAAGGGTGAACTGGACCTGAGCGGCGTGCGCTTGCTCTCCGAAGCCCATTACCTGTGGTCCCCTGGTACCCTCGCCGGCAACCTCACCAGTTTCTTCGCCAGCAAGGCCGTGCGTGGCCGCGTCGACCAGGTCAAGGGCGACGACCTGCCCCCGGCCCTGCAGGACCGCCGTTTCAAGGGCAAGGTCTATCGCCTGGCGGAACTGGTCATCGACGTGCCCAGCCTGATCGACCGCCTGGCGCACCTGGCCGGTGACGGCTTGCTCGCCGGCCAGCAGATCGAACCACTGCTCGAAGACGACACGCTGGTGGGCCTGAAGGTGGATGGCCGCGAGATCCGCGCCCAGCGCATCGTATTGAGTGCCGGCGCCGGCACGGCAACGCTGTTGACGGCCCTCGGCCTGAGCCAGCCGGCCATGCAGACGCGCCCGCTGCACATGATCATCGCCAAGGGCCCCGGCCTGAAACCGCTGTACGCCCACTGCCTGGGTGGCGGCACCAAGCCGCGCATCACCGTCACCACTCACCCGGCCGCCGACGGCAACTGGGTGTGGTACATGGGCGGCGATATTGCCGAGGCTGACGGCGTAGCGCGCACGCCAGAAGAACAAATCGCCACTGCGCAAAAAGAGCTGGCGCAGTTGCTGCCCTGGATCGACATGAGCCAGACACAATGGGCCACCTTGCGCGTCGACCGCGCCGAACCCCTGCAATCGGGCCTCACCCGCCCCGACAACGCCTTCCTCGCTGAGCAGGGCAGCCTGTTGGTGGGCTGGCCAACCAAGCTGGCCCTGGCGCCGGACTTTGCCGACCGAGTGATCAGCAGCCTGGAACGCGACGGCATCCACCCAGCCACGCGTGAGCCCCTGCCCGAATTGCCAAAACCCGCCATCGGCGTACCTGCCTGGGAGCAACTGCTGCCATGACCCTGCCAACCTTGCACGATCTGCATCGCCCCCTGGGCAGCACTGGCCTGCTGGTATCGCCCCTGGGCCTGGGCACCGTGAAGCTGGGCCGTGACCAAGGGGTGAAATACCCCAGCGGCTTCCAGATACCGGGCGACGACGAGGCGCGGATGCTGCTGCGCCAGGCCCGCGAATTGGGCATCAACCTGATCGACACCGCGCCGGCTTATGGCCGCAGCGAAGAACGCCTGGGGCCGCTGCTGCGCGACCAGCGCAAGGACTGGGTGATCGTCAGCAAGGTCGGCGAAGAGTTCGAAGAGGGGCTGTCCAGCCACGACTTCAGCGAGGCCCATACCCGGATGTCGATCGAGCGCAGCTTGAAACGGCTTGAAACTGATTTTATCGACCTGGTGCTGGTGCATTCCGACGGCAATGACATGCACATCCTCAACGAGTGTGAGGTTTACCCGACCCTCGAGGCGCTGAAAAAGGAAGGCAAGATCCGTGGTTTCGGCTTTTCCGGCAAAACTGTTGAAGGCGGCGTAAAGGCTCTGGAACGCGGTGATTGCGCAATGGTCACCTACAATTTGAACGAACAAGCCGAGAAAGCCGTCATTGATTATGCAGCCGCCCACGGCAAAGGCATCCTGGTGAAAAAGGCCTTGGCCAGTGGCCACGTTTGCCTGGAGCCAGGAATGGATCCAATTCGAGCCAGTTTCATGTTGTTGTTTGCGCAAACGGGCGTCGCCAGTGCTATTGTCGGGACCATTAACCCGCTGCACCTGGCCCATAACGTGGCGACCGCTGCCCAGGTCATTCGTCAACTCTGATGCCGCCCACGCGGCCGACCCCGTCGCAAGAAGGAGCCGACATGCCGCGAACGCTCATAAGAAAAAACCCCAGCAATTTCAAAACACTGCCGCTGCACGTCGAAGCCACCCCCGAAGGCCTGAGCTACCAGAGCGTGGGCATGCCGCTCAACTTTGCCCAGACCCTGCAACGGCGCAAGCCGGTAGAAGTGGCAGACCCCGAGCGATTCGTCCTGGAGCTGGCCAACCTGGGGGTGTCGGTACGCCTGACCCTGCACTGGCAAAACAAGGATTACTGGGTGCTGGTGCGCCAGCGCCGCCAAGACCGTGGTGACGTGGTGCTCAAGCTGATCTCCGGCTACGTCCCCGCCCACGAACTGAACCTGCCGCTGCACACCGCCATCCAGGAAATCGCCGAGGAATGCTTGCTGGAAACCCCGGAAGGCTGGCTCGGAGGACGTTTCAACGACACCTGGCTGCCAGCGCCCTACTCCGCTGCACTGCATTACCGTGAAGCCCTGCCGTTTCGCCTGAGCCCCTTGTCGGGTGCAGCACGCCCGGTGCGTTGCGCCACCACCCAGCTTATCGAACGGCCGCGAGCCTACGTGCACTTGCCCACGGCGTCGCTGCAGTTGATCTACGACCTGCGCCTGGAAGTGCCCAAGGAAGCCAAATCCTTGAGCCTGTTCCATGTGGATGAACGCCTGGAAGGCGACCAACTGGTGGCCCGCCTAGACCGCCAGCGTCCGGACCTGTACCTGATGCCCTTGAAGGACGGCCAGCCCCTGGCCGAGCTGTACACCGTCAAGAAAGACCAACTCTACCCAGCGAGCACGCGTGGCCTATACCTGGCGGAAAGCTTCGCCCAGCAGGAGGGTTGGTTGGTGCGTGATGAGCGGATTCGCTGGAAGGATTGGCTCAGGCAGCAAGGCCTGGCAGAGCCGGAGAAAGAGTCGAAGCTCAAGCGCCTGGCGCAGCGCGTGTTGCGCAAGATCGTGCCGAAGAAAAAAGCCAAGACCTGACGCAAAACCACTGTGGGAGCCAGCTCCCACACAAACCAGCTCCCACAGCGATTGGGTCAGCGGTTGAGCAGGCGGGCGAGGCCAACCTTCAAGGGTGTGGGCTCGGGCAGCGTGAAGCTCGCCAGCAACCGCTGGTTATTCGCCCGCGAATGCCGGATATCCCCGGAACGCGCCGGCCCGTAAGTCACCGCCGGCAACTTGCCGACGATCTCTTCCAAGGCCTGCAGCACGTCCTTGAGCGTCGTGGTGCGGTTCCAGCCGACGTTGATCGCGCCCAGCGGCGCCTCGGGCGCTTCGATGGCCTGTACCAGCACATCGACCAGGTCTTCCACGTACATGAAATCGCGGGTTTGCTCGCCATCGCCGAACACGGCAATCGGCAGGCCCTGCTGCACACGCTCGCTGAAGATACTGATCACACCGGAATACGGCGACGACGGATCCTGGCGCGGCCCGAAGATATTGAAGAAGCGGAAAATCACCGGCTCCAGGCCATGCTGGCGGCGGTAGAAGTCAAAGTAATGCTCGCCCGCCAACTTGTCGGAAGCATAGGGCGTCAACGGTGCCTTGGTGGTTTCTTCGTCAATCGAAGCCCCCTCGCCGTTGTTGCCATACACCGCCGCGCTGGAAGCGAATACCACGCGCTTCACACCCGCCTTGCGCATGGCCTCGCACACATTCAAAGTGCCGACAAAATTGCTCTGGTGCGTGCTCACCGGGTCATCCACCGAGGCTTGTACCGACGCCACGGCTGCCAGGTGTACCACCGCCGCAGCGCCGACAGCGGCTTGCGCCACCAACTCAGCGTTGGCGACGTCACCTTCGATCAGTTGCACCTGTGGGTTGTCCAGCGGCAGGTTGCTGCGCTTGCCGGTGGACAGGTCGTCCAGGACCCGCACGCTATAGCCCCTGGCGAGCAATGCATCCACCAGGTGCGAGCCGATGAAACCCGCCCCTCCGGTGATCAGAACCCACTTATCAGCGTTACTCATTGTTGCGGATCTTCTCGACAATGGCCGTGGTCGAGCTGTTCTCGACCAGGCCCAGCACTTTGACCTTGCCGCCATAGGCGCTGACGATATCGGCACCGACCACTTGATCGACCGAGTAATCACCGCCCTTGACCAGCACGTCCGGCTTGACCTGGGCCAGCAGGTTTTCAGGCGTCCCTTCAGGGAAGCTGATGACCCAGTCCACGGCACCCAGGCCGGCCAGCACGGCCATGCGCCGATCAACACTGTTGATCGGACGGCCCGGGCCCTTGAGACGACTGACCGAGGCGTCGTCATTGACCGCGACGATCAGGCGATCGCCTTGGGCACGCGCTTGCTCAAGGTAAGTCACGTGGCCGGCGTGCAGGATGTCGAAACAGCCGTTGGTGAACACGATGGTTTCGTTGTGGGCGCGGGCATCGTCAATCGCCAGCAGCAATTGCTCGATACCCAGCACGCCACGCTCGGAACCTTCGGAACGCTGGATCGCCCGGCGCAGCTCAGGTGCACTGATGGCTGCCGTACCCAGCTTGCCTACCACGATGCCCGCCGCCAGGTTGGCCAGGGCCACGGCGTGAGGCAATTCTTCACCGGCGGCGATGGAGGCGGCCAGGGTCGAAATCACGGTATCGCCAGCGCCAGTCACGTCGAACACTTCACGGGCACGGGCCGGCAAATGGATCGCCGGGTGATTGGGGCGAAGCAAGGTCATGCCGTGCTCCCCACGGGTCACCAGCAACGCGCCCAGGTCGAGATCGGCCATCAGTGCAGCGCCTTTGCTCACCAACTCGTGCTCATCGGCACAGCCGCCAACAATGGCTTCGAACTCACTGAGGTTTGGCGTGATCAGGCTGGCGCCCCGATAAATCGAAAAGTCCTTGCCCTTGGGATCGGCCAGCACCGGAATGCCCTTGGCCTTGGCCGCCTGGATCAGCACCTGGTGGTTCTTCAGGGCGCCTTTGCCGTAGTCGGACAACACCAGCACCTTGATGCCTTCGAGCAACTCGTCGACCTGGCCGCTCAAGGCCAGGGCGTCGGTGGAGAAGGGTTCTTCAAAATCAATACGCAGCAATTGCTGGTGACGGCTCATCACCCGCAGCTTGACGATGGTCGGCTGGTGAGCGATGCGCTGGAACAACGCACGCACGCCAGCACCGCGCAGGCTGTTGGCCAGGCTGTCGGCAGCTTCGTCGTCGCCGGTCACCCCCACCAGGGAGGCCGGCGCGCCGAGGGCGGCAATATTGAGGGCAACGTTGGCAGCGCCACCTGGACGGTCTTCGATTTGCTCGACCTTGACTACCGGTACCGGTGCCTCAGGGGAAATCCGTGAGGTACCGCCATGCCAGTAACGGTCGAGCATGACATCGCCGACCACCAAGACAGGGGCTTGATCGAATCGCGGCATGGACAACTTCATGGAGCAACCCACATACAAAATGAACAGGGGCGCGATATTAGCACAGGGTGGTGGGAGGTTTTGCACTGTAGGAGCCGGCTTGCTGTGGCGAGGGAGCTTGCTCCCGCTGGGCTGCGAAGCGGCCCCAAAGATCTTGGGTGCGCTACGCACACCAGCGGGAGCAAGCGCCCTCGCCACAAGCAGCGCCCCCCAAAGGGATCAGGTGATGTCGGCCGAGACAGGCGCATCCAGGCCCATGGCATGCAGGCGGGCGTAGTAGCCGTTCTGTGCCAACAGCTCGCCGTGGGTGCCTCGCTCGACAATCCGGCCGTCGTCCATCACCAGGATCAGGTCGGCCTTCTCGATGGTGGACAAGCGGTGCGCGATCACCAAGGTGGTGCGGCCCTGCATGACCTTGTCCAGCGCCGCCTGGATGTGGCGTTCGGATTCGGTGTCGAGGGCCGAGGTCGCCTCGTCGAGAATCAGCAGCGGCGCGTTCTTGAGCAAAGCGCGGGCGATGGCCAGGCGCTGGCGTTGGCCGCCGGACAACAGCACGCCATTCTCACCCACCTGGGTGTCGAAGCCCTTGGGCAACTGGTCGATGAAGTCCTTGGCGTTGGCATCCCGCGCCGCCGCTTCAACATCCGCCCGCGGTGCACCGGCCAAATCGCCATAGGCGATGTTGTTGGTCACCGTGTCGCTGAACAGGGTCACATGCTGGGTCACCTGAGCGATGTGCCTGCGCAGATTGAGCAGCTTGTAGTCTTCGATCTCCACGCCATCGAGCAGGATTTCGCCGCTCTCATGGTGGTAGAAACGCGGGATCAGGCTGGCCAGGGTCGACTTGCCACTGCCCGAACGCCCCACCAGGGCAATCATCTGCCCAGGCTCCGCTACGAAGCTGATGTCCTTGAGCACATGGCGCTCGGTGCCCGGGTAGGTGAAGTTCAGGTTGCGCACTTCCAGGCGACCGCTGACCTTGTCGCGTTCGATGGTGCCGTGATCGACCTCCACCTCTTCGTCCAATTGCTCGAAGATGCTTTCGGCACCGGCCACGCCTTTCTGGATGGTCGAGCTGACTTCCGACAACTGGCGGATAGGCTTGGGCAACAGGCCGGCCAGGGTGATGTAGGCCACCATGTCACCGGCCGAGGCATCGCCGCGAAGGTACAGAACCAGGAACATCAACACCGCCATGGCGGTGTAGATCACCAATTGCAGCGCCGGGGTGTAGATCGCCCCGGTGCGGGTCATGCGCAACTGCTTGTCGGTGTTGCTCTGGCTGGCCTTGAGGAAGCGTTTTTCCTCGTAGACCTCGCCGCCGAAGCTGCGCACCACACGATAGCCCTGGATGGTTTCCGAAGCGACGTGGGTCACGTCGCCCATGGCCACCTGGATCTTCTTGCTCTGCTTGCGGAATTTCTTGCTGGCCGTGCTCACCATCACCGCGATCAGCGGCAGGATGGCGATCATCACCAGCGTCAGGCGCCAGTTCATGAACAGCAGGGAGGCGAACAGGAAGATCACCGTCATGCCTTCGCGGATCACCACCTTGATGGCATCGGTCGCCGCCCCCGTGACCATGGTCACGTTGAAGGTGATGCGGGAGATCAGGTGCCCGGAGTTGTGGTTGTCGAAGTAGCGGTTGGGCAACGTCAGCAGGTTGTTGAACAACTGCACGCGCAGGTCATGGACCAGGCCCAGGGAAACCTTGGCCAACAGGTAGTTGCCCAGGAACGAACCCAGGCCCTGCCAGGCGGCAATCAGGATGATCAGCAGCGGCACGGCCTGCAGCAGTTGCAGGTCACGCAGAAAGGGCACGGTGGGGAACAGCACGGCTTCCGGGTTGGAGAGGCCATCGACAAAGTACTTGAGGATGTAACCCAGCATCGGCTGGGTCGACGCGAAAATCAGAAATCCGACGATGCTCAACGCAAACAGGCCCATGTAGGGCTTAACGTAACTGAGCAGGCGGAAGTATATTTTCAAGCTCGAAGGGCTTGCGCTCGGACTGGAGTCGGTCATATCACGCGGCGTTTTGAAAAAGGAGGCTGACTTTAGCACAGCTTCTCTGTTGTACTTGCACCCTGCATGACCCTCAACTCGGTTGGATCCAACCGGCGACATTATATAGCCACTACTCTAAGATGGTCGGCTTTCTCTTTCCGGAATGGCTTTTCTGTATGCACTCCAAGCGCCTGATCTATGGCTCAAACCGTGTTTTCGACTTCCTGGTCCTATGGATTTTGCCCATTGGCTTGTTGCTGCTCCTGAGCTCGCTGTTCTTCGTGACCAACCGCAATGTGCTGCACAAGTTCTACTACGGCCTCTTCAGCGCACCGACCCTGCTGCTCCTGCTCCTGCGCCCGCGGGAATTCAAGGAGTTGCTGCGTGAGCCGCTGGCCATTGGCTTCCTGGTGTTTTCCGCCTGGGCACTGACCAGTTTGCTGTGGAGTCCGGAACCCACCGCTGACACCGACCTGTTCAAACGCCCCCTGCACACCTTCCTGCTGTTCGGCGGCTGCGGGCTGTTGCTGCATTATCGCAATGACCTGTTCAAGCCGATCTTCTTCAGTGCTGCGGTGATTGCGTTGGTGTCCTGCCTGTTCAGCCTTTCGGCCTTTGTGAAAGACTTCTCGCCAGGCATGCGCATGATCGGCGGGCGTGGCGCGCTCGACAATCCGCTGCTGAGCTCCCATCTCTTCGGCTTTTTCTGTGTCTACTGGCTCTACGTGTGCATGACCACCAAGCGCCTGCAGGTGCTGTGGTTCAGCATACCGGCACTGGCCATCATGGCTGCAACCGTGCTCGCTACCGGCTCACGTACGCCGTTGGTGGCGCTGACCCTGGCCTCCCTGTGGATGGCCTTTGTCAGCCGCAACCACCGCTCTGTCTTGCTGATCGCGAGCATGGTGTTGGGGGCTGTCGGACTATTACTGCTCTACCCGGAATCCATTACCGAACGCGGCAGCTCATTTCGCCTTGAACTGTGGGGCATGTCACTGCACCGCATTGCCGAACATCCGTGGATCGGCCACAGCTATGACTCCGAGCTATACCTGACGATTTCAGAAGGTTCCGAGTTGCGCGAGCCCCACAGCTTTGCGTTGGGCGTGCTGTATTACGTCGGCATCATCGGCTTCATCCCGTGGATCTTCATGCTTGGCTGGGGCTTGTACAAAGGCCTCAAGCAACGCGCACAACCGCTGTTCATCCTGGCGTCGTCCCTGCTGGCCTACGGCATCGGCGCCGGCCTCACCGAAGGCGGTGGCATCCTGTCGCGCCCCAAGGAGCATTGGTTCCTGCTGTGGATTCCCCTGGCAATCATCGCCGGCCTGAGTATCGCCCAACGCCGCAACAGCGTACTGCGCATGCCGGTGCAAAGCCTCAAGCCCGAAGCCTTTGAGCAATTGAGCAGCAATGCCCACGTGATCGAAGCCGATGGCCTTGGCCCGAAAGTGCTGCGCCTGGAAGACGGCCGTTTCCTCAAGGTATTCCGCCCGCGTCGCTGGTACACCTCGGGCAGCTTCAACCCTTACTCCGAACGGTTTGCCAGCAACAGCGAGCAATTGCATAACCTGGGCATCCCTGCACCACAGATTCTCAACCTCTACGCCCTGCGCGATGGCAGCAGCGCCGTGGTCTACGCGCCACTTTCCGGCCTGACCCTGCGCCAAGCCTTGCAAAGCCTGGACAGCAGCCTGCGTGAATCGTTGATCGAACGCTTCGGTCGCTTCGTCGCCGTGCTTCACGAGCGTGGCGTGTACTTCCGCTCGCTGCACCTGGGCAACGTCCTGCTGATGGACGACGGTGAGTTTGGCCTGATCGATGTGGCTGACCTGCGCATCTACCCATCGCCCCTGCGCAACGCGCTGCGCCAGCGCAACCTGAACCATATGCAGCGCTACCCTCAGGACCGCAACTGGCTGTTCGAAACTCATTTCGAGCAATTGGCCAAAGGGTACGCCTCGATCGCCACCCCAGAGGCCACGGCGAAAATCCGCGCCCGGGTGTTGAGCCTGGCCAAGCCCGCTACCTGAATAAAAAAGGCGACTATCACACACTGATAGTCGCCTTTTTCACATCCTGCGCCGACTCACTTCCTGAGCGGCGACACATACAGCCGCACCAGCCCACGCAAGGTCTTGCGCCCCCAGAACTTCAATGGAATCTGCTTGAGAATCTCTCGCGCCAGCGGCCGGTCACGGTCGGCGGTCTTGAGGAACATCGAGTTCAGGAAGTTGTAGCGCACGGCGTCGTAAGCCGGATGCTCGCTGAACTTGGCGTAGGTCTTGAGGATGTTCTGGATCATGTAGCGGTGGTTCTTGTAGGTGTTGCTGGCATGCTGCCGATAGCGCGCCATCACCACACCCAGCGCGTCAATGGTGTACCCCGCCGCCGTGATCTTCAGCTGGATCAACAGGTCTTCCAGCGGGATATCCGGGTCGAAGCCGCCGACTTCATCCAGCACTTCGCGGCGAATCAGCATGGTCGGCGCAGGCGGGAAAGGCTTGCGATCCATGAACATGTCGTCGAAATCCAGGCTGCGAAACGGCACGTCGCGACGCTGCTTTTTCTCTGGGTGCAGGTTGCCGTCGGCATCGATCAGCTCGATGTTACCGGCGCAAATCCCGACCTTGGGCTTGTCTGCCATATAGGCCACCTGGGTGGCGATGCGATCCGGCAACATGATGTCATCGGAGCCGAAGGGCGCAATCAAGCTGCCCTTGGCTCGGGCGATCGCCCCGTTCAGCGTGGCAGTCAAGCCCTGGTTCTGCTGCACCTGAAAATCAAAACCATGCTCGGCCTGCAAACGCCGGATACGTTCGACACTGTCATCCTTGGAACCGTCGTCCACCACCAGCAACTCGATGTTGGGATACGTCTGACCAAGCACACTGAGGATACTTTGCTCGATGTATTGGGCGTGGTTGTAGGACGCGATGATTACCGAGACCAGGGGTTGTTGCGACGTCATGCTCTACCTACTTCTTTCAAACCGGTTTCGATCAGGTCTAGGTATTTCTGCTGGAATTCCGCCAGCGCGTGATTCTGTTCCAGGTACTGGAACACCTGCTCGCCCTTGGCGCGCAGTTGCTCGTCGCTCATGGCCAGGTAAGTGTCCAGGGCCGTCGTCAGTTGGTCCACATTGCCAGGCTCATGGGACAAGCCGCCCGCCCCCTCGACCAGCGGCAACATGGCCGGGCCGTTGGAGGCGATCACCGGCAGGCGCCCGCTCATGCCTTCGAGCAATGCCAGCCCCAGGCCTTCGAGCAGGGACGGCATGGTCCAGATGTCAAAGGCACGTACGTACTGGAGGCCGTCTTCACGAAAACCCAGCAGGTGTGCACGGCCGGTCAGGCCCAGGCGCTCGATGTCTGCGCGCAGGTCCGCCTCGGCGCGGCCAGAACCGATGATGCCGACCTGGGCGTTCGGGTACTTGTCCTTCAGGCGGGCAAAAGCCTGCAGCAGATGGGTGTGGCCCTTGATCGGCACCAGGCGGCCCAGGGCCCCGATGATGCGCGCATCCATGGGCAGCCCCAAGGCTTGCCGCGCTTGCTCACGGGGCAGCTGCAAGGCTTCGGCCTGAGGGATGTCGATGGCATTGGTCACGAAGGAGGTGTTGTCGCGCGTGAAGCCGCAATTGAGACCGACCAGATAATCCCTGACCGCCGCCGACACCCCGACAAAGCGCCACGCCGGGCTGACCAACCGACGCGTCTGGCGCCGGCGATAGGCTCGCTCGTATTCGCCAAAGCCGTGGGAAATGCCGATGCACAGCGGGATCTTCAACCAGCGGTTGAGCGACAGCATCATGTTCACCGACTTGAAACGGTTACAGATGACCACATCGAACTTCTGCTCACGGCAATACTTGTAGATTTCCCACATGGCACCGAGGCGGATGCCCTTGAGAGCCTTCTCCGGAAACTCGAAATACTTGGAATGGTCAGCCACGCTGAGGGGCTGGCCCGGTTGCGGGCGACCGCTGAGAAACGCCGAGGTCACCTCAAAACGTTCAACCGGCAACGACTTGACGATCTGCTCACCGAGGTCGGCGAAATCATTGACCTTGACGTTGTAGTCCGGCTGTAACTGCAACACCTTGAAACGAGGTTCCATATCACTCCATGGGGCAATCAGGCTGCGGGCGGCAGCCCAACGAATAGGTAAAGGCTCAATCCTGTTTCAGGACCCAGAGCAGCTCGTGACGCCGTACCGCCTTGCGGAAGAACTCATTCTCCCCGTAAGGCGATGGTCCACGCCCTGCCAGCACTCGCTGCAACAGGCGACGCACACGGCGTTTGAACGGCGGGCGTGGCTGCAGGTCATGCATCATGCCCAGCGCCATGGCCTTGTCTTGTTGAGTGCGCAACGATAGCACCCGGCAGCACGGCTCAAGCACCTGATCCGTATCAAGCTGTGGCGGCAAGGCCACACCGGCGCCGGAGTCGCCCATGGGCCAACGGTCATTATCATGCAGATGGTTGGCATAACCGAGCAACGTGGTCGGTTGCCATTCAAGTCCTTCCAGCGCTTCCACCACTGCGGCATGCGCATAGATGTGGTCCGGATGCGGGTCAAGGACCGGCGTGGGCAACACAATCACCTCGGGACGCGCCTTGAGCAGCAACGCCCGCAGGTCCGCAATCAGGTTGACCCAGGTCGGCGCGCCGTCCACATCGCCCGGCAGGGCGAATGCATTGAACTGACGAAACAGCCGTGTATCGTCCATTTCCGCTTCGCGAGAGGCCTGGGGCTGATCCGGCGTGGCGCGCATGGCCGGCAGTTGCAGGCAAAAATAACCCAGCTGCACGCAGTGCGCTTCGGGAACCCCGGCCCAACGCGGCACGGCAATGCTGTCCCAGGCGCGCAGGCGCCCCTTGTTCCGCGCGGCATCGGCCTTGGGCATGCCCATCTGTTGATAGTGCTCAGCCTCGATTTCGCCTGCCGTCAGCGTCACGATCCAGCTTTCATCCGCCTGGCCGTACAAACCGAACGCCGCCAGCTCGGCATCATCGGCATGGGGCGCAATCACCATGACCCGCTGGCGGGCGTAATCCGGTTGGCGGAACACCCACAGGGTCAGGTCGCCGACCACGCGGCAGTAGCGCCCGCGCAGGCTCAGCTCACCGGCTGCCAACGCCTGTGCCGAGCCCGTGAGGTTCAGGTAACGCTTGCCAGATACCCCACGCTCAAACACTTGGCGATCGCCCGACAACAGCACGGCCGGGTCAAGAAAACGCCCCAGCAGATTACTTTTCAGCTGCACTTCGACGATCAACGTCTCATCGCCCACCAGGCTCAGCGGTGCCTGGGGAACCAGGCGACCAGCCTCCACGCGCAAGGCGGCCGTCTGGCTGCCCGCGGGGAAGCGGTACTGATAGTCTTCCTTGGGTGAATAAAACAGATGGTCGGCAAACCACGCTTCATGGGCAGCCCACAGCAGCACCGCCAGCAGCGGCGTCAACCACCAGGCCACCAGCACACCGGCGAGCAACAGCCCTACAAGGGCGATCAACAGCGCCACGCGCTTGTTGCGTCGGTGGCGCTGCAGCAATTGACGTTTACGGCTCATAGGCTGAACACCGGCACGGGGTTGCACCAACGCTCTTTGTATTCACGGTCGGCGCGTCCGAAGGAGAAACGCAGGGGTTTATTCACGGCGCGCGCCTGCTCCCAGGCACTTTGCGTATTGAGAAAACTCAATACGCTGCCGGGGCTGAACGCACGGGTTTCAGGGTCAACCCCGCCATTGACGTACTCGATGCTCACCCACTCGGGCGCCTCGACGCGGTACACCAACTGCACGGCGATGGGGGCGTCATTGAGAAACAGCACCGAGCCGATCAAAAATTCCTTGAGCAACTCCAGCACGTCGGCCAGTCGCTCGGCGCCGGTGGCTGCAAACCCCCAGCGGCGCTGGAACAGGTCGCAATAGATCGCCGCCAGTTCAGTGCTGGAAAACTCGCTGACGGCCCGTACCACGCCGCCCGCTTCTTCCAGCAAGCGCAACTCGCGGCGCTGGTTGTAGCGAAACTTCTTCGACAGGTCTTCAGGGGTACGCGCCATGGCCAGTTGCTCGGCCTGAGGTTTGAGGGTGCTGATGCGCCCTTCGTTCAGCGCCGACAGGTAGCGCCCGCGATGGCGTACCGGCAACTGCGCGTCTGCAGCAATCGGCAGGATGATCTCGGCATTGCCCAGGTCAAACAGGCCTTTCTTGCCGCTGCGCTTGAGCACGTCCTTGGACAAGGCCAGGTCGCGGCCCCAGGCGGCTATCGCCCCCTTGAGCTCGCCGCCCTGCTCCCAGCCAAGGTAACGCACGGGAATCTGTGCCAGGCGGGCCAGCCGCTCGATCACGTGCGGATGAGTCGCCACACTGCCGCCAAAACGCTGCCAGGCCTGGGCGTAAACCTCGGCCTCGACAGGCGCCCAGCCACGTTCACGCCAGCCCTGGAAGCGGTTCAGCATTTAGACCACAGCGTCATAAGGGTCCACGCCGTCCTTGACCACCAGGATGTCTTCCATGATCAGGTACTGCAGGTCGGAACCGAAGAACATGTTCAGCGCGTCGGTCGGCGAGCAGATCATCGCCTCGCCACGACGGTTGAGCGAGGTGTTCAGCGACACACCGTTGCCGGTCAGCACTTCCAGCTCTTTCATCATGTCGTAGTAGCGCGGGTTGTACTCGCGCTTGAGCACCTGGGCGCGGGAGGTACCATCTTCATGGACCACTTCCGGCACGCGGGTCTTCCATTCTTCAGCCACTTCAAAGGTGAAGGTCATGAACGGTGCGGGGTGATCGACCTTGATCATCTGCGGGGCCACGGTGTCGAGCATCGACGGGCAGAAAGGCCTCCAACGCTCGCGGAACTTGATCTGGTGGTTGATGCGATCGGCCACGCCGGTGGCGCTTGGGCAACCGATGATCGAACGACCACCCAACGCACGCGGGCCAAACTCCATGCGGCCCTGGAACCAGGCCACCGGGTTGCCGTCGACCATGATCTTGGCGATGCGCTTGGGCATGTTCTCGATCTTGCGCCAGTTCGGCTTGCTCTCGTGCTTGGCGCACGCGGCAATCACGTCTTCGTTGCTGTAGGACGGGCCGAGGTAGACGTGTTCCATCTTCTCCACCGGCACACCACGGGCGTGGGACACGTAGGCCGCCGCGCCAACGGCGGTGCCGGCATCGCCGGACGCAGGCTGTACGAACAGCTCTTTCACGTCATCACGGGCAATGATTTTCTGGTTCAGCTTCACGTTCAACGCACAACCACCGGCAAAGGCCAGCTTGCCGGTGTCCTTGAGGATGTCGCCCAGGTAGTGGTCGATCATCTGCAGGGCCAGCTTCTCGAACAGCGCCTGCATGCTCGCGGCGTAGTGGATGTACGGCTCGTCGGCAATATCGCCTTCGCGCTTCGGACCCAGCCACTCGATCAGTTTTGGCGAGAAGTAGAAGCCCTTGCCCTTCTCTTTGTAACGGCGCAGGCCGATGACGTTGGCGTATTCGGTGTTGATCACCAGTTCGCCGTTCTCAAAGGAGGCCAGGCGCGAGAAGTCGTATTTGCTGGCGTCGCCGTACGGCGCCATGCCCATGACCTTGAACTCGCCGTCGAGCATCTCGAACCCGAGGAACTCGGTGATCGCGCCATACAGGCCGCCCAGGGAGTCCGGATCGTAGAATTCCTTGATCTTGTGGATCTTGCCGTTCTCGCCGTAGCCGAAGAACGTAGTGGCGTACTCACCTTTACCGTCGATGCCCAGGATCGCGGTTTTCTCCTGGAAGCCGGAGCAGTGGTAGGCGCTGGAAGCGTGGGCCAGGTGGTGTTCAACCGGCTCGATCTTGATTTTCTTCGGATCGAAGCCCAGTTGCTCCAGGCACCAGACGATCTTGTTGCGATAGCGCTTGTAGCGACGGTTGCCCATCAGGATTGCGTCGAGGGCGCGGTCCGGGGCGTACCAGTAACGCTTGGCGTAGTGCCAGCGCGCTTCGCCGAACAGGCTGATCGGGGCGAACGGGATCGCAACCACGTCAACGTCGGAAGGCTTGATGCCGGCCTGCTCCAGGCAGAACTTCGCCGACTCGTAGGGCATGCGGTTCTTTGCATGTTTGTCGCGTACGAAGCGCTCTTCTTCGGCGGCCGCGATCAGCTTGCCGTCGATATACAGGGCTGCGGAAGGATCATGGCTAAGGGCGCCGGACAGGCCAAGAATCGTCAATGCCACAGGGGTCTAGCCTCTTTTAGTCTGCATGCAGGCGGGTTGCGCCTGAAAAAAGTGTGCCTCTCGCCTGGGCGAGAAACAGCTAAAGGGCGGGATTATAGCGTAAACACGCCGCGTGATGATCTAGGGAATGTGGTGACCGGTTGTCACTGCACCCTAGCGGTAGATCTCGATACTGCCGTCCTTGCTCTGGCGGTAGATCGTGTAGGGCAGCACCAGCGTGTCCAGCACGCCCGAGGCCACGGCTTCGATGGCGATGACCGGGAAGGCATTGCCCGCGCTGTCCAGCACGCTCTGGTCTTTCAGGCTTTTTTCAGGCCTGGGTTCACCGTTGAGCGTGCAAAACCCGTAGATCACCCCGCTGTAGATACGCGGTACGTTTTCACAGTGGCTGCGCGAATCCTTGAGGTTCTGGCTGGCCACGGCGTCCGGGCGAAAAACCGTGTTGATGGTTCCGCAACCGGAAAGCAACAGCACGGCTGCTACCAGCAGTACTTGGGTTCCACGATTCATGGACGTCTCCTTTTACCCGAAAGGCTAGAACCGAGCCTGGCCCGGAACACCTATGTGGCTCCAGCTCATGATCGACTCGACCGCCAATAGATCCCCAGGTTGCCCAGCGTATTCTGCTGGTAAATCGTATAGGGCAGCACAACGGTATCAGCAACCCCGGAAGCTGCCATGTCGACCAGGACCAACGGTAACAACACACCGGTGTAGTCGGGCGCTGCATTCAGCAGGCAAAAGTCGAAAGCCAGGCCACTATAAACGCGGGGGATGGACTGACAGTAAGTCTTCTGGTTACGCAACTCCCGGGTGGCCGCCACATCGTCGCGCAGTACGGTATTCAGCGTACCGCAGCCGTTCAAGGCAAGGGCAACGACACTCAGTATCGTCGTGTTTTTCAAGGTCATGACGAGTCCTCTCCAAGGGTCCGCCACGCTAGCACCCACCCACTCCGTACCCCAGCCAGGCGCGCCGATGCGACTCGTAAGAAAACTCCGAAATGGTAAAAATCGCCCAAACCACTAAACTCGCGCCCTTTTGCGCGTCTATGACCTATGCGCCACAGATTTCGGCTGCCCCATGAAAACCCTTGCCCGCTTTACCCTGTTACTGCCCAGCCTGCTCGCCTTGGGCGCCCCCGCATGGGCGGAAGACGCCCCACTGATCCTCGACCCCAGCGTGGTCACCGGTTCACGCAGCGCCAGCCCGACCTTCGACCTGCCCTACTCGGTAAACAGCATCAGCCACGAGCAGATCAGTGACGGCCAACTGGGCATCAACGCCTCCGAAGCCTTGTCCCGCGTGCCCGGCCTGGTGGTACAGAACCGCCAGAATTATGCGCAGGACCTGCAGATCTCTTCCCGTGGCTTCGGCGCCCGCTCGGCGTTCGGCGTGCGCGGCATCAAGCTGATCGCCGATGGCATTCCGGCCAGCACGCCGGACGGCCAGGGCCAGGCAGCGACGTTCAACCTTGATACGGCCGAACGCATCGAAGTGCTGCGCGGTCCGGCCGCCACCCTGTACGGCAGCAACGCCGGCGGGGTGATCCAGATGTTTTC
Organism: Pseudomonas sp. P7548; assembly: GCF_013386585.1. Taxonomy (GTDB): domain Bacteria; phylum Pseudomonadota; class Gammaproteobacteria; order Pseudomonadales; family Pseudomonadaceae; genus Aquipseudomonas. The sequence continues at coordinate 244,823 of NZ_JACARO010000002.1, read as the reverse complement.
CCGCGACGGCGAAGGCCCGCCACGCATCGGTGCCGAGACCCTGGTGGGCAGCGACGGCCTGAGCAAAAACCACCTCACGGCTGAAGGCGCCGCGAATGGCGCAGGCTTTGTGCTCGACGCTTCGCGCATGGACACCGATGGCTACCGCGACCACAGCAGCGCACGTCGCGACCAGACCTTTGCCAAGCTCAACGTCCAGCCGGACGATGACAGCAAGCTCGCGCTGATCTACAGCAGCCTGGAGCAGAACGGCACCCAGGACCCACTGGGGCAAACCTGGGCGGCTTACAAGGCAGACCCGCGCTCGGTGGCACCGGCGGCGTTGTTGTACAACACGCGCAAAAGTATCGATCACCAGCAAATAGGCCTGAATTACGAGCGCTACATCGGCGATGCAACCCTGCAAGTGAATGCCTATACGGGGCGGCGGAGCGTGATTCAGTACCTGTCGATCCCAGGTGGCACCGCCGCCGACAAGCGCGGCGGCGTTGTCGACTTCGACCGCACGTTCTACGGCGGCTCCGTCCATTGGCTGCAACCCATCACCAGCGCCCCCGGCGACCTGACCCTGATCACCGGCCTCGACTACGACCGCAGCCGGGAGGACCGCCAGGGCTATTCCAATACCGTCAATGGCGTGCACGGCGTCAAGGGCGCCCTGGGCCGTGATGAAATCGACACCGCTACCAGCCTCGATCCGTTCGTGCAGGCCAACTGGCTGCTCGGCGACTGGACCCTGCAAGCGGGCCTGCGCCACAGCAGCATGACCATGGACGTGGACGACCACTACCTCAGCGACGGCAATGACAGCGGCAACAAGACCTATCAGAAGAACACGCCGTCGGTCAGCGTCATGTATGCCTTCACCCCGGACCTGCATGGCTATGTAAGCGCGGGCAAGGGGTTTGAAACCCCGACCCAGGCTGAGTCGGCCTATTCCAGCACCGCCAACGGTTTCAACTTTGCGCTCAAGCCATCGGTCAGCAAGCAATATGAAGTCGGCTTGAAAGCACGCGTCGGTCAAGACACCCGTGTTAACGCCGCGCTGTTCCAGATCACCACCGAGGACGAGTTGGTGGTGCAACAATCCGTCGGCGGCCGCACCACCTACCAGAATGCGGGCCGCACCTTGCGTCGGGGCTTTGAACTGGGCCTGGAAAGCCAGTTGAGTGAACAGTGGAACACCAGCCTCGCCTACACCCGCCTGCAGGCCACCTACGACAGCGACTTCGTCAGCGGCGGCACTACCACTGTCGACAAAGGCAACTACTTGCCCGGCGTGCCGCAGACCACCTTGTTTGCCGAGTTGAACTGGAAGCCCCGGGACTGGGTGAGCACCGCCCTCGAAGGCCTGTACCGCAGCAAGGTCTACGTCGAAGACACCAACCAACAGCACGCAGCACCCGGCTACAGCGTGTTCAACTGGCGTGCGCGCTTCGAGCAGAAGGTCGACCACTGGACCTTCCACCAGACGTTGCGCCTGGACAACCTGCTGGACCGCCAATACGTCGGCTCGGTGATCGTCGGTGACGGCAATGGCCGCTACTACGAAGCCGCGCCAGGGCGCTCGTGGTATGCGGGCGCCGGCGCCGAATATCAATTTTGATCGGCGCGCCGCGCTCAAGAAGCGCAGGGCCCAGCCGAAAGCGTGTGATCGCCTTTTCTCCGTCTCTGCGCAAGGAACACCCATGAAACGCATCGCGGTTGTCGTCGCCCTCAGCTTGCTCAGTGGTTGCAGCCTTCAAACCATGAACAGCCGCGCCAAGGCAGAGCCGGCGTTTGCCGAAGTGCTCAAGCAGCCGCCGCTGGTCGACTCGATCCTGCGTGATGGCGATGACCTCAGCTATCAGGTACAGGTCACGCCGGGCAAAGGCGCCAGCGTGCCGGATATCGCCCAGGTTCGGGCGTCTTGCGCCACCCCGAGCGCAAGCCTGCTGTTTCTGGAATCGCCCGGCACCCCAGCGGCCGATGGTCAACCCAAGCGCTTTACCGTGATGCGCGAGCTCACCCCACAGGTCATCGACTACCTCAAGCAAAACGCCGCCTTTATCGACGCCTGCGCACGCACGCCGCGCCCGGACTGGCGCGTCGTCAGCAGCACCGCGACGCAACGCCAACTGCTGATCGACCGTGCCAGCCTCAAGGCGACGGCTGACACTCTGCAATTCTGGGGTGCCTACGACGAGCCGTTTGTCTTGATCAACCGGCTGCAAAAAATGCCCTACGCTCAGACGCGCCTGCATTTTCAGGCCAATTGCAGCCGCCAGACCTACCGCACTCTGGCCAGCTTCGGGATCCACAAGAAAAACGTCGTGACCTTCGGCAAGACTGAAACCTCGCCTCAGGACGCGCCCTTCAGCACGGCCGAAAGCGATACCCAGGCCCTATTGAATGCCGCCTGCGGCCCAGCGGCAGCCCTTGAGCGCCTCCCTGTCGCGACACCCCGCGACAAGATCACTCAAACCCTGATGCCGACGCCTCTGCCCCCTGCAGTGCTGGACGCCATTACTGCCCTGGGCCTGGCAAAACCCGACAAGACGCTAAGCCATCTGGTGGTGAAAACCGAGTTCGGCTCCAGCAGCCTGCAAAATCAAGTGTTCATTGAAACCGACGCTGCAAGCGGGCAACTGCACCTGCGTCATGTGAGCGACTTCTCCACCCATGACGACGTGACATTCAGAGGCTTGATCCCCCTGACCTACCAGGCCCAGTACGAATTTGAAGGGCTGACGCGCACAGCTGCCACCACGGTCGAACAACTCAGCTTCAGCGGCGACTGGAAACAGATGCCCACGGGCACAACGCTGGGGTTCAGCTACACCACCCACGAGCGCAGCAATGAGCGCGACGAGCGCAACTACACCCGCGACAACCTTTGCCTGGTGAAGCGCCAATTACCCGCCAGCAAAATCAATTCGGCGTTGAGCGGCGATGCCAAGGAGCTTGACTGCCAAACCATCGGGTCGGGTAACACCACGCTCAGCACGGTGTATTACCTGCAAGACTATGGCTACTTTTTCAGCGGTACCCGGAGCGAGGCGCGCTCGTCCAAAGACCGCATGATCCTGCTCAAGGCCCAATAACCCGCTAGTGGCCCGCCACCACTCGACGACTGGCAAAGCTGAAGCTCAACACCACAAAAATCAGCACGCCGGTCGCCACCTGCTGCCAATAGAAGTTCCAGCCAATCAGCAGCAGGCCGTTGGCGATGACGTTGATGAACAGCACGCCGAGCAGAGTCCCGGGGATATTCGCCCGGCCCTGCCGACTCAACGTGGTGCCGATAAACACCGCGCCGATGGCATTGAGCAGGAATGCATTGCCAGACAAGGGGACATAGGCACTGACCGTCGAACTGAGCAGCACCCCGGCCACCCCGCACGCCAGGGCAGTGGCCAGCGCCACCACGGTGACGATCCGCCGCACCGACAACCCCGAGTAGTACGCCAACAGCGGCTGCGTACCTTGGGCCAGCAGCTCGCGCCCCAGGCGCCCGCGAGCCAGTGTCAGGCCATAGAACAATGCCAGCCCCAACACGATCAACAGCGCAGGCAGGCCGGTCAGCCCCGGCTTAAGGCCCTCGGCGATGTAAATCGGCTGGCCGCCGTCCGACATCAGTTGCTGGGCGCTGGTGCCGATAAATAACGTACCGAGCGTGGCGAGAAACGGACTGATCCGCAGCCCCGCGATCAGCCCTGCATTCACCAGCCCCACTGACAACGCAGCCGCCAGCGCCCCCACGACTGCAATCGCCCAGCCATGGCCGCCATTGAGCAGCACCACGAACGTAAAGCTGGCGAAATCCAGCGCGGTGCCCACCGACAGGTCGATGCCGCCCGCCGCCACCGCGTAGGTCATACCGATCGCCACGACCGCCAGCAACACGAAATTGTTCAGCACCAGGCTTTTCAAGTTGCCGCTGCTGAGAAACCCCGGCGCCTGTAGCGCAAACACCAGGACGATGACCGCGAACACCAACGGCAATGTCAGCGGCAGTAATGCACGTGGGTTCATGAGCGGGCTCCTCGATTCAAGGCACTGGAGGCCGCCACCACCAACAGGATCAACACACCCTGCACGCCGTTGACCCAGAAACTCGACACGTTCAACAGCTGAAATCCGTTGATCAGAAAACCGATCAGCAAGGTCGCGAGCAACGTGCCCGGGATGCTTGCCACCAACCGCCAGGAAAACACCACGCCGAGAAACGCGATCGCCACCACCGAAAGCAGCATCTCACCGGAACCGGTGGTGCTGCCGCTGAAAAAAGCCGCCGAGCACAACGCGGCCACCGCCGCACACGCGCCCGACAGCAGGTAACTCGACACCACATACCCTGCATTGTGCAGACCCGCCGCCTCGGCCGCCTGAGGGTATTCACCCACCGCGTGCAAACGCAGCCCATAGGCTGAATGCTGGATCAGCAGCGTCAACAGCCCGCCCGTGACCAGCAACACCCACGCCAGCGCCGGCACGCCCAGCCAACTGCCGCCGCTGAGCACATCGAGCAGGGGCGAGTCGGTGGAAACCACGGTGTTCTCGGTCAGCACCAGTTCGAGTCCGGCCAGCACATTCATGCTTGCCAGCGTCGCCAACAAAGGCGGCAAGCGCAGCACTACCACCGCCAAGCCATTGAGCAGCCCGACCGCGAGACCGCAACCCAGGGTCAGCAACAGGGTGAGCCAGAGTTCCAGCCCGGCATTGTTGAGCCGGCTGAATACCGCCGCGCACAAGCCAAGGTTCGCTGCCAGTGACAGGTCCAACCCACCGGCGACCACATTCGAGCCGCCGCCGATAATCACGCAGGTGAGCCCAAAGGCCAGCACCCCGAGGATCGCCGACTGGCTGAACACATTCGCAAGGTTGGCCACCGAGAGGAAGTTCGGCGCCGCCACGGCAAACCCCAGCAGGATCGCCACAAACACGCCCACGGCCCCTCGACGTAACACCAGCACCCACACGCGTTGCGAAAAACCTGACGCGGTTGCCTCAAGCATGTTCGACCTCCCGCGGTTGCACAGCAGGTACTGGCACCGCGCCCGTGGCACACGCCAACAACAGGTCACTGTCGGCGTCCCCTGCGCGAAACTCACCGGCTATTTCGCCACGATGCAGGACCAGAATTCGATCGCTGATGCCCAACAATTCCGGCAAGTCCGATGACAACACCAACACCGCGGCGCCCCCCTCGACCAAGCGCCCGATCAATCGATAAATTTCCACTTTGGCGCCGACATCCACGCCCACACACGGCTCATCCAACAGGTACACCGCCGAGCGCCGACTCAGCCATTTACCCAGGGCAACTTTCTGCTGATTGCCACCACTGAGCTGGCTCACCGCCGCGTGGGGCCCGGGCGCCTTGATCGCCAGTTCGTCGATCAAGCGCAGGCTTTCTGCCTGCTCCTTGCGGCGGCTCAGCAGGCCCCCGCGACTGAACCGCGAAAGCCCTGCCAACGTGAGGTTTTCCAGCACCGACAGCAGCGGCGAAATCCCTTGGCTGCGGCGCTCTTCCGGCACCAGGGCGATACCGGCCGCAATCGCCTGGCCGGGGGAACGCAGGCGCAATACACGCCCATCAAGATGAATGCTGCCGCTGTCTGCACGCACCACGCCAAACAGGGTCTTGAGCAATTCCTTGGCCCCCGAGCCCACCAGCCCGGTCAGCCCGACGATCTCACCACGCCGCACCTCAAGATCGATCTGGCGGTAACGCCGGGCCAGGTTCAACCCACGCACTTGCAGCAGCGGCTTGCCAAGTTCGACGCGGGCCTTGGGGTACATGTCCTGCACGTCGCGGTTGACCATCAGCCGCGCAATCTCGGCACTCGAGGTGCGCCGAGGCTCCACCACCGCGACGTCCCGGCCATTGCGCAACACCGTGACCTCATCACACAAGCTGTCGATTTCCTGCAGGTAATGGGAGATGTACAGGATCGACAACCCCTGGTCGCGCAGGCGCTTGACGATACGCAACAACTGGTCGACCTCGCGCTTGACCAACGCCACGCTGGGCTCATCGAACACCAGGATCTTCGGTTGGCGAATCAGCGCGCGGGTGATTTGCAGCACCTGGCGCTCGGCGCTGTTCAACTCGCTGATCAACGCGCTGGCCGGTAACTGCAGGTCGAAATACTCCGCCAGCAAGCGCTCGGCTTCACGCTGCTGCCGCCGACGGTCGACAAACGGCCCACGGCGCAACTCATGCCCGAAAAACAGCGCTTCGCCCACCGTGAAACTCGCCGGCAGCAGACGCTCCTGATGGATGAACTGCACGCCCAATGCATCCACTTGGCGCGGCGACAACGCGGCATAGGCCTGACCGCCAATGCTCACCTGCCCGGCATCCGCCTTGTGAATGCCGGCGAGAATCTTGATCAGCGTCGACTTGCCCGCGCCGTTCTCACCCACCAGGCCGTGAATCGTGCCGCGCTCGACCTTGAGGCTCGCATCCTCCAGCGCCAACGTGGCGCCAAACCGCTTGCGCAGATGCTGCAAGTGCAACGCTGTCATCAATCACCCCGCAGTTGCTGAACCTGTGACAGGTTGGCGGCAGTGGTCAGCAACGTCGCTACATGAGTTTCCTTCGGCAGGTCATGCTGCCCGGCCAGGTAGCGTGCAACGTTCTGCACCGCCGTCTTGCCGATCAGCGCGGGCTGCTGCGCCACCACGGCGCCGACCGACGAATTCGCCTGGCCCAACAGCGCCAGCACTTCCGGCGTACCGTCGACGCCATAGGTCTTGATCTCAGTGCGCTTGGCATCGATCAACGCCTTGCTCGCGCCGAGTTGCGGGATATCCCACGCCGACCAGATCGCCGACACCGTGCCCGCCGGGTATTTGTTCAGCAGCGCAGAGACCTGGGAATACGCGTCCTGCACGGTGTTGGGAATCACATCGCGCAGTTCCGGCTGGATGATTTCGAGCTGCGGGTAATCCTTGAGTGCCAGCTTCAACTGGTCATAGCGAATCGCGCAGACCGGCACTCCGTAGAAGCCGTTGAACACCAGAATCTTGCCCTTGCCGCCGGCATCCTTGATCAACTGGTCGGCCAGCGCCTTGCCCGTGGCGACGTTGTCCGACGTGGTGTTATTGAGGCTGTACTGCGACGGCGCATCGATGGTGAACAGCGGGATGCCGGCCTTACTGATGCGCTTGAGCCAGGGGTCGATCACGCTGAGGGTACCGAGGGTCTGGATCACAGCATCGGGCTTTTGCGTGACCACGGTTTGCAGCTGGGTCACCAGGTTTTTGTCGTTGCGCCCGGCGTCGAGGGTGATGGGTGTACCGCCCAAGCGCTTGATTTCTTCGACCTGGGCCTGGAACGCCTTGATATCAAAATAGTGACTGGTGCCCGTCATGCTCACAGCGATACGTTTGCCGGCCAGTGACGGCACGGCATCATCGCCGTCTGCGGCGTGGGCGGTGCAGCTCAGCAACAAGGCGGCGCCGAGGCAGATCAAGCGGGAAAGCGAGGAAAGGCTGGAAGGCATACAGGGCTCCTGAGCCACCGGTGAAAGGGTTCACCCGATGGCATTGCAGCGCCCGTGCCAGGATTTTTATCGTTTTAAATCAGAAAGATAGAAAACGCGCGTAAAAACGGACTGTCATTCCTAAGCACAACTGCCCAATCACTGTTGCCCACGCAACACTTGTAGTGAGCGGGCTTGCCCCGCGCCGCGGTGTATCAGGCGCCTCAAGCGTGACTGACACGCCGCCGCGCCGTAGTGTGCCAGGCACCTCACGCGTGAATGACGCGCCGCCGCGCGGGGCAAGCCCGCTCACTACAATTGCGTAAGCCCGTGAGGGTTAGAGGGTCTGTTTGGGCAGGCGTTGATCGATCAGTTGGTACAACGCGCTGCGTTCAGGCCAGTTGCGCATGAACCGCGCGCGGTCCTTGGCGTACGCCGGAGCGAAGCTGGCGTCAGAGCTGTGTTGGCGCATGGCGTCCAGGTCGATCAGCGACCAGCGGTCCTTGTCCCAGAACAGGTTATGGCCCTTGAAATCACCATGGCTGATGCGCTCGCGGATCAGTTCGGCGAACAGGTGATCCAGGGCCTGCAGTTCATTTTCCGGCGCGTCGCCGCTTTCGACGTAGGGCGCGAAACGCTCGATGATGTCCGGGCCCGCGATCAATTCCGTCACCAGATAGGCGCGACTGCGCAGCCAGAAAAAGCGCTTTTCCAGCACAGCCAGCGGCTTGGGCGTGGCGATGCCGAGAAACGCCAGGCGATTGCCCTCGCGCCAGGAATGCCAGGCGCGGCTCGGGCGCCAGAAGCGCTTGAGCCAATGGACGAACCCTTTGATGTTGTAGCGCTTGATCACCAGCGCGCGCCCAGCCAGGTCGGTCTTGGCCACCGTCGCGGCACCACCGGTCTTGAAGAGGTGGCCGCTGTCGAGCAACGTGTCAGCCTGCTCCAGCACTGGCAGCATGGCGGCTTCTTCCTCACGGCGGACCGCACGCAATGCAAACGGACCACGCACCACGCTGAACAGCGTGCACTCGCGGCCGACTTTGCTCAGGAAGTCCTTCAGGCGCCAGGCGCTGACCTTGCGCACCTGTTTTTCCAAGGCCTCAAGCGGCAAGGCATGTTCACCGTTGGCCAGCAGGTAGTACACCAGCAACTCTTCGGTAAAGGGTTCGAGGTTCTTCGGCAACTGGGCGAAAAACACCCCGAGGTTTTCTAGCACACGGTTGCGCGACAGTGGCTTGCCGGCCTCTTCGACGCGAATCCCCGCGCCATCGATCAAATACAGCTTGCCGTCTTGGCGCAGCAGGTTGTCCAGGTGCAAGTCTTCCTGCCACAGGCCCCGGGTATGCATCTGGGCAATCTCCCCCAGCGCTTCGGCGAGCACGGCGGTTTGTTCGTCTGCCAAGGGCGGCAGGTGTTCGACGACGTGCCAGGCATCAGCCAGGCTCTCGGCGCCCTCGATAAATTCGAACAGCAGCCAACCGCCCTCGCCTTCCTGCAACCCGTCGGCCAGCAGCAACGGTGTGGTCAGGCCTTGTTCGGCCAGCAAGCGTACGCCGCTGAGTTCACGCTGAAAATGCCGCGCCGCCTTGCCTCCCACCAGCAACTTGGCCAGCACCGGGCGACCGCGCCAGACGCCCGCGCCCACGTAGCGCTCGCCCGGCAGCACGCGCAGCAGGCTGAGCAGTTGCAACTGACCAGGGCCCGCCGCATCGGCAAGCTCAATCGTCATCGGCAAACTCGGGGTACGACCGGCGGTTTTCAGCTCGGACAAACGCATCAACGGTTTTCCTTGTGGCTACGGCGGGCGCTCAAACGCTGGTACCACGTGGCGACCAGCGAGCTGTCCGCAGGCTGCTCCAGGTACGCCGCCAACAGCTGGCGCACCTGCGCATCCGACCATTGTGGCGCGCGACGCAACAACGGTTCCAGATCCTTGACCCGATCACGCCAGCCAAAGAGCAGCGGGCGGGTTTTCTCCAGGTCGATCAACTGCGCGGCATAACCGTCAGCAGTAGCCTGCAGGAAAATATGCTTGGGGTAGAAACAGCCATGCACCTGCCCAACGCTGTGCAGGCGGCGCGCCAATTGGCCGCACGCCAGCAGGATCGCGCGGTGCTGGGCATCGCTCAACTGCGGCCATTGCTCCAGCAGGGAGTCCAGGTCATTCCAGCCATCCAGCGCACGCGTCAGCAACATTGCGCGGTATTCACCGGCGACCTTGCGTTCGCCGTAGAACGCCGCTTGCAAGGCAGGAATGCCCAACGAGCGGTAGCGGCTGATGTTGCGAAACTCGCGGGAGAAACTGGGCTCGCCAAACGGGCGGTGCAAGCTGCGCGTCAGGTAGTTGCTCTGGCGCTTGAGGTAGTAACCCTGGCCTTCAAGCTCCAGGCGGAACACGCTGCTCCAACCGCCACGGCTGGTGTTGGGCTCATCCACTGCGTCCAACTGCTTGGCCCACAAGGCATCGAAGCTTGCCAGGCCGTTGCGCTCAAGCAGGGCACGGTCTTCGGCCGCCAGGAAATCACTCATTCGCGTCCCTCGAAAAACTTCACCACATGGCGAATTCGCTGTTTGTCCGACGCCGTCAGGTGCGTGCGTTGGCGATATTGCATGTAGAAACGCAGGCGCTGGGTGGCCGACAAGTGATACTTGGCGACCTTGTCCAGGCAGGCCAGGTCTTTGGTGATGCGGTACTTGAGCCAGAAACCGCGCCAGAAATCACCGTTGGGGCAGTCGATCAGGTACAGGGTCTGCTGGTCATCGATCAGCAGGTTGCGCCACTTCAAGTCGTTATGGGTGAAGCGGTGATCGTGCATGGTCCGGGTGTATTCGGCGAGCTGGCGGCTGACCGCATCGACCCACTTGGGGTCCTTGAGCCTCGCGTCACGGCGCTCGGCGAGTGCCGACAGGTCTTCGGTTTCTGGCAGCTCACGGGTGATCATCGCGCCACGGTCGTAGGCCAGGCCCTTGCGCTCCAGGCCCCAGGCAACCACGTCGGCGGTGGGAATGCCCCACTTGGCAAAACGCTTGAGGTTCTGCCATTCGGACTTCACTCGGGGCTTGCCCAGGTAGCGGCGCAGGCCCTTGCCGGCGCCGGTGTAGCGCTTGACGTAATAATTGACCCCGCCCCGTTCCACGCGGATCACTTCCGACAAGGGGTCACGGGTCAATTGTTCACCTTGCAGCGCGAACACCGCTTCAAGGGTTCCAAAATCATCCGCCAGGGCAGAGTAGGCCGGTTCCAGGTTCCAACCCGCCATCAGATCGCATCCCCCAAGCGTTGCTTGCGCGCGTACAGCTTGTCCGCCTTGCGCTGCAGCAGGTTCAAGGACGCCGATTGCTCGGCCAGGATCTGGCGCAGCGGCTGGCGGAAGTAGCCCTTGAGGAAACGCAGCTTGTCACGGCGGGTCAGGCCGATTTCCAGCGCCGAGTAGTACAGCGCCGACAAGTCCTTGTCGCGCCAGCGCAGCGGCAGGTGCGCCCGCAACTGGGCACGGTGCAGGTCGATCACCGACAGCTTGATGTGCTTTGCATCGACAGGTTGCGCGGTGTCCAGCAGGAAGTGGCACAGGTAGCAGTCGCGGTGGTTTACACCGCCACGGTGCATGTCGCCGACCATGCGCGCCAGCTCAAGGGTGAGCGCATGGCGCAACGCAGGCGCGGGCGGCTCGGCCACCCAGTTGATCGTCAGGTCTTCGAGGCTGACGGTCGGCGCCAGCTCTTCGGTGATGATGAACGAGTGCTGGTCGGCCGGGTTGTTGCCTTTTTCACCGAACGCCACGCCGGTCATGGTCGGCACGCCGAGCTGCTGCAAGCGATGAATCGCCGCCCACTCAAGGCCTGCGCCGAGCACCGGCAACTTGGCGGTGATCAGGTTCTTGAAGATCTCACCCCAGCCGATGCCACGGTGGATCTTTACGAAATACGGCCGGCCCTCCACCACGGTACGCAACGTGCGGCGCGCCGCCAGTTCACGGAATACTTCGCCTTGCAGCTTCTCGACTTCGGCAAAGGCATCACGCCCGGCCCATAACGTCTTGAACGGTTCGGCAAGAATCAACTTCATCGGTTCGGCTCCGCCAGAATCACATCCGCAGCGTGCTGCGGCATGCTGTAGAGGTCGGCCGTCTCGGCGAAGGCCAACCCATTGCGGCCCCAGGCCGCGCGCTGTGCAGTGTCGGTAAGCATCTGCGTCAGGTACTCGTTGAGCTGGTTCTGTTCGAACGGCTCATCCAGCACCAGGCCGCTGTCGGCCTCGCTGATGTAGTGGGCATAACCACACACCGCCGAGACCAGCACCGGCAACCCAGCCACCAGGGCTTCGAGCAACACGGTGCCGGTGTTTTCGTTGTACGCCGGGTGAATCAACAGGTCAGCGCCCAGCAGGAAGCGCGGGATATCGCTGCGGCCCTTGAGGAACTGCACATTGTCCCCCAGGCCCAGGGTGGCGCTTTGCAGTTGGAATACTTTGGGGTCGTCCTGGCCGATTACAAACAGGCGCGTGCGTTTTTTCAGTTCAGCCGGCAGTGCGGCCACGGCCTTGAGGCTGCGGTCGACGCCCTTGGTCTTGAAACCCGAGCCGATCTGCACCAGCAGCAAGTCGTCGTCACCCAGGTTGAATTCCTTGCGGAAACCTTCGCGGATTTCGGCGGCATTCGGCGGCGCACGACGGTCCTGGGCAATGCCCGGCGGCAGCAGGTGGAAACGTTCCAGCGGCGTGTCGTAGTGCTTGATGAACAGCGGCTGCTGCACTTCGGAAATCATCAGGACTTCGGTCTTGGCGTCCTTGGCAAACACCGCGCGTTCGTACTCGGCAAAGTGTTTGTAGCGGCCAAAATAGCGGTACAGCGAGTGGCGCAGATTCTGCGCCTTGTCTTCAAAGCAGCCGTCGGCGGCGTAGTACACGTCCAGGCCGGGCATCTTGTTGAAGCCGATCAGGCGGTCCACCGGGCGTTTGGCCAGGTCGGCTTCCATCCACGCGCTGAGTTTCTCGTTGCGCCGATGGTTGAAGAACGCCTTGACCGGCGCCACCAGCACTTCGAAGCCGGGCGGGATGTCGCCTTCCCAGATCAGCGTATACACACGAATCTGGTGGCCGCGCTGCTGGCATTCCAGGGCGATGCGCATGAAATCGCGCTGCAAGCCGCCGAAGGGGAAGTATTTGTACAGAACAAAAGCCAGTTGCATCAGTGCAGCTCCTCAGCCAGTAACAACGTGCTCAGCCGGCTTGCCACACGCTCAGGGTTCAGGCGCGTGAAGCACAGGGGCGATTCGCGCTTGATGTCGAACCGACGCAGGTCGTCGGCCGTCGGTTGATAGGTACAGTTTTTTTGCAGGCACGGTGCACAGGGGAAGTCGCTGGCGAGGTGAATCTGGCCCTTGCCGTAGGCGCCGGTCAGGCCGGGGTTAGTCGGGCCGAACAGGGAAATGGTCGGCACGTCCAGGGCTGCAGCCAGGTGACCCAGGCCGGTGTCTACCGCCACACAGGCACGGGCGCCGGCCAGTACGCGGGCGACGCCGGCGAGGTTCAACTTGGGCAGCACTTCGGCGTTGCTCAAGCCTTTGGCCAGGCGTTCGGCCCGGGCTTTTTCGGCGGCATTGCCCCACGGCAATTTCACGTCCACGCCCAACCGGCCCATCCGTTCGGACAGCTCGCGCCAGTAGGCTTCGGGCCAGTGCTTGGTGTCCCAGGTGGTGCCGTGCAACAGCAGCACGAACGGTTTTTTCGGCGGCAGGCCGAGCAGTTTGTCGACACTCAGGCCGTAGTCGCCCAGGGCCTTGGGCAGGTCATACCCCAGGGCCACGGCGAACAGCTGGCGCAAGCGCTCCACCGCATGCTGCCCACGGGCCACGGCCAGGCGTCGCGAGTAGAAGCGTGCGGCAATGGGTTCGCGGGCGGAGTTTTTGTCGAAACCGGCCACCGGGGCACGCACATAGCGCGTCAGCCAGGCGCTTTTGAACAAGCCTTGGGCGTCGATCACCAGGTCGTACTTGGTCGACTGGACGCTCTGCTTGAAGCGTCGCCACTCGCCGCTCTTGATGGTTTGCCAGATGTTTTTGCGCCAGCGGCGGATGGCCACCGGGATCACCTTGTCCACCGCAGGGTGCCAGGTGGGGATCTCGGCAAAGCCTTCTTCCACCACCCAGTCGAAACGGATGCCGGGGATCGCCCGCGCCGCATCGGTCAGCGCCGGCAAGGCGTGGATCACATCGCCCAGGGATGAGGTCTTGATTACCAGAACGCGCAAACTATCGGACCTCGACCACAGTGCCCTGCAACCGCTGCAAGGCTTCGTTCACCGGCTGGGGCAGCAACTGGCGCATGCAGTTGTAGTGGCCAAAACGGCAAGTGCGTTCAAAACACGGGCTGCAGTCCAGGCCCAGGCGCACCACTTCGACCTTGTCGGCCAAGGGCGGGGTGAAACCCGGCGAGGTGGAGCCGTACACTGCGACCAATGGGCGATTCAGCGCCGCGGCCACGTGCATCAGGCCGGAGTCGTTGGACACCACCGAGTCGGCGCAGGACAGCAGGTCGATGGCCTCGGCGAGCGACGTGTCGCCACTCAGGTTCACCGCTTCTTCGCGCAGGCCGGGAATCAGGCGCTGGCGGATGTCTTCGCCCACCGGATGGTCCTTTTTCGAACCGAACAGCCACACCTGCCAGCCTTCGCGGATCTTGGCCTCGGCCACCTTGGCGTAATGCTCGGACGGCCAGCGCTTGGATTCGCCGAACTCGGCACCGGGGCATAGGGCCAACACCGGGCGGTCCAGGGTCAGGCCGAACTTGGCCAGCGCCGCGTCGCGGCTGACCGGGTCGATCTCAAGGCTTGGGCGTGGATACGGCTGTGGCAATTCGGCGCCCGGCTCATAGGCCAGGGCCATGAAGCGCTCGATCATCAGCGGGTAGCGCGCCTTGTCCAGGGTGCGCACGTCGTTGAGCAGCACGTAGCGAAACTCACCACGCCAGCCGGTGCGCTTGGGGATGCCAGCAAAATACGGCACCAGCGCCGACTTGAGCGAGTTGGGCAGCAGGATCGCCTGGTCGTACTGGCCGGCCAGGGATTTGCCGATGCGACGGCGGGTCGCCAGCTCCAGCGCGCCATGGCCGAGCGGAAAGCTCAAGGCCTTGCGCACTTCGGGCATGCGCTCGAGGATCGGGCGGCTCCACTCCGGGGCAAGCACGTCGATCTGGCAGTCTGGATGGCGCAGGCGCAGGCACTGGAACAGTGTCTGTGCCATCACCATGTCACCGACCCAACTGGGCCCAACGATCAGAATATTCATGTAGTTTCCACAAACGATACGGGGAGGCTAATGCCTCCCCGCCTCGATAATTTCTGTAGGAGACGAACAACCTGCAGGAGCCGGCTTGCCGGCGATGACGTCCGAAAGATCACCATGGATGCCAAGGGCCTCAATCGCCGGCAAGCCGGCTCCTACAGTTGACTCAACTTAACCCCAGTTCTTTCCAGATCCGCATCACCTGGCGCCGTTCGTCGGCGAAATGATCCCCGGCGACCGTGCCGGCCTCGTTTTGCAAGGCCTGGCGATGCGCGGCGGAACGGTAGGCCTTGTACACCTCACGCAGCAAGTGGGCATCGGCGGCGGGCATCAGCCCGACCTGCTCCAGGCCTTCCAGGATGCGGATATTGTCGGTATAGCGCAGCAACGACGGATGTTGTGCAGACCACGCCAAAGCCGCGTATTGCACCATAAATTCAATATCGACGATACCTCCGGCGTCCTGCTTGAGGTCGAACACCGCCGTGGGCTCGAAGGCATTGGCGCCGGTGCCGGCCGCCGTGGTCTTGGTGCCCAAGTTGTCACGCATCTTGGCACGCATCTCACTGACTTCCTGGCGCAGCGTCTCCAGGTCGCGCTCACGCCCCAGTACGTTGGCCCGCACCTGCTCGAATGCGCGGCCCACATCCTGGCTGCCCACCAGCACCCGCGCACGGATCAAGGCCTGATGTTCCCAGGTCCAGGCTTCATTTTGTTGATAGCGATCAAACGCACCGAGCGAACTCACCAGCAAACCGGAGGCACCGGAAGGACGCAGGCGCATGTCCACTTCATAGAGCTGCCCGGAGTTGGTCTGGGTCGTCAGCAAATGGATGATCCGCTGGCCCAGGCGCGTAAAGAATTGCGCACCGTCGATCGGCTTGGCACCGTCGGTTTCAGCCTGCGGGTCACCGTCATGGATAAACACCAGGTCCAGGTCCGAACCATGCCCCAGTTCGATCCCGCCGACTTTCCCATAACCGACAATGATGAAGCCAGGATCGCACAACGTCCCGTCCAGCCGTTGCGGCGAGCCGTGGCGCGCCACGGTCTGGCGCCAGGCCAGCGCCAGCACTTGCTCAAGGATGGCTTCGGCGAGCCAGGTCAGGTAGTCGCTGACCTTCATCAATGGCAGGCTGCCGGCGATTTCCGACGCCGCGACGCGCAGGCGGTGGGCCAGCTTGAAGTGGCGCAGGGCCTCCATCTGCTGCTCAAGGTCATCCTCGGGGATGCGCGTGAGGCGTTCGCGCAGTTCGGCGGCGAGTTCCGGCGCCAAGGGCGGCTTGAACAGGCGGCCTTCGTTGAGCAATTCGTCCAGCAACAATGGGAAACGCGTGATCTGCTCGGCGATCCACGGGCTGGCGGCGCACAGGGTCAGCAGCCGGCGCAGGGCGTCGGGGTTTTCCGTGAGCAGCACCAGATAAGCGGAACGACGGGCGACGGCCTCGACCAGCGGCAGCACGCGCTCCAACACCAGGTCCGGGTTGGCATGCTCGACGGCCTGGGCCAATAAACGCGGGATAAACGCATCCAGTCGCTCTCGGCCCAGGCGCTGCATAGCGCGCAACTGCGGACTGCTGCGCAGGCTGGTCAGGGCTTTCAGGGCTTTGGGCGCGTCGGTGAAGCCACCCTCGGCCAATTGGCGACAGGCAGCGTCTTCATCTTGGGATTCTTCCCACAGCGGCAACCACTCACCGCCCACAACCAGCTCGCTTTCTTCGCCCTCTTCTTCATCCGGGTCGGCGATGACCTGGCGGAAATGCCAGTCAATGCGACCGCGCCAGTCCATCAGGCGCTCATGGAAGCTCGCCCAATCGGCAAACCCCAGCATAAAGGCAATGCGCGCCTGGTCTTCCGGGCTGTCGGGGAGCATCTGGGTCTGACGGTCGGCAATCGCCTGGATAGCGTGTTCGGTGTAGCGCAGGAACTCATAGCCATTGCGCAACTCGGCGATCACCGCCGGCGGCAGGTAGCCCTGGCCTTCCAGGGTGCCGAGCACCTTGAGCAACGGCCGTTGCTGCAGGCTGAGGTCGCGGCCGCCGTGGATCAGCTGGAACGCCTGGGCGATGAACTCCACCTCGCGAATGCCGCCCGCCCCCAGCTTGATGTTGTCGGCCATGCCCTTGCGCCGCACTTCCTGCTGGATCAGCTGCTTCATGGTGCGCAGCGCTTCGATGGCGGAAAAATCCAGGTAACGGCGGTAGACGAACGGCCGCAGCATGTCGAGCAGCTGCGCGCCGGCCACCTGATCACCGGCCACTACGCGCGCCTTGATCATGGCGTAGCGTTCCCAGTCGCGGCCCTGGTCCTGGTAGTACTGTTCCAGCGCATTGAAGCTGAGCACCAGAGCACCGGCCGAGCCGTAAGGGCGCAGGCGCATGTCGACACGGAATACAAAGCCGTCGACGGTCATCGGGTCGAGGGCCTTGATCAGTTTTTGACCCAGTCGAATGAAAAATTCCTGGTTGTCCAGGGCGCGCTTGACCCCCACGGTTTCGCCGCCTTCGGGGTAGGCGAAGATCAGGTCGATGTCGGAAGAGAGGTTCAGCTCCACGGCGCCGAGCTTGCCCATGCCGAGGATGACCATGTGCTGCGCCTCGCCGCTGCGCCGCCCGGTGGGCGTACCGAACTGCACGCAGTGGCGCTGGTACAGCCATTGGTAGGCCTGGTCGATGCTGGCGTCGGCCATGTCGGAGAGGTCACGGCAGGTTTGCACCAGATCGACCTGGCGCGTCAGGTCGCGCCAGATGATGCGCACCTGCTGGCGGGTGCGCTGGCGGCGCAGCACGCGGCCCAGCTCCTCTTCTGTTTCGGCCTGTTGCACGGCGGCGGCGATCTGCCCGCACAGTTCGTCGGGCGCAAAGCCGCGATCCAACTCGCCCCAGGCCACCAGCTCGAGCAACATCAAAGGGTCACGAAGGCTCTGTTCAATGACGAAATCACTGGCGGCGCATACGCGGGCGAAGTCGGCCCACCGTTGCGGCGTCCACGCAGAAAGTCCATGATCGTCGTCCAGCGCGGCCACTGCGTCACGAAATGACTGCTCGGCCCGCTGGGCAAAAGGCAAGAGAACGGCCGGCAGTTCGGCCAGCGTGGGAAGGCTCATGGTCTATCCTTGTTCGGCGCGTAAAAGGCGTGTTGCCGTGAAGGCAAGAACCACGCTTGGTGAAGGACTGTCGAACAAAGGTGAGAAATAGCTGAAATTAATTTCATTTTGGCAGCCAGCATCAAACTTTCACCTTTTCTTGTTCGCAAAAGATCAACAATAACGATTATGCTCACCAGCCAGACCGAGCCATACGCTCAGTCTTGTGTAGTTTTACTACTCGTATATACATTCGAAAGGCTGAAATGGCCGACGATTTGTAGTAAAACTACAGGACGCCGAAGCAACCTTCGGCCATCCAAGAATTTATGTCGTCTGCCCACAAGGCCAGTCGCAAACTCAGGCAACCGATTCTGGTAGCCTTTCCGCCCTGGAGCAAGCCATGCAAGACCTCGATCCCGTCGAAACCCAGGAATGGCTGGACGCCCTGGAATCGGTTCTCGACAAAGAAGGCGAAGACCGTGCTCACTACCTGATGACCCGTATGGGCGAACTCGCGACCCGCAGCGGCTCGCAACTGCCCTACGCCATCACCACGCCATACCGCAACACCATCCCCGTTACCCACGAAGCACGCATGCCTGGCGACCTGTTCATGGAACGCCGCATTCGCTCGCTGGTACGTTGGAACGCCATGGCGATGGTAATGCGCACGAACTTGAAAGATTCGGACCTGGGCGGTCACATCTCCAGCTTCGCTTCCAGCGCAACCCTGTATGACATCGGCTTCAACTACTTCTTCCAGGCCCCGACCGACGAACACGGCGGCGACCTGATCTACTTCCAGGGCCACACCTCCCCAGGCGTCTACGCCCGTGCGTTCATGGAAGGCCGCATCACCGAAGAACACATGAACAACTTCCGCCAGGAAGTGGACGGTAACGGCCTGTCGTCGTACCCGCACCCTTGGCTGATGCCTGATTTCTGGCAGTTCCCGACTGTATCCATGGGCCTGGGCCCGATCCAGGCGATCTACCAGGCTCGCTTCATGAAGTACCTGGAAGCCCGTGGCTTCATCCCTGAAGGCAAGCAGAAAGTCTGGTGCTTCCTGGGCGACGGCGAGTGCGACGAGCCGGAATCCCTGGGTGCCATCTCCCTGGCTGGCCGCGAGAAGCTGGACAACCTGATCTTCGTCATCAACTGCAACCTGCAGCGCCTCGACGGCCCGGTTCGCGGCAACGGCAAGATCATCCAGGAACTCGAAGGCGTGTTCCGCGGTGCTCAGTGGAACGTGACCAAAGTCATCTGGGGCCGTTTCTGGGACCCACTGCTGGCCAAGGACGTCGACGGCATCCTGCAACGTCGCATGGACGAAGTCATCGACGGCGAGTACCAGAACTACAAGGCCAAAGACGGCGCGTTCGTGCGCGAACACTTCTTCAACACGCCTGAACTCAAGGCGATGGTTGCAGACCTGTCCGACGACGAGATCTGGAAACTCAACCGTGGCGGCCACGACCCGTACAAGGTCTACGCGGCGTACCACGAAGCGGTGAACCACAAAGAACAACCGACCGTCATCCTGGCCAAGACCATCAAGGGTTATGGCACCGGTGCCGGCGAAGCGAAGAACACTGCGCACAACACCAAGAAAGTCGATGTCGACAGCCTGAAGTTGTTCCGCGACCGCTTCGACATCCCGGTCAAGGACGAAGAGCTGGAGAACCTGCCGTTCTTCAAGCCGGAGCCGAACAGCGCCGAAGCCCGTTACCTGGCCGAGCGCCGCGCCGCACTGGGTGGTTTCGTGCCACAGCGTCGCGCCAACAGCTTCAGCGTACCGACGCCAGACCTGAGCACCCTCAAGGCCATCCTCGACGGCTCGGGCGACCGTGAAATCTCCACCACCATGGCTTTCGTGCGCATCCTGGCGCAGCTGGTCAAGGACAAGGACATCGGCCCGCGCATCGTGCCGATCATCCCGGACGAAGCCCGTACCTTCGGTATGGAAGGCATGTTCCGTCAGTTGGGCATCTACTCCTCCGTCGGCCAGCTCTACGAGCCAGTCGATAAAGACCAGGTGATGTTCTACAAGGAAGACAAGAAGGGCCAGATCCTCGAAGAAGGCATCAACGAAGCGGGCGCCATGAGCTCCTTCATCGCTGCCGGTACTTCGTACTCCAGCCACAACCAGCCGATGCTGCCGTTCTACATCTTCTACTCGATGTTCGGCTTCCAGCGCATTGGCGACCTGGCGTGGGCAGCAGGCGACAGCCGCACCCGTGGCTTCCTGATCGGCGGTACCGCCGGCCGTACCACGCTGAACGGCGAAGGCCTGCAACACGAAGACGGTCACAGCCACATCCTGGCTGCCACCATCCCGAACTGCCGCACCTTTGATCCAACCTACGGCTATGAGCTGGCGGTGATCATCCAGGACGGCATGAAGAAGATGACCGAAGAGCAGCAGGACGTTTTCTACTACATCACCGTGATGAACGAGTCCTACCAGCAGCCTGCAATGCCGGCTGGCGTGGAAGAAGGCATCATCAAGGGCATGTACCTGCTCGAAGAAGACACCAAGGAAGCAGCGCACCACGTACAGCTGATGGGCTCCGGCACCATCCTGCGCGAAGTGCGTGAAGCGGCGAAGATCCTGCGTGAAGAGTTCAATGTCGGCGCTGACGTGTGGAGCGTAACCAGCTTCAACGAACTGCGTCGCGATGGCCTGGCCGTAGAGCGTCACAACCGCCTGCACCCTGGCCAGAAGCCACAGCGCACCTTCGTTGAAGAGTGCCTGACCGGCCGTAAAGGCCCGGTGATCGCTTCGACCGACTACATGAAACTGTTTGCTGAACAAATTCGCCAGTGGGTCCCGTCCAAGGAATTCAAAGTCCTGGGCACCGACGGTTTCGGCCGCAGTGACAGCCGCAAGAAGCTGCGTCACTTCTTCGAAGTTGACCGTCACTTCGTGGTGTTGGCAGCCCTGGAAGCCTTGGCTGACCGTGGTGAGATCGAACCCAAGGTGGTGGCAGACGCTATCGTCAAGTTCGGGATCAACCCGGAAAAACGCAACCCACTGGACTGCTGAGGAGACTTTTTGTGAGCGAACTCATTCGCGTACCTGACATCGGCAGCGGTGAAGGTGAAGTAATCGAGCTGTTTGTGAAGGTCGGCGACACCGTCGAAGCCGACCAGAGCATCCTGACCCTGGAGTCGGACAAGGCGAGCATGGAAATCCCTGCTCCCAAGGCCGGCGTGGTCAAGAGCCTGAAAGTGAAGCTGGGCGACCGCCTGAAAGAAGGCGACGAACTGCTTGAGCTGGAAATCGAAGGTGCCGCTGATGCGGCCCCTGCGGCGGCTCCTGCTGCCGCTGCTGCACCCGCGCCTGCTGAAAAACCTGCTGCCGCCGAGGCCCCTGCGGCCCCGGCTGCTGCGCCGGCTGCAGCCTCTGTCCAGGACATCCACGTCCCGGACATCGGTTCGTCGGGCAAGGCCAAGATCATCGAGTTGCTGGTCAAGGTCGGCGACACCGTCGAAGCCGATCAGTCGCTGATCACCCTGGAGTCCGACAAGGCCTCCATGGAAATCCCTTCGCCGGCTGCCGGCGTGGTGGAAAGCATCGCCGTCAAGCTGGAAGACGAAGTCGGCACTGGCGACTTCATCCTCAAGCTGAAAGTACAAGGCGCTGCACCGGCTGCGGCCCCTGCACCTGCCGCCGCGCCGGCTGCCAAGGCTGAAGCGGCTCCGGCCGCTGCCGCTCCTGCACCGGCTGCAAAAGCCGAGGCCGCACCGGCCCCTGCTGCTGCCGCACCTGCGCCAAGCGGTGCCAAGGTTCACGCCGGCCCTGCCGTGCGTCAGTTGGCCCGTGAGTTCGGCGTTGAGCTGAGTGCTGTCGCGGCCAGCGGTCCTCACGGCCGTGTGCTGAAGGAAGACGTGCAGGCTTACGTCAAAGCCATGATGCAGAAAGCCAAGGAAGCGCCAGCTGCTGGCGGCGCTACCGGTGGTTCGGGCATTCCGCCGATCCGCACCGTCGATTTCAGCCGCTTCGGTGAAATCGAAGAAGTGCCGATGACCCGCCTGATGCAAATCGGCGCGGCCGGCCTGCACGCCAGCTGGCTGAACATCCCGCACGTGACTCAGTTCGACCAGGCCGACATCACCGACCTGGAAGCTTTCCGCGTTGCGCAGAAAGCCGTGGCTGAAAAAGCCGGCGTGAAACTGACCGTGCTGCCTCTGCTGCTCAAGGCGTGCGCACACCTGCTCAAGGAACTGCCGGACTTCAACGCCTCGCTGGCACCAAGCGGCAAAGCGATCATCCGCAAGAAGTACGTGCACATCGGCTTTGCCGTCGACACCCCGGATGGCCTGCTGGTACCGGTCATCAAGAACGTCGACCAGAAGAGCCTGCTGCAACTTGCCGCTGAGGCCGCTGCACTGGCTGCCAAGGCCCGCGACAAGAAGCTCACCCCGGACGACATGCAGGGTGCCTGCTTCACCATCTCCAGCCTCGGTCACATTGGCGGCACTGGCTTCACGCCAATCGTCAACGCGCCGGAAGTGGCGATCCTGGGTGTGTCCAAGGCCACTATCCAGCCTGTCTGGGACGGTAAAGCGTTCCAGCCGAAGCTGATGTTGCCACTGTCGCTGTCCTACGATCACCGCGTGATCAACGGCGCCGCTGCTGCTCGCTTCACGCAGCGCCTGAGCCAGCTGCTCAACGACATCCGCACCATCTTGCTGTAAGCCACAACGGGCCTCCCCTTCACCGGGGAGGCCCTGTTGCACCGATTTCCGAGCGCCACGCTCGTACCTCAACCCCGCCACTTGGCGGGGCTTTTTTTGCCTGTTTATTGGACAAGAAAAACAGGCTTGTACACCTTCCATCACCCCGATTGCAGAAATCCCCCGAGCAGCCGATAACCCCCTTATAGCACTTAGCCTTCATCCTCTCTTGTCAGCCCGCGCCGCATGATGCAACCTTGCCGCAGGCAACAGAAAAGAGGGCGTGAGCCCGGCGCCGTGCGCGTAATTTCAAGTGAGTTCCCCCCATGAAAAGCCAACCCGATGTCGCCCGTATGGCGGCCGAGGTCGTGACGCAGTTACCGGTGCCTTCGCGCCTCGGTATGCTGCGTTTCGAGCGGCTTAATGAGGCGAGTTGGGCCCTGCTGTACCTCGACCCCAATTGCGAGCGCCAATTCGGCCTGCCGGCAGTCGAGCTCTGCGCCCTGATCGGCACCCCCTACGCCAGCCTGATGGAACCCCAGGCGCGGTATCAGTTGCACGACACCATCCAGCAACAACTGACCCAGAGCCCCCATTACCTGGTGCGCTACACCCTGCACACCAGCGACGGCCCCCTGAGCCTGCTGGAAATGGGCGAAGCCTACAAACAGCACAATCGTCACTTGTTGCGCGGTTACCTGATGGTGGTTGACGGCCTGTTCAGCGAAATGCCCTACGTGGCCCCGAGCGCCGACCTGGAAAACCAGAACAGCCGCCTGCAGATCGCCCTGGAGCTCAACCAGCGCGCCCAACAGGAACAGCTGCAGCACCTGGAGCGGGTGCGCGCCCAGCAAGAGTTGATCCTGCTGCTGGCCCGCCAGCGCTACACCACCAACAATTCGCTGCAAGAAGCCGCCGAGCTGATCACCCGCAGCGCCTGCGATATCTATGAGATTGACTGCGCCAGCATCTGGAACCTCGAAGGCCAGCGCCTGGTACCGATCTCGGCCTATCGCCAGGCCGACCAGCAGTACCATTTGCCCGAAGCCATCGACGCCAGCGGCTTCCCGGATTACCTCGAAGCCCTGCAGACCAGTCGTGCCATCGACGCCACCAATGCCCTGCGTGACCCGCGCACCCGGGAAATGGCCGAGAGCCTGCGCGACAAAGACATCCACGCGATGCTCGACGCCAGTATCCGTGTCGACGGCCAGGTCGTCGGCGTGCTGTGCCTGGAACAGGCCGGCAGCCCACGCGCCTGGCAGGCGGACGAAATCGCGTTTGCCGGCGAGCTGGCCGACCAGTTTGCGCTGGTGATCAACAACCACAACCGCCGCACCGCCACCAGCGCCCTGCACCTGTTCCAGCGGGCGGTGGAGCAAAGCGCCAACGCCTTTCTGCTGGTCAACTGCGACGGCGTGGTGGAGTACGTCAACCCGAGCTTTACCGCGATCACCCAGTACAGCGCCGAAGAAGTGCACGGCCACCGCCTGGCGCAACTGCCGGCGCTGGAGAACCTCAGCGAGCTGCTGTTCGATGCGCCGTCAAGCCTGGCCAAGAGCAACAGCTGGCAGGGTGAGTTCAAGAGCCGGCGCAAGAACCTGGAACCCTACTGGGGCCAGCTGTCGATTTCCAAGGTGTACGGCGACAACCGCGAGTTGACCCACTACATCGGTATCTACGAAGACATCACCCAGACCAAGTTGGCGCAACAGCGCATCGAACGCCTGGCCTATACCGACAACCTGACCAACCTGGGCAACCGCCCGGCGTTCATCCGCAACCTTGATGAACGCTTTGCCCGCGACAGCGACAGCCCGATCAGCCTGCTGCTGGTGGACATCGACAACTTCAAGCGGATCAACGACAGCCTCGGCCACCAGACCGGCGACAAGCTGCTGATCAGCCTGGCGCGTCGCTTGCGCAACAGCTTGAGCGCGGGCGGCAGCCTGGCGCGTTTCGCCAGTAACGAATTTGCCGTGCTGCTGGACGACACCGACCTGGAAAGCGGCCAGCAAGTCGCCAGCCAGCTGCTGACGACCCTCGACAAGCCGATGTTTGTCGACAACCAATTGATCAGCGTCACCGGCTCCGTGGGTCTGGCCTGTGCGCCGCTGCATGGCCGCGACCCGCAGACCCTGATGCGTAACGCGGGCCTGGCCCTGCACAAGGCCAAGGCCAACGGCAAACACCAGGTGCAGGTGTTTACCGAAGCGTTGAACGCCGAGGCCAGCTACAAGCTGTTCGTGGAAAACAACCTGCGCCGCGCCCTGACGCAAAACGAACTGGACGTGTTCTACCAACCCAAGCTGTGCCTGCGCAGCGGTCGCCTGCTGGGCATGGAAGCGCTGCTGCGCTGGAACCATCCGGAAAAGGGCATGATCCGCCCCGACCAGTTCATCAGCGTGGCCGAAGAGACCGGGCTGATCATCCCCATTGGCAAATGGATCGCGCGCCAGGCCTGCCGCATGAGCAAGCAACTGAGCGCCGGTGGCATGGGCAATCTGCAGGTGGCGATCAACCTGTCGCCCAAGCAGTTCTCCGACCCTGACCTGGTGGCCTCAATCGCCACGATCCTCAAGGAAGAACAACTGCCGGCCAGTCTGCTGGAACTGGAATTGACCGAAGGCCTGCTGCTGGAAGCCACCGAAGACACGCGCCTGCAGCTTGATCAATTGAAGAGCTTTGGCCTGACCCTGGCCATGGACGACTTCGGCACGGGTTACTCGTCGCTGAGCTACCTGAAAAAATTCCCCATCGACATCATCAAGATCGATCGCAGCTTTATCCACGAGATCCCGGACAACCAGGACGACATGGAAATCACCTCGGCGGTGATCGCCATGGCCCACAACCTCAAGCTCAAGGTGGTGGCCGAAGGTGTCGAAACCTCCGAGCAGCTGGCGTTCCTGCGCCGACACCGTTGCGACGTGGGCCAGGGCTACCTGTTCGATCGCCCGATCCCCGGTGCAGAGCTGCTGGAGAAGCTTAAACGCTACCCACGCGGGCCAATTGCCTGACAGCGCTGTAACACTCGGGCACACTGCCTGTCTGAATATTTACCGCTAACCCAACCTGACGAGAGGACTGATCATGGTCTTGCGCTCGGAAATTCTGGTGAACAAAAACGTGCTGCCTACTCAAGAACAAGCATTGCCTGGCCGTGAAACGCCGATGGCACTGCCAGAGACACACTTCGTCAACGGCAACCCACTGCTCGGTCCGTTCCTCGATGACGTCGGCTTTGCCATCTTCGGTCTGGGCTGCTTCTGGGGCGCCGAGCGGCGGTTCTGGCAGCGCGATGGCGTGGTCAGCACCGTGGTCGGTTATGCCGGCGGCTACACGCCGAACCCGACTTATGAAGAAGTCTGCTCGGGCCTGACCGGCCACAGCGAAGTGGTGCTGGTGGTGTACGACCAGGCCAAGGTGAAATACGAAGACCTGCTGAAGATGTTCTGGGAACTGCACAACCCGACCCAGGGCATGCGCCAGGGCAACGACATCGGCAGCCAGTACCGCTCGGTGATCTACGCGACCACACCGGAACAATTGGCGGCAGCGCAGGCCAGTGCCGAGGCGTATCAGGGTGAATTGACCAAGGCCGGCCTGGGTGTGATCACCACGGAAATCGAAGAAGCGCCGACGGTGTACTTCGCCGAGGCGTATCACCAGCAGTACCTGGCGAAGAACCCGCAGGGCTATTGCGGGATTGGCGGTACGGGCGTGACCTGCCCGATCTGAAGCCAAAAGCATCGCGGGCAAGCCCGCTCCCACCTTGGAATGCATTCCAAATGTGGGAGCGGGCTTGCCCGCGATAGCGCTTCTGACGGGTAACTGTTTACTCGGCGATCAGCCAATCCATCTGCCACCCACCCTGGGTCTGGCCCAGCTTCTTGGACAGCCACGGCAGCAGCTCGCGCAATTCCTCTTCCAGGCCCCACGGCGGGTTGGCAATCGCCAGGCCCGAGCCGGTCAGGGTGTTGGGCGTGTCCAGGGGATGCACCAGCAGTTCCACGCGCAACAACTTTGGCGCACCGGTACCGGCCAGGTCCTGGTAGAAACGACGCAACATGCGCTGGTCCTTCACCGGGTACCAGATCGCCGCGACGGTCTGGCGCATGCGGCCGACCGCTTCCTTGAGCGATGCCGCGCACCGCTGCATCTCGTCGAGCTTCTCGAACGGCGGATCGATCAGCATCAACGCGCGTTTTTCCGGCACCGGCAGTAAGGCACGCGGCACATGCCAGCCTTCGCCCAGGTGCACTTTGACGCGACGGTCGCCCTTCATGTTGTCCTTGAGCAACACGCCGTCGTCCGGGTGTTTCTCATTGAGCAGCACACGGTCCTGAGGGCGTGTCAGCCGACGCGCCAGCTCCGGCGAGCCCGGGTAGTAGCGCAACTGGCCATCCGGGTTCATCTCGTGCAGCACGCGCATGTAGTCGGCGGTCAGGGGCGGCAGGTCGCTTTCGCCCCACAGGCGCGCAATGCCTTCCAGGTACTCACCGGTGCGGTTGGCCTGGTCACCCTGCAGGTCATACAGGCCGATGCCGGCATGGGTGTCGAGGTAGGCGAACGGCTGCTCCTTGCGCGACATCAGGGCGATGAGGCGGGTCAAGGTCAGGTGTTTGAAGACATCGGCGTGATTGCCGGCGTGAAAGGCGTGACGATAATTCATGGTTGCTCCTGCGCAGGGGGCGAAGTTTACCTTCTACAAGGGCAAAGGTGCAGGGCTGCGTGTCGGGCGGGGCATATGCCGTAAACGGAGGCGGAATGCTTAAAACGGTCTAATCGGTTATGGGGGAGCGGGCTTGCCCGTGATGCGGGTGGCGGGGTATTACCTGCACACCGCGCTGATGCTATCGCCGGCAAGCCGGCTCCTACGGTGTAGGGGCGCCCATGGAATCCAAGGAGGTCAGTCACCATCATGAAAGACGCTACCATCGCCCTGCACCACGGCTTCACGTCGGACCCGACCACCAAGGCCGTCGCCGTACCGATCTACCAGAACGTGGCCTTCGAATTCGATAACGCCCAGCACGGCGCCGACCTGTTCAACCTCGACGTGCCCGGCAATATCTACACACGCATCATGAACCCCACCAACGACGTGCTGGAGCAGCGTCTCGCCGCCCTCGAAGGCGGTATCGCAGCACTGGCCGTGTCGGCCGGCAGCGCCGCGATTCACTACGCGATCCAGACCCTCACCCGCGCCGGCGACAACATCGTCACCACGCCACAACTGTATGGCGGGACCTACACGCTGTTCGCCCATTTGCTGCCCAGCTTTGGCGTCGACGTGCGCTTCGCCCGCAACGACTCCGCCGAAGCCATCGCCGAGCTGATCGACGACAACACCAAGCTGGTGTACTGCGAAAGCATCGGCAACCCGGCTGGCAATATCATCGACCTGGAAGCCCTGGCAACGGTGGCTCACGCCCGTGGCGTGCCTTTGGTTGTGGACAACACCGTGGCCACGCCGATCCTGTGCAAGCCCATTCAGTTTGGCGCCGACATCGTGGTGCACTCGGTCACCAAATACATTGGCGGCCACGGCAACTCCCTGGGCGGTGTCATCGTCGACAGCGGCACCTTCCCCTGGGCCGACTACCCGGAGAAATTCCCCGGCCTCAACAACCCCGAGCCGGCCTACCACGGCGTGGTCTACACCGAAAAATTCGGCCCCGCCGCCTTCATCGCCCGCGCCCGCACTGTGCCACTGCGAAATACCGGCGCAGCCCTCGCCCCGATGAACGCCTTCCTGTTGCTGCAAGGCCTGGAAACCCTGGCCCTGCGCATGGAGCGTCACACCGAAAACGCCCTGAAGGTCGCGCAGTTCCTGCAAGGCCACGCCGGTGTGGAATGGGTCAGCTACGCCGGCCTTCCAGACCACCCTCACCACGAACTGGCGCAGAAATACCTGCAAGGCAAACCGTCGGCGATCCTGTCGTTCGGCCTCAAAGGTGGCTATCAGGCCGGCGTGCGCTTCTACGACGCGTTGCAGATCTTCAAGCGCCTGGTGAACATCGGGGATGCCAAGTCCCTGGCCTGTCACCCCGCTTCCACCACCCATCGGCAGATGAACGAGGCAGAGCAGGCCAAGGCCGGTGTGAAACCGGAAATGATTCGCCTGTCAGTGGGCATCGAGGCCATCGAAGACTTGATCGAAGACCTGCAACAGGCGCTGACTTCAACTCAGCTCTGAAGTCAGGAAGTCGGCCAGCGCTTCATGGCTGATACCCGGCGAGCGCACGAAATAGGCGACCTTGTGCTGCAGGGTCGTCGGCGTGAAGGCCGTGTAGAGGTCGGGGCGCTGCTCTTCGAGCCATTGCAGCAGGTTGTCGATCAGGGTGCGCGGTGATTGCTCGGCCAGGTGCTCCAGTAACAGCGCAGGCACTGTCCACCAAGGGCTGGTTTTCGCAGCGGTGTCCGGGCCAGTCGTCGTAGTCAGCGACTGGCCATTGATCAGGTAGCGCTGGAAAACCGGCAATATTTCAGCCCCACATTGCTGAATGATCGGCAAAGTCTGGGCCCCATCCCAGAAACGCAGGAACACCTCCTGGCCGTCGGGCAGGTAGACCTTCGTGAGGCTTTGCAAATGCGCAGCCACGGTTTGCAACGAGCTGGACGATACCGCCAACCAACCCCAGTCGGTTGAACCGGTAGTGGCTATCCAATCGAGGAAGGGGCTGCCGGGCTCTACGGCGACGACATACGGCATCACCTCACGCCACTCGGCATAGGCCGTGCCCGCCCAGATCGATTCTGGTGCCATCCCCTCTGACACTGTTCGCCAGGCCTCCAGAGGCTTGGCGTTGCTGGCATTGCCCAGCACCGCAAAGAGTTGTTCCTCAGGTTGCAGAGGATGTTGTGCCAGCCAAGCGCGGGGAGCCAAAGGTTGATCCATGGGGGTAAATTCCTTTTCGAGTTGGGTGGTTTGCTGTGTCATGGGATATCGCACTGCCCGTTCCTGCAACGCTCGCACTCCTCGCAAAACGGCGCACTGCGCTTCAGGCTGGCCACTTGTACCGCGCTGAGCGGTGCGGGTATCACCGCAAGCAGTTTCTCCGTGAGTCCAGGCTTCAACGGCGAAGCGCCCACGGCGGGCACCCCGCCCAGCATGATCGGCACGCTGCTGAATATCCCTGCCGCCGACAACGTGATCGACTGCCCCCCGGCCTGAATCGTCACGATGGCGCCCGCGTCAATCACGACGCTTTGCCCTGCACCGATCTGGATGGTTCGCCCCGCACGCATCTGCTGCGAACCGCCGATCACCAAGTGGTCATCCTGCTTGAGCTCAGTCAGGCGATTACCGTGGGTAATGCGCTGCTCCTCGCCCTGCAATTCATGGTGCGACTCACCACCCACCTTCACCTGGCGCCGGTTATCCACCTGCACCTGCTGGTCATTCAGCACATGCTGGGTCCAGTCCCGCTGGGCGCGCAGGTAGATTTCCTCGGCGCCTTTGCGGTCTTCAATGCGCAGTTCGTTATAGCCACCACCGCCAGGGCTGCTGTGGCTGCGCCAGATACTGCGGGTCTTTTCTGCAGGCAGGTCGAGGGGCACCGGGGTCGCCGCGTTGGGCAGGCACCCCATCACCACTGGCATGTCCAGGTCGCCATTGACGAAGCCCACCAGCACTTCCATCCCAACCCGTGGGATGAGCACCGAGCCGTAGCGGTCATGCGCCCACCCGGTGGCCACTCTCAGCCAGCAACTGGAATGTTCGTTGTGCTCCCCAGCGCGATTCCAAGCCATTTGCACTTTGACCCGGCCGAACTCGTCACAGTGGATCTCGCTGTCACCAGGGCCGGTGACCACGGCATGTTGATATCCGGCTACAGCCGGTCGCGGTTGCTCGGGCATCGGAGGACGAAAGATCACATCCCAAGGCGCGGCAACAAATTTATTGCGATAACCCTGGCGAAAATCACTGCCCGCTACTTCAGTCACCGCTTCTTCCAGCACCTGAGGCTGCTTGCCGTCGTGAGTGACCTGCGTCACCAGCCACAAGTCATTCCACGCTTCACGCGGGTGGCCCGCAAGCTTCAGAAAACGCCCGCACAGCAAGGCCGGTTCATCACCCTCGCCGCGGGCCACTTGATAGTCACGGCGGTGACGTTCAAGGCCACGTTGCGCGAGGTACTTGCCATGGGCGCGGTCGCTGAAATAACCGGGATAGTCCTGGGTTTCGAGGCTGGGAAGCTGCTCGCCCGCCACAGCGCTTTCCAGTGCCAGGCGCGGCTTGCGGAAGTCATAGTCCCTCAGGTTCAGCGCCGTGGTACGGGTTTCCATTTGCACCGCAAAACGCTTGATCGCCGGTGTATCGGCCACCATCCCTGAACCGGGCATGTAGGGCGTGGTGTGATCGGCCTGGGCAAATACGGCCTGGTCATCACCGAACACCAGCAAGTGCCGTTCGGCTGAATGCTGGAAGTGATAGTGAATGCCCAGCTCGGCACACAACCGCTGGATGAAGGCCAGGTCAGTCTCACCGAACTGCACGCAGTATTCACGCTCCAGGTAGGTGCCACTCAGGCGGAACTCGAAGCGGTCGCTCTGAATACCCTGGCCCGTCAAGACCTGCGCAATAATCTGCGGCACGGTCTTGTGCTGGAAAATACGTTGGCGGCTGCTGTGGGCCAAGTACGCCAATTGCGGCACAAGGCTGATCTGGTAACGCGTAAGGCGACGCCCGGAGTCGCCTTGCGCCACCCGGTAAACCTGGCCATGAACACCGTGCCCTCGGTCATCAAAGCCCAGGTACACCTGGCGATGCAGCAGGCTTTCAAGGTCAAGATCAGGCTGTTCGCTGACCAGTTCCAGGTCGAAACAGTAAGGCTGACTGATGGCTTCGGTGCCGGTGAACGCGAACACCTTGAGCTCACTGGGCTCTCCATCGACGGTCAGGGTAAAGGCACTTTGATTGGCAGGAGCGAACATCCGGTGTTTCTCTGCGAAGGGTGGGCGACCGATTCTGCACCAGCTTTGCCCGGGCCTGAGCGGGCTGCTGGAAAATCAGTTGCGTCCTACGTTTGGAGTGCCTAATTCTTCATGTGCGAGGCGTCGTAGACACCTCGACGCCGTGCTAGCGTAACTGCCCCTCTTCGCACAATTGCCGGTAAAGAACATGGGTACACGCTACGCAAAAATCACACTGGTCCTCGCCCTTGCCGCCTTCGCCAGCCTGGTGGCGTTCAACAACATCACCGACTACGGCTCCAACTTTGCCTTCGTCAAACATGTGTTGAGCATGGACACCACGTTTCCCGGCAACGCCGCCATGTACCGCGCCATCACCACGCCCTGGCTGTGGCACGGCGCCTACGGCCTGATCATCCTCGGTGAAGCCCTCACTGCGCTGATGCTCTCTTGGGGTGCGTTGGCGTTGTGGCGCACCCGCCAAGGCAGCGCTGCCGAATTCAACCGTGCCAAGGTACGCGCCACCACCGGCCTCGCCCTCGGCTTCGTGGTGTGGTTTTTCGGTTTCATGGTGGTGGGCGGTGAATGGTTCTTGATGTGGCAGTCCCACCAATGGAATGGCCAGGAAGCGGCCTTCAAGTTCTACATGGCGATTGTGGGCGTGCTGATCTTTCTCAACCAGCCGGACACGGATTGAACCGACCATAAAAAAAGGCCCGCCATCCGTAGGATGCGGGCCTTTTTTTCAACTCAACGGACGCTCGGCGCCCGAGGATTACTTGTTGAGGTTGTAGTCTTTTTCCGCAGCATCAAAACGCGCAACCATGCCCGCCGTCGGCGCGCCCAGCTTGCTCACGAAGTAGATCGCCAGGCTAGCAAAGATGAAGCCCGGGATGATTTCGTACAGCCCCAACAGGCTGAAGTGTTTCCACACGATCACAGTGATCGCACCCACCAGGATGCCGGCCAATGCGCCGTTGCGGGTCATGCCTTTCCAGATCACCGAGATCAGGACGACAGGGCCGAAGGCCGCACCAAAACCGGCCCAGGCGTAGCTCACCAGGCCCAGGACGCGGTTGTCCGGGTTGGCAGCCATGGCGATGGCGATCAGGGCAACCACCAGCACCATCGCACGGCCGACCCATACCAGCTCAAGCTGGGAGGCATTCTTGCGCAGGAAGGTTTTGTAGAAGTCTTCGGTCAGGGCACTGGAGCACACCAGCAGCTGGCAGCTCAAGGTGCTCATCACGGCAGCCAGGATGGCCGACAGTAGCACGCCGGCGATCCATGGGTTGAACAGCAGCTTGGCCAACTCGATGAACACACGCTCGTGGTTTTCGGTGACCGGGCCCGCCACTTCCGGATGGGCCGAGAAGTAGGCGATACCGAAGAAACCCACCGCGACGGTGCCGCCCAGGCACAGGATCATCCAGGTCATGGAAATGCGACGTGCATTGGCGATCGACTTCACCGAATCCGCCGCCATGAAACGCGCCAGGATGTGCGGCTGGCCGAAGTAACCCAGGCCCCAGCCCATCAGCGAGATGATGCCGATGAAGGTGGTGTTCTTCAGCATGTTGAAGTTGTCGGGGTTCTTGGCTTCGATGGCCAGGAACGTGGTGTCGACGCCACCAGTGGCCAGCAGCACGATGATCGGCGTGAGGATCAGCGCGAAGATCATCAGGGTGGCTTGTACGGTGTCGGTCCAGCTAACGGCCAGGAAACCACCGACAAAGGTGTAGGCAATCGTCGCCGCAGCGCCGGCCCACAGCGCCGTTTCGTAGGACATGCCGAAGGTGCTTTCGAACAGGCGGGCACCGGCCACGATGCCCGAAGCGCAGTAGATGGTGAAGAACACCAGGATCACGACGGCGGAGATGATCCGCAACAGGCCGCTTTTATCTTCGAAACGGCTGGAGAAGTAATCCGGCAGTGTCAGGGCGTCGCCGTTGTGCTCGGTCTGCACCCGCAGGCGACCGGCAACAAACAGCCAGTTGAGGTAGGCACCGACGATCAGGCCGATGGCGATCCAGCTTTCCGACAGGCCGGACATGTAGATCGCGCCCGGCAAGCCCATCAACAACCAGCCACTCATGTCGGAAGCGCCGGCGGACAAGGCCGTCACCACGCTGCCGAGGCTGCGACCGCCCAGGATGTAATCGGAAAGGTTGTTGGTGGAGCGATAGGCCATGAAGCCGATCAGCACCATTGCTGCGATGTAGATCACGAACGTGATCAGGGTTGGATTACTAACGCTCATAAGAGTGACGCCCTGGCTTTGTTTTTATGTAGCAGCGGTCTGTGAGACGGCCACCCACTGGAAGTAGGTAGACGTAACGGTGTGCCGCGCATTTATGACTGACGTTTCCCCAGGAAAGCCGTCAGCCGATGAACCGGCTCGTTGAGTCGGTTGCACCTAGGGCGCGAATGCTATTCAACAAAGCAAATAAGGTGCAACCAGTTTCGTGAGAATAAGTTGCACCTTGATGTGAAATACAGCAAACACCCCGTTTTTGCTCCTTTTCGGAGCAAGAACAGCCGATCTCAGAAGTAAACGCACCAAGGCAGAGCGGAATCCGTCGACGTCGCATTATTTTCCCGATCACGATCAAAAATTTCCTGAATAAAAAGGGTTGCACCCGGTTGCACCTCCTCATGGGCAAAGCTAATCTTGCCGCCAGCAGATGCCACTCGGTAGTGGCACCCATGAGGATAAGAAAATGGCGACAACCACCCTTGGGGTCAAACTCGACGACCCGACCCGCGAGCGCCTGAAAGCTGCCGCGGCCTCCATTGATCGCACGCCCCACTGGCTGATCAAGCAGGCGATTTTCAATTACCTGGAGAAACTCGAGGGTGGTGCAACCCTGACCGAGCTCAACGGTTTGAGCACCAAGGACGCCGACGACGCAGGCGAAGTCCAGACCGACCACGCCCACCAGTGCTTCCTTGAGTTCGCCGAAAGCATCCTGCCGCAATCCGTGTTGCGCGCCTCGATCACCGCCGCTTACCGCCGCCCCGAGCCGGAAGTGGTACCGATGCTGATCGAACAAGCCCGTCTGCCGGCACCGATGGCCGAAGCCACCAACAAGCTCGCCGCCTCGATCGCCGAAAAACTGCGTAACCAGAAAAGTGCTGGCGGCCGTGCCGGTATTGTTCAGGGCCTGCTGCAAGAATTCTCCCTGTCGTCCCAGGAAGGCGTGGCACTGATGTGCCTGGCCGAGGCGCTGTTGCGCATCCCGGACAAAGGCACCCGCGACGCACTGATCCGCGACAAGATCAGCACCGGCAACTGGCAGCCGCACCTGGGCAACAGCCCGTCGCTGTTCGTCAACGCCGCCACGTGGGGCCTGCTGCTGACCGGCAAATTGGTCGCCACCCACAATGAAGCCGGCCTGACATCGTCCCTGAGCCGCATCATTGGCAAGAGCGGCGAGCCGATGATCCGCAAGGGCGTCGACATGGCCATGCGCCTGATGGGCGAGCAGTTCGTCACCGGTGAAACCATCGCCGAAGCCTTGGCCAACGCGAGCAAGTTCGAAGCCAAGGGCTTCCGCTATTCCTACGACATGCTCGGTGAAGCTGCACTTACCGAACACGACGCACAGAAATACCTGGCCTCGTACGAACAAGCCATTCACTCCATCGGCAAAGCGTCCCACGGCCGTGGGATTTATGAAGGCCCGGGCATCTCCATCAAGCTGTCGGCATTGCACCCACGCTACAGCCGCGCGCAGTACGAACGCGTGATGGATGAGCTGTACCCACGCCTGCTGTCCCTGACCCTGCTGGCCAAGCAATACGACATCGGTTTGAACATCGACGCCGAAGAGGCCGACCGCCTGGAGCTGTCCCTGGACCTGCTCGAGCGCCTGTGCTTCGAGCCGCAACTGACCGGCTGGAACGGCATCGGTTTCGTGATTCAGGCCTACCAGAAGCGCTGCCCATATGTGATCGACTACGTCATCGACCTGGCGCGCCGCAGCCGTCATCGCCTGATGATCCGCCTGGTAAAAGGCGCGTACTGGGACAGCGAAATCAAGCGCGCCCAGGTCGAAGGCCTGGAAGGCTACCCGGTGTACACCCGCAAGGTGTACACCGACGTGTCCTACATCGCCTGTGCACGCAAACTGCTGTCAGTGCCGGAAGTCATCTACCCGCAGTTCGCCACACACAACGCCCACACCTTGTCGGCCATCTACCATATTGCCGGCCAGAACTATTACCCCGGCCAGTACGAGTTCCAATGCCTGCACGGCATGGGTGAACCGTTGTACGAGCAGGTTGTAGGCAAGGTCTCTGATGGCAAGCTGAACCGTCCGTGCCGCGTGTACGCTCCGGTCGGCACCCACGAAACCCTGCTGGCTTACCTGGTGCGTCGCCTGCTGGAAAACGGCGCGAACACCTCGTTCGTCAACCGTATCGCCGACCAGTCCATCTCGATCCAAGAGCTGGTGGCCGATCCGGTGGCCAGCATCGAACACATGGCCACGCTGGAAGGTGGCTTCGGCCTGCCGCACCCACGCATCCCGTTGCCGCGTGATCTCTACGGCAGCGACCGCGCCAACTCGGCCGGTATCGACCTGGCCAATGAACATCGCCTGGCGTCGCTGTCCTGTGCCTTGCTGGCCACCGCTCACAACAACTGGAAAGCCGCGCCAATGCTCGGTTGCGCCTCCAGCGAGCAACCGCCGGCACCGGTACTGAACCCGTCCGACCTGCGTGATGTAGTCGGCCACGTGCAAGAAGCCACCGTTCAAGACGTCGACAACGCTATCCAGTGCGCCATCAGCGCCGGCCCGATCTGGCAGGCCACCCCGCCCGCCGAGCGCGCCGCGATCCTCGAACGCGCCGCCGACCTGATGGAAGGTGAGATTCAGCCATTGATGGGCCTGCTGGCTCGCGAAGCTGGCAAGACCTTCGCCAACGCCATCGCCGAAGTGCGCGAAGCCGTGGATTTCCTGCGCTACTACGCAGTGCAGGCACGCAACGATTTCACCAACGATGCCCACCGCCCACTGGGCCCGGTGGTCTGCATCAGCCCGTGGAACTTCCCGCTGGCGATTTTCAGCGGTCAAGTGGCCGCCGCACTGGCCGCCGGCAACCCTGTATTGGCCAAGCCTGCCGAGCAGACTCCGCTGGTCGCCGCACAAGCCGTGCGCATCCTGCTGGAGGCCGGTATTCCGGAAGGCGTGCTGCAACTGCTGCCGGGCCAGGGCGAAACCGTCGGTGCCCGCCTGGTCGGCGATGATCGCGTCAAAGGCGTGATGTTCACTGGCTCCACCGAAGTGGCTCGCCTGCTGCAACGCAATGTCGCCGGCCGCCTGGATGCCCAGGGCCGCCCGATCCCGCTGATCGCCGAGACTGGTGGCCAGAACGCGATGATCGTCGACTCCTCGGCGCTGACCGAACAAGTGGTCATCGACGTGGTGTCCTCGGCCTTCGACAGCGCCGGCCAACGTTGCTCGGCCCTGCGTGTACTGTGCCTGCAGGAAGATTCGGCAGATCGTGTCATCGAAATGCTCAAGGGGGCCATGGCCGAATGCCGCCTGGGCAACCCGGAGCGCCTGTCGGTCGATATCGGCCCGGTGATCGACGCCGAGGCCAAGGCTGGCATCGAGAAACACATCCAGGCCATGCGCGACAAAGGCCGCAACGTTTATCAAGTTGCAATTGCCGACGGTGAAGAGATCAAGCGCGGCACCTTCGTGATGCCCACCTTGATCGAACTGGAAAGCTTCGACGAACTGCAACGGGAGATCTTCGGCCCGGTGCTGCACGTGGTGCGCTACAAGCGCAAAGAGATCGACCAGCTCATCGGCCAGATCAATGCGTCGGGCTACGGCCTGACCTTGGGTGTGCACACCCGCATCGACGAGACCATCGCCAAGGTGATCGACAACGTCAACGCCGGCAACGTCTACGTGAACCGCAACATCGTGGGTGCCGTGGTGGGCGTGCAACCGTTCGGCGGCGAAGGCCTGTCGGGTACCGGCCCGAAAGCCGGTGGCCCGCTGTACCTGTACCGCCTGCTGTCGACGCGTCCTACAGATGCCATCGAGCAATCCTTCGTCCG
The DNA here is from genome assembly GCF_013386585.1 of Pseudomonas sp. P7548. Lineage (GTDB taxonomy): Bacteria > Pseudomonadota > Gammaproteobacteria > Pseudomonadales > Pseudomonadaceae > Aquipseudomonas. The sequence continues at coordinate 207,301 of NZ_JACARO010000002.1, read as the reverse complement.
TGGCGATGCATTGGCCGCACCGGATGTGCGCCTGCGTGACGCCATGAGCCAACCGCTGACCGCCCTCAAAACCTGGGCCGACAGCAATAAGTTCAGCGACCTGAGCGCCCTGTGCAGCCAGTTCGCCGCACAGTCGCAAAGCGGGATCACCCGCCAACTCGCCGGCCCGACTGGCGAGCGCAACAGCTACGCCATCCTGCCCCGCGAGCACGTGCTGTGCCTGGCGGAAGTGGAAGGCGATCTGCTGACGCAACTGGCGGCGGTATTGGCCGTGGGGGGGTCGGCAGTATGGCCGGAGACTGACCTGACCAAGGCCTTGTTCCCACGTCTGCCTAAAGAGATTCAGGCGAAGATCAAGCGCGTGGCCGACTGGACCAAGGATGAAGTGGTGTTTGATGCGGTTCTGCACCACGGCGATTCCGATCAATTGCGCGCGGTGTGCCAGCAAGTGGCACAGCGTGGCGGTGCGATTGTCGGGGTGCATGGTTTGTCCCAAGGCGAGACAGCGATTGCGCTGGAGCGTTTGGTGATCGAACGTGCGTTGAGCGTCAACACCGCTGCGGCGGGCGGTAACGCCAGCCTGATGACCATCGGCTAACTGTAAAAACGCGGTAAACCCTGTGGGAGCTGGCTTGCCTGCGATAGCGGTGGGTCAGCGACAGAGATGTCGACTGGCACTGCCTCATCGCAGGCAAGCCCGCTCCCACATTTACTGCTCCCTGCCTCCCATCCGCGTTTTGCCCCTCCATCACCCAGATCAATCTTGCTATCCAGCCTCTATTCGCGCACTTAGACTCGGCCCTATTCCCACATAGGTAAGCCGCCATGTCCGAGACGCTGCTCAGTTCCCGCAATCTGGCTTTCGAGCTGTACGAAGTCCTCGATGCCGAGGGCCTGACCCGGCGCGAGCGGTTTGCCGAGCACAATCGCGAGACCTTCGATGCGGCCATCAGCACGGCGCGCAGCATCGCGGAAAAGTACTTCGCACCGCATAACCGCAAAAATGACGAGAACGAACCGCGCTTCGAGGATGGCAAGGCGGTCCTCATCCCTGAAGTGAAACCCGCCGTGGATGCCTTCCTCGAAGCCGGTTTCCTCAACGCTGCCCGCAGTTTCGAAGCCGGTGGCATGCAGTTGCCAACCTTGTTGTCCCAGGCCTGCTTCGCGCATTTCCAGTCGGCGAACGCCGCGTCCACGTCCTACCCCTTCCTGACCATGGGCGCCGCCAACCTGATCGAAAGCTTCGGCACCGACGATCAGAAACAACGCTTCCTGCAACCGATGATCGACGGCCGTTTCTTCGGCACCATGGCGCTCACCGAACCCCATGCGGGCTCGTCACTGTCGGATATTCGTACACGCGCAGAACCCGCGGCTGACGGCACTTATCGTCTCAAGGGCAACAAGATCTTCATCTCGGGTGGCGACCACCCGCTGTCGGAAAACATCGTGCACATGGTGCTGGCCAAACTGCCGGATGCGCCGCCCGGGGTCAAAGGCATCTCGCTGTTTATCGTGCCCAAGTTCCTGGTTAACGACGACGGCAGCCTGGGCGCACGCAACGATGTGTTGCTGGCGGGCCTGTTCCACAAGATGGGCTGGCGCGGCACCACGTCCACCGCGCTGAACTTCGGTGATAACGGCAACTGCGTCGGCTACTTGGTAGGCAAGCCGCACCAAGGCTTGAGCTGCATGTTCCAGATGATGAATGAGGCGCGCATTGGCGTGGGCATGGGCGCGGTAATGCTCGGCTACGCCGGCTACCTCTATTCACTGGAGTACGCCCGCGAACGCCCACAAGGCCGCCTGCCTGACAGCAAAGACCCTACTACGGCACCGGTCTCGATCATTCAGCACGCCGACATCAAACGCATGCTGCTGACCCAAAAAGCCTACGTCGAAGGCGCTTTCGACCTGGGCCTGTACGCCGCGCGCCTGTTCGACGACACCACCACACTCGAGACCGAAGCCGAACGCAAGCAAGCCCACGAACTGCTGGACCTGCTCACCCCTATCGTCAAATCCTGGCCGTCGGAGTTTTGCCTCAAGGCCAACGAGCTGGCGATCCAGATCCTCGGCGGCCATGGCTACACCCGCGAATACCCGGTGGAACAGTATTACCGCGACAACCGCCTGAACACGATTCATGAAGGCACCCACGGCATTCAATCCCTGGACTTGCTGGGGCGCAAACTGGCACAGAACGGCGGCGCAGGCTTGAAGCAACTGATCAGGCTGATCGCCGAAACCGGCGCCCGCGCCCAGGAATACCCGAGCCTCACCACGCTGAGGGAGCCGCTGGAACAGTTGGTCAACCGTCTGCAAAGCGTCACCCTCGGTCTGCTGACGGACCTGGCCCACGGCAAGGTCAACAGCAGCCTGGCGAACTCGGCGTTGTACTTGAAGGTATTCGGGCACACGGTGATCGGCTGGCGCTGGCTGGAGCAGGCGATCCGCGCCGAAGAAGGGCTGGCCAAGGGCAATGCGGCCGACGTGGCCTTCTATAAAGGCAAGCTCCAGGCCGCCCGCTACTTCCTGACCTGGGAAGTACCGGGCTGCCATCATGAACTGGCGATTCTGGAGGCACGCGACGATACGTGCCTGGGGATGCAGGATGAGTGGTTCTAAGGCTGTCCGATCGCCTTGGAAATCACATCGACCGTGGCGCTGACTTGCTCTTGGTAACGGTCGAGTTCCTGTTGGTGAGCCTGTTGCATTTCGATCTGCTCGGCGCACAGGTTCAGCGCGGCCAGTACCAATAATTTGTCACCGATCAGCGTCGGGTACTTTTTCTTGGTGGTGGCCAGGGAGGCCTTGAGCATGGTCACGGCGTGCATCAGGGTCAGTTCTTCCCCGGCTGGCGCCTTGATCGAGTAATCCTCTCCGAGAATCGAAACGACCTTTATCCCTTCGTTCATGCGCTGACAGGCCCTGCACTCACGCGCTCAACCAGCGCCTGGATGCGCGCGGCGGTGGCGCTGTGCTTTTCTTCCTGCTCCATCAGGTTCAGTTGCAGGCTGTCGTTTTCATCCTTGGCACGGGCCAGTTCGGCCTTGAGGGATTCGTTGCTGCCCAGCAGGTCCTGATTCTGCTGTACCAGGTCGCTGACCAGTTGTTCCAATTGGCTGAGGGATGCTTCTAACATTTTGATTTCTCGGGCTTTTTCAAAGGGCGGTGACGATAAAGAAAATTCACCTCGGATGCCAGGGTTATCCCCGGCGCACAGCCCGTTTTTTAAGGGCCGGGCCGTACTTTCGAGCCTTAGTGACTGCATTTACCGGATCTGGTTCCTGAATCCGCCCAACCCCTCGTCAGATGCGACAAAAGCGCGCGCCCCCTTAAGACTTTAGTCGTATGGCCGATACGACATGCACACCCCGTCTCATGGCCGCACGGATCGCGCTTCTCCCCAGGATTCCCGCATGTCACTTCGTAATATGAATATCGCCCCGAGGGCCTTCCTCGGCTTCGCGTTTATTGGTGCGTTGATGTTGTTTCTCGGTGTTTTCGCCCTGAACCAGATGAGCAAGATCCGCGCCGCCACCGAAGACATCACCCTGACCAGCGTGCCCAGCATTCGCGCCCTCGACGAGTTCACCCAACTGACCCTGCGCCTGCGGGTGCTGTCGTACCGCTTGCTGACCAACCGCGAACCGGACGTTCAGCAAAAGACCCTGGAAGCCTTCGATATGCGCAACCAGCAGATACGTGCTGCCCAGGGCATCTACGAGAAGCTGATCGACAGCAGCGAAGAGCGCGCGACCTACGATGAATACGTGCGCCTGCTCGGCCAATACCATCAGATCGAAGCGCGCATGAAGAGCCTGTCCCAGGCCAATCAAGTTGAAGAACTGCGCGCCTTGCTCAACAGCGAACTGCTGGCCAACTCCGAGCAGGTCAACGCTGTGCTGACGCGCTTGGTGGACATCAATAACAAGATGGCCAACGCCACCAACCAGCAAGCCGAAGACCAGTACAACATGGCCTTTGACCTGGTCGTGGGCCTGCTGATTGTTGCCACCGTGCTGACACTGCTGTTCGCCTGGCTGCTGACTCGTAGCATTACCCAGCCCATCTCCCAGGCGCTTGAAGCGGCGGAAGAAGTCGCCGAAGGTAACCTGACCCGTCCGATCAAGGTCGATGGCAACGATGAGGCCGGCCGCCTGCTCGCCGCCATGGCCAAGATGCAGGACAAGCTGCGCGACACCCTGCAACGCATCGCAGGTTCCGCCACGCAACTGGCGTCTGCCGCTGAAGAGCTGAACGCGGTCACCGACGAAAGCGCCCGGGGCCTGACCCAGCAGAACAATGAAATCGAACAGGCCGCCACCGCCGTCAACGAGATGACCAGCGCTGTCGAAGAAGTCGCACGCAACGCAGTGAGCACCTCCGAGGCATCGCGCAACGCCACCACCTCCGCCGGCGACGGTCGCGACCTGGTGCAGGAAACCGTCAGCGCCATCGAGCGCATGAGCGGCGATGTGCAAGCCACCGCGACCTTGATTGGCGACCTGGCCAACGAGTCCCGCGATATCGGCAAGGTGCTGGATGTGATTCGCGGCCTGGCCGACCAGACCAACCTGCTGGCCCTCAACGCCGCCATTGAAGCGGCCCGCGCCGGTGAAGCCGGCCGTGGGTTTGCCGTGGTGGCCGACGAGGTCCGTGCACTGGCCCATCGCACCCAGCAGTCCACCAGCGAAATCGAGCGGATGATCGGCAGCATCCAGGCCGGCACCGAACACGCGGTGGACTCGATGCGCAACAGCACCGAGCGTGCGGAATCGACGTTGAACATCGCCAAAGGTGCAGGGATGTCCCTGGACACCATCAACACGGCCATTGTCGAGATCAACGAACGCAACCTGGTCATCGCCAGCGCGGCCGAGGAGCAGGCCCAGGTAGCGCGGGAAGTGGACCGCAACCTGGTGAACATCCGCGACCTGTCGGTGCAGTCGGCCACCGGCGCCAGCCAGACCAGCGCGGCGAGCAGCGAGTTGTCGCGCCTGGCGGTGGACTTGAACGGGATGGTCGGACGCTTCCGCCTCTAACTGACACACCTCGGTCAAAAATGTGGGAGCGGGCTTGCTCGCGAATACGGTGTTTCAGTCAGCATATTTCTAGCTGATGTACCGCATTCGCGAGTAAGCCCGCTCCCACATTGGATCTACACGAATCAGAAAAAGCTTTTTGACAGCGCAGCAATTCAACAGGTTAGAATCGCTGGCACGCAGACTGCATGGTCAGTTTGCGTCTCGTCCTTATTGCTCATGGAGTACTGCCTTTGAATGCGACGACCATCAACAGCCTGTTCTTGATCGGCGCGTTGCTGGTGGGTGCGAGCATTCTGGTGAGTTCTCTTTCGTCCCGCCTGGGGATCCCGATTCTGGTGATCATCCTGGCCGTGGGCATGGTCGCCGGCGTCGACGGCGGCGGCATCATCTTCGACAACTACCCGACCGCCTACCTGGTGGGCAACCTCGCACTGGCCGTGATCCTGCTCGACGGTGGCCTGCGCACACGGGTGGCGAGTTTCCGCGTAGCACTCTGGCCGGCGTTGTCGCTGGCCACGGTGGGAGTATTGATTACCACCGGCCTCACCGGCATGGCCGCCGCCTGGTTGTTCAACCTCAATATCATCCAGGGCCTGCTGATCGGCGCCATCGTCGGCTCCACGGACGCCGCGGCGGTGTTCTCGTTGCTCGGCGGCAAGGGCCTGAACGAACGGGTCACCGCCAGCCTGGAAATCGAGTCCGGCAGCAACGACCCGATGGCGGTGTTCCTTACTGTCACCCTCATCGACATGCTCGCCAGCGGCCAGACCGGCCTGCACTGGAGCCTGCTGACCCACCTGGTGCGCGAGTTCGGCATCGGGGGCATCGTCGGCCTGGGCGGCGGCTGGCTGATGCTGCAGATGGTCAACCGCATCAACCTGGCCACCGGCCTGTACCCGATCCTGGTGATCGCCGGCGGCCTGGTGGTGTTCGCGCTGACCAACGCCCTGCACGGCAGCGGCTTCCTCGCCGTGTACCTGTGCGGCCTGGTGATCGGCAACCGCCCGGTGCGCAGCCGCCACGGCATTCTGCATATGCTCGACGGCATGGCCTGGCTGGCACAGATCGGCATGTTTTTGGTGCTGGGCCTGCTGGTCACGCCCCATGACCTGCTGCCGATTGCCCTGCCGGCGCTGGGCCTGGCGCTGTGGATGATCCTATTTGCGCGACCGCTGTCGGTGATGGTCGGCCTGCTGCCGTTCAAGGCGTTCCACGGTCGCGAAAAAGCCTTTATCGCCTGGGTAGGCCTGCGCGGCGCGGTCCCGATCATTTTGGCGGTGTTCCCGCTGATGGCCGGCCTGCCCCACGCACAGCTGTACTTCAACCTGGCGTTCTTTATCGTGCTGGTCTCCCTGCTGGTGCAAGGCACCAGCCTGCCGTGGGTGGCCAAGCTGCTGAAAGTGACCGTACCGCCAGACCCGGCGCCGATCTCCCGCGCAGCCCTGGAAGTGCACGTCACCAGCGAGTGGGAGCTGTTCGTCTACCGCCTGGGTGCGGAAAAATGGTGCATCGGTGCGGCCCTGCGCGAGCTGAAAATGCCCGAAGGCACTCGGATCGCGGCACTGTTTCGTGGCCAGCAACTGCTCCATCCGTCGGGTAGTACGGTGCTGGAAGTCGGCGATTTGCTCTGCGTGATCGGCCACGAACACAACCTGCCGGCCCTGGGCAAACTGTTCAGCCAGGCCCCGCAACGGGGTCTGGACCTGCGCTTCTTCGGCGACTTCGTACTCGAAGGCGACGCCCAGCTGGGCGCGGTTTCAGCCTTGTACGGCTTGAAGCTGGAGGGCATCGACCCGGACATGCCATTGAGCAGTTTCATTACCCAGAAAGTCGGCGGCGCGCCCATCGTCGGCGACCAGGTGGAATGGAACAACACCATCTGGACCGTCGCGGTCATGGACGGGAACAAGATCGGCAAAGTCGGCGTCAGATTCCCCGAAGGAAGTCGCCCGGGCCCCGGACTCTTCCTCTAAACTGCGGAGCGACAATTCGCTCCCTTTTCTTCATTTTGCTCGACCGGTCTCTATGCCAACCCTGCGCACGTTTCTCGCCACTGCCCTGCTGGGCCTGACCCTTTGTGTCGGCACCGTTCACGCGGCCGACCCGCCCAGCGCCGACGCTATCCAGCAAACCCTGGACAAGCTGCCCGACCGCAAGCTGCCCGACGCCGACATGAAGGCGCTGCAGACCATCCTGCAGCAGACCCTGACGTACCTGGGCAACAAGCAGGATTACGAGCAGCGCCTGGTCGACCTCAAGCGCCAGCTGGAAGATGCGCCGCGCCAGACCACCGAGAACCAGCGGGAGTTGGTAAGGCTCAAGGCCACCAAAGTCATTCCCGTCGCCCAGCGCTATGCCACCCTGCCGGTGCCACAGCTCGAACAATTGCTGGTGCAGCGCACCACCCAGCAAGGCGACCTGCAAAAAGACCTGGCCGACGCCAACAGCCTGACCATCGCCGCGCAGACCCGCCCGGAACGCGCCCAGACCGAAATCAGCAGCAGCCAGACCCGCATCCTGCAGATCAACTCGATCCTCAAGGTCGGCAAGGACAACGGCAAAACCCTCAGCGGCGACCAGCGCAACCAGCTCAACGCCGAACTCGCCGCGCTCAACGCGCTAATCCCACTGCGCCGCCAGGAACTGGCCGGCAACAGCCAACTGCAAGACCTGGGCAACAGCCAGCATGACCTGGTGGTGGAAAAAACCGCGCGCCTGGAACAAGAGATCCAGGACCTGCAAACCCTGATCAACCAGAAACGCCTGGCCCAGTCCCAACAGACCGTGACCCAACAGTCCATCGAGGCGCAAAAGGCCGGGGGCAGCAGCCTGTTGGCCACCGAAAGCGCGGCCAACCTGAAGCTGTCCGACTACCTGCTCAAAAGCACCGACCGCCTCAACGACCTGACCCAGAAGAACCTGCAGACCAAGCAGCAACTGGACACCGTGACCCAGAGCGATTCGGCCCTGGACGAGCAGATCAACGTGCTCAAGGGCAGCCTGCTGCTGTCCAAGATCCTCTACAAGCAGAAGCAGGCCCTGCCGCGCCTCACCGTGGACCGCGACCTGGCGGACGACATTGCCAACATTCGCCTGTACCAGTTCGAGGTCAACCAGCAACGCGAGCTGATCAGTTCGCCCAGTACCTATGTGGATAACCTGCTGGCCAACCAGCCACCGGATGACGTGACCCCGCAATTGCGCCGCACCCTGCTGGAACTGGCGATCACCCGCAGCGACCTGCTGGAGCGCCTGAGCCGTGAACTGAGCGCACTGCTCAATGAATCCATCACCTTGCAGCTCAACCAGAAACAATTGCTCAGCACCGCCACCACCCTGCGAGCGACGCTGGATGAGCAGATGTTCTGGATCCCCAGCAACAAGCCACTGGACACCGAGTGGCTGGAAACCGTGCCGGCGCACCTGAGCAAACAGGTCACCACCCTGCCCTGGGCCTCCAGTGTCAGCGAACTGTATGACGGCCTGACCCAGCGCCCACTGCTGTTCCTGCCACTGTTGCTGTTGATAGGTGCACTGTTGTGGCGGCGCAAGAACCTGTATCAGCGCCTGAACAAGGTCCACCAGGACATCGGCCACTTCAAGCGCGACAGCCAGTGGCATACGCCCCAGGCCATCCTGATCAACATCCTGCTGGCCATGCCGGTGGCCCTGGGCCTGGCACTGTGCGGCTACGCGCTGCAGATCGACGCCCGTGGGCAAAACGCCAACCTGGGCGCAGCGCTGCTGCAGATCGCCCAGGCGTGGATGGTGTTCTACACCGCCTACCGCATCCTCGCGCCGGGCGGCGTGGCCGAACTGCACTTCCGTTGGGAAAAACCCCAGGTCGAATTCCTGCAAGGCTGGGTGCGCAAGCTCGGCCTGGTGGTGCTGGCCCTGGTGGCCGTGGTAGCCATCGCCGAGCACCAACCGGCTGCACTGGCCGACGACGTGCTGGGCATCGGCGTGGTGCTGACCTGCTACGCACTGATGGCCTGGCTGCTGGGTCGCTTGCTGCTAAACAGCCCGACCCACGAAAAAGCCTCGTTGTTCCGCAAGGCCGTGGGCCTGCTGTTTACCGCCCTGCCCATCGCGCTGTTCGTCGCCGTGTGCTTCGGCTACTACTACACCGCGCTCAAGCTCAGCGACCGCTTGATCAATACCCTGTACCTGCTGATGTTCTGGCTGGTGATCGAAGCCACCTTCGTACGTGGCCTGGGCGTCGCCGCACGGCGCCTGGCTTATGCCCGCGCCCTGGCCAAGCGCCAGGCGGCCAAGGAAGCCGGCGACGGTGAAGCGGTGATCGAAGAACCGACCCTGGACATCGAGCAGGTCAACGAACAGTCCATGCGCCTGATCCGCCTGGCCTTGCTCGGCGGCTTTATCGCGGCGCTGTATTGGGTATGGAAAGACCTGATCACGGTGTTCTCCTACCTGGACAACGTGACCCTCTACGAATACACCAGCGGCACCGGCGCCAACATCAGCATGGTGCCGATCAGCATCGGCGACTTGCTCGGCGCGTCGATCATCGTCGGCATCACCTTTGCCCTGGCGCGCAACTTGCCAGGCTTGCTGGAAGTGTTGGTGCTGTCCAAGCTGGACCTGGCCCAGGGCAGCGCCTACGCGACCACCACGTTGCTGTCCTATGTGATTGCCGGCGTGGGCTTCGTGTCCACCCTGTCCACCCTCGGCGTGAGCTGGGACAAGCTGCAATGGCTGGTGGCGGCGCTGTCGGTGGGCTTGGGCTTCGGCATGCAGGAGATCTTCGCCAACTTCATCTCCGGCATCATGATCCTGTTCGAACGCCCGGTGCGCATCGGCGACACCATCACCATCGGCAACCTGTCCGGCACCGTGAGCAAGATCCGCATCCGCGCCACCACCATCACCGACTTCGACCGCAAGGACATCATTGTCCCGAACAAGACCTTCATCACCGGGCAGTTGATCAACTGGTCGCTGACCGACACCATCACCCGCGTCACCCTCAAGCTGGGTGTGGACTATGGCTCCGACCTGGACCGCGTGAAGGAACTGCTGCTCAAGGCCGCCCGCGACAACCCGCGTGTGCTCAAAGAGCCGGAACCTCATGTGTACTTCCTCAACTTCGGCGAAAGCACCCTCGACCACGAACTGCGCATGCACGTACGTGACCTGGGCGACCGCAACCCGGTGATCGACGAAGTGAACCGCTTTATCAACCGTGAGTTCAAGAAAGAGCACATCAACATTTCGTTCCGCCAGATGGAGGTCTACCTCAAGAACCTCCACGGCCAGGAATACAAGCTGGTGGAAGTCGACACCCCGGCCAAGCCCGCCAACGACGGCGGCGTGCAGGAACCACCGCCGAGCAAACTCGACTAACCGCGCTATCCCCAGCAGAATGCTCGGACATTCTGCTGGAGATGGCCGGTGAAAGCCCTCGACGAACTGACCTTCGACAACCGCTTCGCACGCCTGGGCGACGCGTTCTCGACCCATGTACTGCCTGAACCCCTCGACAACCCGCGCCTGGTCGTGGCGAGTGAGGCCGCCATGGCCCTGCTCGACCTTGACCCGGCTGTTGCCGAAACACCGGTATTTGCCGAACTGTTTGGTGGCCACAAGCTCTGGGCCGAGGCGGAACCGCGGGCGATGGTCTATTCCGGGCATCAGTTCGGCGGCTACACCCCGCAACTGGGCGATGGCCGTGGGTTGTTGCTGGGCGAGGTATACAACGCGGCCGGCGAGCACTGGGACTTGCACCTCAAGGGCGCCGGCATGACGCCTTACTCGCGTATGGGCGATGGCCGCGCCGTGTTGCGCTCCTCGATCCGCGAGTTCCTCGCCTCCGAAGCACTGCATGCACTGGGCATCCCCAGCAGCCGGGCGTTGTGCGTGATCGGCTCCGACACCCCGGTATGGCGCGAGAAACAGGAACGCGGCGCGATGGTGCTGCGCATGGCGCCCAGCCATGTCCGCTTCGGGCACTTCGAGTATTTCTACTACACCAAGAAACCCGAACAGCAGGCGCTTCTGGCCGAGCACGTATTGAACCTGCACTACCCCGAGTGCCGCGAACAGCCCGAGCCGTACCTGGCGATGTTCCGCGAAATCGTCGAGCGCAATGCCGAGCTGATTGCCAAGTGGCAGGCGTACGGTTTCTGCCACGGCGTGATGAACACCGACAACATGTCGATCCTGGGCATCACCTTCGACTTCGGGCCGTTTGCGTTTCTGGATGACTTTGACGCGCACTTCGTCTGCAACCATTCGGACCACGAAGGGCGCTATTCCTTCAGCAATCAAGTGCCAATCGGGCAGTGGAACCTCAGTGCGCTCGCTCAGGCGTTGACGCCATTCATCAGCGTCGACGCCCTGAAAGAAGCGCTGGGGCTGTACCTGCCGCTGTACCAGGCGAACTACCTGGACCTGATGCGCCGTCGCCTGGGGCTGACCACCGCCGAAGAGGATGACCAGCAGTTGGTGGAGCGGTTATTGAAGCTGATGCAGAACAGCGGCGTGGATTACACCCTGTTCTTCCGCCGCCTGGGGGATGAGTCGGCGGCGTTGGCCGTGGCACGGCTGCGCGATGACTTTGTCGACCTGGCCGGGTTTGACGCCTGGGCCGAGCAGTACAAGGCTCGCGTTGCACGGGACGGGGATTACAGCGAGAAACAGCGCCGTACACGGATGCAGGCGGTGAACCCGCTATATATCTTGCGCAACTACCTGGCGCAGAACGCTATCGCGGCTGCCGAGTCCGGGGATTACAGCGAGGTGCGGCGGCTGCATGAAGTGTTGAGCAAACCGTTTGAGGAGCAACCGGGGATGGAGCAGTACGCACAGCGGCCGCCGGATTGGGGCAAGCACCTGGAAATCAGCTGCTCCTCCTAACCCTGTAGTGAGCGGGCTTGCCCCGCGCTGGGTGGCGAAGCCGCCCCAAACTCAGGCACCTCGGTCCTTCTGAAACACGGCGGCGTCCTTATTGGGGCCGCTACGCAGCCCAGCGCGGGGCAAGCCCGCTCACTACAGCTTGATAAATACAGGCGCTGGCTCCAGATAGAGCCTATTGGCCATTTTCAGGAGCCTCACCATGTCCGAACCTCTTGTCATCCCCTGCCCCCATTGCAACGGCCTCAACCGCATCCCCGGCGAACGCCTGGGTGACGCGCCCAAGTGCGGACGCTGCAAGCAGCCGGTGTTACTGAACAAGCCGTTTGAACTGAAACAAGGCGACTACGCCAGCCAGATCAAGGGCGATTTGCCGCTGCTGGTGGATGTGTGGGCTGATTGGTGTGGGCCGTGTAAATCGTTCGCGCCGGTGTTTGAGCAGGCCGCTGGCCAGTTGGAGGGCAAGTGCCGGTTGGCCAAGCTCGACAGCGAGGCCAATCAGCAGCTTTCGGCGCAGTTGGGGATTCGCTCGATCCCTAGTTTGATTCTGTTCAAGAACGGCCGCGAAGTGGCTCGCCAGAGCGGGGCATTTCCGTTGCCACAACTGATGAGCTGGCTGCGTAGCCAAGGCGTTTAAACGCGATCAACTGTAGGAGCCGGCTTGCCGGCGATAGCGTTTTTGAGGCCGTCATCGCCGGCAAGCCGGCTCCTACAGGGGAATGGGTTGCCCTTGAGATCAGGCGTTTTCCAGCAGGTTATGCAACTCCACAAACTGCTGCGTAAGCTTGTGCCGTGGGTCCAGGTGGATCAGCGGCTTGCTTTCCTGGTGTGACTCGCGCATGCGCACGGAGCTGGCCAGGTACACCGGCAATACCGGCAAACCTTCTGCAATCAACTCATCAAGCATCTGCTGTGGCAGGCTCGCCCGGGCCTGGAACTGGTTGACCACAATGCCTTCCACTTCGAGGCCTTCGTTGTGGTCTTCCTTCAATTCTTCGATTTCCGCCAGTAGGCCATAGAGGGCCTGACGCGAAAAGCTGTCGCAATCGAAAGGGATCAGCACGCGATCAGCGGCAATCAGCGCCGATACCGCATAAAAATTCAACGCTGGCGGTGTATCCAGGTAAATCCGATCGTAATCCTCACTCAGATCATCCAGCAGCTTTCGCAGCTTGTTGATCTTGTGCTTGGCCTCGAGCTTGGGCTGCAGGTCTGCCAACTCCGGGGTCGCAGTGATGACGTGCAGGTTGTCGAACGGGGTTTCGTAGATATCAACCTTGTTCTTCTTGGAAAACGGCCCGGAAGACAGGGTTTGCTTGAAAAAATCCGCGATCCCCATGGGGATATCGTCGCCAGTCAAGCCAGTGAGGTACTGGGTTGAGTTGGCTTGTGCATCGAGGTCCACCAATAGGGTTCGATAACCTTCGCTGGCACTGACAGCCGCCAGGTTGCAGGCAATGCTGGACTTTCCAACGCCACCTTTCTGATTGAACACCACACGCCGCATGGAAAAACCTCCGTGTATCAATGAATGTCCGAGTGTAGAGGGCAAAAGCGCCTGATAGCTACCTCGTTCATCCATGCATTGCTGCATCAGCAGCCCCGTGCACGCGCTCTGTCATACGTCGCCGACACGTTAAAAGGAACGGTCCGACAATCCAGCCAGGCCCTTGGTAGAGGACAATCTGTAAATCTTTCCCTCCAAATTGTAATCAGCCGTGAACAATTCTTTACCAAAGTTTGCTAGAACCCCACGGCACCGGGATAATGCGCGCCATTCGGCTATTGCTCCCTGTCCCGGTATTCGGGGCCAAAAGCCGCACATGGAAGCCCGCAGGGGCGGGATAACGTCTCAGTGATCACTTTCAACATCGCCCAATGGCGCGCCTGGGCCCCTGGGCTCGAAAGCGCGGACGACTGGCACGCCTGGTGCCGGAACCCGGTGTTGCTGCAAGACAGCCAAGCCTGCCCCGACGTGTCGTTCCTGCCAGCTATGCAGCGCCGCCGCCTGAGCCGCCTGGCCCGCATGGCGTTCAGCGTGGGCTGGCCACTGGCCGACGGCCTGCTGAACCTGCCGCTGGTGTTCATTTCCCGCCACGGCGAAACCCCACGCACCCTCGACATCCTCACGGACCTGGCCAACGACCAGCCGCTGTCGCCGACCCAGTTCAGCCTCTCGGTGCATAACGCGGTGATCGGCCTCTGGTCGATCCTGCGCAACGAAACCAGCGAAATGACCGCCCTCGCCGCCGCAGGCGACGGCCTGGAACACGGCATGCTGGAGGCCGCCGCCCTGCTCAACGACGGCGCCCCGGCCGTCTTGCTGGTGATCACCGAAGAACAGCCGCCCGAGGCCTATGCCAGTTGGATCCACGATGTGCCGTTCCCCTACGCCCTCGGCCTGCTGCTCACACCGGGCGACGAGTGGCAGCTGGAACTCGGCACTGGCACTGTCCAACCCACTCAAGCCCAGTGGCCCCACGCCCTGAACCTGCTGCGCACCCTGCTCACCGAACAGGTCGCCTGCCAACATGCCTGGAAGAACCGTGTATGGAACTGGCAACGCAAGCCCTGAACGAGAAACCACGGGACGCCTACTATTGGCGCCTGTTCGCGACCGCTGCCAGCTTCTTCCTGTTCGGCGTCGGCGGGCTGTGCCTGCGTTTGCTGGTGTTCCCGCTGCTCAGTTGCCTGCCGGGGGACGCTGCAAAACATCGAAGCCGCGCCCGCCACACGATCAGTTGGCTGTTCTGGCTGTTCATCCGCCTGATGCAGCGCGCCGGCGTGTTGACCTACAGCGTCGAAGGCGCGGAAAACCTCGGCCGCCCGGGCCAGATGATCATTGCCAACCACCCGTCGCTGATCGACGTGGTGTTCCTGATCGGCCTGGTGCGCCAGGCCAACTGCGTGGTCAAGCAGAGTTTGTGGCAGAACCCCTTTACCCGCGGCCCCGTGCGCGAGGCCGGCTATATCAGCAACGACGGCAGCGCCGAGATGCTCGACGCCGCCGCCGACGCCCTGCTCACGGGCCAGACCCTGATCATCTTTCCCGAAGGCACCCGCACCACGCCCGGCGCAGCGCCTGCCTTTCATCGTGGCGGTGCCGCCATCGCGCTGCGGGGTGCGACAATCATCACCCCCGTGGTGATCAAGGTCAGCCCCACGACGCTGACCAAGGCCGAACCCTGGTATCGCATCCCAAAATGCCGCGTGCACTTCAGTTTGCGGGTGGGTGCCGATATAGAACCACAGGCGTTCGCCGCAATGGGCCCCGCGCCCCAGGCTTCACGCAAGCTCAACGATTACCTGCATCACTATTTTATTAAGGAGCTCGCCGAAGATGAGCGACAGACACCGCCTTGAGCACGACATAAAGACGCTGATCATCGAGGCCCTGGGCCTGGAAGACATCAGCGCCGACGACATCGGCAGCGAGCAGACCCTGTTCGGCGAAGGCCTGGGCCTGGATTCGGTAGACGCCCTGGAGTTGGGCCTGGCGATCCAGAAAAAGTACGGCATCAAGATCGATGCCGACGCCAAGGACACTCGCAATCACTTCACCAACGTGGCCAGCCTCGCGGCATTCGTCACGGCCAGACAGGCAGCTTGAGACCGGACCATGCAAACTCGTGACGATATTTTCAACACCCTGCGCGATGCCTTGGTGGAACTGTTTGAACTGCCTCCGGAACGCGTCACCCTTGACGCCAACCTGTACCAGGACCTGGAAATCGACAGCATTGATGCCGTGGACTTGATCGACCATATCAAGCGCCAGACCGGCAAGAAGATCGCCGCCGAAGAATTCAAGGCCGTGCGCACCGTGAACGACGTGGTTGAGGCGGTGTACCGTCTGGTCCAGCCTGCCGCATGAGCCGGCTGATCGGCCTGGGCTTGCTGCTGGCGGGCCTGCTGTACCCCTTTGCGGTGTATTACGGCACCGAGCACTTCGCACCGTGGCAATTCGGCCTGCTGCTGGGCAGCCTGTGGCTGTTGCGCGCGCTTATCGGCGCACGCCGCCCCGGCAGCCGCTGGATGGCCGTGGCGATCATCGTGTTCTGCCTGCTACTGGCCTGGTTCGACAACCCGCACCTGCTGCGCTGGTACCCGAGCCTGGTCAGCGCGTTCATGTTGTCGCTGTTCGGCTTGAGCCTCAAATACGGCCCGCCGATGGTGGAGCGCCTGGCACGCATGACCGACCCGGTGCTGCCACCCCACGCCATCGTGTACACCCGCCAGGTTACGGTGGTGTGGAGTGTGTTCTTTCTGTGTAATGGCCTGCTCGCCGCCGCCCTCACCCTGTGGGCGCCGCTGAGCTGGTGGACGTTGTACAACGGCCTGATCGCCTACGGGTTGATGGGGCTGTTGTTTGCCGTGGAATGGCTGGTACGACAAAGGGTTCGAGGCCGCGTATGAATGGGTTGAAACTTGAGCACTTGCTGCTTGAGCCACTGGAACAGCGTCCGGTCACCACCGAACCTGACATGAATCATGCCCAGCTCTGGGCCCACGCCCTGAGCCTGGCTGCAGGCCTGCAAGCGCGCGGTATCCAACGCCTGGCCGTGTACCTGGAAGACGCCGGCCAGTTGGCGATTGCCCTGCTCGGCGCGTGGCGGGCCGGGGTCAGCGTACTGCTGCCTGCCGACCTGCAACCGCAGACCCGTCAACGTTGGGACGAGGCGGTCGACGGCTGGCTGACCGAAGCCGCCGACCTGGACGCGCTATACCAGGCACCCTTAAGCGCCGCCGCCCTTGACCTGGACGCCTGCCAACTGAGCCTGTGCACCTCCGGTTCCAGTGGCGAGCCCAAGCGCATCGACAAGACCCTGCGCCAACTGGCCAACGAAGTAGAGGCGCTGGAAACCCTGTGGGGCCCGGACCTCAAGCGCGCCTGCATCATCGGTAGCGTCGCCACGCAGCACATCTACGGCTTACTGTTCCGCGTGCTGTGGCCGTTGTGCGCCGGCCGCACCTTTGTACGCAAGCAACTGGCCTTCCCCGAAGACTTGCAGCGCGCCAGCCGCGAACACGCGCAGTTCGCCTGGGTCGCCAGCCCTGCGTTGCTCAAGCGCATGGGCGACAACCTCGACTGGCCGGCGCTGAGCCAGGTATCCCGGGTGTTTTCGTCGGGCGGCGCCTTGCCCGTTGAAGCGGCGGGCGAGCTTTACGACCGCTTGCAGCAATGGCCGACGGAAATCCTCGGCAGCTCCGAGACCGGCGGTATCGCCTGGCGCCAAGGTGCACAACCTTGGCAGCCGTTTGCCGACGTGGTGCTGAGCCAGGACGCCGACGGCGCCCTGCGTATCGCCTCCCCTTACCTGCCCGCCGGCCATGTCGAGCAGACCGCTGATGCTGCGCGCATTCACTCCGATGGCCGTTTCGAGCTGCTCGGGCGCCTGGACCGCATCGTCAAGCTGGAAGAAAAACGCATCTCCCTGCCCATGCTGGAACAGGCGTTGATAGCCCACCCATGGGTCGCCGACACCCGCCTGGGCGTGGTCCAGGAAAACCGCGCCTCCCTCGGCGCGCTGGTGGTACTCAGCGCCGACGGCCTGCACGCCTTGCGCAATCAGGGCCGTCGCGCCCTCACTCAAACCCTGCGCCAGCACTTGAGCCAGCATTGCGAGGCGCTGGCCTTGCCCCGTCGCTGGCGTTTGCTGCGCCAACTGCCGCTGAACAGCCAAGGCAAACTGCCCCAGGCGCAGGTCGAGGCGCTGTTGCTGGCACCCCGCCTGAAAGCCCCGGAAGTGCTGGAGCAGGTGGAATCCGATGGCGAATGGACCTTGCAACTCAGCGTCCCGCCGGACCTGGCCTATTTCAGCGGCCATTTCCCGGTCACCCCAGTATTGCCGGGCGTGGTGCAGGTGGAATGGGCGTTCAATCTGGGCCAGCAATTGCTCGACTTGCCTGCAACCTTCGCCGGGATGGAAGTGCTCAAGTTCCAGCAACTGGTGCGCCCGGGCGATGCGATCGAACTGCACCTGCGCTTCGACCAGGAACGCGGCAAGTTGTACTTTGCCTATCGCAATGGCGTCGCGGCCTGCTCCAGCGGGCGCATCGTGCTGGAGACACCAAGTGAATAGGCCTTTGTGGCGAGCGGGCTTGCATAACCCCTGCGCCCTGATCCCGGTCTACAACCACGAAGCCGCCGTGCCGGCCGTGGTCCACAGCCTGTTGGGCAGTGGGCTGCCGTGCCTGTTGGTCGATGACGGCAGCAGCCCGGCCTGCGCAGCGGTATTGGCACAGTTGGCCACCCTGGATAACGTCACCCTGCTGACGCTGCCCAGCAATCAGGGCAAAGGCGGCGCCGTCATGGCCGGCTTCCGCGAAGCCGCGCGCCTGGGCTACAGCCACGCCTTGCAAGTGGACGCCGACGGCCAGCACGACCTGCGCGAAGTCGAAACTTTCCTCGACACCTCACGCCGTCACCCCGATGCGATCATCTGCGGCTACCCCGAATACGACGACAGCGTGCCCAAGGGCCGCCTGTATGCGCGCTACCTGACCCACGTGTGGGTGTGGATCAACACCCTATCGCTGCAGATCCGCGATTCGATGTGTGGCTTTCGCGTGTACCCGCTGGCACCGGTGCTGGCGTTGATGGACTCGGCGTGCATCGGCACGCGCATGGATTTCGACTCGGACATCCTGGTGCGCCTGGCCTGGCGCAACCAGCCGATGCGCTGGCTGCCGACCCGGGTGCATTACCCCGCCGACGGTTTGTCGCACTTTCGCTTGTTCCGCGACAACGTGCGCATCTCGGCCATGCACACCCGGCTGTTCTTCGGCATGCTGGTGCGTGCGCCGATGATCCTGTGGCGACGGTGGCAAGCATGAGCGACAGCACCAAGCACTGGGCCGACCGCGAGGAGCGCGGCAGTTTCCTGTTGATGAAACTCACGGCCATCGCCGCCAAAGTGCTGGGCCGTCGCCTGCTGAGCCCGGTGCTCTACGGCATCGTGTTGTACTTCTTCGTGTTCGGTCGCACCGCACGCCAGAGCGCCTGGCAATACCAGCAGCGTCTGGCCGACTGGAGCGGGCAAGACGCGCTGCGCCCCACCCACACAAGCGTCTTTGGCCAGTTCATGGCCTTCGCCGATTCCTTACTCGACAAGCTCGACGTGTGGAACGGCAAGCTGCGCATCGAACAGATCGAAATCAACGACCCGGCGCAATTGCGCAACCAACTGCGCGGTGAGCGCGGGCAGATGCTGGTGGGCGCCCACTTGGGCAACCTCGAAGTGTGCCGCGCCCTCGCCGAGCTGGGCGAGCAGGTCACCATGAACGTGCTGGTGCACACCAAGCACGCCGAACAATTCAACCGCTTGCTGGGCGAAGCCGGAGCCACCCATCTGCGCCTGATCCAGGTCAGCGAGCTGGACCCGGCCACCATGCTGCTGCTCAGCCAGCGCCTGGACGAAGGCGAGTGGCTGGCCATCGCGGGTGACCGCGTGCCGCTGCATGGCGGACGCACGGTACACGTGGATTTCCTCGGGCACAGCGCCGCCTTCCCGCAAGGCCCGTGGTTGCTGGCCGGGTTGCTCAAATGCCCGGTGAACCTGCTGATGTGCCTGAAACACAATGGCCGCTATCGCCTGAGCATTGAGCCTTTCGCCGAATTGATCGAATGGAAGCGCACCACCCGCGAGCAGGTCATCGCTCAGTGGACCGAGCGCTACGCCGCCCGCCTGGGCCAGTTTTGCCTGGAAGCGCCCCAACAATGGTTCAACTTTTACCCTTTCTGGAAGACCGATGACGACGCATCTTGAGCCGGTAACCTTTGGCGAACGCCCCCTGCGCATTGAAGACGTGCTGGCCCTGGCCAACCGTCAGGCGCCTACCCGATTGCAGGGCGACGCGGCGTATCGCCAGCGCATCGCCAAGGGCGCGCAGTTCCTCGACTCGCTGCTGGACAAGGAAGGCGTGATTTACGGCGTGACCACCGGCTACGGCGACTCCTGCGTGGTGGCCGTGCCGTTGCAGCACGTCGAAGCGCTGCCGCGTCACCTGTACACCTTCCACGGTTGCGGCCTGGGCAAGTTGCTCGACGCCCAAGCCACCCGCGCGGTGCTGGCAGCGCGGCTGCAGTCACTGTGCCACGGCGTGTCCGGGGTGCGCGTGGAGCTGCTGGAGCGCCTGCACGCGTTCCTCGAACACGACGTGCTGCCGCTGATCCCGGAAGAAGGCTCGGTGGGCGCCAGCGGTGACCTGACGCCGCTGTCCTACGTGGCCGCGACCTTGTCCGGCGAGCGCGAAGTGATGTTCCGTGGCGAACGCCGCCAGGCGGCCGACGTGCACCGCGAACTGGGTTGGAACCCGCTGGTGTTGCGTCCCAAGGAAGCCCTGGCGTTGATGAACGGCACCGCGGTGATGACCGGCCTGGCCTGCCTGGCGTTTGCCCGTGCCGACTATCTGCTGCAACTGGCCACGCGCATCACCGCGTTGAACGTGGTGGCGCTGCAAGGCAACCCGGAACACTTCGATGAACGCCTGTTCGCCGCCAAGCCGCACCCGGGGCAGATGCAAGTGGCTGCCTGGCTGCGCAAGGACTTGGCCATCGACGCGCCGACCGCGCCGCTGCATCGCCTGCAAGACCGCTACTCGTTGCGTTGCGCACCGCACGTGCTGGGTGTGCTGGCCGACAGCCTGGGCTGGCTGCGTTCGTTCATCGAAACCGAACTGAACAGCGCCAACGACAACCCGATCATCGATGCCGAAGAAGAACGCGTGCTGCACGGCGGTCACTTCTACGGCGGCCACATCGCCTTCGCCATGGACAGCCTCAAGACCCTGGTGGCCAACGTGGCCGACCTGCTCGACCGCCAGCTCGCGCTGCTGGTGGACGTGCGTTACAACCACGGCCTGCCGAGCAACCTGTCCGGCGCGCCGGCCGACCGCGCGATGATCAACCACGGCTTCAAGGCCGTGCAGATCGGCACCAGCGCCTGGACCGCCGAAGCCCTGAAAAACACCATGCCGGCCAGCGTGTTCTCGCGCTCCACCGAATGCCATAACCAGGACAAAGTGAGCATGGGCACCATCGCCGCCCGCGATGCGATCCGTGTGCTGGAGCTGACCGAACAAGTCGCGGCCGCCACCCTGCTCGCCGCCAACCAAGGGGTGTGGCTGCGCGCCCAGGCCGACGACGCTCGCCCATTGCCTCCGGCCCTGGCCGCCATGCATGAAGAGCTTGCCAAAGACTTCCCGCCGGTGATCGAAGACCGCGCCCTGGAAGGCGAACTGCGTCTGTGCCTGCAACGCATTGCCGAACAACACTGGAGGCTGCATGCGTAGCCAGGGCGTGCTGCACTGCGACACTGAAATCCTCGTGCCTTTTTTCGACGTCGACACCATGAACGTCGTCTGGCACGGGCACTACGTGAAGTACCTGGAAGTGGCGCGCTGTGCGTTGCTGGACAAGCTCGGCCATAACTACACGGCGATGCTGGAATCCGGCTATGCGTGGCCGGTGATCGACATGCAGCTGCGCTACGTGCGCGGCGCCGTGTTCGGCCAGACGATCAACGTGCGCGCCAGCCTGGTGGAATGGGAGAACCGCTTGAAGGTCAATTACCTGATCACCGACCTGGCCAGTGGCGAGCGCTTGACCCGTGCCAGCACGGTGCAGGTCGCGGTTGAGGTCGCCAGTCGAGAGATGCAGCTGGTCTCCCCCAGAGTTTTCACCGACGCCGTAGAAAGGGCCTTGAAATGCTGACCACTGTGGGAGCGGCGGTGCGACGATTCGACTTGCTCGCGAAGATCGTCAACGATATCACTGTGTACCTGACACGCCGCAGCGCTCTCAGGTCATTCGCGAGCAAGCCCGCTCCCACATGGATCGCGTTTATTCTGCTGCTCAGCGTTGCAGGCACGGCCCACGCTTTTGACCTGCAGCAACTCAGCGATCAACTCGCCAAACCCTCCGTGATCCACGGTGCCTTCACCCAGGAAAAACACCTGCGTGCCCTGCCCCAGCCCCTGGTCAGCAAAGGCACCTTCGTGCTGGCCAAGGACCACGGCCTGCTCTGGCTGCTCAAGACCCCGCTGCAACAGGACTACCGCATCAGCGCCCAAGGCATTGCCCGCCGTGACGCCAATGGCTGGCAGTTGCTGCCAAACAAGAGCGCCGGCGCCGAGCAGAATCGCCTTTTCCTCGCCGTGCTCCAAGGCGACAGCAGTGGTTTGCAGCGTGATTTCGAGTTGCAGCTGCAAGGCGAAGCCAACGGGTGGAAGCTCACGCTGATCCCACGCTCGTTGCTGTTAAAACAGGTCTTCACCCAGATCAATATCGACGGCGGCGAGCTGGTGCAGAAGATCGAGCTGCTGGAAACCCAGGGCGACAGCACCGTGCTGCGCATGCAGGACAGCCGTGCCGACCAGCCCCTGAGCGATGCGGAGAAACACGACTTTGCCCAGTGAGCGTCTGCTACCGCGCCTGTTCCTGATCCTGCTGGTGGCCGTGCTGGCCCTGGCCGGCTGGCAGTGGCGCCATGGCGCGCCGTTGTCGGCCAACTTGATGGAACTGGTGCCGGGCAACACGCCGGACGCCTTGGAACAGCAAGCCGAACAGCGCATGCAGGAACCCCTGAACCGCGAGATGCTGGTGCTGGTCGGGCACGCCGACCGCCAACAAGCGGTGGCCGTGGCGCAGCAGTTAGGCGAGCGCTGGCAGGCCAGCGGGCTGTTTGAAAAAGTGCAGTGGAACCTGCAAGCCGACCTGCCGGCGCTGCGCGAGCAATTGCTGCGCGGGCGCCTGGCGATGCTCTCGGCCAAGGACCGCGAACAACTGATCGACCACCCCGACACGTTTATCCAGCAGCGCGTGCAAGCGCTGTTCGACCCCTTCACCGGGTTCAGCCTGGTGCCGAGCCAGGACGACTGGCTGGGTTTGACCGGGCGCATCCAGAACAGCCAGCCGCAGCACGGTTCAGTGCAACTGGACATTGGCAGCGGTGCCCTGATTGCCGATGCCGACGGTAAAAACTGGGTGCTGCTACGCGCGCGCACCACCGGCAATGCTTTCGATATGAAGCTGCCGCTGCAAGTGGCAGATTTGCTCAAGGCCAGCCGTGAACAGGCCAGCGGGCAAGGTGCGCAACTGCTCGCTGCCAGCGGCCTGTTGTATGCCGCCAATGGCCAACAGCAGGCCACGCGGGAAATCACCTGGGTCGGCGGCGGCGCCACCGTGGGCATTCTGTTATTGCTGTTGTTGGCGTTTCGTCGCTGGCGTGTGCTGCTGGCGTTTGTGCCGGTGCTGGTGGGCATGCTGTTTGGCGCGGTGGCCTGTGTGGCGCTGTTTGGCCACATGCATGTGATGACCTTGGTGCTGGGCTCGAGCCTGATTGGCGTGGCGGTGGATTACCCGCTGCATTACCTGTCCAAGAGCTGGAGCCTGCAGCCGTGGCGCAGTTGGCCGGCGCTGCGCATCACGCTGCCGGGGCTGAGCCTGAGCCTGGCCACCAGTTGCATCGGCTACCTGGCGCTGGCCTGGACGCCGTTCCCGGCGCTGACCCAGATCGCAGTGTTCTCCGCTGCCGGCCTGGTGGGCGCGTACTTGTCGGCGGTGTGCCTGTTGCCGGCCCTGCTCAAGGGCGTGGAACTGCGCCCGGCGCAATGGCCGCTGCGTATCGCCGAATGCCTGTGGCGGATGCGCACCTCGTTGCTCAAGCGCGTGCCAAGTTCGGTGTTGCTGGTGCTGGTGCTGCTGTTTTGCGCCGGTGGCTTGTGGCACTTGAACACCAAGAACGATATCCGCCAGTGGATCGGTGCCCCGCCGCAGTTGCTGCAAGAAGCGCAGGCCGTGGCGCGTATCACCGGATTCCAACCCACCAGCCAGTTTTTCCTGGTGCGGGCCGACAACCAGCAGCAGTTGCTGGAGCGTCAGGCCGCACTGGGCCAGCGCCTGGATCAGTTGGTGAACATGGACAAGCTCCAGGGCTACCTGGCGCTGAATCAACTGGTCAGCCTGCCCGCCGAGCAACAGCAACTGCGGGATGCGCTGAACGCATTGCCACAACACTGGCAACCGCTGCTCGACCTGGGCGTTCCTGCTGCGGCCTTGCAAGCCGAAGTCGCGCACCTGCAAGCGCTGCCCACCCAAGACATCGACGCCGCGCTGGCAGGCCCGCTCGCCGAGCCCTGGCGCACACTGTGGCTGGGCCAGGTGGACGGCGGCGTGGCCGCCATGGTCAGCCTGCAAGGCTTGAACAACCCCGCCTTGCTACGGGTGCAGGCAGTGGACTTGCCGGGAGTGCAATTGGTGGATCGCCTCGGTGATTTGAACCGGGTATTCGCCGACACGCAGATCAGCGCCGCCGAATTGAAGTTGATGTCGTGCGTACTGATCGTGTTGCTGCTGATCCTGCCCTTCGGTTTCGGCGGTGCCTTGCGCATCGTCGCACTGCCCTTGCTGGCCGCACTGTGCAGCCTGGCCAGCCTCGGCTGGCTGGGCCAACCGCTCACACTGTTCAGCCTGTTCGGCCTGCTGCTGGTCACCGCCATCAGCGTGGATTACGCGATCCTGATGCGCGAGCAGATCGGCGGCGCAGCGGTCAGCCTGCTGGGGACGCTGCTGGCCGCGCTGACCACCTGGCTGTCGTTCGGCCTGCTGGCGGTCTCAAGTACGCCAGCGGTGAGCAATTTCGGCCTGTCGGTCAGCCTGGGCCTGGCTTTCAGCTTTATGCTGGCGCCCTGGGCCGGCCATCAGAAGCACGCCTCATGAACCCGATTATCGCCAACGCGGCAAGGAGCCCTCGTGCCCACAGTTGAAATGGAACGTCGCCAGGTCGTGGTGATCGGTGCCGGGCCGTCCGGCGCCATCGCGGCAGCTCTGCTCAAGCGCAAAGGGCATGACGTACTGGTCATCGAGCGCCAGCATTTTCCACGTTTTTCCATCGGCGAAAGCCTGTTGTCCCACTGCATCGACTTCATCGAAGAAGCCGGTATGCTCGACGCGGTGCAGGCCGCGGGGTTCCAGCTGAAAACCGGCGCCGCGTTCGCCTGGGGCGAGCGCTACAGTGCGTTTGATTTCAGCGATACCTTCAGCAACGGCAAGCCCACCACCTTCCAGGTGCAGCGCGGTGACTTCGACAAGTTGCTGGCTGACCAGGCCGCGCTGCAAGGGGTGGAGATCCGCTACGGCGAAACCCTCGTCGGCGTGGACTTCAAAGGCGATTGCCGCTACCTGCACGTGCGCCGCGAGAACGGCAGCGAGTACCACCTCAAGGCCACGTTCGTGTTGGATGCCAGCGGTTACGGCCGCGTGCTGCCGCGCCTGCTGGACCTGGATGTACCGTCGGATTTCCCGGTGCGCCAGGCGGTGTTCACTCACGTCGAAGACCGCATCGAACACCCGGGCTTTGACCGCACCAAGATCCTCGTCACCACGCACCCGACGCAGCGCGATATCTGGTTCTGGACCATCCCGTTCAGCAACGGTCGCTGCTCGGTGGGGGTGGTCGCGGCCAAGGAACATTTCGACGGCCGCGACGGTGACCTCGATGCGTGCCTGCGCGGCTTTATCGACGAAACCCCAAGCCTGTCCAGCGTGCTGAAAAACGCGGTGTGGGACACCCCGGCGCGCACCATCGGCGGTTACGCGGCCAACGTCAAAAGCCTGCACGGCCCAGGCTTTGCGCTGCTGGGCAACGCGGCGGAATTCCTCGACCCGGTATTCTCTTCCGGCGTGACCATCGCCATGCGTTCGGCGAGCATGGCCGCAGGCCTGTTGCATCGCCAATTGAACGGCGAGACGGTGGACTGGCAAACCGAGTTTGCCGAGCCGTTGAAGCGCGGTGTCGACACCTTCCGTTGCTACGTCGAAGGCTGGTATGCCGGCACCTTCCAGGATGTAATCTTCCATCCTGGCAGTTCGCCGGAGATTCGCCGGATGATCAGCTCGATCCTCGCCGGCTATGCGTGGGACGAGCGCAACCCGTTTGTCAGTGAGCCCAAGCGACGGCTACGGATGTTGTCGCAGATTTGTGCAGGGGATGCCGCGTGAGCACTCAATACCTCAGTAAAAACTACGTCGAGGAAACCAAGTTCGGTTTCTGGTTTCTGCGCAGCCACACCTGGCAGCACCATGTACTGCGCGTAGCGATCAACGACCTGCGCAGCCTGTTCAGCGAGCCGCTGCCGGTGGCGCCAGTGCTGCTGGATGCCGGCTGCGGCCAGGGCAAATCCTTCAAGCTGTTGCAGCAGGTGTTCGCCCCTGCCCGCTTGATCGGCCTGGACGCCGACCCTCACAGCCTGGCATTGAGCAAGGCCGAAGCTGCGCGCCAGGGCCTGGATGTGGAGCTGATCGGCAGCGACTGCGCCACCCTCGAGGTGCCGGACGCAAGCGTCGACATCCTGTTCTGCCACCAGACCTTCCACCACCTGGTGGAGCAGCATCGCGCGCTGAAGGAGTTTTACCGCGTGCTCAAGCCGGGCGGTTATCTGCTGTTTGCCGAATCCACCGAAGCGTACATCGACACCTGGGTGATTCGCTGGCTGTTCCGCCACCCCATGCACGTGCAGAAAAGCGCCGAGGAATACCTGGAGATGCTGAGCGATCAGGGCTTCGAATTTGGCCCGCAGAACGTCTCCTACCCGTACCTGTGGTGGAGTCGCTCCAGCGACTTTGGCCTGCTGGAGCGCTGGGGCCTGCGCAACCCGCCGCCGGTGGGGCAGCGTGAGGAAACCCTGGTGAACTGCGTGGCACGCAAACCCTTGGCGGGCCCGGCACTATGATGCGTCTGCTGCTGATCGGCTGCCTGTTGCTGCTGAGCGCTTGCGCCAGCCAGCCACCGCTGCCCGAGAAAATCCCGACCCTGACGCTGCCCATGCAACTGCATGTTCAGCGCCAGGCAGACGGTCAAAGCCAGGACTGGCTGCTGGTGATCCAGCGAGAAGGCGGTGCGATTCGCTGGTCGATGATGGACCCGCTGGGCATTCCCCAAGCCCGGCAGAAGCTGGTCGATGGCCAGTGGCAGGCCGACGGCTTGCTGCCGCCCAACCCCCAGGCGCGGGAGTTGTTCGCCGCCCTGTTATTCGCCCTGACGTCGGCGGACGATGTGCGAAAGCTGTATCCCACCGCGCAGGCCATGGACCTTACCCGCACGCTGCCCGGCCACTGGCAGATCGTGTACCAGTCGTCTGAGGTCTTCAGTGTGAACATGAGCGGGCAACCGTTGAGCTACCGCGTCAGCCCGCTGGGGGCCGCACGATGACCGCCTACCTCAACGCCCTCGGCGTAATCTGTGCCCTCGGCCGTGGCCAGGACGAAGTCAGTCGCAGCCTGTTTGCCGGCGACTGTTCCGGCATGCGCGCCGAAAGCGGCTGGGTACCGGAGCGTGTGCTGCCGGTGGCCGGCGTGCCCGGTGAATTGGCGACCATCCCAACGGAGCTGAACCAGCAAAGCAGCCGCAATAACCAGCTGTTGCTGGAAGCGGCGCTGCAGATTGAGGCACAGATCCGTCAGGCCATTGAAACGTATGGCGCCTCGCGGGTCGGCATTGTGCTCGGCACCAGTACGTCGGGCATTGACGAGGCGAGCCGTGGTATTGCGCATTACCTGCGCGACAACCAGTTCCCCGGTGATTACGACTACCAGCAACAGGAACTCAGCGCACCGGCCAACTTCCTCGCCGACTGGCTGCAAGTGAGCGGCCCGGCGTATGTGATTTCCACCGCCTGCACCTCCAGCGCGCGCGCACTGATGAGTGCCCAGCGCCTGCTGGACCTGGGGGTGTGCGATGCGGTGATCTGCGGCGGCGTCGACAGCCTGTGCAAGCTGACCCTCAACGGCTTCACCTCGCTGGAAGCCGTGTCGAGCCAGCGTTGCAACCCGTTCTCGGTGAACCGCAACGGCATCAACATCGGCGAAGCCGCAGTGCTGTTCCTGATGAGCCGCGAGACCGCGCCCATCGCGCTGCTGGGCAGTGGCGCCAGCTGCGACGCGCACCATATCTCCGCGCCGGAACCCACCGGCAAGGGCGCGCTGCAAGCGATGCGCAAGGCGCTGGCCAGCGCCAAACTTGCGCCCGAGCAGATCGGTTACCTGAACCTGCACGGCACGGCGACCCAACACAATGACGCCATGGAAAGCCTGGCGGTTGCCCAACTGTTCCCCCAAGGCGTGGCCTGTTCGTCGACCAAGCCCATGAGCGGCCACACCCTGGGCGCCGCCGGTGCACTGGAGGCCGCGTTCTGCTGGTTGAGCCTGGCCCACGGCGTGGTGCCGCCCCATGTCTGGGACGGCCAGGCCGACCCGGCGCTGCCGGCCCTGCACTGGGCGCAAGCCGGTGACACCTTGAAAAAACGCTGCCTGATGAGCAATTCGTTTGCCTTCGGCGGCAACAACGTCAGCCTGATAATCGCAGAGGCCCCATGATCGATTGGCCACTCGCTGAACTGCTGCCCCACGCGGGCGACATGATCCTGATCGACCAAGTGTTGTCGTTCGATGAAGAGCAGGTTCACACCCGCGTCACCGTCAAGCCCGGTGGCCTGTTCAGCCACGACGACGGCAGCCTGCCGGCGTGGGTCGGTATCGAGCTGATGGCGCAAAGTGTCGCGGCCTACGCCGGCTGCCGTGCGCGCCAGAAAGGCGAAGCCGTGGAACTGGGTTTCCTGTTGGGCACACGCAAGTACGAATGCAATGTGGAACACTTCCCAGCCGGCGCCGAGCTGACCATCCACGGCCTGCGTTCCCTGGAAGACGACAATGGCATGGGTGTGTTCGAATGCCACCTGACCGGTGATGGCATTTTGGCTAGCGCCCGCTTGAACGTATTCCGACCGCCCCAGGCGGCCAACTATTTAGATGAATCGAAGGACGTAACGCCATGACTGAATCCGTACTGGTCACCGGCTCCAGCCGTGGCATCGGCCGCGCCATCGCCTTGCGCCTGGCCCAGGCCGGCCATGACATCGTGCTGCATTGCCGCAGTGGCCGCGCCGAAGCCGACGCAGTGCAAGTCGAAATCCAAGCCCTGGGCCGCAAGGCGCGGGTGCTGCAGTTCGATGTGGCGGACCGTGCCGTGTGCAAGGCAATCCTCGAAGCCGACGTGGAACAGCACGGCGCCTACTACGGCGTGGTGCTCAACGCCGGCCTGACCCGCGACGGTGCATTCCCGGCCCTGTCGGAAGACGACTGGGACGTGGTGATGCGCACCAACCTCGACGGGTTCTACAACGTGCTGCACCCGGTGATGATGCCGATGATCCGACGTCGCGCGGCCGGGCGTATCGTGTGCATCACGTCGGTGTCCGGCTTGATCGGCAACCGTGGCCAGGTCAACTACAGCGCCTCCAAGGCCGGTTTGATCGGCGCCGCCAAGGCCCTGGCCATCGAGCTGGGCAAGCGCAAGATCACGGTCAACTGCGTGGCGCCCGGCCTGATCGACACGGCGATGCTTGATGAGAATGTGCCGGTGGAAGAGCTGATGAAGATGATCCCCGCGCAGCGCATGGGCACTCCGGAAGAGGTGGCCGGCGCGGTGAATTTCCTGATGTCGGCCGAGGCCGGCTATATCACGCGCCAGGTGCTGGCCGTAAACGGAGGCCTGTGCTGATGAAGCGCGTCGTAGTCACCGGCATGGCCGGCATGACCTCCCTGGGTGGCGATTGGGAGACCATCGCCGCCAACTTCCGCGCCAACCGCAGCGGCATCCGGCGCATGGACGAGTGGGACCGTTTCACTGAATTGAACACGCGCCTGGCCGGGCCGATCGACGACTTCGTCGTGCCCGCCCACTGGACGCGCAAGCAGCTGCGCAGCATGGGCCGTGTTTCGCGCCTCGCCGTATGGGCCGCAGAGCAGGCGCTGCAGGACGCCGGCCTGCTCGGCGACGAGTCGATCAAAGACGGGCGCATGGGCGTGGCCTGCGGTTCGTCCACCGGCAGCACCGACGAGATCAAAGCGTTCGGCAATATGCTGCTGAACTCAGTGGCCGAGGGGCTGAACGCCAACTCCTATGTGCGCATGATGCCGCACACCACGGCGGCGAATATCAGCATCTTCTTCGGCCTCACCGGGCGGTTGATCCCCACCTCCAGCGCCTGCACCAGCGGTAGCCAGGGCATCGGGTATGCCTACGAGGCAATCAAGTTCGGACGTTTGCCGTTGATGCTCGCCGGGGGTGCCGAAGAGCTGTGCCCGACCGAAGCCATGGTGTTCGATGCGCTGTACGCCACCAGCCTGAAAAACGACGCCCCCCAGACCAGCCCGCGCCCCTACGACAGCGGCCGCGATGGCTTGGTGATCGGTGAAGGCGGCGGCATGCTGGTGCTCGAAGAACTGGAGCACGCGCTGGCCCGTGGGGCGCATATCCACGCCGAGCTGGTCGGCTTCGGCAGCAACGCCGACGGCCAGCACACCACTCGCCCCGAGCAGAAAACCATGCGCCGTGCGATGGAATTGGCGCTGGAAGATGCCGGACTGGAACCCTCTGCGATCGGCTACGTCAACGGTCACGGCACGGCTACCGACCAGGGCGACATCGCCGAGACCCTGGCCACCAGCAGCCTGTTCGGCAGCCGCATGCCCATCAGCTCGCAGAAGAGTTTCCTTGGCCACACCCTGGGGGCCTGCGGGGCGCTTGAGTCGTGGTTCAGCATCGAGATGATGAACCGCAACCAGTACGTGCACACCTTCAACCTGGATTCAGTGGACCCGCAGTGCGGCGAACTGGATTACCTGCAGGGTGAATTTCGCGAGATGCACCACGACTACGTAATGAACAACAACTTTGCCTTTGGCGGCGTCAACACGTCGCTGATCTTTCGCCGCTGGTCCTGACTGTTAAATCGATTGGAGAATACGGAATGTCTTCCTTGCTACGCGCTACCCTGATCACCCTGGCCCTGTTGGTCACCGCCGGTTGCACCAACAAACCGATCCTCAACACCCAGCACGACCTGCCGGCCAACACCCAGGTCAGTGAAGAGAAAATGAAGGTGATCATCGTCAACGCCCTGCAAAAGCGCGAATGGACGGTCCAGCGCCTGAGCCCGCAACTGGTGCAGGCCGAGATCAACGTGCGTAACCAGTTTTATGCCGCCATCGACATCCGCTACACCCGCAACAGCTACGCCATCACCTACCGCGACAGCCGCGACCTGGGCTACAAGGACGGTACGATCCATCGCAACTACAACCGCTGGGTGAGCATGCTCGACCGCGACATCATGGCGGCGCTGCGCAGTAATGGCATGAACTAAGTCATGTAGTGAGCGGGCTTGCCCCACGCGGCGGTGTGTCAGGTTCGTTTGAGCCGACTGACACGCCGCCGCACGGGGCACCAGACGCCTCAACATACCTGACACGCTGCCGCGCGGGGCAAGCCCGCTCACTACAAGGTTGCTTTGCGGGTCAGCAGTTCGACAAACGCTTGGGCCATTGGCGTTTGCGCGCCTTTTCGTTGCACCAGCCACACGGCTGTCATCGCTTCTTCATCCAGCAGCGTGCGATACACCACCCCGTCGATCCGGATGCGCTGGTAAGACGCCGGCAGCACCGATACGCCCAGCCCCGCCGCCACCAGGCCGATGATGGTCATGGCCTCCCCGGCTTCCTGGGCGAAGTGCGGGCTGAAACCGGCGTCTCGGGCCAGGTTGATCAGTTGCGCATAGAGGCCGCTGCCGTAGCTGCGTGGGAAAAACACGAACGGCTCCTGCGCCAGCTGCGCCAGGTGCAGGCCTCGTTCACTGCCGTGTGCCAGTGGGTGGCCGGCGCTCAATACAGCCACCAGTGGCTCGCGCATCAGTTCGACCACACTCAGGGAATCCGGCAGCGGCAGCGGGCGCATCAGGCCGACCTGGATCGACTCATCCACCAGCGAGTCAGCCACCTCGGTACTGCTCATTTCCTGCAGGTTCAGATGCACCGCCGGGAATGCCTGGCGAAACGCGAAGATCGCCTTGGGGATGCTGGCGTTGAACGGTGCCGAGGAGGTGAAGCCGATCTTCAGCTCACCCAGTTCGCCCAATTGCGCACGCCGTGCCACATCGGAAGCCTTGTCGACCTGGGCCAGCACCAATCGCGCCTCGTGCAGGAACAGTCGTCCCGCCTCGCTCAGCTCGACCCGACGATTGGTACGCTCGAACAACCGTGCACCGACTTCTTGCTCCAGCGCCTGGATCTGCTGGCTCAGCGGAGGTTGCGAGATGCCCAGCACCTGCGCGGCGCGGCCGAAATGCAGTTCTTCGGCGACGGCGATGAAGTACCGCAAGTGACGCAATTCCATGCAAGCCTCATTAGGTCGTAAAAGCTCTTAAACAGGTCGAACAATATATTGGAAAGAATCATTAGCCAGCTATATTCTTTTTTGCAGTGCCGGTCCTGGCCTGCTCTTCCTCCCCGAGGTCCCCGTGAAAGCTGCTGTCGCTCCACTCGCTCAAGAAGTCCCGCCTACCGCCCTGGACGAAGTCGTCGCCCAGCTCAACGAGCAGTACATCGAAAAAGGCACGCCGATGTTCATGCGCACGGTGCTGGCGCTGTTCTCCGGCGGTTTCGCCACTTTTGCCCTGCTGTACTGCGTGCAACCGATGATGCCGGCGCTGTCCCACGAATTTTCCATCAATGCGGCACAAAGCAGCCTGATCCTGTCGGTGGCGACCGCGATGCTGGCGCTGGGTCTGCTGATCACCGGGCCGATCTCCGACACCCTGGGGCGCAAGCCGGTGATGGTGTCCGCACTGTTCTGCGCCGCCCTGGCGACCATTGCCAGCGGCCTGATGCCGACCTGGGAAGGCATTCTGTTCATGCGCGCATTGGTGGGCCTGTCGCTGAGCGGCCTGGCCGCCGTTGCGATGACCTACCTGAGCGAAGAGATCCACCCGCAGCACATCGGCCTGGCGATGGGGCTCTACATCGGCGGCAATGCCATTGGCGGCATGAGCGGGCGGCTGATCATCGGCGTGCTGATCGATTTTGTGAGCTGGCACACCGCAATGCTGATCATCGGCGCCCTGGCCCTGATCGCCGCCACGGTGTTCTGGAAAATCCTCCCCGAATCGCGCAACTTCCGCGCCAGCAGCCTCAAGCCGCGCACCTTGCTCGATGGTTTTGTCATGCACTTCAAGGACGCCGGCTTGCCGTGGCTGTTTCTTGAAGCCTTCTTGCTGATGGGCGCGTTCGTGACGATGTTCAACTACATCGGCTATCGCCTGCTCGCCGACCCGTATGGCCTGAGCCAGGCCGTGGTGGGCTTGCTGTCGCTGGTGTACCTCTCGGGCATTTACAGTTCGGCCAAAATCGGCTCCCTCGCCGACCGCCTAGGCCGCCGTCGCGTGCTGTGGGGCACCATCGTGCTGATGCTCGCCGGCATGGCCCTGACGCTGTTCACCCCACTGTGGCTGGTGGTGCCAGGCATGCTGATCTTCACCTTCGGCTTCTTCGGCGCCCACTCGGTGGCCAGCAGCTGGATCGGCCGTCGCGCGGTGAAAGCCAAGGGGCAGGCGTCGTCGCTGTACCTGTTCTGCTACTACGTGGGGTCGAGTATTGCCGGGACAGCGGGCGGGTTCTTCTGGCACTTTGCCGGGTGGAATGGGATTGGGGCGTTTATCGTGGCGCTGTTGATTGGCGCGTTGCTGGTGGCGTTGAAGCTGGCGAAGTTGCCGCCGTTGGGAGACGTGAAGGTCTAAGGCTATTTGCTTTTATGTGGGAGCTGGCTTGCCTGCGATAGCGGCGGTGAATTCAATGCAGCTATCGCAGCGGTGCGACGATTCGACAAGCCAGCTCCCACATTTTGACTTGTGTTCAGGCATGAAAAAGCCCGGTATCAAACCGGGCTTTTTTTATTCGTGATATTGCGCCGACAGCTCATGCACCGCACGCAGGAACGCGCCCGCATGTTCCGGGTTCACTTCCGGCGTGATGCCGTGGCCCAGGTTGAACACGTGCCCGGTGCCCTTGCCGTAGCTGGCCAGGATGCGGCCGACTTCGGTGCGGATCGCTTCCGGCTTGGCGTAGAGCACGGTCGGGTCCATGTTGCCTTGCAGCGCGACGCGGTTGCCCACGCGCTGGCGGGCTTCGCCCAGGTCGCAAGTCCAGTCCAGGCCCAGTGCGTCGGCACCGGCGTCGGCGATGCTTTCCAGCCACAGGCCGCCGTTCTTGGTGAACAGGATGACCGGCACTTTACGGCCTTCGTGTTCGCGGATCAGGCCGCTGACGATCTTGCGCATGTAGGCCAGGGAAAACTCCTGGTACGCCGCCGCCGACAGGTTGCCGCCCCACGTATCGAAGATCTGCACCGCTTGCGCGCCGGCCATGATCTGGCCGTTGAGGTAGGAGGTGACCGACTGCGCCAGCTTGTCCAGCAGCAGGTGCATGGCTTGCGGGTTGTCGTAGAGCATGGCTTTGGTCTTGCGGAAGTCTTTCGACGAGCCGCCTTCGACCATGTAGGTGGCCAGGGTCCACGGGCTGCCGGAGAAACCGATCAGCGGCACGCGGCCGTTGAGTTCGCGGCGGATGGTGCTGACGGCGTCCATCACGTAACCGAGGTCTTTGTGCGGATCCGGGATCGGCAGGGCTTCGATGTCGGCCAGGGTGCTCACGACTTTCTTGAAACGCGGGCCTTCGCCGGTTTCGAAGTACAGGCCTTGGCCCATGGCGTCAGGGATGGTGAGGATGTCGGAAAAGAGGATGGCCGCGTCCAGTTGTGGGTAGCGGTCCAGCGGCTGCATCGTGACTTCGCAGGCGAACTCCGGGTTCATGCACAGGCTCATGAAATCACCGGCGTTGGCGCGGCTGGCGCGGTATTCCGGCAGGTAGCGACCGGCCTGGCGCATCATCCACACAGGGGTGACGTCCACGGGTTGCTTGAGCAGGGCACGAAGGAAACGGTCGTTCTTGAGGGCAGTCATGTCGGCATCCGCAAAAAAAGTGCGGGCATTTTCTCAGAGCCAGACGCAAAAGGCACGGAGTGAGCCGTGCCTTTTGTCTATCGGGTCAATTTGTCGCAATGACTGGCGTCGCAAACCCCAATGTGGAATGGGGTTTGTGTGGGAGCTGGCTTGCCTGCGATGGCATCACCTAGGTCTAACTGATAGACCGAGTTGCCTGCATCGCAGGCAAGCCAGCTCCCACATTTTGAGCCCATTTCAACCCAGGGCCAGGGTCAGACCTGCAGGTAATCCAGGATCCCTTCGGCGGCATTGCGGCCTTCGAAGATCGCGGTGACCACCAGGTCAGAACCGCGCACCATGTCGCCACCCGCGAAGATCTTCGGGTTGCTGGTCTGGTGCTTGTACTGGCCTTGCTCCGGGGCCACGACGCGGCCCTGGCTGTCGGTCTGGATCTGGAACTGCTCGAACCACGGCGCCGGGCTTGGGCGGAAACCGAAAGCGATGACCACGGCGTCGGCCGGGATGATCTCTTCGGAACCCGGGATCGGCTCGGGGCTGCGGCGGCCACGGGCGTCCGGCTCGCCGAGACGGGTCTCGACCACCTTCACGCCTTCGACGCGGTCTTCACCCACGATCGCAATCGGCTGGCGGTTGTAGAGGAACTTCACGCCTTCTTCCTTGGCGTTCTTCACCTCTTTGCGCGAACCCGGCATGTTGGCTTCGTCACGACGGTACGCACAGGTCACCGACTTGGCGCCCTGGCGGATCGAAGTGCGGTTGCAGTCCATCGCGGTGTCACCACCGCCCAGCACCACGACCTTCTTGCCCTTCATGTCGACGAAGTCTTCCGGCGACTTTTCGAAACCCAGGTTGCGATTCACGTTGGCGATCAGGAAGTCCAGCGCGTCGTAGACGCCTGGCAGATCCTCACCGGCAAAGCCGCCCTTCATGTAGGTGTAGGTGCCCATGCCCATGAACACGGCATCGTATTCTTCGAGCAGTTGCTCCATGGTCACGTCTTTGCCGACCTCGGTGTTCAGGCGGAACTCGATGCCCATGCCGGTAAACACTTCACGACGGTTGCTCAGGACGGTTTTTTCCAGCTTGAACTCGGGGATACCGAAGGTCAGCAGGCCGCCGATTTCCGGGTTCTTGTCGAACACCACCGGAGTCACGCCGCCACGTACCAAGACGTCGGCACAGCCCAGGCCAGCAGGGCCGGCACCGATGATGGCAACGCGCTTGCCGGTCGGCTTGACCTTGGACATGTCCGGGCGCCAGCCCATGGCGAACGCGGTGTCGGTGATGTACTTCTCCACCGAACCGATGGTCACCGCGCCGAAGCCGTCGTTGAGGGTGCAGGCACCTTCACACAGACGGTCTTGCGGGCACACCCGGCCGCAGACTTCCGGCAGGGTGTTGGTCTGGTGCGACAGCTCGGCGGCGGCGAGGATGTTGCCCTCGGCCACCAGCTTGAGCCAGTTGGGAATGAAGTTGTGCACCGGGCACTTCCATTCGCAATACGGGTTACCGCACCCCAGGCAGCGGTGGGCCTGGTCGGCCGAGTGCTGGGGTTTGAAGGGCTCGTAGATTTCCACGAACTCTTTCTTGCGTTGACGCAACAGTTTCTTCTTCGGATCTTTGCGCCCGACATCGATGAACTGGAAGTCGTTATTCAGACGTTCAGCCATGTTAAAACCTCATCAAACTCTTCAGGCGCATATCACTGCGGGTTGGCACGGATGCTGGAAAGCAACGATTTCAAGTTGGCAGCCTTGGGCTTGACCAGCCAGAAACGACGCAGGTAATCATCGAGGTTTTCGGCGAGGTTGCGGCCCCATTCGCTGCCGGTTTCCTCGACGTACTCGTCCAGCACGTGCTGCAAGTGGTTCCGGTAGGACTCCATGGCTTCGCCGCTGATCCGCTGGATCTCGACCAACTCGTGGTTGACCTTGTCGACGAAGGTGTTGTCCTGGTCGAGCACGTAGGCGAAACCGCCGGTCATGCCCGAACCGAAGTTGTAACCGGTCTTGCCCAGTACCGCGACAAAGCCCCCGGTCATGTACTCGCAGCAGTGATCGCCAGTGCCTTCCACCACGGTGTGAGCACCGGAGTTACGCACGGCGAAACGCTCACCGGCAGTACCGGCCGCGAACAGCTTGCCACCGGTGGCGCCGTACAAGCAGGTGTTGCCGATGATGGCACTGTCCTGGGTCTTGTAGACGCTGCCTTTAGGCGGAACGATCACCAGCTTGCCGCCGGTCATGCCCTTGCCCACGTAGTCGTTGGCGTCGCCTTCTAGGTACATGTGCAGGCCACCGGCGTTCCACACGCCAAAGCTCTGGCCTGCAGTGCCCTTGAAGCGGAAGGTGATCGGCGCCTTGGCCATGCCCTGGTTGCCGTGCTTGCGTGCGATTTCGCCGGAGATGCGTGCGCCGATGGAACGGTCGCAGTTGCAGATATCCAGTTCGAATTCGCCACCGCTGGCTTCGCTGATTGCGCGACCTGCGATGTCCACCATCTTCTCGGCCAGCAGGCCTTTGTCGAACGGCGGGTTACGGTCCACACCACAGAACTGCGGCTTGTCGGCCGGGACGTGATCGCTGCCGAGCAACGGCGTGAGGTCCAGGTGGTGCTGCTTGGCGGTCTGGCCTTCGAGGATTTCCAGCAGATCGGTACGACCGATCAGCTCTTCGAGGGAACGCACGCCCAGCTTGGCCAGCCACTCACGGGTCTCTTCGGCGACGTAGGTGAAGAAATTCACCACCATGTCGACGGTGCCGATGTAGTGATCCTTGCGCAGCTTCTCGTTCTGAGTGGCGACGCCAGTGGCGCAGTTGTTCAGGTGGCAGATACGCAGGTATTTGCACCCCAGGGCGATCATTGGCGCAGTACCGAAGCCGAAGCTTTCGGCGCCGAGGATCGCAGCCTTGATCACGTCGAGGCCGGTTTTCAGGCCGCCGTCGGTCTGTACACGCACCTTGCCGCGCAGGTCGTTGCCGCGCAGGGTCTGGTGGGTTTCGGCCAGGCCGAGTTCCCACGGTGCGCCGGCGTACTTGATGGAGGTCAGCGGCGAAGCACCGGTACCGCCGTCGTAGCCGGAGATGGTGATCAGGTCGGCATAGGCCTTGGCCACGCCAGCGGCGATGGTGCCGACGCCGGCTTCTGCTACCAGTTTCACCGAGACCAGGGCCTGCGGGTTGACTTGTTTCAGGTCGAAAATCAGCTGCGACAAGTCTTCAATCGAGTAGATGTCGTGGTGCGGTGGAGGCGAGATCAGGGTCACGCCCGGCACTGCGTAACGCAGCTTGGCGATCAGACCGTTGACCTTGCCGCCCGGTAGCTGGCCACCTTCACCCGGTTTGGCGCCTTGGGCCACCTTGATCTGCAGCACTTCGGCGTTGACCAGGTATTCCGGGGTAACACCAAAGCGGCCGGTCGCGACCTGCTTGATTTTCGAGCTCTTGATGGTGCCGTAGCGCGCCGGGTCTTCACCGCCTTCGCCGGAGTTGGAACGCGCACCCAGGCGGTTCATGGCTTCGGCCAGGGCTTCGTGAGCCTCGGGCGACAAGGCGCCCAGGGAGATACCGGCGGAGTCAAAGCGCTTGAGGATCGATTCCAGCGGCTCGACTTCGTTGATGTCCATCGCCGTGTCCAGGGTCTTCACCTTGAACAGGTCACGGATCATCGACACCGGGCGGTTATCCACCAGCGAGGTGTATTCCTTGAACTTGGCGTAGTCGCCCTGCTGCACGGCGGCTTGCAGGGTGTTGACCACGTCCGGGTTGTACGCATGGTATTCGCCACCGTGCACGAACTTCAGCAGGCCGCCTTGCTGGATCGGCTTGCGCGCGCTCCAGGCTTCAGCTGCCAGGGCTTTCTGCTCGGCTTCGATGTCGACGAAACGCGCGCCCTTGATGCGGCTTGGCACGCCACGGAAGCTCAGTTCGCACACCTCTTCGGACAAGCCGATGGCTTCGAACAATTGCGCGCCACGGTAGGACGTGACGGTGGAGATACCCATCTTCGACAGGATCTTCAGCAAGCCCTTGGTGATGCCTTTACGGTAGTTCTTGAACACCTCGTAGAGGTCGCCCAGTACTTCACCGGTACGGATCAGGTCGCCCAGCACTTCGTAGGCCAGGAACGGGTACACCGCCGAGGCGCCGAAGCCGATCAACACCGCAAAGTGATGCGGGTCACGCGCGGTGGCAGTTTCGACGAGGATGTTGGAGTCGCAGCGCAGGCCTTTCTCGGTCAGGCGGTGATGCACCGCGCCGGTGGCCAGCGAGGCGTGGATCGGCAGCTTGCCTGGGGCAATGTGACGGTCGGTCAGCACGATCTGGGTACGACCGGCGCGCACGGCTTCTTCGGCCTGGTCGGCGACGTTGCGCACGGCGGCTTCAAGGCCGAGGCTCTCGTCGTAGTTCAGGTCGATGATCTGGCGGTCGAAGCCCGGGCGATCCAGGGTCATCAACGAGCGCCACTTGGCCGGCGAAATCACCGGCGAGCTGAGGATTACGCGGGAGGCGTGCTCAGGCGATTCCTGGAAGATGTTGCGCTCGGCACCGAGGCACACTTCCAGGGACATCACGATGGCTTCGCGCAGCGGGTCGATCGGTGGGTTGGTCACCTGGGCGAACTGCTGGCGGAAGTAGTCGTACGGCGTGCGCACGCGCTGGGACAGCACGGCCATCGGCGTGTCATCGCCCATGGAGCCGACGGCCTCGTAGCCTTGCTCGCCGAGCGGACGCAGCACCTGGTCGCGCTCTTCGAACGTGACCTGATACATCTTCATGTACTGCTTGAGCTGGTCGACGTCGTAGAAAGCCGAACCGTGGTCGTTGTCTTCCATGGTCGCCTGGATGCGCAGGGCGTTCTTGCGCAGCCATTGCTTGTACGGGTGACGCGACTTCAAGCGGTTGTCGATGGCGTCGGTGTCGAGGATCTGCCCGGTTTCGGTGTCCACGGCCAGGATCTGGCCAGGGCCAACACGGCCTTTGGCGATCACGTCTTCTGGCTTGTAGTCCCACACGCCGATTTCGGACGCCAGGGTGATGAACCCGTTGGTGGTGGTGACCCAGCGCGCCGGGCGCAGACCGTTACGGTCGAGCAGGCACACCGCGTAGCGACCGTCGGTCATTACGACGCCGGCCGGGCCGTCCCACGGTTCCATGTGCATCGAGTTGTACTCGTAGAACGCACGCAGGTCCGGGTCCATGGTTTCGACGTTCTGCCACGCTGGCGGAATAATCATGCGCACGCCACGGAACAGGTCGATGCCGCCGGTGACCATCAACTCGAGCATGTTGTCCATGCTGGAGGAGTCGGAACCCACGCGGTTGACCAGCGGGCCGAGTTCTTCCAGGTCCATCAGGTCGTTGGCGAACTTGGTGCGACGGGCCACGGCCCAGTTGCGGTTGCCGGTGATGGTGTTGATCTCGCCGTTGTGGGCGAGGAAGCGGAACGGCTGGGCCAGCGGCCATTTCGGCAGGGTGTTGGTGGAGAAGCGCTGGTGGAACACGCAGATTGCGGTTTGCAGGCGCTCATCGCTCAGGTCTGGATAGAAGGCGGTGAGGTCCGCCGGCATCATCAGGCCTTTATAAATGATGGTCTTGTGGGAAAAGCTGCAGATGTAGTGGTCGGTGTCGGCGGCGTTGGCCACGGACGAGCGACGACGGGACGTGAACAGCTTGATCGCCATGTCCTGGTCGCTCAGGCCTTCGCCCGCGATGAACACTTGCTCGATCTGCGGCAGGCGTTCCAGGGCCAGGCGGCCGAGTACGCTGGTGTCGATAGGCACTTTGCGCCAGCCGACGAGTTGCAGGCCGGCAGCGAGGATCTCGCGGTTCATGTTCTCGCGAGCGGCCTCGGCTTTGACCGGGTCCTGGTTGAAGAACACCATGCCCACGGCGTACTGCTTGGGCAGGTCGACTGCAAATTGCTCTTTTGCGACAGCGCGCAGGAACAGATCGGGCTTTTGAATGAGCAAGCCACAACCGTCACCGGTCTTGCCGTCGGCGTTGATCCCACCGCGGTGGGTCATGCAGGTCAGGGCCTCGATGGCCGTTTGCAAAAGGGTATGACTGGGTTCGCCCTGCATATGGGCTATCAGGCCGAAACCGCAGTTATCCTTGAATTCATCGGGTTGGTACAGACCTGCTTTCATAGACACTTTCTCACCAGGCTGCCTCTTATAACGAGGCAAATTTCTTTTCAATTCAACCGGTTACCTTCCACGCCGAACGTACGCCGGCTTAGCGGGGGCAAAAGGGAGGTCATTGTACACACCGACACGAACGCTCACAAATTTAGCGACGAAATGTCGCAAATCTATGTCGCATTTATGAAAGGTTTAAAGCGATATGCTGTGCTAGTCAAAACTTTTTTAATTCTGACCGCTACGACTCAAAAGCCACTGTGACGCAGACACCACAAAGCGCGCGGTCTCTAGAGACAGCACGCACTTGCGGTTTTTTTGAGGTGCCGGGAGGGCGGCCTGGGTAAGGCCGCCGGATCGTCAGCGAGTTGTTGCGAGTTCTTGTTGAACGCTGGCAACAGTGCGAGGCCAAGGTTTACCAGCCTGAACCTTCGCTGGCAAGGCCTTGATGGCAGAATCAGCCGCTGCACGGCTGGCGAAACTGCCATAGGTGATCACATAGAGAGGCTTGCCGTTGAGCACTTTCTTGAAATAACGGTACTCGCCGCCCTGCTCTTTCACAAACGCCTGGGCGTTGGCTTCGGAGCTGGTGCCGAGGATCTGCACCACGAAGTTGCCGGAAGGCTGACTGCCATACCAACCGCTACCCGCAGCACCGGCCTTGGCAACGGTGGCGGCCGGTTTCTCGGCAGGCTTGGCCGCTGGAGCTGGCTTGGCGGCTGGCGCAGGCGCGACCGGCTTGGTCACAGGCGCAGGCTTGGCGGTGGCAACGGTCGGTGCAGGGGTCGGCTTGGCAACTGCCGCCGGCTGGCCCGCTGGCACGCCCGCAGGCGGGGCAGTGGTGGTCACGGTTGGCGGCGTCGCGCTGGAACCTTCCACCGGCACGCCGTCGTCGCCTTCGGAGATGCCACCGGCTTCTTCAGCCAACGGACCGCGCATGACCGGCTGGCCGACCATCGGCAGGTTGGTCGGTTGGCCGGAATTGGCGAATTCGACATTTGGCGTGGGTTTGCCCAATGGCAACTGCGCCTGTTCGGTTGGCGCGCCGGCAGTCGTCGGTGCCTTGCTGCGGCCCGGGATCAACCAGGCGGCGGCTACAGCAACCACGACAACCGCGGAAATAGCCAATACGTGCTTCTTAGGCATAGTGAACCCCATCTTTGGACGCTTCACCGCAGAGCGGCTGGCAATCATGGCTTCGATCATTGCATCGCGGGCAACCTGGTTGATGGTGCCAGGCCAGCCGTCGGAGCTTTCGTGAATATCAGAGATCTGCTGGGCGGAGAAAAGTTCGATGCCCGCCCCCGCACCTTCCAGGCGCTGAGCCAGGTATTCGCGGGTTTCTTCCTCTTCGTACGGTTGCAGCTCGATGACGTGAAACAGCTCTTGATCACCGCTGATCTGCTCCAGATCGGCGATCAACGACGACTCACCGAACAGGAATACATGCGGACGGCCTTCCGGCGTGCCCGCCGCCAGCGCCAGCAGCGCTTCCAGGGCAGATTCGTCGAGCTGCTCGGCGTCGTCGACCAGCAAGTAGACTTCCTGGCCGGTCAGGCCCAGTTGTACCACCTGCTTGAGGATCGCGTTCGGCTCGGCAGTGGCCACGTCCAGGGCCTGGGCCACTTGGCGCAGCACACCCGCCGCATCACCGGCACCACGGGCCGACACCACCACGCTCTGTACCGACTGCTTGTTGGTGCTGGCCACCAGCGCCTGGCGCAGCAGGGTTTTGCCGCTGCCCAACGGGCCGGTCACGACCAGCAGCAGCTGGCTGTAACGCGCCAGGTGGTGCAACTGGCCGAGCACAGGCTTGCGCTGGGCCGGGAAAAATTTGAAGCCAGGCACCCGCGGAGCAAAAGGGTCGTGGCTTAACTGGTAATGGCCGAGGAACGCCTCGTCGGCATGCAAACTAGTCATCGGGATCTTATTAACCTTTAAGCTGGGCCAGGGCGCGGTAATCCGCTCCCAGCGTGGCCTGTAAAATCTCTTTCGGATAATCGTCGGTCACCACCGCTTCACCCATGCGGCGCAGCAGCACCAGTCGCAGTCGACCGTCGATCACTTTCTTGTCTATTGCCATATGTTCGAGGAAATCCGCCTCGGTCATTTCCTCCGGCGGGATGACCGGCAACCCGGCACGCTGGAACAGGCGAATGCCGCGATCGCGCTCCTGGGCGGTGATCCATCCCAGGCGCTGCGACATGTCCAATGCCATCACCGTGCCAGCCGCCACGGCCTCCCCATGCAACCACACACCATAGCCCATG
This sequence comes from Pseudomonas sp. P7548, assembly GCF_013386585.1. Lineage (GTDB taxonomy): Bacteria > Pseudomonadota > Gammaproteobacteria > Pseudomonadales > Pseudomonadaceae > Aquipseudomonas. The sequence goes on along the minus strand of NZ_JACARO010000002.1, from coordinate 164,114 downwards.
TGCGTTTCGATCGCATGGCCGAAGGTGTGGCCCAGGTTCAAGGTGGCCCGCACGCCGGACTCGCGCTCATCGGCATTTACCACCAGCGCCTTGGCGGCACAGGAGCGGGAAATAGCTTCGGTGAGTGCAACCTGGTCCAGGTTGCGCAGGGCGTCGACGTGCTCCTCCAGCCAGGCCAGGAACGGCTCGTCGCAGATCAGCCCGTACTTGATGACTTCCGCCAGGCCCGCCGACAGCTCGCGGGGCGGCAAGGTGTTGAGGGTGGCGGTGTCGATCAGCACGGCATTGGGCTGGTAGAACGCACCGACCATGTTCTTGCCCAGCGGGTGGTTGATACCGGTCTTGCCACCCACCGACGAATCGACCTGGGACAACAGCGTCGTGGGTACCTGGATAAAGTCCACACCGCGCTGGTAGCAGGCGGCCGCGAAGCCGGCCATGTCGCCGATCACCCCGCCGCCCAGGGCGATCACGGTGGTGCGGCGGTCATGCCGTGCCGTCAGCAGGCCATCAAAAATCAGTTGCAGGGTTTCCCAGTTCTTGTGGGCTTCGCCATCGGGCAGGATTACCGAGATCACCGAGTACGCCGCCAGGCTGCGACTCAGACGCTCAAGGTACAGGGGCGCGACCGTTTCGTTGGAGATGATCGCCACTTGCCGCCCCGCGATATGCGGCGCCAGCAACTCGGGCCTGTCCAACAAACCTTCGCCAATATGGATTGGGTAGCTGCGCTCGCCTAGATCGACCTTAAGTGTCTGCATGTGTCCCCGCGTGAAGATATATTTACGATCGGCAACGCTCGGTTCTGACGTCGCCTGATGGCTCTACGCCATACTCCGAAGGACCATGGCGCGCCGCCGAGAATAGCGCATTTCGGGCCTGGCTTTAACGGGGTGGCAACTGCTGCAAGCGCTCCAGAATGTCGAGGACGACCATTCGAGGCGGCCGCTCATCGGTTTCCACCACCAGATCGGCGATCTCCCGATAAAGCGGGTCGCGCAGCGTCAGCAGGTCCCGCAAGGTTTTTGCCGGGTCAGCTGTGCGCAGCAACGGGCGATTGCGATCGCGGGCGGTGCGGCCCACCTGCTGCTCGACCGACGCATGCAGATAGACCACCCGACCACCGGCATGCAGCGCACGACGGTTTTCATCGCGCATCACCGCACCGCCGCCGGTAGCCAATACCACGCCGTCGCAGCCGCACAGCTCGGCAATCATCGCCTGCTCGCGGTCGCGAAAGCCCAGCTCGCCTTCCTTATCGAAGATCCAAGGGATATTGGCACCCGTGCGCAATTCAATTTCCTTGTCGGAATCTTTGAACGGCAGGCGCAGCTCTTTGGCCAGCAAACGGCCGATGGTGCTTTTTCCAGCCCCCATCGGTCCTACAAGAATCAAATTTCGCACAGAATCAACGACTCACAGCAATCGCCTGGTTATTCATAATACGCGGAGTCAGGAATACCAGCAGCTCGGATTTTTTCTCCGCCAGCACATCGCGCCGGAAAAGGCGGCCAAGATACGGCACATCGCCCAAAAATGGCACCTTATCTACCACTTTGCTTTGGGTATTGGAGAAAACCCCGCCGATGACGATGGTCTCGCCATCTTTGACCAGCACCTTGGCGTTGACCTCGTTTTTCTTGATCGGCGGCACATCGTTGAGTTTGTTCAGGTAGTCGGGCTCGTCCTTGGTGACCTTGACCTCCATGATCACGCGGTCGTCGGGGGTGATTTGCGGGGTCACCTCCAGCGACAGCGAGGCCTCCTTGAAGGACACCGAGGTGGCGCCGCTGGAACTGGACTCCTGGTAGGGAATTTCGGTGCCCTTGAGGATTCGCGCGGTTTCCTTGTCGGACGTCACCACCTTGGGCTGCGAGACGATTTCGCCATTACCGGTTTTTTCCATGGCGGTCAGCTCAAGGTCCAGCAACAGGTTGTCGGTGATAAAGGCGAGGCCAAGGCCTGAAGTCCCCGTCAGCGAGCCTAAATCGACAAACGGCGAACTGGGCGGGCTTTCCGGCAACTCGGCGCCTTCGGCCAACGGCTTGTCGATGCCCCCCGCGTTCCAATTGCCTCGGTTCAGCCGCCCGCCCCAGCGCACGCCCAGGCTTTTGTCGTAATCGACATTGGCCTCGACGATTCGCGCCTCGATCATCACCTGGCGCACCGGCACATCCAACTGCGCCACGATGCGCCGCAGCTCGTCGAGCCGCTCGCCGGTCTGATAGGCAATGATGTTGTTGGTGCGATCATCAACAGCCACCGAGCCTCGTTCATCCGTGGCGCCGTCCAGGCCGCTCACCGACTGGAACAACTTGGCCAGGTCGGCCGCCTTGGCGTAGTTGACCTGCAACAACTCGCGACGCAAAGGCGCCAGTTCGGCGATCTGCTTGCGCGACTCCAGTACCAGCAGTTCGCGGGCGGCGAGCTCTTCGGCAGGCGCCACCAGTAACACCCCCGCCTTCACTCGCTTATCCAAACCCTTGCTTTGCAACACCAGGTCCAGCGCCTGATCCCACGGCACGTCCTTGAGCCTCAACGTGATTGAGCCCTGCACCTCATCGCTGGCCACCAGGTTCAAGCCGGCCACGTCGGCAATTTGCTGCAACACGGCGCGCAGCTCGATGTTCTGGAAATTCAGGCTCAACTTGTCACCGGTATAAGTGCTCAGAGGCGCACTGACAGGTGGCGGCAGCTGGATCAAATCCACGCGATTGGGCACAGCGAAAGCCATCGGTGCTGTGAACGCTATCCATAGCGCCACACCGAAGGACGAGAAAGTCCTTTTCATTGGTTGATTCCGTTATGAGTTGACGTTTAACAAGAGGGTTCGCGAGCGCTCTAGCCAGGCACCCTGTTCATCGGGAAACAGCTCGGCGAGCTCCACATGACCCGACGTAATGGCGGTCACCCGGCCATGGTTGGGGCCCAGGTAGTCGCCGACCGCCAGCCGATGCACCTTCGACGCCGCACGCAGCAAGGCGAAGGTTTGCCTGCCACGGGACAGCGTGCCGACCATTTCGAACCGGTCGACTGCCAACCCCTCCAGCACTCCACGGGCACGGGTCAGGTCCGGTGCGGGTGCCCGCCGACCAGGCAGATAATCGCTAGGCGACACCGCCGACTGAAAGGGGTCACGCAGAGAAGCCGCCGCGTAGACAAACCGCTCTTGCGGCGCGACCGGCAGGCCGGGCCGAGCATGCGGTGATGAGCTGCGATAGGCCTTTACCAGTAGATCGAGGCGCAACATCGAGCCGTCCCGGCGAAGCGCTACATCCTGCACAGTGACGATCCTCGACAGGCCACCCAAGGCGCTGACGAAGGCAGCGAGGTTGTGATACGCGCCAAAAATACCGAGCTGCAACGGTTCCGCGACATAGAGCGAACCAGCCTCTGCATCCAGTACGGTGACGTCCTCAACCACCAGATCATTGGTCGCCGCCAGACGCGCGATGTCATCCAACAAACCAAGCACATCGGACACACCAGGCAACTGCCGCAACAGCCCCGACACCGTGTCCTGCATCAATTGAACCTGACGCGCGCGGTCTTCGAGGCTGGAAGCAACGCCGGCCTTTTGCTCAAGCACCTGGCGCAGGGCAACTTCACGCACCTCAGCCGCCTTCAACTGCTCACGGGATGGGCCCATGACCAATCCATCACCCACCCACAACACCACGCCTGCGAGCGCGCAGCCCAACAGGGCCTTACCCGGCAGGGGCCATTGGGTAGCGTTGTGAGAGAGTGTGGATAAGTCGAGCCTGGGCAGGCTCAAGGCTGGGCCTCGGTGGACTCGCCCTGGCGCACCATCAATTGAAACTCGTTGTTTCCGCGCCCGCCCTCCGCACGCACATGCTGCAACTGCGTGGCGTGGGTACCTTGCGAAGCCTCCAGGCGCCGCATCAGTTGAGCGATGTCCTGGCTGGACTCCGCGCTGCCGCTGACGCTGATCGTGTCGCCGTTGGCCACTACTTCGTGCAGGTGTACGCCCTCGGGCACTGCGCGGGCCAGTTGATCAAACATCTGGGTGCTGGAGGAGCGGGCATCATGCAGGTCTTGCACGACTTTCATCCGCTCAGCCAATTGCTGGCTCTGCTCCTGCAGGCTGTCGATGGTCTTGATGCGCGCGTCGACGACAGCCACTTCCTTGTTCAAATGGCTGTTGCGCGCCACTTGTCGGTCGATGGCCTGATCGATCACCTGGTCTGCCAGCCACACCGCTGCGAGTGCGGCACAGCCGAACGCCAGCAAAAACATCAGAAAGTATTTGCGCTTGCGCTGCTCCAGCGCCTGGCGCCAAGGCAAAAGGTTGATGCGTGTCATCAAGCAAAACTCCTCAGGGCCAACCCGCAAGCAATTCCCATCCCTTGGGCATCCACGGCCCATTGTGCGCCATCGACTCGATGGCCCGGCGTGAAGCTGGCGAAATCCTGACTGCAAGCGCGCTCCAATGCAAACCCTTCGACGTCCACCACCTGTGCCACGAGGCCGGCGCGGGTCAAAACCGTTGCGCGCGCTTCGACTTGTTCCCTGAGACAGGCGGCCAGCAGCACCTCGACCCGGGCAGGGTCCTGGGGCGAAGGTCCCTTGACCTGAAAGTCGATGGCCACCTCATCCAGCGGGTAAGGAATGTACTGGTCGGCCTCCATCTGGATGCGCCAAGCCATTTCTTCGTCGCTGAGCCCCGCCTCCAGCTCGATCACGCGCGTAATGACTGAAGGCCCGGCAACGGCAACCGCCGCCAGCCGTGTGGAGGCCAGCGACCGGGACACCGCCTCGTGCAAGGCGTGCCCGACTGCCTCGAGGTCCAGCAGCGTGCCATCAACCACCGCATGGGCCGCCAGCGCCTGGGTGGCATAGCCCTGCACCGTATACACACTGCCTGAACGGCCCAACTCAACCAGCTTGATCCCCGCGTCATTGATATCGACGCCCAGGACGCTGTCGTTTTTTCGCCTGAAAAATCCCTTTCTCATAAAACTCCCTAAAACTTTGCCTGTCATACCAGCCTGATTGCCGCTGGGCGCCCTGCATTCGGTCGGCTTGTTTAAGTGGTGCGAATGACGCCCCAAGCCGAAAAATGCTTTAATGCCCAGCGTTTTTTCCCGCTTTTTATCTGCAGCTCGGGTCGATCCATCGTTTGCCATGCATGCCCCGACGCGTAACTCTTTCTTTTCTCTGGAAATCCAAAAGCCTTGATTCGTCTGCTGAAGTTTTTCGGGTACTCCATTGTCGCGATTGTCTGCGGGCTGCTGCTCGTGCTCAGCGGTGCCTACCTCTACCTTAGTCCGGGTTTGCCCTCCGTAGAGGCCCTCAGAAGTATCCAGTTGCAGATTCCTTTGCGGGTCTACAGCAGCGATGAAAAGCTGATCGCGGAGTTCGGCGAAATGCGCCGCACACCGATCCGTTTCGCCGATATTCCACCCAATTTCATCAGCGCCTTACTGTCGGCCGAAGACGATAACTTCGCCAACCACTACGGCGTCGACCCCAGCAGCCTGGTGCGTGCAGCCACGCAGTTGGTAAAAAGCGGACACATTCAATCCGGGGGCAGCACCATCACCATGCAGGTGGCGAAGAACTTCTTCCTCACCAGCGAGCGCAGCTTCTCGCGCAAGGCCACCGAGATCCTGCTGGCCCTGCAAATCGAACGTCAGCTGACCAAGGACGAGATCCTTGAGCTGTATGTGAACAAGATCTACCTGGGCAACCGCGCCTACGGGATCGAAGCCGCGTCCCAGGTGTACTACGGCAAGTCCATCCGTGACGCCAGCCTGGCGCAAATGGCGATGATCGCCGGCCTGCCGAAGGCCCCTTCGCGCTTCAACCCCCTGGCCAACCCGGCGCGCAGCAAAGAGCGCCGCGACTGGATCCTGGGGCGCATGTACAAGCTGGGCAAGATCGACCAGGCCGCCTATGAAAGCGCCGTGGCCGAACCGCTGAACGCCAGCTACCACGTGCCGACGCCGGAAGTGAATGCGCCGTACATCGCTGAAATGGCCCGCGCCGAGATGGTCGGCCGCTATGGCAGCGATGCCTACACCGAAGGCTTCCGCGTAACCACAACGGTGCCGAGCGACCTGCAGGAAATCGCCAACAACTCGGTGCATTCCGGGCTGATCACCTACGACCAGCGTCACGGCTACCGCGGCCCCGAGTCGCGCCTGCCGGGCAAGACCCTGAGCGCCTGGACCACCGAGCTGGGCAAGCAGCGCCCGATCAGCGGCCTGGAGCCTGCCATCGTCACCCAGGTGAAGAAAGATGGCGTGCAAGTGCTGACCCGCACCGGCGAAGCCCATGTGAGCTGGGACAGCATGAAGTGGGCGCGCCCCTTCCTGAACACCAACAGCATGGGCCCGATGCCCAAGCAGCCGTCTGACGTCGCGCAAGTGGGCGACCTGATCCGCGTGCAGCGCCAAAAGGACGACAGCCTGAAGTTCAGCCAGGTGCCGCTGGCCCAGGGTGCGCTGGTGTCCCTGGACCCGCAGAACGGTGCGATCCGCGCGCTGGTCGGTGGTTTTGCCTTCGAGCAGAGCAACTACAACCGCGCCACCCAGGCCAAGCGCCAGCCGGGCTCGAGCTTCAAGCCGTTCATCTACAGCGCGGCCCTGGATAACGGCTACACCGCCGCCAGCCTGGTCAACGATGCACCGATCGTGTTCGTCGACGAATACCTGGACAAGGTCTGGCGCCCGAAGAACGACACCAACACGTTCCTCGGCCCGATCCGCGTGCGTGAAGCGCTGTACAAGTCGCGTAACCTGGTGTCGATCCGCCTGCTGCAGGCCATGGGTGTCGGCAAGACCATCGACTACATCACGCGCTTTGGCTTCAACAAGTCGGACCTGCCGCCGAACCTGTCCCTGGCCCTGGGTACCGCGACCCTCACGCCCATGGAAATCGCCACGGGCTGGAGTACGTTTGCCAACGGCGGCTACAAGATCTCGCCGTACCTGATCGATAAGGTCGAAAGCCGTAACGGCGAAACCCTGTTCACCGCCAACCCTCCACGGGTGCCAGGCGATGTGGTCAACGGCGTGGCCGCTACCGACGGCCTGGCAGCGCCAAGCCACGGCGGCATCACCATCGAACCGACACCAGGTGCAGCGCCCGCCGCAAGCACCACTGCACCGGCCGAGCCCCAGGCGCCGGCGGTTGCCGAACGCGTGGTGGATGGCCGTACCACCTACATCCTCAACAGCATCCTTGAGGACGTGATCAAGAAAGGCACCGGCCGTCGTGCACTGGCCCTGGGCCGTGCAGACATCGCCGGCAAGACCGGTACGACGAACGACTCCAAAGATGCCTGGTTCTCCGGCTACAACGCCGATTACGTAACCACCGTCTGGACCGGCTACGACCAGCCGGAAAGCCTGGGCCGCCGCGAGTTTGGTGGCACCGTGGCACTGCCGATCTGGATGAGCTACATGGGTGCAGCCCTCAAAGACAAGCCGCTGCACACCCAGCCAGAGCCGGAAGGCATCCTCAGCCTGCGGATCGACCCGATCAGCGGCCGCGCGGCCTCGCCGAGCACGCCGAATGCGTACTTCGAACTGTTCAAGAGCGAAGACACGCCGCCGTCGGTCAACGAGCTGGGCAATGGCGTTGCACCGGGCAGCCCGCTGCCAGCGGATGAAGCGGCGCCGATCGACCTGTTCTAACGCAGATCGAATGTGGGAGCGGGCTTGCTCGCGAATGCGGTGCATCAGTCGCCAAATTGGTTGACTGATACTCTGCTTTCGCGAGCAAGCCCGCTCCCACATTGGGTGTTGCGCAACTCTTGAGTTTATCGCCAGGTACAAAAAAAGCCCCGACTCGCAAGAGCCGGGGCTTTTTGTTGGTGCGCTACAACGGCTTAGCCGTTGAACACATCATCCACGCTTTTGAGCGGGTAGTGCTTCGGATACGGCAGGGTAGCCACGCCGGTCTCGATGGCGGCCTTGGCCACGGCATCGGAGATCAGGGTGATCAAGCGCTTGTCCATTGGTTTCGGGATGATGTACTCACGACCGAATTCCAGTTTGATACCGCCGTAGGCATCGCACACTTCCTGAGGAACCGGCAGCTTGGCCAGTTCACGCAGGGCGTTGGCGGCCGCCACTTTCATTTCTTCGTTGATGCGCTTGGCGCGAACGTCCAGGGCACCACGGAAGATGAACGGGAAGCCCAGTACGTTGTTGACCTGGTTCGGGTAGTCCGAACGGCCGGTCGCCATGATCACGTCGCTGCGGGTGGCGTGAGCCAGTTCCGGAGAGATTTCTGGATCAGGGTTGGAGCAGGCGAACACGATCGGGTTGGCCGCCATGGACTTCAGGCCTTCGGCGCTCAGCAGGTTCGGGCCGGACAGGCCAACGAACACGTCTGCACCGTCAAGGGCGTCAGCCAGGCTGCGCTTGTCGGTCGCGTGGGCGAACATCGCCTTGTACTGGTTCAGGTCGGTACGCTCGGACTGGACCACGCCCTTGCTGTCGACCATGAAGATGTTTTCCAGCTTGGCGCCCATGCTCACCAGCAACTTCATGCAGGAGATGGCCGCTGCGCCAGCGCCCAGGCAGACGATCTTGGCGTCAGCCAGGGTTTTGCCAGCGATTTCCAGGGCGTTGATCATGCCGGCTGCGGTGACGATCGCCGTGCCGTGCTGGTCATCGTGGAATACCGGAATGTCGCACTGTTCGATCAGGGCCTTTTCGATCTCGAAGCACTCAGGTGCCTTGATGTCTTCCAGGTTGATGCCACCGAAGGTGATGGAAATGCGCTTGACGGTGTCGATGAAAGCCTGCGGGCTTTCGGAGTCGACTTCGATGTCGAAAACGTCGATGCCGGCAAAGCGCTTGAACAGCACGCCTTTACCTTCCATGACTGGCTTGGAAGCCAATGGGCCGAGGTTGCCCAGGCCCAGAATCGCGGTGCCATCGGAAATCACTGCAACCAGGTTGCCTTTGCCGGTGTACTTGTACGCCAGTTCAGGGTCGCGGGCGATTTCACGTACGGGCTCGGCAACACCAGGGCTGTAGGCCAGCGACAGGTCGCGAGCGGTGGCAGTGGCTTTGGTGAGCTCTACACTCAGCTTTCCTGGACGAGGATGGGCATGATATTCGAGAGCGGCAGTTTTCAAATCAGACATATCGGCATTCCGCTTTTACTGTTGGTCGACGGACCGCCGAGGATACGCGTGTCGCAAAGTCCCCACAAGACTGGGCAGTCACAGGTGTCAAGGGCCCTGCGCTACGACTTTCGGCCAAGAGCCACGGGATACAAGGGCTCAACTGTTCACAATCGACATAAAAAATGTCTACATTTTTTTATTCAAACGACGATTTGAGCATACCGGGATCGGTGAGCGCCAGGAGCCAGCGCCCCCGCCCCTTTTTCAGGCCGTCTCGCCTGGAGCGATCCTGCACCCAGCCACGCGCCTCGATTTTCATGCCTTGCAGACCATCGAGCCAGGCACTGTCGAATTGTCGAGCCATATCGGGTGCAATGCGTAATACCAGTGCCCCCTCCAAGTCGATCCAAATACCGCCGCGATTGCGTTCTATCTTGCTCACCCGGCCGCTGACCAAGGCAAAGCCGGATTGCCTGAGCTGGGTGACAGGCTGCACGGGCGACTGCCGCCACACCCCCAGCCGTGCCTGGCGCGCACTGTTTTCGGCCAACTGCTGGCACGTGACGAGGTCCACGTTGGGCGCCACACCCACCTGGAACCCCAGGCCCTGCGCCAGCAACTGCGCTTCCAGGTTTTCGCCGTCAGCCCCATAGAGGTGGGCCAGGGTTCGGCCATACCGGTCTTTGCTCTCACGCCCAGGCACCATGCCTAGCTGGCCATCGCTGGCATGCACCAAGGCTTGCAGGTGCTGGCGGGCAGCGACGGCATAAGGCTCGTCAGTGAGGCCTTTCTTGGCGGTTTCGGGGGTATTGAGGCCAATCATCCGCACGCTGCGACCGTCCTTGAGGCGGACCGTGTCGCCATCGACCACGCGCTGCACCTCCACCCTGGCCACGTTGGCCGGCGCGGGGCAAAACACCTGGGCCTGGGCGGCCGACAGCCAAATCCCAGGCACAAAAAAGGCGCCCACCAGGGACGCCTTTTTCATCAGCATGGAAAAACCGTATCGGCCTCCCACATTGATCGGCCTTAGGCCTTTTTGGCACCGAAAGCGCCGAAACGGTCAGCAAAGCGCTGTACACGGCCGCCGGTGTCCAGAGTCTTCTGCTTACCGGTGTAGAACGGGTGGCACTCGTTGCATACGTCAGTACCCAGTGGCTTGCACAGGTTCGAACGGGTTTCGAACTTGTTGCCGCAGCTGCAGGTGACTTCGATGGTTTCGTACGCTGGATGGATATCGGCTTTCATGGCACTTCCTCAGGCTAGCGTGCCGCCACTCGACACTATTGTCGAATACCGCACGTAATTAGGCCGCGGATTCTACCAGACCTTTTTAAACGCGCAAGCGGCGGTGCCGGCCGATTCCGCACATATAAGCCCCTTTCATCAGAAATACCTATGCACCCCTACTTCCCTGTGGGAGCGGGCTTGCTCGCGAATACGGTAGAACAGCCGCTATCTCCAGCGACTGATACACCGCTTTCGCGAGCAAGCCCGCTCCCACAATGGATAGCCGTGTTCTGAAGGTCCAATTCCGGCACCGGAGACGGGACACCCCCACCACAGGTCTGCTAGGCTCCCGCCCCTGCGCCAACGCCTGCCTTTATAGATGAGACCCCCGCGTGCCCGACGCCATTTTGCGCCTAGCCCTGCCTTCGCCCCTGCGCCGCCTGTTCGATTACCGGGCCCCGGCCGGTGTGTCGCGGGCGCAGTTGCAGCCGGGCATGCGTGTGCGCGTGCCGTTCGGGCGCCGGGAAATGATCGGCATCCTGGTGGAAGTCGCCGATCACAGCGAAGTGCCCGCCGAGAAGCTCAAGCCCGCACTGGCCATGCTCGACGCGACCCCGCCGCTGCCGCCCGCCCTGTTCAAGCTATGCCTGTGGACGGCCCAGTACTATCAGCACAGCCTGGGCGACACCCTGAGCTGGGCGCTGCCGGTGCTGCTGCGCCAGGGCGAGCTGGCTGAAGCGCGCCAGGAACGCTTCTGGTCAATGGTGCCCGGCGCCCGTCTCGACGACCCGCGCATCGCCCGGGCCCCGCGCCAGCGTGAAGCCCTGGCGACCCTGGCCCAGCACCCGCACGGCGTGGCGCATCAACTGCTGAGCAAGCTGATGCTGAGCAAAGACAGCCTCGACCTGCTGCTGGCCAAGGGCTTGGTGCAGGTAGAAATCCGCAAGCACGCCCCCGACCCGCGCCACGACCACTGGCTGGCCCAGCCGGAATTGCCGCTCAACCCCGAGCAACGCGCCGCCTATGAAGCGATTCGCGCAGGCTTCGACAGCTTCCATGCCTTCCTGCTGGCCGGCGTCACCGGCAGCGGCAAGACCGAAGTGTATTTGCAGCTGATCCGCGAAACCTTGCAGGCCGGCAAGCAGGCGCTGGTGCTGATCCCCGAAATCAACCTGGGCCCGCAAACCCTGGCGCGCTTCGAGCAACGCTTCAATGCCCGCATCGCCCTGGTGCACTCGGCGGTCAATGACCGCGAGCGCCTGGAATCGTGGCTGGCGGCCCGGGACGGCGAGGCCGACATCATCATCGGCACCCGCTCGGCGCTGTTCACCCCGATGAAAAACCCCGGGCTGATCATCATCGACGAAGAGCACGACGGCTCCTATAAACAGCAGGAAGGCCTGCGTTACCACGCCCGCGACCTGGCCCTGGTGCGCGCGCGCCAGGAAGACATCCCGATTGTGCTGGGCTCGGCCACGCCATCCCTTGAAAGCTTGCACAACGCCTACACCGGCCGTTATGGACTCCTACGCCTCAACGAACGGGCCGGCGGCGCCAAGCAGCCGCGTTTCCTGCGCCTGGACGTCAAAAGCCGCCCGCTGGACAGCGGCATTTCCGGGCCGATGCAACAGGCTATCGGCCAGACCCTCGCGGCTGGCCAGCAAGTGCTGGTGTTTCTCAACCGCCGCGGCTTCGCGCCGACGCTGCTGTGCCATGACTGTGGCTGGATGTCCGAGTGTGAGCGCTGTGATGCGCGCATGACCGTGCACCAGCGTTATGGCGAACTGCGCTGCCACCATTGCGGCCACGTGGAGCGGGTGCCGCGCCACTGCCCGCAGTGCGGCAAGGTGGACCTGCGGCCAGTCGGCGCCGGCACCGAGCGCGCCGAAGAGCGCCTGGGCATCCTGTTCCCGGACTACCCGGTGCTGCGGGTCGACCGTGACAGCACCTCACGCAAAGACGCAATGAACCAGCTGTTCGCCACCATCCAGAAGGGCCAGCCGTGCATCCTGATCGGCACGCAGATGCTCGCCAAAGGCCACCACTTCCCTCGGGTGACCCTGGTGTCGATCCTGGATGCTGATGGCGGACTGTTCTCAGGCGACTTCCGCGCCAGCGAGCGCATGGCGCAGTTGATCGTGCAGGTCGCAGGCAGAGCCGGGCGCGCCGAAGAGCCGGGTAAAGTGATTATCCAGACGCACTTGGCTGACCATCCGCTGCTGATCCAGCTGACAGAGCAAGGCTACTTTGCCTTTGCCGAACAGGCACTGAGTGAACGGCGTGCGGCGGGCCTGCCACCGTTTTCCCATTTGGCGCTGTTGCGGGCCGAAGCGCACAAGCCTGGGCAGGCTGAAGGTTTCCTCGATGAAGCGTGCAGCGCTGCCGAGAGTTTGCTGGGTGAGCTGGGCCTGACGGGCATCGAACTGCTCGGCCCGGTGCCCGCCCCCATGGAACGCCGCGCCGGGCGCTATCGTGCTCAGCTACTCTTGCAGGCAACGTCCCGTGCGCCATTGCATCGCCTATTAAGTAGCTGGTTGCTTGCCCTGGAGCAAATGCCCAGCGGCCGGCAGGTGCGATGGTCATTGGATGTGGACCCGGTAGATTTGTATTGATAGATAGGTTGCTATCGCGGGCAAGCCCGCTCCCACAGTTTGAATTGTGAATACCTTAAATGTGGGAGCGGGCTTGCCCGCGATGAGGCCCGCAGGTCCGTCAACCTGTCTGAACGGTTGGCAAGCCCGCCCTCGCCACGGATAATGCCCAGTTTTTCCACCTGCGCATCGCGCGCCGCCGCTTGCGGTCGAAAGAGAACACCATGAAAGACACCATTCGCCAGCTGATCCAACAAGCCCTCACCCAACTCGTCAACGAAGGTGTGTTGCCTGAAGGCCTGACGCCGGCGATCCAGGTGGAGAACACCCGCGACAAGACCCACGGTGACTTCGCCAGCAACATCGCGATGATGCTGGCCAAGCCGGCTGGCATGAAGCCGCGTGACCTGGCGGAAAAACTCATCGCCGCCCTGCCGGCTGACGAAAGCGTCACCAAGGCCGAAATCGCCGGCCCGGGGTTCATCAACTTCTTCCAGAACACCCAGGCCCTGGCTTCGCGCCTGGACGCGGCCCTGGCCGACGCCCAGATCGGCGTGCGCAAGGCCGGCCCGCTGGAACGCGTCGCCATTGACCTGTCGGCACCCAACCTGGCCAAAGAGATGCACGTGGGCCACCTGCGCTCCACCATCATTGGCGACGGCGTGGCCCGTGTTCTCGAGTTCCTCGGCGACACCGTGATCCGCCAGAACCACGTGGGCGACTGGGGCACCCAGTTCGGCATGCTGATGGCGTACCTGCAGGAAAACCCGATCACCAGCAACGAGCTGTCGGACCTGGAGAATTTCTACCGCGCCGCCAAGAAGCGTTTCGACGAGTCCGAAGAGTTCGCCGACCGCGCCCGCGGCCTGGTGGTCAAGCTGCAAGCCGGTGACGAAGAGTGCCTGGCACTGTGGAACCGCTTCCGTGAGATATCCCTGTCCCACTGCCAGGAAATCTACGAGTTGCTCAACGTCAAGCTGACCATGGCCGACGTAATGGGCGAAAGCGCCTACAACGATGACCTGATCAACGTGGTCAACGACCTCAAGGCCAAGGGCCTGCTGGTCGAGAGCAACGGCGCGCAGTGCGTATTCCTCGAAGAATTCAAGACCGCCGACGGCGAGCCGCTGCCGGTGATCATCGTCAAGGCCGATGGCGGCTACCTCTACGCCACCACCGACCTGGCGGCCGTGCGCTACCGCAGCGGCGTACTCAAAGCCGACCGCGCCCTGTACTTCGTCGACCAGCGCCAGGCCCTGCACTTCCAGCAAGTGTTCGAGGTGGCCCGTCGCGCAGGCTTCATCACCCACCCGATGCACATGGAACACATGGGCTTCGGCACCATGAACGGCGCCGACGGTCGTCCGTTCAAGACCCGCGACGGCGGCACCGTGAAGCTGATCGACCTGCTGAACGAAGCCCAGGAGCGCGCCTACAACCTGGTGAAGGAAAAGAACCCGGAGCTGGCCGAAGCCGACCTGCGCAACATCGCCCGCGTGGTGGGCATTGGCGCGGTGAAATACGCCGACCTGTCCAAGCACCGCACCAGCGACTACAGCTTCAACTTCGAGCTGATGCTGAACTTCGAAGGCAACACTGCGCCGTACCTGCTGTACGCCTACACCCGCGTAGCCGGCGTGTTCCGTAAGCTGGGCAAGGATTTCAGCGAAGTGGAAGGCCACATCGTGCTGGACGCCCCGCACGAACAGGAACTGGCCGCCAAGCTGGCGCAATTCGGCGAAGTGCTGAACAGCGTCGGCGAGAAGGGCACGCCGCATATCCTGTGCACCTACTTGTACGAAGTCGCCGGCCTGTTCTCCAGTTTCTACGAGAACTGCCCGATCCTCACCGCAGACGACGAAGCCCAGAAGCAAAGTCGCCTGCGCCTTGCCGCACTGGCTGGACGGACCCTCAAGCAAGGCCTGGAGCTGTTGGGCCTGGAAACTCTGGAGCGTATGTAAGTTGGCTGCCAAGAAAAAACCTGCACCCAAGCGCGGCGCCAGCCGCTACCAGGCCCCGGCGAAGAAGCCTATTCCAGGCTGGTTGTGGATGGCCATCGGCCTGGCGGTCGGTGCGTTTGTCGTGATCCTGATGAAGCTGGAGCCGGGCAAGGGCGATGACGTCAAACGGGTCAAGCAAGAGCAGCAGAAGGCCACGAAGATCGCCGAAGCCAACAAGACCGCGCCAAGCCCGACAGCGCCGGTGAAGCCGAAGTACGACTTCTACACGCTGCTGCCGGAATCGGAAGTGATCGTGCCGCCTGACGCCGTGCCGGAGAAAACCCTGCCGACGCCACAAGTGCCGACCACGCCGGTAACACCAGCGGAGGCCGCGAAGATCGATACCGCACGCGCCCAGGCGGCGCTGGCCGGGATTACCCCGCCGCCACCTCCACCGGTGGCGACCACCAAGGCCGCGCCGGTGACCAAGTTCTTCCTGCAGGCGGGCTCGTTCCCGAAACAGGCGGACGCGGACCGCGTGCGTGCGCAGATCATTCTGTTGGGCCAGGCGGTGTCGGTTGAGTCCGGCACGGTGAAGGATGCGACCTGGTATCGCGTGCTGGTGGGGCCGTTCAGCAACCGTGAGCAACTGACCGTGGCGCAGAAGCAACTGGCTGGCGCCGGCTTTAGCAACCTGTTGTTACAACAACGCCAGAGCCGCTGACACAAGCTCAACACGGGACAAAAATGTGGGAGCGGGCTTGCCTGCGATTGCGGTGTAACAGTCAATATTTTCAGTGACTGACACACCGCAATCGCAGGCAAGCCCGCTCCCACATTTGGTTTTAGGGTGTTCTCAAAAGTGTGTAAGACCTATAAACACCACTCGTCCGCATACCTCCCTTACAGTTGAAATCCCCCCCGCCACCCCCATATGAGTTTTCATCAGGGCATTTTCGCCCCGCTGCGTGGAGACTCTCCCCTTGACCACCATCGTTTCAGTACGTCGCCACGGCAAAGTCGTCATGGGCGGCGACGGCCAGGTTTCCCTGGGTAATACCGTGATGAAAGGCAACGCCAAGAAAGTGCGTCGCCTGTATCACGGCCAGGTGCTCGCAGGCTTTGCCGGCGCGACCGCCGACGCCTTCACCCTGTTCGAGCGTTTCGAAGGCCAACTGGAAAAACACCAGGGCCACCTCGTTCGCGCCGCTGTCGAGCTCGCCAAAGAATGGCGCACCGACCGTTCCTTGAGCCGCCTGGAAGCTATGTTGGCGGTGGCCAACAAAGACGCGTCCTTGATCATCACCGGCAACGGCGATGTGGTGGAGCCGGAACACGGCCTGATCGCCATGGGTTCCGGTGGTGGCTACGCCCAGGCGGCTGCCAGCGCACTGTTGAAGAAGACCGACCTGTCGGCCCGTGAAATCGTCGAGACCGCCCTGGGTATCGCTGGCGATATCTGCGTGTTCACCAACCACAACCTGACCATTGAGGAGCAGGACCTCGCTGAGTAAGCCCCAAGGCTTATTCGGCTTGAGGCCGCCAAACACTATGTCCATGACTCCCCGCGAAATCGTCCATGAACTTAATCGCCATATCATCGGCCAGGACGATGCCAAGCGCGCCGTAGCCATTGCGCTGCGTAACCGCTGGCGCCGGATGCAACTGCCCGAAGAACTGCGCGTTGAAGTGACGCCCAAGAATATCCTGATGATCGGCCCGACCGGCGTCGGTAAAACCGAGATCGCCCGTCGCCTGGCCAAGCTGGCCAACGCGCCGTTCATCAAGGTCGAAGCCACCAAGTTCACCGAAGTGGGCTACGTGGGCCGTGACGTCGAGTCGATCATCCGTGATCTGGCCGACGCCGCCTTGAAAATGCTGCGCGAACAGGAAGTGACCAAGGTCAGCCACCGCGCCGAAGACGCCGCCGAGGAACGCATCCTCGACGCCCTGCTGCCCCCGGCACGCATGGGCTTCAACGAAGACGCCGCCCCAGCCTCGGATTCCAACACCCGTCAACTGTTCCGCAAGCGCCTGCGTGAAGGCCAGTTGGACGACAAAGAGATCGAGATCGAAGTCTCCGAAGCGTCCAGCGTCGATATTTCCGCACCGCCTGGCATGGAAGAAATGACCAGCCAGCTGCAAAACCTGTTCAGCAACATGGGCAAGGGCAAGAAGAAAAGCCGCAAGCTCAAGGTGAAGGATGCGCTGAAACTGGTGCGCGACGAAGAAGCTGGGCGCCTGGTCAATGAGGAAGAACTCAAGGCCAAGGCCCTGGAAGCCGTCGAGCAGCACGGCATCGTGTTTATCGACGAGATCGACAAGGTGGCCAAGCGTGGTAACTCTGGTGGCGTCGATGTGTCCCGCGAGGGCGTACAACGCGACCTGCTGCCGCTGATCGAAGGCTGCACCGTGAACACCAAGCTGGGCATGGTCAAGACTGACCACATCCTGTTCATTGCTTCGGGTGCCTTCCACCTGAGCAAGCCAAGCGACCTGGTGCCGGAGCTGCAAGGCCGCCTGCCGATCCGCGTGGAACTCAAGGCGCTGACCCCGGGCGACTTCGAGCGCATCCTCAGCGAGCCGCACGCGTCGCTCACCGAGCAGTACCGTGAGCTGCTGAAAACCGAAGGCTTGGGCATCGAGTTCCAGGCAGACGGTATCAAGCGCCTGGCGGAGATCGCCTGGCAGGTCAACGAGAAGACTGAGAACATCGGTGCTCGTCGCCTGCACACCCTGCTGGAGCGTCTGCTGGAGGAAGTGTCCTTCAGCGCCGGCGACCTGGCTGGGGCGCAGAATGGCGAGGTGATCAAGATCGACGCTGAGTACGTCAACAGCCACTTGGGCGAATTGGCGCAGAACGAAGACTTGTCTCGTTATATCCTGTAAGGCTAACGCAGGGCCGCTTTGCTTTAATGTGGGAGCGGGCTTGCTCGCGAATGCGGTGTATCAGTGCCAGATGTGCTGACTGACACACCGTATTCGCGAGCAAGCCCGCTCCCACAGTTTAAAGCCGGTCCCTTCAGGACTATCTCTGGGCGGTTCTCCAATGTCGAAATTCCCCACTGCCGTAAACCTGCACAAAACCTCCAACACCCTCGGCCTCACCTACGGGCCCGACGAGGTGTATCAACTCTCCGCCGAACTGCTGCGCACCCACTCGCCTTCCGCCGAGGTCCAGGGTCATGGCAAACCCATCCTGCAATTCGGCAAGCTCAACGTACGGTTGACCAAGATAGAACCGGCCGGTCAGTACGCACTGAAATTGACCTTCGACGACGGGCATGACAGCGGGCTGTTCACTTGGGACTACCTTTACCAACTGGCCGTGCGTCAGGACGCGCTGTGGGCCGATTACCTGGCCGAACTCAAAGCGGCTGGAAAAACCCGCGACCCGAGCGAGTCGGTCGTGCGGCTGATGCTCTAGCACACGCCTCTTGCTCTTTAGAGAGCATTTTCTAATTTCATCTGCTTGAATGCCCTGTCGCGCGGCCAATGACTGGCCCGCTTGCGAAAAAAATTAAACTCGGGTAACCAATGGAACTGGCAAGTTCCCTGCATTTGACGATGCGGTATCAACGGTCACCCGAGTCGCGTACCTGGCTTGTGTTGTGTATCGAAACCTGGTGCACAGCGGTACCCGGTACTCGTCTTTCGGACAATGGAGCGTCGTAGATGAGTAACAAGAACAACGATGACTTGAAACGCCAGGCCTCGGAAAACACCCTGGGGCTGAACCCGATCATCGCGTTACGGAAAAAGGATTTGCTCGCCTCGGCGAAAATGGTGCTGACCCAAGCCATCAAGCAACCGTTGCACAGCGTCAAGCACGTCGCCCACTTTGGCGTCGAATTGAAGAACGTGATGTTCGGCAAATCCCAGCTGGTGCCGGAACACGACGACCGTCGTTTCCATGACCCGGCCTGGAGCCAGAACCCGCTCTACAAACGTTATTTGCAGACCTACCTGGCATGGCGCAAGGAGCTGCACGACTGGATCGGCGACAGCAACCTGTCGGAACAGGACATCAGCCGTGGTCACTTCGTGATCAACCTGATGACCGAAGCCATGGCCCCTACCAACAGCGCGGCCAACCCGGCAGCGGTCAAACGCTTCTTTGAAACCGGTGGCAAGAGCCTGCTCGATGGCCTCTCCCACCTGGCCAAGGACCTGGTGCACAACGGCGGCATGCCGAGCCAGGTCAACATGGGCGCCTTTGAAGTGGGTAAAACCCTGGGCACTACCGAAGGCGCGGTGGTGTTTCGCAACGACGTGCTGGAGCTGATCCAGTACAAGCCGATCACCGAACAGGTGCACGAGCGCCCCCTGCTGGTGGTGCCGCCGCAGATCAACAAGTTCTACGTATTCGACCTGAGCCCGGACAAGAGCCTGGCGCGCTTCTGCCTGCGCAATGGCCAGCAGACCTTTATCGTGAGCTGGCGCAACCCGACCAAGGCCCAGCGCGAGTGGGGCCTGTCGACCTACATCGAGGCGCTCAAGGAAGCGGTGGATGTGGTCACGGCAATCACCGGCAGCAAAGACATCAACATGCTCGGCGCCTGCTCGGGTGGCATCACCTGCACCGCGTTGCTGGGCCACTACGCCGCGCTGGGGGAGAAGAAGGTCAACGCCCTGACCCTGATGGTCAGCGTGCTGGACACCACCCTGGACACCCAGGTGGCGCTGTTCGTCGACGAGCAAACCCTTGAGGCCGCCAAGCGCCATTCCTACCAGGCCGGCGTGCTGGAAGGCCGCGACATGGCCAAGGTGTTCGCCTGGATGCGCCCCAACGACCTGATCTGGAACTACTGGGTCAACAATTACCTGTTGGGCAACGAACCACCGGTGTTTGACATCCTGTTCTGGAACAACGACACCACCCGCCTGCCGGCCGCGTTCCACGGCGATCTGATCGAACTGTTCAAGAACAACCCGCTGGTGCGCGCCAACGCCCTGGAAGTGTGCGGCACGCCCATCGATCTCAAGCAGGTCACCGCCGATATCTACTCACTGGCCGGCACCAACGACCACATCACGCCATGGCAGTCCTGCTACAAGTCGGCGCAGTTGTTTGGTGGCAAGGTGGAGTTCGTGCTGTCGAGCAGCGGGCATATCCAGAGCATCCTCAACCCGCCCGGCAACCCCAAGGCGCGCTACCAGACCAGTGACGGCCTGGCGTGCAGTGCATTGGAGTGGCAGGAGAACGCCACCAAGCACACCGATTCCTGGTGGCTGCACTGGCAGGCGTGGCAGGCGGAACGGGCGGGCAAGCTGAAGAAAGCGCCGACTTCGTTAGGAAATAAAACTTACGCCGCAGCAGAAGCAGCGCCGGGTACTTATGTGCATGAACGCTAAGCCACACATATTTTTGTGATTGAAATGGGATCAAATGTGGGAGCGGGCTTGCTCGCGAATGCAGTGTGCCAGCTAGCACACCTGATACTGATACACCGCTTTCGCGAGCAAGCCCGCTCCCACATTTCGACCACATTCCGGCTGTAACACTTCACAGGGCTTGAGCATGCCGCAACCGTTCATCTTCCGTACCATCGACCTGGATGGCCAGACCATCCGCACGGCGGTGCGCCCGGGCAAGCCTCACTTGACGCCCTTGCTGATCTTCAACGGCATCGGCGCCAACCTTGAGCTGGTGTTTCCGTTCGTCCAGGCCCTAGACCCGGACCTGGAAGTGATCGCCTTCGATGTGCCCGGCGTGGGTGGCTCATCCACACCCAACCGTCCCTATCGCTTTCCCGGCCTGGCCAAGCTCACTGCACGCATGCTCGACTACCTGGACTATGGCCAGGTGAACGCGGTGGGCGTGTCCTGGGGCGGCGCGTTGGCGCAGCAGTTCGCCTACGACTACCCGGAGCGTTGCAAGAAGCTGATCCTGGCGGCCACGGCGGCGGGTGCGGTGATGGTGCCGGGCAAACCCAAAGTGCTGTGGCTGATGGCCAGCCCGCGCCGTTACATCCAGCCGTCCCATGTAGTGCGCATTGCCCCGATGATTTATGGCGGCTCGTTCCGCCGCGATTCGAAACTGGCCGCAGAACATGCCAGCAAAGTACGTTCGGCGGGCAAGCTGGGTTACTACTGGCAACTGTTCGCCGGGCTGGGCTGGACCAGCATCCACTGGCTGCACAAGATCCGCCAACCCACCCTGGTGCTGGCGGGGGATGACGACCCGCTGATCCCGCTGATCAACATGCGCATGCTGGCCTGGCGCATTCCCAACGCACAGTTGCACATCATCGACGATGGCCACCTGTTCTTGATCACCCGGGCCGAAGCCGTGGCGCCGATCATCATGAAATTTCTCGAGGAGGAGCGCCTGCGCGCGGTGATTCATCCGCGACCTGCGGTGTAAGGACCACACCGCCGCGCAACTTGCCAGGAACCGACTATGGTTCTGAATTGGCGTGCCTGTTTGATGGCTTGACGAAGGAGTGTTGGCTCATGCGAGAAAGACCCGTGACGAACCCGGCGCCCACCCCTGCCGTGTTCATCAATGCGCAAAACGCGATCACCGGCCTGCGCGGTCGGGACCTGCTGTCGACGCTGCGCAGCGTTGCCGCCCACGGCCTGCGCAACCCGGTGCATACCGTTCGTCATGCCTGGGCACTGAGCGGCCAGCTGGGCCGCGTGCTGCTGGGTGAGACGGTGCATGAGCCCAACCCCAATGACAGCCGTTTCAGCGACCCCACCTGGAAGCTCAACCCGCTCTATCGGCGCAGCCTGCAAGCCTACCTGAGCTGGCAAAAGCAGACGCGCCACTGGATCGACGACAGCGCGTTGAGCGCCGATGACCGGGCCCGCGCGCACTTTGCCTTCTCGCTGCTCAACGACGCCGTCTCCCCTTCCAACACCCTGCTCAACCCGCTGGCCGTCAAGGAGCTGCTCAACTCCGGGGGCAACAGCGTGGTGCGCGGTGTGACGAACCTGTTCGAGGACCTGCTGCACAACAATGGCCTGCCGCGCCAGGTGAGCAAGCACGCGTTCGAAGTGGGCAAGACGGTCGCCACCACGCCGGGTTCGGTGGTGTTTCGCAACGAGCTGCTGGAGCTGATCCAGTACAAGCCCATGAGCGAAAAGCAGTACGCCAAGCCGCTGCTGGTGGTGCCGCCGCAAATCAACAAGTACTACATTTTCGACCTCAGCCCCGCCAACAGCTTTGTGCAGTACGCCCTCAAGAACGGCCTGCAGACCTTTATGGTCAGTTGGCGCAATCCGGACGTGCGCCATCGTGAATGGGGGTTGTCCACCTACGTTGCGGCGCTGGAAGAAGCCCTCAACGTCTGCCGGACGATCACCGGTGCAAGGGAGGTCAACCTGATGGGCGCCTGCGCCGGTGGCCTGAGCATCGCCGCCCTGCAAGGCCACCTGCAAGCCAAGCGCCAGTTGCGGCGCATCTCCAGCGCCACCTACCTGGTGAGCCTGCTCGACAGCCAGATCGACAGCCCCGCCACGCTGTTTGCCGATGAACAAACCCTGGAAGCGGCCAAGCGCCGCTCTTACCAGCAAGGCGTGCTGGACGGCCGCGACATGGCGAAGGTGTTCGCCTGGATGCGCCCCAATGACCTGATCTGGAACTACTGGATCAACAACTACCTGCTGGGCAAGGAACCGCCGGCCTTCGACATCCTGTACTGGAATAACGACAACACGCGCTTGCCCGCCGCGCTGCACGGCGACCTGCTGGATTTCTTCAAGCACAACCCGCTGAGCCATCCCGGCGGCCTGGAGGTGTGCGGCACGCCCATCGACTTGCAGAAGGTCACGGTGGACAGCTTCAGCGTGGCCGGGATCAACGACCACATCACGCCGTGGGACGCGGTGTACCGCTCCACCCAGTTGCTGGGGGGGGAGCGGCGCTTCGTGCTGTCCAACAGCGGGCATATCCAGAGCATCCTCAACCCGCCGGGCAACCCCAAGGCCAACTACGTCGAGAACCCCAAGCTGAGCAGTGACCCGCGCGCCTGGTACTACGACGCCAACCACGTCGAAGGCAGCTGGTGGCCGCAGTGGCTGGAATGGGTGCAGCAGCGCTCCGGCGTGCAGCGCGAAACCCTCACCGCCCTGGGCAACCAGAACTACCCACCGATGGAAGCAGCGCCGGGCACCTACGTGCGTGTGCGCTGAACTCAACGATCACATTAAGAAGACTGGATGAAGACCCGCGACCGTATCCTTGAATGTGCCCTGCAGTTGTTCAACCAGAAGGGCGAGCCGAACGTGTCGACCATGGAGGTGGCCAATGAAATGGGGATCAGCCCCGGCAACCTCTACTACCACTTCCATGGCAAGGAGCCCTTGGTGCTTGGGTTGTTCGAGCGCTTTCAAAACGAACTGGCCCCCCTGCTCGACCCACCCGCTGACGCGCAGCTGGAGGCCGAGGATTACTGGCTATTCCTGCACCTGATCGTCGAGCGCATGGCCCATTACCGGTTTCTGTTCCAGGACCTGTCGAACCTCGCGGGGCGCCTGCCGAAACTGGCCAAAGGCATTCGCAACCTGCTCACGGCACTCAAACGCACCCTGGCGTCGCTGTTGGCACGGTTGAAGACGTCGGGGCAATTGGTCAGTGGTACCCAGGCACTGGGGCAACTGGTGGAGCAGATCACCCTGACCCTGCTGTTTTCGCTGGACTACCAGCGGATTCTCGACCGTGAAGGTGAGATACGGGTGGTGGTCTACCAGATCGTGATGCTGGTGGCGCCGCACTTATTGTTGCCGGCACGGCTGGCGACCGAGAAATTCGCACTCAAATACCTGGATGACTCCGTCTAAAAAGCAGGAGCGTTTATTGTAGTGAGCAAGCTTGCTTGCGCCGGGGTGCGAAGTTCGCCCAAAAAGCCGGCGACCGCTGCGCGATCAAGCGGGAGCAAGCTCCCTCGCCACAAAAGCCTTCACACTGTTGGATGTGTTGTGTCATTGAAAGCACCACCATAAAAAATGCCCGACCTTCACAGGCCGGGCATTTTTTGTGTGTCCTGAAAAAATCAGGACTGACTGGATGGCGTCGGGGTTGCCGGCGATGCAGTCGGGGTCACAGCAGCAGGGGTCGGTGCGGACACCGAGTTGGCTGTGGAAGCGGCAGGTGCCGCAGTTGCTGGCTTGGCCGCAACAGCAGGCTTGGCCGCTGCTGGTTTTTTCGCTACCGCTGGCTTCTTCGCGGCGGCTGGTTTTGCCGCAGGCTTGGCGGCCGCAGGTTTAGCAGCCGGTTTCGCGGCGGCCGGCTTGGCTGCAGGTTTCGCAGCAGCGGGCTTGGCAGCAGGTTTAGCGGCTGCAGTTTTAGCTGCTGGCTTGGCGGCCGGTTTTGCAGCGGCCTTGGCGGCAGGTTTAGCGGCAGGCTTGGCAGCCGGTTTTGCCGCTGCTGTTTTAGCCGCAGGCTTGGCAGCCGGTTTAGCGGCGGCTTTGGCGGGTGCCTTGGCCGCAGGTTTTGCAGCCGGTTTGGCAGCAGCTTTTACCAGAGGCTTGGCTGCAGTTTTCGCTGCGGGCTTGGCCGCTGCGGTTTTAGCGGCCGGCTTGGCAGCAGGTTTGGCGGCAGCCGTTTTCACAGGGGCCACTTTGGCGCCGGTGAGCTTTTCGATTTGCTTGGTCAACGTGTCGACCTTGCTGTGCAGTGCCTTCAGCTCTGCCTTGCTGGGTACGCCCAGTCGCGAAATCGCACTGTTGAGGCGTTTGTCGAAAGTTTCTTCCAACTTGCCCCAGGTGTCAGAAATACCCGACTTGGCGGAACCGGCAGTTGCCTTGGCCGCTTCAACTGTTTTACCGACTGTGCTTTTGGTCAACTTCTCGGCTTTCTCACCGTCCTTGACCAAAGACTCGAAGAGTTTTTTGCCTTCACCAATGCTAGCCTTCGAGTACACGCCTAAACCAGCAAGCCAGATCTTACGGGAATATTTTTCAACTTCCCCGACCCACGAGCTGCCTTCTTTCTGAGTAGTCTTTTTAACAGCCATCCCGATGTCTCCTTAGTGTTTACGCGCGACACGTTCTAGCAATGTCGTCAGCTCTTCGAGCTTAGCAGAGAGTGTCTCCACGTCATGTTTAGACGCAATGCCGATCCGATTCAAGGCACTTGCAACGCGTATGTCAAAAGCTTTTTCAACTTTATCCAGTTGAACTTCAACCAGGCCTTTGACGCTTGAGACATTACTCTTTACTTGGTCAATCTGACTGTTGGCGGCATCAAGTTGTTCAACCACAACTTTTTTACCTTTACTTTCAACATGTTGACCCTTCTTGACCAGCTCTTTGAAGTACTCGCTGCCTTCGCTGCCGACCTTGGCATAGGCGCCAAGACCCGCCAGCCAGATCTTGCGGGCATAGCGTTTAACGTCACTCAGGGCGGTGGACTGAACGTCGATTTTTTTCTTCAAAATAACTTTGGCCATGGCACACCTCACGCAAAAAAGGGTTGAGGAACGGCCCGCAGGAGTTGAGGGCTTGGGCACAAAGTAGGCAGAAAAATTAGAATCGGCACCCTAAGAAGACCCGGATCAGGCCAGTGCCTTATCCAGGGCTTTCTCGATTTCGGATTTGATAGTGCCACTCATGGCCGACATCAACAGGCCCAGTTCCACATCAATACGCAGGGAGTCCTCGGCCACCGACACGGTGCCTTTAACGCCTGAACGCTTGAGGTTCAAGGTATCGCCAGACCATGTGGACTCCAGGCCATATTGTTCCTTGAGTTTGCCTGCCAACTTGTCGGCTTTTGCCCGCGCGCCTTCTTTACCCAGGGTATGTGCACGCTCAACGGTAATACGGGCCATTGCAATGACTCCTCTTTTATAACGGTATGGATACCTGCCATGCGGCAAAAGGTCTCGGTCGCCGCCTATCTTACCCCGATGGTTGTAGTGAGCGGGCTTGCCCCGCGCCGAACGCAAGGCCACCGCAGTGTTTCAGAAAGACCTGGGGCCCTGGTTTGGGGCCACTTCGAAGCCTGGCGCGGGGCAAGCCCGCTCACGACATTGAGCCTTGCCAAGACAAAGCAGGTCGTGGGGATTATCATGTCCCGCATTCTCTTTTGGTGACAGCGATATGACTGACCAGCGCAAAGGCAGCGATGCCGAACCCACCACTCACTTCGGCTTCAAGAACGTTCCGGAAAGCCAGAAAGCGGAAAAAGTCGCTGAGGTGTTCCACTCCGTCGCGGCCAAGTACGACCTGATGAACGACGTGCTGTCGGGCGGCATGCACCGCCTGTGGAAGCGCTTCACTATCGAGCTGTCGGGTGTGCGCGCCGGCAACCGCGTGCTGGACATCGCCGGCGGCACGGGCGACCTGGCCGCCAAGTTTTCCAAGCTGGTGGGCCCTACCGGTCAGGTCGTGCTGGCAGACATCAACGGCTCGATGCTCAAGGTCGGTCGCGACCGCCTGCTGGATAAAGGCGTAGCCGGCAATATCGAGTTCGTCCAGGCCGACGCTGAGAAGCTGCCGTTCCCGGACAACCATTTCGATTGCGTGACCATTGCCTTCGGCCTGCGCAACGTGACCCACAAGGAAGACGCGATCCGCTCGATGCTGCGCGTGCTCAAGCCGGGCGGCCGCCTGTTAGTGCTGGAGTTCTCCAAGCCGACCAACGCGCTGATGTCCAAGGTCTACGACACCTACTCCTTCGCCTTCATGCCGCTGATGGGCAAGCTGATCACCAATGACGCCGAGAGCTACCGCTACCTGGCCGAATCGATCCGCATGCACCCCGACCAGGAAACTCTGAAGTCGATGATGGTAGAAGCCGGCTTCGACCGCGTGACCTACCACAACATGACCTCGGGCATCGTTGCCCTGCACCGCGGCATCAAGCCCTGATGCTGTTCGCAGGCCTTCTCGCCAGCGTCGAGCACGGTATCAACCGTGTGCTGCGCCTGGACAGCACCGCCCTGGCGCGGCTCGCGCACTTGAACGGCAAGATCATTGCCGTCGACTGCACGAGCCCCGCCTTGCAGCTGTTTATCCTGCCCAGCGATGAAGGCCTGCTGCTCGCCAGCGACTGGGCTGCCGACGCCGACTGCACCCTGCGTGCGCCAGCATCGAGCCTGCTGCACCTGGCCCTGAGCCGCAACAAGACTGCCATCCTGCACAGCGCCGAGGTGGAGCTCGAAGGTGACAGTTCGGTGCTGATGGACCTGGCCGCCGTGCTGCAAGACCTGGAACTGGACTGGGAATACGAACTGTCGCGCTGGATCGGCCCCGTGGCCACCCAGTTGATCAGCGGGCACCTGCGCAGCCGCACGCGCTGGTACCAACAAGGGTTCGCCAGCCTCAACCAGAACCTCGCCGAATACCTGAGCGAAGAATCGCGCATCCTGGTCGGAGAACGGGAAGCGCAAGCGCGCTTTCGTGAACTCGACAAGGCCAAAATCGACCTGGAACGCCTCGAGGCCCGCTTCGAACGCCTGAGCCGTTCCCTTGATCCAAGCGATAACGCATGAAGCTGCTCGCCGTCCGCCGTCTGTTTCGTATCCAGCGCGTCGTAATCCGCTACCGCCTCGATGACCTGCTGTTCGCCCTGCCCCTGCCGTGGTTCCTGCTGGCGGTGCGCTACGTGCTGCCGTGGCGCTGGTTCCCGCGCAAGCCGCTGGAGCTGAGCCGGGGCGCACGCCTGCGCCTGGCGCTGCAGGACCTGGGGCCGATCTTCATCAAGTTCGGGCAGATCCTCTCGACCCGCCGCGACCTGCTGCCCGAAGACATCGCCGACGAGCTGATGCTGCTGCAGGACCGCGTGCCGCCGTTCGATTCCCAGCAGTCGATGAAATTGATCGAAGAGCAATTGGGCAAGAAGATCAGCGACGTCTTCAGCCGCTTCGATGTCGACCCATTGGCTTCCGCCTCCGTGGCGCAGGTCCACGCCGCCCAGCTGAAAACCGGCGAAGAGGTAGTGGTGAAGGTGATTCGCCCGGGCCTCAAGCCGATCATCGGTCAGGACCTGGCATGGTTGTTCATCCTCGCCCGCGCCGCTGAGCGCTTCAGCGCCGATGCCCGCCTGCTGCACCCGGTGGACGTGGTCGCCGACTACGAAAAAACCATCTACGACGAACTCGACCTGCTGCGCGAAGCCGCCAACGCGAGCCAGCTCAAGCGCAACTTCGAAGGTTCGCCGCTGCTGTACGTGCCCCAAGTGTATTGGGACTGGTGCCGCCCCAAGGTGCTGGTGATGGAGCGCATCTACGGCGTGCAAGTCACCGACCTCGCCACCCTGGCCGACCAACGCACCGACATGAAGATGCTTGCCGAGCGCGGCGTGGAGATCTTCTTCACCCAGGTGTTCCGCGACAGTTTCTTCCACGCCGACATGCACCCGGGCAACATCTTCGTCAGCACCGTGAACCCGTGGAGCCCGCAGTACATTGCAATCGACTGCGGCATCGTCGGCAGCCTGACCCCGGAAGACCAGGATTACCTGGCCCGCAACCTGTTCGCCTTCTTCAAGCGCGACTACCGTCGCGTGGCGCAGTTGCACATCGATTCGGGCTGGGTGCCGGCCGAAACCAAGCTCAACGAATTCGAAGCGGCGATCCGCACCGTGTGCGAGCCGATCTTTGAAAAACCGTTAAAAGATATTTCTTTCGGCCAGGTGTTGATGCGCCTGTTCCAGACCGCACGACGCTTCAACATGGAAGTGCAGCCGCAGTTGGTATTGCTGCAGAAAACCTTGCTGAACATCGAAGGCCTGGGCCGCCAGCTGTACCCGGACCTCGACCTGTGGAACACCGCCCAGCCGTTCCTCGAACGCTGGATGCGCGAGCGGGTCAGCCCGAAAACCCTGATCGGCAACCTGCACAGCCAGTTCGAACAGCTGCCGCACCTGGCCAACATGACCCGCGACCTGCTGGAGCGCATGTCCCAGCCCCACGCCAAGGACCCCGCGCCGCCGTGGCACCGTCGCAAGGACGACTGGTTCCTGCGCCTGCTGGGCGCCGCGCACCTGGTGGGTGGCGCAGTACTCGCCCTCGGCGGGCCGCTGAACGAATTGGGCCACTGGCCGGCCGGCATCATGGTCGCCGTGGGTGTTTATCTGATCGTGCGTCGATAGCCAATCCGGTTATACACTGTCGCAAATTGCCGGAGCCGAACATGAAAGACTGGCTGGACGAGATCAAGTGGGACAGTGACGGCCTGGTGCCGGCCATTGCCCAGGACTACAAGACCGGGCGCGTGCTGATGATGGCCTGGATGAACCGCGAGGCCCTGAGCCTTACCGCCGCTGAGCAGCGCGCCATCTACTGGTCACGCTCGCGTGGCAAACTGTGGCGCAAGGGCGAAGAGTCCGGGCACGTGCAGACCCTGCACGAGATGCGCCTGGACTGCGACGCCGACGTGGTGATCCTGATGGTCGAGCAGATCGGCGACATCGCTTGCCACACTGGCCGTCACAGCTGCTTCTATCGCGTGTTCGAAAACGGCGAATGGAAGACCGTCGAGCCGGTGCTCAAAGACCCGCACGCCATCTACTCGGCAGGACACTGAACATGAGCGATACCCTGAACCGCGTGGCCCAGGTGCTGGAGGACCGCAAAGGCGCGGACGCCGACAGCTCCTATGTCGCCAGCCTGTATCACAAGGGCTTGAACAAGATCCTGGAAAAGCTCGGCGAAGAATCCGTCGAGACCATCATCGCCGCCAAGGACGCGCAAATCAGCGGCGACTGCAGCGATGTGATCTACGAAACCGCTGATTTGTGGTTCCACAGCCTGGTCATGCTCGCCCAACTGGGGCAGCATCCGCAGGCAGTGCTGGATGAACTGGACCGTCGCTTCGGCTTGTCCGGGCATGCCGAAAAGGCCTCGCGCCCGTCCGCCTGAATAACTTTCACAGAGGAATTGCAGCATGGGCATTTTTGACTGGAAACACTGGATCGTCATTCTGGTGGTGGTGGTACTGGTGTTCGGCACCAAGAAACTCAAGAACCTGGGCACTGACGTGGGCGAATCGATCAAGGGCTTCCGTAAAGCCATGAACGACGACGAGAAGCCTGCCGACCCGGCCGCCAACCCGGTTCCACCGGCGCAACCTGTGCACCCGCAGGCCACCCAGCCGATCACCGAGCGTCGTACCTTCGACGTGCAGGCTGAAAAAGTCGAAGAGCCGACCCGCAAAGACTCGTGAGCACTGACTAATGTTTGGTATCAGCTTCTCTGAACTGCTCCTCGTCGGCCTTGTTGCCCTGCTGGTGCTGGGGCCGGAACGCCTGCCCGGCGCCGCTCGCACGGCCGGCCTGTGGATCGGGCGCCTGAAACGCAGTTTCAACGCCATCAAACAGGAAGTTGAACGGGAAATCGGCGCCGACGAGATTCGTCGCCAACTGCACAACGAGCACATCCTTTCGTTGGAGCAGGAAGCGCGCAAGATTCTCTCCCCGGTGCAGGAGCCTGCCAAACCGGCCGAACCTGTGGCCGAGCAAAGCATCGCGCCGCCGCCCGTGGCCCAGGTGCCACCCGTGGTGGAACCCGCCCCGGCACCGGCCGCCCACAGCCCCACTGAGCCTGCGCCGGCGCCCGTCGCGGCGCCCGCTCCCCATGACCCTACATTGCCGCCGCGAGCCCCATGAGCGCTGATAAACCGGAAAACGACCAGCACATGCCGCTGGTCTCGCACCTCACCGAGCTGCGTACCCGCCTGCTGCGCTGTGTAGCGGCGATCTTCATCATCTTTGCCGGGCTGTTCGCCTTTACCCAGCAGATCTACACCTTCGTCTCCACGCCGCTACGCCAGTACCTGCCGGCTGGCGCGACGATGATCGCCACCGACGTGTCCTCGCCGTTCCTCACGCCGTTGAAGCTGACCATGATGGTGTCGCTGTTCCTGGCGATCCCGGTGATCCTGCACCAGATCTGGGGCTTTATCGCGCCGGGCCTGTACAAGCATGAGAAGCGCATCGCGGTGCCGCTGCTGGTGTCGAGCATCCTGCTGTTCTACACCGGCATGGCGTTCGCCTACTTCCTGGTGTTCCCGTTGATCTTCAAGTTCTTCGCCGCGGCCACCCCGGCCGGCGTGGAAATGATGACCGACATCACCAGCTACCTCGACTTCGTGATGACGCTGTTCTTCGCCTTTGGCGTGGCCTTCGAAATCCCCGTGGCCGTGGTGCTGCTGGTGTGGATCGGCGTGGTCGACGTCAAGTACCTGAAGAAGATCCGCCCGTACGTGATCATCGGCTGCTTCGTGGTCGGCATGATCCTCACGCCGCCGGACATCTTCTCGCAGACGTTGCTGGCCGTGCCGATGTGGATGCTGTTCGAGATCGGCATCCTGTTCGGCAGCCTGATCAGCAAGCGTGGCGACCACCCGGATGACCAGCCTGCCGACGACGACCAGCCGCCAGCGACCCAGCCGTGAACCTGCTGTTACTGGAAGAGGCCGACTTCATTGCGGCCGACCGTGTGGTGCTGCGTGACCGGCGCCTGGTGCACATGCAGGAAGTCCACCGTGCGGCCGTCGGCGACAGCCTGCGCGTCGGCCGCATTGGCGGGTTGATGGGCAATGCCCAGTTGCTGCGCCTGGACGCCGGCGAAGCCGAACTGCAAGTGAGCTTCGACCAACCGCCGCCCGCCAAACTGCCCTTGACCCTGCTGCTGGCCCTGCCGCGCCCGAAGATGCTGCGTCGGGTGCTGCAGACCGTGGCCGCCATGGGCGTGCCGAAAGTGGTGCTGGTCAACAGCTATCGCGTCGAGAAGAGCTTCTGGCAGACCCCGTTCCTGGAGCCCGAGGCGATCCGTGAGCAACTGATCCTCGGCCTGGAACAGGCACGCGACACGGTGCTGCCCGAGATCATCATCGAAAAGCGCTTCAAGCCGTTCGTCGAGGACCGCCTGCCGGCCATGGCCGAAGGCACCCTGGGGCTGATCGGCCACCCGGGCGACTACCCGGCGTGCCCGCGTGGGCTGGACGAGCCGGTCACCCTGGCCATCGGCCCGGAAGGCGGATGGATCCCCTACGAAGTCGACCTGCTGGCCAAGGCCGGCCTGCAACCGGTGCAGCTTGGCGCACGCATCCTGCGCGTCGAAACCGCCGTCACCGCCCTGCTCGCCCGCCTCTTCTAACCACCCATCGAACCCTGTGGGAGCCAGCTTGTGTGGGAGCTGGCTTGCCTGCGATAGCGGTGTATCAGCCAGCCGACCTGTGACTGATGCACCGCTATCGCGGGCAAGCCCGCTCCCACAGTGAATCTCTGTCGCTACAGAATCTTCCTACGCAGCCGATAGCCTTTGAATAAGTCCAAGCCTTGTTCCAAAGGAGATTGCAGCATGTATCGTCTGTTAGCCGAAAAACTGGGGAATGTGAGCGTCAATCGAAAGCTGGCCATTGGCTTTGGCTTGGTGTTGATCCTGACGCTGTTGATCACGTTCACCGGTTGGACCGGCCTGGGCGATGTGACCAGTCGCGGCGATAAACTGGGCTTTATCTCCAGCCTCAACGGCCTGACCAAGGACCTGCGCCTGGCGCGCCTGGACTTCGAGACCCGTCGCGGCGAGCAAGGCACAGGCGCCGTCAACGACCTGATAGCCAAGCTGGACAGCGGCCTGAAAACCGCCGAAACCCTGATCGAGCAACCCGACGACAAGGCTCTGGTTGAACAGCAACTGGACGCCCTCAACCAATACAAAAAAGCCTTCGGCGCCATGGTGCAGGCCGGCCTCAAGCGTGAAGGCGCACGCAGCAAGCTCGGTGACACCGCCGACAACGCCGTGGCCAAGATCAACGAGATTGAAAAAGCCCTGTTGCAAGGCGACAGCGTCACCCAGTTCAATAGCGTGGTCGACCTGAGCAAGTTGATCCAGCAATCGCGCTTCCAGGTCCGCGGCTACACCTACAGCGGCAAGACCGACGCTGAACAGCCCGCGCTCGACGCCATCGACAACGCCCTGAAGAAAATCACTGAGCTGCAAGGCCAATTGCCCGAGCCGTACCAGGCCAACCTGCAAGAGGCCGGTGTGTCGTTGCAGGCCTACCGTGCCGCCGTCAGCCAATACCGTGATTCTCAAACAGCCAGCGCAGCCGCCTTGGTCGTCATGACCGCCCAGGGCGATATCCTGTTGGGCAACAGCGACAAACTCACCGTCTCCCAAACCGTGGTGCGTGATACCGATGCTGCGCAGGCCAAGAACCTGTTGCTGCTGGCGACCGCCCTGGCGCTGATCTTCGGCATGGTCGCCGCCTGGGCCATCACCCGTCAGATCGTCATCCCGCTGAACCAGACCCTCAAGGTCGCCGAGCAGGTCGCCTCGGGCGACCTGAGTCACAACCTCAACTCGCTGCGCCAGGACGAACTCGGCCAGTTGCAACGCGCCATGCAAAGCATGACCGTAGGCCTGCGCGAATTGATCGGCGGCATCAGCGACGGCGTCACCCAGATCGCCAGCGCCGCCGAGCAACTGTCGGCCGTGACGGAGCAGACCAGCGCCGGGGTCAACAGCCAGAAGGTCGAGACCGACCAGGTGGCCACCGCCATGAACGAAATGGCCGCCACCGTGCAAGAAGTGGCGCGTAACGCCGAGGAGGCCTCCGAAGCCGCCGTGGCCGCCGATCAGCAGGCCCGTGAAGGCGACAAGGTGGTCGGCGAAGCCATCGCCCAGATCGAACGCCTGGCCACCGAGGTGGGCCATTCCACCGAGGCCATGGGCCACCTGCAGCGTGAAAGCGACAAGATCGGCAGCGTGCTCGACGTGATCAAGTCAGTAGCCCAGCAAACCAACCTGCTGGCCCTCAACGCAGCGATTGAAGCCGCCCGTGCCGGTGAGGCGGGGCGAGGCTTCGCCGTGGTGGCCGACGAGGTGCGCAGCCTCGCACAACGCACCCAGAAGTCCACCGAAGAGATCGAGGAGCTGATCGTCGGCCTGCAAAGCGGCACCCAGCAGGTGGCAACGATCATGGACAACAGCCGCGGCCTC
This sequence comes from Pseudomonas sp. P7548, assembly GCF_013386585.1. Lineage (GTDB taxonomy): Bacteria > Pseudomonadota > Gammaproteobacteria > Pseudomonadales > Pseudomonadaceae > Aquipseudomonas. The sequence continues at coordinate 130,348 of NZ_JACARO010000002.1, read as the reverse complement.
ACCGACAGCAGCGTCGAACTGACCCGCCGTGCCGGCGATGCGCTGGGCAATATCACCCGTACGGTCTCGACCATCCAGGCGATGAACTCGCAGATCGCCACCGCCGCCGAGCAACAAAGCGCCGTGGCCGAAGAGATCAACCGCAGCGTGTTGAATGTGCGCGACGTATCTGAGCAAACCTCGTCAGCCAGCGAGGAGACCGCAGCGTCGAGCGCCGAGCTCGCGCGCCTGGGCATCTACCTGCAAACCCTGGTCGGGCGCTTCCGCGTCTGACCCGCTGTACGCGGCGACCGCTCCCGGCCGCCGCGTGCCAGCAACTTGTGAAATCTCCTACGCGCTTATCATCCCGCCATGCCCCCCGGCCGCCCTCGAATCGAATTAGCGTCAGCACTGAACGCTTTGCCTGATTCGGAGGCTCCCCATGTTTCGTCGGCTGACCCGCCTGCTGGGCAATGCCAGTGTCACGCTCAAACTGATCCTGGGCTTTGGCCAGGTGCTGATCCTCAGCCTTATCATCGCGATCACCGGTTGGCAGGCGCTGAGCGCTGCGCTTGACCGCTCAGGCAACCTGACCGTGCTGGGCAAGCTGACCGCCGTTGCGCAGGCCATGCGGGCCGATCGCATCGTGTATCGCACCCTCACCGATACGGCCAGCCTGGACAAAATGCACCGCCAGATCGAAACGATCGACCAGCAACTGGCCTATCTCTCCAGCCGACTCAAAGACCCGGACGACCTGTCACGCGCGCAACAAGCCATTGAGCTGGTCAATGCATTCAAAACCGCGCTGACACAACTGCCGCCCTTGATCGAACATCGAGAGAACACCCGCAGCCCGGTGCAAAAAACTGCGCTCCAGGCCAGCGACACGTTGGCCCAACTGGCCAGCGAATTGCCCGACCAGCACGATCAGACCGCCTTGGACGCTATCGAGAACCTGCGCCAGGCCATCGCCCAGGCCGAGCAACGCGCCCAACGCCCGGCCTGGTCCGCCGAATCGTTGCAAGCTTACGCACACAGCATCAGCCAGACCCTCGACGCCCTGGAAACGGCGCTGGCTGCAGTGACTGCGCTTCCTGTGGACGCCACGGTGCTCAAGGTCGACCTGGCGGCGTACCGCGCGCAACTCACCGCGCTCAAGGACGCCCAGCTCAGCACCGAAGCCGTGCAAAATCGCTTCGAGCAGCAGCTCAACAGACTGCTTGAGCAGAGCGAGCAATTGAGCCAGGACCAAGTGCTCAAGGGCGACAATGACGCACGCCAGACACACACGCTGCTGGTGTGCATCACCCTCGCGGCCTTGGTGCTGGGCAGCCTTGCTGCGTGGTGGATCGCCCGGCAAATCGTGGTGCCGCTGCGTAAAACCCTGGCCGCTGCCAACCGCATCGCCGACGGCGACCTGAGCCATACCCTTCAAGACGAGCGCCGTGATGAGCTCGGCCAACTGCAACAGAGCATCGCCCAGATGACCCAGAACCTGCGCAGCCTGATCAGTGGTATCGGCGACAGCGCCCGGCAAGTCGCGAGTGCTGCCACACAGTTGTCGACGGCGGCCGAGCAGACGCGTGCCGGGATCAACAACCAGCGCGACGAAACCGATCAGGTCGCCACGGCAATGAACCAGATGCTCGCCACCGCCCAGGAAGTCGCTCGGCATGCCGAACACGCCTCGACGGCGGCCACTGAGGCCGACAGGCAAGCTGGCACCGGCGACAAGGTGGTAACCCTGGCCATTGAGCAAATCGGTCAATTGGCCAGCGAAATGGCACGCTCCGGTCGCGCAATGCTGGCGCTGCAACAAGAAAGCCAGAAGATCGGCAGCGTGCTGGACGTGATCAAGTCCGTGTCCCAGCAGACCAACCTGCTGGCCCTGAATGCCGCCATTGAAGCGGCGCGGGCCGGGCCGGCGGGCGAAGGGTTTGCGGTGGTGGCCGACGAGGTGCGCAGCCTGGCGCAGCGCACCCAGGAATCAGCCGAAGAGATCGAAGGGCTGATCCTGAGGCTGCACACGGGCACCCAGCAAGTCGCCGACATGATAGACAACAGCCGAAGCCTGACCGACTGCAGCGTGGGCCTGACCCGCGATGCGGGAGACGCCCTGGCCGCCATCGCCCGCACGGTGTCGGTCATCCAGGAAATGAACCCGCAGATCGCCGCTGCCGCCGAAGAGCAAAGCCTGGTGGCCGAGGACATCAATCGCAGCGTATTGAAGGTCAAGCAGGTGTCGGAACAGACAGCCGCCGCCAGCGACGAAACAGCCGCAGCCAGTACCCAGCTGACACAACTGAGCCTGAACCTGCAGACACTGGTCGGCAAGTTCAGGCTCTGAAGATCACAACACCTGGCGCAAAAATGCCTGGGCGCGAGGGTCTTTCGGCGCGTCGAAGAACTCGGCCGGGGCGGCGTCTTCGAGCAGCTTGCCATGGTCGAAGAACAGCACCCGGTCGGCCACTTCGCGGGCAAAGCCCATTTCATGGGTGACGCAGACCATGGTCATGCCTTCCAGGGCCAGGGTCTTCATCACGTCCAGGACTTCGCCGACCATTTCTGGGTCCAGCGCCGAGGTGGGTTCGTCAAACAGCATCACCTTGGGGTCCATCGCCAGGGCCCGAGCAATGGCCACCCGTTGCTGCTGACCGCCAGAGAGGCGCGACGGAAACTCGTTGGCCTTCTGTGCGATGCCGACCTTTTCCAACAGGGCCAGGGCCTTGGCTTCGCGTTCTTTCTTGCTGCGCTTGCGCACGACCTTCTGGGCCAGGCACAGGTTTTCCAGCACAGTCATGTGGGGGAACAGGTTGAAATGCTGGAACACCATGCCGACTTCGCGGCGGTAGGCATTCACATCGGTCTTTGGGTCGGCCAGTTGCAGGCCGTCGATGCTCACCGAGCCCGAGTCGAATTCCTCCAGGCCATTGAGGCAGCGCAGGAACGTGGACTTACCGGAACCCGACGGGCCGATCACCACCAGCACTTCGCCCTTGGCCACTTGGGTGCTCACGTTGTCCACCGCGCGCACCACCTGCCCACGGGTGTCGAAGACTTTTACCAGATCGCGGACTTCAATCACTTTGCGCGAGCCTCCGCTCAAGCCGGCTGGCCATTTTCGACAGCGGCAGGTTGATCAGCAGGTACAGGCCTGCCACACAGAACAGGATTTCAAACGGCGAAAACGAGGTGGTGATCACTTCGCGGCCGCTCTTGAGCAGTTCGGTAATCGCGATCACCGAGACCAGCGAGGTGTCCTTCACCAGGCTGATAAATTGCCCGGCCAGGGGCGGCAACACGCGTTTGAAGGCTTGCGGCAACACCACATGGCGCATCGACTGGCTGGCACTCAGGCCCAGGGAACGAGCAGCTTCGTTCTGGCCACGGGTGATGGACTGCACGCCGGCCCGCACGATTTCCGCCACATAGGCACCGGTGAACAGCGACAGCGCCGCGATGCCGGCAAACTCCCGGGACAGGTTGAGCACCGTGCCGATAAAGAAATAGAAAATGAAGATCTGCACCAGCAGCGGCGTACCCCGCACCAGTTCGACGTAGATCGTCGACAGATCGCGCAAGGTGGGGTTGCTGGACAAGCGGCACAGCCCGGTCGCCAAGCCGATCACCAGGCCCAGGATGCCGGACACCACCGACAACCACAGCGTGGTCCACAAACCCCACATCAACGGCCCCAGCGCCCACTGCCGGGTCACGCCGATCACGTCGCCTTCGGCCACGTCATCGCCGCGTGCCACTTGCAGGCTGTTGTCGGCAACGGTGAGCTTTTGCTCGGCGCCCGCGTCGTTGCGCAGGGTGACTTCAGCCACATCGCCTTTGCGCACCAGCTCAACCACTGTGGAGATGTCGGCCGCGCGTTGGGACGTTTCAGCCTGATAGGCGAAGTACTGCGGTACGCGGTTCCAGCGCCACTCGTAGGACATCAGCGACGTGGCGTAGTACAAGGCGCCAGCCAGGCCGACCAGCACGACCACGGTCAGCAGGTGCCAGGGCCATTGGGCTTTTTTCTGTTTCATTACTCAACATCCAAAAAAGTCTAAGGCAAGCGCCTTTGTGTAGTGAGCGGGCTTGCCCCGCGCTGGGTGGCGAAGCCGCCCTAAGACCAGACGCCGCGGTATTTCAGAAAGACCGAGGTGTATGGATTTGGGGCGGCTTCGCCACCCAGCGCGGGGCAAGCCCGCTCACTACAAACCAGCCTTATTCCATGTCCTTGAGCCACTCGGAGCTCTTGAACCACTTGTCATGGATGCGATCGTAGGTGCCGTCGTTGCGGATCTGGTGCAGGAAGTTGTTGATGAAGTTGATGCTATCGTAATCGCCTTTTTTCAAGCCGAACGCCAGGGGTTCGAAGGTGAAGGGTTCTTCGAGGAACACCAGCTTGCCGTTACCGACCTTTTTCTCGGCAACCACGTTGTACGGCGCGTCATACACAAAGGCATCAGCCTTGCCGTTGACCACGTCCAGCACGCCTTCCTGTTCGTTGTCATAGCCGTGGTACTTGGCCTTGGAGATCAGCTTCTTGGCAACCATCTCGCCGGTGGTGCCGAGCTTGGAGGTCAGGCGGTATTTCTCGTCGTTCAGGTCTTTGTAGGACTTGATAGTGCCTTCCAGGTCCTTGCGGATCAGCAGGGTCTGGCCCACCACGATGAAGGGTTCGCTGAAGTTCAGGCGCAGGTTGCGCTCCTGGGTCAGGGTCATGCCGCTGCCGATCATGTCGAACTTGCCGGTCAGGAAAGCCGGGATGATGCCGTCGTAACCGGTAGACACCAGCTCCAGCTTGACGCCCATGGACTTGGCCATGGCCTTGAGGATGTCGACTTCGAAGCCGATGATTTCACCGCGTTTGTCTGTCATTTCGAACGGCATGTAGGTCGGGTCCATACCGACTTTCAGCGTGCCGCGCTTGACTGCATCATCGATGGCGCCGGCCTGGGCCGCAGTGGCGGCAACCAATGCGGTGACGCCAAGCATCAGCATCGAAAGATACTTTTTCATCATCAAGTCCCCTGAACGATTCTTGTAAGGTCGGCGCATAAAAAGGGCTGCACCATTTCGGGGTGCGATCCTAACCCACTCGCCTCCCGTCACAAAGGTTTCACGGGTATTTGTTATCCGCGTATGTCGGAAAAGCCCCACGACGGTGCAGCGCAACGCAGATGTAGACGTGTTGCCGAACAGATCCCGCAAGCAATTGATGTGTAAGCAGTTATGACTTCAGTCGATTTCCGTCATCCAGTCGGTCTCCCTGAACCACTTGTCGTGCAACCGATCGTAGGTCCCATCCTGGGCCACTTGGTTGAGGAAATGGTTGATCCAGTTGACGCTGTCGTAATCGCCTTTTTTCAAGCCAAAAGCCAGCGGCTCGAAGGTGAAGGGCTGTTCAAGGGACAGCAGCGCGCTGTTTTCCGGCCTGGCCAGCGCGATCAGGTTGTAGGGGGCGTCGTGGATAAAAGCATCGGCCTTGCCCTCCACCACCTGCCTGACGCCGTCTTCCGGGTTCGCGAAACGGGTCACTTGTGCGGCCCCCAGGAATCGTCGCGCCGCCAACTCCCCCGTGGTGCCTTCGCTGACAGCGATGCGATAACCGGCTTCATCAAGGTCTTCTACGCTACCGACCCGACCGGCAACGCTGGGGTGCAGCAGTACGGTCTGGCCCACCACGATGAAGGAGTCGCTGAAGTTAAGCTTCAGGTTGCGCTCTTGGGTGACAGTCATGCCGCTGCCGATCAGGTCGAACTTCTTCGCCGCCAATCCCGGCAGCAGGTCGCCATAAGGCACGGCCACCAATTCAAGCTCAACACCCAGCGCCTGGCTCATGGCCTGGAGCAGATCGATCTCAAAGCCCACGATCTGCCCGTGTTTATCGATCATTTCGAAAGGCATGTAGGTGGGTGTGGTACCGACTTTCAGCACACCGCGCCGAACGGCGTCATCGATGGCCCCCGCCTGCGCAAGGCCCACCTGGATCAACGCGATAGCGCCGATCAACCATGCCGAACAATACCTGTTGATCATGAATCCCCCCGTAGCCGAATCAAATTTCGGGGGCGATCCTAACCCAGCCACGGGCACGACAATACGCCCTGATCCGGGGACTTTTGTTTCGAAATAACAAGGAGTTAGCGCCAACAGGAAGCGGCAGGAAACGCTGTAGGACCCGCGCTCAAAGCGCCCCCGAGAGGAACCCCGGGGGCGTCTGAATCAGGCCGTCTGGGCCTGCGGTGACTGCGGTTGCAGGGGCAGCAACGGCGCGTGCGGATCAGCCTTGATCGACTGGCGCCATGCGCCGAGCCACTCGGCATGCCCTTCGCTCCACACCTGCTCGTGCAGGCGGCCCAAGGCGACCGGGTCGCTGAGCAAGGCCAGGCGTTCACCGTTGTTGAGGCCGGCCGGGCCGACTTTCAACGCGTGACGAACGCGCTCCAGGCGCAGGTACTCGATCGGCTCCGCCTCGCGGTGACGCGAAGTCGCCAAAGCACAGGCCAAGGCGTTCTGCTGCGGGTCGACCACTGAACGAATAAAGCCGTCGTTGAGCGCATGCCAACGGTTTTCGTGGGTGTACTTCTCGGTCGACAGCAGGGCTTGCGGCGGGTTGTATTCCTCAGGGATCAGGAACAGGCTCTCGTCGCGGGACTTGAGGCCCAGCTTGACCCGACTGGAAATCACCGACACCGGAATCGACAGCATCAGCGAGCCGACAATCGGGATCAGCCACCACAGGAAGCTCGGGTTCAACCACACCACCAGCAGCGCCCAGAGGAAGCCCAGCACGGTCTGTGGGCCGTGACGCTTGACCGCCTCGCCCCACGGAGTGGAGTCATCGTCACGCTGCGGCGAATTCCAGGTCGCGGCCCAGCCGAGGAACGCGGCGAGCACGAAACGGGTGTGGAAGATCATCCGCACCGGTGCCAGCAGCATGGAGAACAGCATCTCCAGCAGCATCGACAAAGTGACTTTGAACTTGCCGCCGAACTCTTTGGCGCCCTTGGCCCAGATCAGGATGATGCTCAGCAACTTGGGCAGGAACAGCAGCACGATAGTGGTGGAGAACAGCGCCACCGCCTTGTCCGGGTGCCATTGCGGCCACAGTGGGTACAACTGGCGCGGGGCCATGAAGTACTGCGGCTCCATCAGGGTGTTCACCGCCAGCAGCGCGGTGGACAACACCAGGAAGAAGAACCACAACGGCGCCGACAGGTAGGACATCACGCCAGTCAGGAACACCGCGCGGTGCACCGGGTGCATGCCCTTGACCAGGAACAGGCGGAAGTTCATCAGGTTACCGTGGCACCAGCGACGGTCACGCTTGAGTTCGTCCAGCAGGTTCGGCGGCAGTTCTTCGTAGCTGCCCGGCAGGTCGTAGGCAATCCACACGCCCCAGCCGGCACGGCGCATCAGCGCGGCTTCAACGAAGTCGTGGGAAAGGATCGCACCGGCAAACGCACCTTTGCCCGGCAACGGCGCCAAGGCGCAGTGCTCGATGAACGGCTTCATGCGGATGATTGCGTTGTGACCCCAGTAGTGAGATTCACCCAGTTGCCAGAAGTGCAGGCCGGCAGTGAACAGCGGGCCATACACACGGGTGGCGAACTGCTGCATGCGCGCATACAGGGTGTCCATGCCCGACGCACGGGGCGCGGTCTGGATAATCCCGGCATCCGGCGTGGCTTCCATCAGGCGCACCAGGCTGGTGAGGCATTCGCCGCTCATCACGCTGTCGGCGTCGAGCACCACCATGTACTTGTATTCACCGCCCCAACGACGGCAGAAGTCGTCGAGGTTACCGCTCTTGCGTTTCACACGACGGCGACGGCGGCGATAGAAGATCTTGCCGAAACCACCGGCTTCGCGGCATACGTCGAGCCAGGCTTGCTGTTCGGCGATGCAGATGTCGGCGTCGTTACTGTCGCTGAGCACGAAGAAGTCGAAACGGTCCAGGTCGCCTGTCGCGGCCACCGATTCGAAGGTTGCACGCAAACCGGCGAATACCCGGGGTACGTCTTCGTTACAGATCGGCATCACCAGCGCGGTACGGGCGTCTTTCGGAATCGGCTCGTCACCGGCACTTTTACCGGAGATCCGGTATTTATCGTGACCGGTCAGCAGTTCCAGGAAGCCCATCAGCGCAGTCCAGAAACCGGCCGAAACCCAGCAGAACAGGATCCCGAACATGATCAGGATGCTGGTTTGCAGGGCGTAAGGCAGCACCTGGGTAGCGGTTTGCAGCAGGGTCTGGTTGCGGATCTCGTCGAAGTCGACCAGCGACCAGCCCTGGTACGGCATGATGCCCTTCATATACCAGCCGGCCACAATGGTCTGGCCGAGCATCAGGATCAGCAGGATGTAACGGCGGATCGACCCCACGGTGCGCCAGCGCGCAGCCGGCAGCACACGCTCGTCTTTCGGCGGTTTGGGCGGGTTGGTGCGACCGGTCAGTCGGCGCCAGCCGCGCACCAGGATATTGGTGCGCCATGGCTCGGGCACCACCTTGGTCCGACGGATCGGCGGCGTGGCCTTCAGGCACACCCGGCCACTGGCATCGAGCGCCAGCATTTCAGCGTCTTGCAGCTCTTCGGCGGTGCTGAGGGTCAGGCGCGTGCCCACCGACGCTTGCGCAGCGTCGGTCGGTGCGTCGAAACTCTTGGACGACAGGCGTTCATGCAGCTCGCTGAAGGACGTGCAGCCCGCCAGTTCGGCGCGCTGCTCGGCGGTCATCGGGAGGTGCGCCAGGTACTCGGACAGAGTCTCTGGCGTGGCTTGAGAATTACTCATCGGCAGGCAACTGATAGCTCCAGGTCTCGGTCAGGACTTGTTCGGTCTTTTCCGGCTCCGGTGTGGCTGGGGCAGCTTCTGGCTGCTTGGCTTCCTTGTCTTTTGCATCTTTGGCGTCTTTCTTGGCCTGTTTCTCGTGTTGCTTGGCCAGGACCTTGTCGGCCTTGAGCACTTGGGTCGAGACCTTCTCAGGCTCCGGCTTCACGATATCCTGGACCAGGGCCGCACGCATCTCGGTCGGCTTGCCGGCGTCCTTGATCTTCATGCGCAGGGTCAGGCGCCAGCCTTTGGTGTGCTCGTTGTAGCGCACGCTGTTTTCAACGACTTCGGCGTTATCACCCACGCTGACCTGGCTGCGCACCGGGGCGTCCGATGGCAAGGCCTTGAGGGACGGGCCCTCGAAGTCCACCAGGTAGGCCACGCTGCCGTCAGGCTGGCGGATCAGGTTGGATTGCTTCACGTCACCGGTGGAACGCAGGGTCTGCTTGACCCAGGCGCTGTCGGCCGGGTGCAGGGCTTTTTCGTCCATGGTCCAGTGCAGGCGGTAGCTGACATCCAGCGGCTCGCCGACTTTCGGCAGCTCGGCCGGGCTCCAGAACGCAACGATGTTGTCGTTGGTTTCATCGGCGGTCGGGATCTCTACCAGGTCGACGGAACCCTTGCCCCAGTCGCCTTCAGGCTCGATCCAGGCGCTCGGGCGCTTGTCGTAGTTGTCGTCGAGGTCTTCGTAGTGGCTGAAGTCGCGACCCCGTTGCAACAGGCCGAAACCACGCGGGTTTTCCACGCTGAAATTGCTGACCGACAGGTGTTTAGGGTTGTTCAGGGGGCGCCAGATCCACTCGCCGTTGCCGGCATGGATCGACAGGCCGCTGGAGTCATGCAGCTCGCGACGGTAGTTGAGGACCTTGGACGGCTGGTTCGCGCCGAACAGGTACATGCTGGTCAACGGGGCAACGCCCAGCTTGCTGACCTTGTCGCGCAGGAACATCTGGGATTTGACGTCGACGATGGTGTCGCTGCCCGGACGCAGGGTCAGGCGGTAGGCGCCCGTGGCCCGTGGCGAATCCAGCAGGGCGAAGATCACCAGCTGCTTCTCACCCGGTTTCGGACGCTCGATCCAGAATTCGGTGAAACGCGGGAATTCTTCGCCGGACGGCAATGCCGTGTCGATCGCCATGCCGCGGGCGGACAGGCCATAGGACTGGCCCTTGCCCACGACGCGGAAGTAGCTGGCGCCGAGCATGGTCATGATTTCGTCTTGCTTGTCGGCCTTGTTGATCGGGTACAGCACACGAAAGCCGGCGTAACCCAGCTGCTCGGTGGCTTTAGGATCGAACTTCACGTCGCCGAAATCGAAGCGAGTCGGGTCGTACTTGATTTCCTGGACGCTGTCGGCGGTGACTTCGTTGATCTTCACCGGCGTGTCGAAGTGCATGCCCTGGTGATAGAAGGACAGCTTGAACGGCGTGTTCTGATCGGCCCACTCGGCTTTTTCGTTGCGGAAACGAATCTTCTGGTAGTCAGCGAATTTCATTTCGCGGAATTCGTTCGGCAGATTGCTGCGCGGAGCTTCGTATTTCTGCCCGGCCAGCTCTTTTGCCTTGGCCGACACATCATCCAGACTGAATGCCCACAGTTGACCCGCGCCGAACAGGCAAAACAGGGCGGAGCCCGTCACCAGTGCGTTTCGTAACCGTTTGGCAGACAATTTTGGTGCATTACAGGGACTAACAATCACGAGCAACCCTCGCCGAAAACAGATCAAAAAACCAACGGCCAGCTATCTATATGCCAGGTTGGCGAGCATTGTTCCGACTCCCCTGGGGCAAAATGATTCCCCATTGGCTATCGGACAAGTCTCTACCTAAGTCAAAAATGGACCAAACAACGCTGATCCCCGTAGCGCGCGATTATCTAGTAGCCCGCGAAACAACGCATCAGGGACAACGAAGTATTTGTAGCGAAACCCTGCGTTTTTAGGCATTAAAAGTCGTTTTTAATACATTCACGTCTGCAAGAGGAAGGTCACAGGGCCATCATTGACCAAATGCACCTGCATATCAGCGCCAAAACGCCCCGACGCCACCTTGCCATGCAATTGTTGCGCTTGTAACAGCAAGTGATCGAAAAGCGCTGCTCCCAGGGCCGGGGGGGCCGCTGTGGAGAAGCTTGGCCGCAGCCCGCTCTTGGTATCCGCCGCCAGGGTGAATTGCGACACCAGCAGCAAACCGCCGCCGATGTCCTTCAAGGACAGGTTCATCTTGCCCTCGTCGTCGCTGAACACCCGATAGTTAAGCAGCTTGTGCAACAGTTTGTCGGCGCTCTCGGGCGTATCGCCCGGCTCGACGGCTACCAACACCAGCAAACCCTGGTCAATCGCCCCGACCACTTCGCCCGCGACTTCGACCCGGGCGCCGCGCACCCTTTGTAACAACCCCTTCATGCTTCTTCTGGCGGCAGATCAAGCAGGCGCCGTGCCATTTCGCCGGTGGCGCGCACCAGCGCATCGGTGATGCCCGGCTCGGACGCGGCATGGCCGGCCTCGCGGATCACCTGCAGCTCGCTGTTGGGCCACGCCTGGTGCAATTCCCAGGCGTTATCCAGCGGGCAAATCATATCGTAGCGCCCGTGAATGATGACGCCAGGCAGATGGGCGATCTTGTGCATATCGCGAATCAGCTGGTTCGGCTCCAGGAAGGAGTTGTTGGTGAAGTAGTGGCACTCGATGCGCGCGATGGACAGCGCCCGCTGGGGTTCGGCAAAACGCTCCACCTGCGCCTGGTTCGGGCACAGGCCCAGCATGCGACCTTCCCAGGTGGACCATGCCTTGGCCGCGTGCATCTGGGCAATCTGGTCGTTGCCGATCAGGCGCTTGTGGTAGGCGCCGAGCAGGTCGTGCCGCTCATCCTGCGGGATCGGCGCCAGGTAGTCCTGCCAGTAGTCCGGGAACATACGGCTGGCACCGGTCTGGTAGAACCACTCAATGTCCTGGGGCCGGGCGAGGAAAATGCCGCGCACGATCAGGCCGAGCACGCGCTCCGGATGGGTTTGCGCGTAGGCCAGGGCCAGGGTCGAGCCCCAGGAACCGCCAAACAGCACCCACTTGTCGATGCCCAGGTGCTCGCGGATGCGCTCCATGTCGGCGACCAGGTCCCAGGTGGTGTTGTTTTCCAGGTTGGCGCGGGGCGTGGAGCGCCCGCAGCCACGCTGGTCAAAGGTGACGATGTGGTAAAGGTTCGGGTCGAAATAGCAGCGGCTGTTGGCGTCGCAACCGGAGCCGGGGCCACCATGGATGAATACGACGGGCAAGCCTTCGGGGGAGCCACTTTCATCGACGTACAGGGTGTGGATGTCATCGACGGCCAGATCGTGCCGGGCGTAGGGTTTGATCTGCGGGTACCAAGTCTGCATTGCGCGCTCCGTAGGGTGTCGGGTTCATCCCTGGGGGGACGTCTATTATTTTGCCGTCTGGCACTATAAACCCGAATTGTGCAATGAGCATGTCCTTGAGCACTTAGACCTGTGTCAGCCCTTCGCTCCTCAGGTAATACAACAGGTAGTCATAAAGCCGGTCCACTTCCGGTACTTGCCCACGCGCGCGCAGGCAGCCATGGACCAGGCCTTTCCCCGGATACAGCACCGCATCGCCCCCTGCCCCGCGCAAGCGCTCGGCATACAGCATGCCGTCATCGCGCAGCGGGTCGAACTGGGCCACGGCAATCAGCGCCTTGGGCAACCCGCCGAAATCCTTGGCCAGCAGCGGCATGGCATACGGCGACGGCGGGTTAGCCCCCTGCAGGTAAAGCGCCAGGTACGACTCGGTGTCGGCACTGCTGAGCAAGGGCGCATCCCTGCAATCACGGCGCGAGGGCAAATCGGCCGGGCCGCCCAGCCCCGGGTAGATCAAGACCTGGGCACGGGGCAGCGGCTGGCTGTCATCGCGCAAGCCCAGGCACAAGGCCGCGGCCAGGTTTCCGCCGGCACTGTCACCGACCACCGCCAGGCGCCGCAGGTCAATCGGCTGCGGCGCCTCGCTCGCCTGAATCGCTTGCCACACGGCCCGGCAATCCTCGTAGGCGGCCGGAAACGGATACTCGGGCGCCAGCCGATAATCGATGGCGATCACCAGCACGTTGAGGGCCTTGGCCAGTTCGAAGCAGATGAAATCGTGGGAATCCAGGCCGCCGACGGCCCAGCCGCCACCGTGCATATAAAGGAGGCAGGGCCAGCCTTCGGCTGGAGCCTCTGCCGTGGGCAAGTAACTGCGCACGCCGACGCCGCCCAAGGCAAAGTCCGAGACTTGCAGCCCCTCAGGCTTCGGCGGGGTGAAGGCCTTGCACATGCGGTCATAGTTCCGGCGCAGGCCAGGCAGGGATGAGTCGTCGCTGGTGAAGGCTTCGGTTTTGGCGATGAAGGCAGCTAGCTGTGTAGATATCAGATACATGCGCAAATATCCCTATCAATGGAGATCAAGTGTGGGAGCTGGCTTGCCTGCGATGGCTATCTGTCAGTTGATGCATCTTTGACTGATAGACCGCTATCGCAGGCAAGCCAGCTCCCACATTGGGATTCGCATCCGACTCAGGGTTTGAGGCTGGCCTGCACTGCGGTCGCGCCATCACCGCCATCAAACGCTTGAACGCCGGCCAGCCAGCGCTGCAAATCCTCGGGATGATCACGCAACCATTGCTTGGCCACATCCTGCGGCGATTGGCGCTCCATGATCGGCACCATCAGCTGGCTTTCCTGGGCAGCGGTGAAGGTGAGGTTTTCCAGCAAGCGGTTGGCATTCGGGCAGCGCTCGGCAAAGTCCGGCGCGGTGACGGTGGACACGGTGGCGCGGCCTTCGTCGGGGCCAAACACGTCTTCACTGCCGGTGAGGTAGGTCATTTTCATGTTGATGTTCATCGGGTGCGGGGTCCAGCCGACGAACACCACGAATTCCTTGCGGTTCACCGCACGTTGCACCGCCGCCAGCATGCCCGCTTCACCAGAGGCCACCAGCTTGAAGCCGCCGAGGCCGAAATGGTTGGTGTCGATCATTTTCTGGATATCGGTGTTGGCACCGCTGCCAGGCTCGATCCCATAGATCTTGCCGCCCAGCTTGTCCTTGAAGCGGGCGATGTCGGCGAAGGTCTTCAGGCCCGCATCAGCCACGTACTGCGGCACGGCCAGGGTGGCCTGGGCATCGGCCAGGCTGGGTTTGTCAAAGACCTTGACCTGCTTGGCGGCCAGGAACGGCGCGATGTTGTTGTCCATCGCCGGTTTCCAGTAGCCGAGGAAGATATCCAGGCGCTTGTCGCGGATGCCGGCAAAGATGATCTGCTGCACCGCGCTGGTCTGCTTGCTGTCGTAACCCAGACCGTTAAGCAGTACGTCGGCCATGCCGGAGGTGGCGATCACGTCAGTCCAACTGACCACGCCCATACGGATGCTTTTGCAGGAGGCCGGTTCGGCGGCCATGGCTTGGGCACTGAGCAGTGCCGCGCCGGTGAGGGTCAACAGGTAACGGTTGAACAGTCTTTTCATGAAAGAGGTCTCACTCGGCAGTTTTTATTGTGGGGAGTGGCGTCTGGTGCGCCGTATCCACAACCTTACCCAGCGGGATCTCGATAAACACGACCTGTGGCGACTGGCAGTTGCACAGAGGCGACCGTGAGGGCCTCATCGCAGGCAAGCCAGCGCCCACAATTTGACCCCATTCTCATGTTGAAACTCGGTCAAAGGTGGGAGCGGGCTTGCTCGCGAAAGCAATTTCAGCCGTAACGCTTCTGCCCCCAGGCCAGCACGCCTTCCAGCAATTGCTTCAACACCACCTGCGTCGGCTCTGCCAGGTCCGGCCGATACCGGAACGGCTCAACCTCTTCCATATACGTGCTCTGACACAACTCCAGCTGCACCGCGTGAATATCCTGCGCCGGGTTGCCGTAATGCCGGGTGATGTGGCCACCCTTGAAACGCCCATTGAGCACATGGGTGTACTGCGGGTGCTGGGCGCAGATGGCTTCCAGCTGGCTGGCCAGTTCCGGGTCGCACGCGGCGCCGTTGAAGGTGCCGAGGTTAAAGTCCGGCAACTTGCCGTCGAACAGGTGCGGAATCACCGAGCGGATCGAGTGCGCATCGAACAGCAAGGCGTAGCCGAACTCGGCCTTGAGCCGGGCAAGTTCTTCTTGCAGAGTGCGGTGGTACGGCCCCCAGATCTTTTGCAGGTAGGTCACGCGCTCTTCCTCGGACGGCACCTGTCCCTCAAGGAACAATGGCACACCATCGAACAGGGTCGCCGGGTACAGCCCGGTAGTGGCACCAGCATAGAGCGGTTTGTCGTCCGATGGCCGGTTCAGGTCGATCACGAAGCGCGAATACTCCGCCGCCAGGGTGCTGGCGCCCAGTGCTTCGGCAAAATCGTACAGCGTAGGGATATGCCAATCGGTGTCCGGCAGGCTTTGTGCTTCTGGGATCAACCCGGCTTCGACCGCAGGCGTGAGGCGCAAGCCAGCGTGGGGCATGCTGATCAGCAGCGGCACGCGGCCTTTTTTGAACGTCAGAACCTTATCCACAGCAGCACTCCTTCATACAGTGACGTCGGCGCCATGGCGCACGACGCGTTTATCCAGCTCGCCACCCAGCCAGTAGGCCAGGTCGGCGGGACGATCAATCTGCCAGGCGACAAAATCGGCCACCTTGCCCACTTCCAGGGATCCGTGGGTATCGCCCATGCCCAGCGCGGTCGCCGCGTGGGTGGTGGCGCCGGCCAGGGCTTCTTCCGGAGTCATGCGGAACAGGGTGCAAGCCATGTTCAACATCAAGCGCACCGACAGCGCCGGCGAGGTGCCGGGGTTGAGGTCGCTGGCGATGGCAATTTTCACGCCGTGCTTGCGCAGGGCGTCCATCGGCGGCAACTGGGTTTCGCGCAGGAAGTAGAAAGCGCCCGGCAGCAGGACCGCGACGGTGCCGGATGCGGCCATGGCGATGGCGTCTTCTTCGGTCATGAACTCCAGATGATCCGCCGACAACGCGTGGTAACGCGCCGCCAGGCTGGAGCCGTGCAGCGACGACAGTTGCTCGGCATGCAGCTTCACCGGCAGGCCCAGTTGCTGCGCGACGTTGAATACACGCTCCACCTGCTCGGTGGAAAACGCCAGGTATTCGCAGAACGCATCCACCGCATCCACCAGCCCTTGCGCCGCCAGGGCCGGCAGCATCTCGGTGCAGATATGGTCGATGTAGTCGTCGGCGCGGTCCTTGTACTCCGGTGGCAATGCATGGGCCGCCAGGCACGTGGCCCGTATGCTGACCGGCAGCGCTTCACCGAGGCGACGGGCTACGCGCAGCATCTTGCGTTCGTTGACCAGGTCCAGGCCGTAGCCGGACTTGATTTCCACGGTGGTCACGCCGTCACGCAGCAGGCTGCGCAGGCGTTTCTCAGCGCTGGCAAACAGTTCATCCTCGGTCGCGGCGCGGGTGGCGCGTACAGTGCTGGCAATGCCGCCACCCTTGGCTGCGATCTCGGCGTAGCTCACGCCTTGCAGGCGCTGCTCGAACTCGCCACTGCGATTGCCACCGAACACCGTGTGGGTGTGGCAGTCGATCAGCCCGGGGGTGACCCACGCGCCTTGCAGGTCATGCACCTGGGCGTATTCCGCCGTAGGCACCTGACTGCGGGGTCCGATCCACTCGATGAGCGAACCGGCGGTGACCATGGCGGCATCCTCGATGATCGAGTACTTGCCCTGGGCCATGGTTGCGACGTGGCAGTGTTGCCAAAGCGTTTTCATCAACGCCTCCCTAGATTAACGATGAGACAAAGCCGGGTCGTGATGAACCTTGGCCGCTTGCCCGGCCGCAGGCTTGACCCACAGCAGGTAGGCCACGACCAGCAGCACGATCCATACGGCGCCGACCAACAAGGCGGCCTGGGTGTCCGGGAAGTAACCCAGCACACCAAACACGAACAGCATGAAGACGATGGCGGCGGCCGGCGCATACGGCCAGAACGGCACCGGGAATTTCAGTTCGGCGACCTGCTCCGCTGTCATGGAGCGGCGCATGGCGACCTGGGTGAACAGGATCATCAGCCACACCCACACCGTGGCGAAGGTGGCAATCGAGGCGATCAGCAGGAACACGTTTTCCGGGATCAGGTAGTTGAGCACCACGCCGCCCAGCAGCGCTGCGCCCATCACCACCACGGTCATCCATGGCACGCCGTGCCTGGACAACTGCGCAAACCCCTTGGGTGCCTGCCCTTGCTGGGCCAGCCCGTACATCATGCGGCCGGCGCCGAAGATGTCGCTGTTGATGGCCGATACGGCCGCCGAGATCACCACGATATTGAGAATGGTCGCGGCCGAGCCGATGCCGAGGTTGCTGAAGATCTGCACGAACGGGCTGCCCTGGCTGCCGATCTGCGGCCACGGGTAGATGGCCATCAGCACGAACAACGTCAGCACGTAGAACAACAGGATGCGCAGCGGCACGGCATTGATCGCCTTGGGGATCACACGTTGCGGGTCCTTGGCTTCACCGGCGGTGATGCCGATGATTTCGATGCCGCCAAACGCAAACATCACCACCGCGAACGAGGCGATCAGGCCGCCGACGCCGTTGGGCATGAAGCCGCCGTGGGCCCACAGGTTGCTGAGGCCACTCGCTTGGGTTTCACCCGCCGAGTGGATGCCGAACAGCATGATGCCGAAACCGCCAAGGATCATCGCGACGATGGCGCCAACCTTGAGCAGCGACAGCCAGAACTCCATTTCGCCAAACACTTTGACGTTGCACAGGTTCAGGCCGCCGATCAAAAAAACAATGCCGAGCACCCAGACCCAACGCGCGACGTCGGGAAACCAGAAGCCCATGTAGATGCCGAAGGCAGTGACGTCAGCCAGGCAGACGATGATCATTTCAAACGCGTAGGTCCAGCCGAGGATGAAGCCGGCCATGGGGCCCAGGTAGGTGCTGGCGTACTGGCCGAACGAGCCCGCCACCGGGTTGTGCACAGCCATCTCGCCGAGGGCGCGCATTACCATGAACACGGCGGCACCGCCGATCAGGTAGGCCAGCAGCACGGCCGGGCCGGCCATCTGGATGGCGGAGGCGGAGCCGTAGAACAGCCCGGTGCCGATCGCGGAACCGAGTGCCATGAAGCGAATATGTCGGGCGCTGAGCCCGCGTTTCAAACCCTTTTCTTGCTGGAGCATTTCTCGTCCCTAATTATTCTTATCCTGAGAAAAATTCAGAGCCTGACGCCCATCACTGTAGGAGCTGGCTTGCCAGCGATGGCGGCGTGTCAGATAGACCGCTATCGCCGGCAAGCCGGCTCCTACAGGAGTTGTTGCGCCTTACAGGCTTGGCAGCAACTTGGCCGGCACCAGCTCATTCAGGCAGCGGCTGGCGAGCAGTTCGCTGGCGGCGTTGATGTCCGGGGCGAAGAAACGGTCCTTCTCATAGAACGCCACTTTGTCGCGCAGGATGCCGCGCGCTTTCTCAAGCTTGGCCGAGGTCTTGAGACCGTCACGCAGATCCAGGCCCTGGCACGCGGCCAGCCACTCGACCGCCAACACACCACGGGTGTTTTCAGCCATTTCCCACAGGCGCTTGCCCGCCGCCGGGGCCATGGACACGTGGTCTTCCTGGTTAGCGGACGTCGGCAGGCTATCCACACTGTGCGGGTGGGCCAGCGCCTTGTTCTCACTGGCAAGCGCAGCAGCGGTCACCTGGGCGATCATGAAGCCGGAGTTCACCCCGCCATTGCCCACCAGGAACGGCGGCAGTTGCGACATGTGCTTGTCCATCATCAGCGAGATACGGCGCTCGCTCAGCGAACCGATTTCGGCGATGGCCAGGGCCATGTTGTCAGCGGCCATGGCCACGGGTTCGGCGTGGAAGTTACCACCGGAGATCACGTCGCCTTCGGCGGCAAACACCAGTGGGTTATCCGACACGGCGTTGGCTTCGACCACCAGCACTTCAGCGGCCTGGCGGAACTGGGTCAGGCACGCGCCCATGACTTGTGGCTGGCAACGCAGGGAGTACGGGTCTTGCACCTTGTCGCAGTTCTGGTGCGACTGGGACACCTGGCTGCTTTCACCGAGCAGGTCGCGATAGGCTGCCGCTGCATCGATCTGCCCACGCTGACCACGCGCAGCATGAATGCGTGCGTCGAACGGCGAGCGCGAACCCAGCACCGCTTCCACAGTGAGCGCGCCGCACGCCAGGGCGCCGGCGAACAGGTCTTCGCCTTCGAACAGGCCGCGCAGTGCGTAAGCGGTGGACACCTGGGTGCCGTTGAGCAGCGCCAGGCCTTCTTTGGCGGCGAGAGTCAGCGGCGTAAGGCCGGCGACTTTCAGCGCGTCGGTGGCTTCCAGCCATTCGCCTTTGTGGCGCGCCTTGCCTTCGCCCAGCAGCACCAGGGACATGTGCGCCAAGGGCGCGAGGTCACCGGAGGCACCGACCGAACCTTTGAGTGGAATGTGCGGGTATACCTCGGCGTTGATCAGCGCGATCAGCGCGTCGATCACTTGGCGGCGGATCCCGGAGAACCCACGGCTGAGGCTGTTGACCTTGAGCACCATGACCAGCCGCACCAGCGCATCGCTGATCGGCTCACCGACGCCGGCGGCGTGGGACAGCACCAGAGAACGCTGGAGGTTTTCCAGGTCTTCGCTGGCGATGCGGGTCGAGGCCAGCAGGCCGAAACCGGTGTTGATGCCGTAGGCGGTGCGGTTCTCGGCGAGAATCTGCTCCACGCAGGCCACACTGGCGTCGATCTGCGCCGTGGCGCTGTCATCCAGACTGAGGGTTACCGGCTGCTGGTAGATGGCCCGCAGTTGGGCGAGGCTCAGTTGGCCTGGAATCAGGTTTAGCGCAGTCACATTCATGCTCCTTTTGAGAGTGTTGTTAACTACCAGTCGCTCCGGATGCTTCCGTTATCCGCCGCGGCCCTCTTTTAGAGCGACACGCGGCTTGGCACGCTGGTTATTGTTGGAAAAACTTCAGTGCAAATTCGGCAAGGTGCGCTGCAGCAGAGCGGCGTCCTTGAGCAAGGCGGCGGTGGTGGCGATGTCCGGCGCGAGCCAACGGTCCTGTTCATAGGCCGGCACCCCTTCACGCAGCAATCGCCAGGCGCTGTCGGTGCCGGCGCCGAAACGCTGGTCCTTCAAGAACTCAAACGCCTGGGCCGCCAGCAGGTACTCGATGGCGAGGATCTGGGTCACGTTGGCCAACACCTGGTGCAGCTTGAGCGCGGCATTGGTGCCCATGCTCAGGTGGTCTTCCTGCAGGCCCGAGGTGACGAAGTTGTCGAGCACAGCCGGTTGCGCCAGCTGGCGGTTTTGCCCGCACAGGGAGGCGGCGACGTACTGCACGATCATCATCCCGGAGTTGACCCCCGGGTTGCTCACCAGGAACGCCGGCAAGCCGCTGACGTGCGGGTTGATCAAGCGGTCCAGGCGGCGTTCGGCCACGGAACCGATCTCGGCCATGGCGATGGCGAGCATGTCGGCGGCCAGTGCCACGGACTGCCCGTGGGGGTTGGCCTGGGACATTACGCGGTAGTTGTCCGGAGTGCCGAGCACCAGCGGGTTGTCGGTGGCGCTGTTGAGTTCGGTCTCGATCTGGCGGGTGGCGTGCTCGACCTGGTCGCGCGCGGCGCCGTGAATCTGCGGGATCGAACGGATGCTCAAGGCGTCCTGGGTGCGTATGCCTTTGCTGCTGGCGATCACTTCGCTGCCGTCGAGCAAGGCGCGCAGGTTGATGCCCACTTGCTGCATGCCCGGGTGTGGCTTGAGCGCGATAATTTCTTCATCAAAGGCGTCGATCTGCCCGCGCTGGGCTTCAAAACTCATGGCACCGATCACATCGGCCCATTGCAGCAGGTGGTGGGCATCGGCCAGGGCCAGGCAGCTCAGGCCGGTCATGCACGGTGTACCGTTGACCAGGCACAGGCCGTCTTTGGCGCCGAGCACCACCGGGTGCAAACCTTCTGCGCTTAATGCCTCTTGCGCCGAAACGATCTTGCCCCGGTAACTCACATCACCGACGCCCAGCAAGGCCACGCCGACATGGGCCATGTGGGTCAGGTAACCCACCGACCCCTGGGACGGTACTTGTGGTGTGATGCCGTGGTTGAGCAGCGCCAGCAGCGAATGCACCACCTGCGGATGCAGGCCGGATTTGCCGTGGCTATAGTTGATGATGGCAGCGCAGATGATCGCGCGGGTCTGCTCGTCGCTGAGCACCGGACCGACGCCGCAGGCGTGGCTCAGCAGCGTATTGCGCGACATTTGGCTGAGCTGCTCGCCCTTGAGCGACACATTGCACAGCGCGCCCAGGCCGGTGTTCACGCCGTAGGCGCGTTCGCCGCTGGTGACGATGCGCTGCACGATGGCTTGTGCGTTATCGATGCGTGCCCAGGCCTGGCCCGAGAGTTCGAGGATCGCGCCGTGACGGGCCACGGCGACCACGTCCTGCCAGCGCAATGGCGTGTCCGCGATGATGATTTTTGTTGGCTGGGACATCTTCATACCTTCTCTAATGCTTATGCAGCCTTACCGGCCTCTTCGCGAGCAAGCCCGCTCCCACAGGGGGAATGCATTCCAAATGTGGGAGCGGGCTTGCTCGCGAAGGGGCCAGCCAGCTCACCATAAGATCCGGGTCAGACCACCGCCGCCCGCCGCTGTACGAACCGGTCCACATACTCATCCGCCGGCGAATGCAGGATCTCGCGGGGCGTGCCGACCTGGATCAGCTTGCCGTCCTTGAGGATCGCAATGCGGTTGCCGATGCGCACGGCCTCGTCGAGGTCGTGGGTGATGAACACGATGGTCTTGTGCAGGGTCTTTTGCAGCTCCAGCAACTGGTCCTGCATCTCGGCGCGGATCAGCGGGTCGAGGGCGCTGAACGCTTCGTCCATCAGGATGATGTCGGTGTCGGCCGCCAATGCGCGGGCCAGGCCAACGCGCTGGCGCATGCCGCCAGAGAGCTGGTGCGGGTATTTGTTTTCGTAGCCTTTGAGGCCCACGGTTTCGATCCAGTGCAGGGCGCGTTCGGCACACACCTGCTTGGTTTCGCCACGCACCTTCAGGCCGTAGGCGACGTTGTCGAGCACGCTCTTGTGGGGCAACAGGCCGAAGCTCTGGAACACCATGCTGATCTTGTGCCGACGGAATTGGCGCAGGGCTTCCATGTCCAGTTGCAGGATGTCTTCGCCGTCCACCAGGATCGCGCCGCTGGTAGGATCGATCAGGCGGTTGAAGTGGCGCACCAGCGTGGATTTGCCGGAACCCGACAGGCCCATGATCACGAAGATCTCACCGGTGCCGATGCTCAGGGACAAGTCGTTCACGCCGACCACGCAGCCGGTCTCGGCCAGCACCTGGTCCTTGGTCTTGCCTTGGCCGATCAGCGACAGCGCGTCCTTGGAACGGGCGCCGAAGATCTTGAAGACGTTTTTAACTTCAATTTTGCTGACAGTAGTCATTTGCTCGCCTCATGCCGTGGACGACCATAGGCCTGGGTAATGCGGTCGATGACCACTGCGAGAATCACAATCGCCAGCCCGGCTTCGAGGCCGCGACCGACGTTGAGGGTCTGGATGCCGACCAGCACGTCTTCACCCAAGCCACGGGCACCGATCATCGAGGCGATCACCACCATCGACAGCGCCATCATGGTGGTCTGGTTGATACCGGCCATGATGCTCGGCAACGCCAGCGGCAGTTGTACGCCGAACAGTTGCTGCCAGCGGTTGGCACCGAAGGCGTTGATGGCTTCCATGACTTCGCCGTCGACCTGGCGAATGCCCAAGTCGGTCAGGCGAATCAGCGGCGGCGCAGCGTAGATCACCGTGGCGAAGATCGCCGGGACCTTGCCCAGGCCGAACAGCATCAATACCGGGATCAGGTACACGAAACTCGGCATGGTCTGCATGATGTCGAGCAACGGCATCAGCACCGAACGCAGGCGATTGCTGCGCGCCGACAGAATGCCCAGCGGGATGCCGATCAGCACCGAGATCACCGTGGCGACCATCATCAAGGCCAGGGTCTGCATCAGTTTGTCCCACAGGCCGACCGCGCCCACCAGGAACAGCAAACCGACGATCACCGCCGTGGTCACCACCTTACGGGTGGCGTGCCAGGCAACGCCGGCAACGATGGCCAGCATCAGCCACCACGGCGCTGCGCGCAGCAAGCCTTCCAGGTTGACGATGGCCCACAGCAGGGTGTCGGAGATGTGCCGGAACACATCGCCGTAGTTGGTGACCAGTGAATCCACCCAACCGTTGACCCAGTCGGCAATGGAAAACGTAAAACTCTCAGGAAACATATCGTGCTCTCGATCCAGTGGGTTGTGGCCAAGTGCCCGGCCAGCCCCTCAGGGTAGCCGGGCACACTTGACCTACAAGGCCGCGTCGATTTTCTTGGCTGCGTCGTCGCTCACCCATGCGTGCCAGACTTCAGGATGTTCCTTGAGGAAAATTTTCGCCAGTTTTGGCGATTCAATTCGCTCTTTGGCCATGCGACCGAGGTTCTGGTTCAGCAGGTCGATAGGCAGGTTGACCTTTTCCAGCACGGCCACCAGCTCTGGCGCCTGCTCGTGGAAGGTCTTGGACAGACCGACCTTGATGCTCACGCTTTTATCCACGCCGGGTTTTTCTTCCAGCTTGACCAGGTCGACCTGGCCCATCAGCGGTGTCGGCGACCAGTAGTAGAACAGGATCGGCTCGCCACGCTTGTAGCTCGACAGCACCGCCGCATCCAGCGCCGGGCCGGTGCCTGGACGGAAGTTGGTGTAGGAATTTTCCAAGCCATAGCTTTTCAGCATTTCGCTGTTGTCCAGCTCGCAGGTCCAGCCGGCCGGGCAGTTGTAGAAACGCCCCTTGGACGGCTCTTCCTGGTCCTTGAACACCGAGGCGTATTTGGCCAGGTCGGCGATGTTTTTCAGGTCCGGCGCCTTGGGTTCCAGCTTGCGCTTGGCATCGCCTTCGATCACATAGCGCGGCACGTACCAGCCTTCGATGGCACCCACCACCGGCGCACCAACGCCGACAACTTTGCCGGCCTTCTCGGCCTTGTTCCAGACTTCACTGCGGCCCACCCATTCTTCGGCGAAGATCTGGATGTCGTTGCTGCTCAGGGCGTTTTCCATGGTGATGGAGTTGCCCGGCAGGCTGTCGGTTTTGCAGTCGTAGCCTTTTTCCAGCACGGTTTGCAGGATGTCGGTGAGCAACATGCCGCTTTCCCAGTTAAGGCCGGCGAACTTCACCGGCTTGCCGGATTCGCACCAGCCGGCCGCCTGGGCGCCAGCACTGGCCAACACGCCCGCAGAGAACACAGTGGCCAACAGGGTTTTATTCATCTTCATTGTTGTGACGCTCCCAATCTTGAAATGGATTACGGCAGTCAGTAGGCATCCTGCCCTGTCCACGTCCCATCAGGCTTGTACCGCCAGCCCGTTTGTCGTCGTTGGTGCAGCGCCCTGCTCTGCTGGCAGGATCAGGTGTTCAGGAGTTGCGCTGTGCCACTTTTTGGCGGCCCAGTAATACAGTGCAGCGGGCACCACCAAACCGATGATCCAGGAGATATCGGTGTCACCGAGGCTGGCGACGAGGGGGCCGGTGTAGAAGTGCGTCGAGATGAACGGCATCTGGATCAGCACGCCGAACACATAGATGCTGATGCCCATCAGGTTCCAGCGGCCGTAGCGACCGTTGGGATTGGACAACGCAGGAATGTCATAGCGCTCTTTGGTGATGCAGTAGAAGTCCACCAGGTTGATCGCACTCCAGGGCGTGAAAAACGCCAGCAGGAACAGGATGAACGCGGAGAAATCCTTGAGGAATGAGTCTTTTCCCAAAAGTGCCAGCGCGGCGGCAATCGAGACCATCAGGAAGATGTACAGCAGGCGTACCGCACTCGAGATGTGCCGGCTGCCACGAAAACCGCTGATGATCGTCGCGATGGACATGAAGCTGCCGTAGGCATTGAGGGTGGTCACGGTGACCTTGCCGAAGGCGATGCTGAAATACAGCAGCGCCGCGACAATGCCGGTGCCGCCCAGGCCGACGATAAACGAGACTTCGTGGTGGGCGAATTGCGCGCCGGCCAGGGCCGCCGCGAACACACCAAACACCATCGACGCCTGCGCCCCGATCACCGACCCCAGACCAACGGCCCAGAAGGTTTTCGACGCGCTGGTGCTGCGCGGCAAATAGCGCGAGTAGTCCGCCACATACGGGCCGAACGCGATCTGCCAGGACGCCGACAACGAAATCGCCAACAGGAAACTGCTCAGGGAAAAGTGCTTGTTGCCCAGCAACGCAGCCACGTCGTTACCCGCCAACAGTTTGTAGAACAGGTACACGAACGCAATCACGCCGAGCACACTGGCCACGCGGCCAATGCCGTGGATGACGCGGTAGCCGAAAATGGTGAACACCATGATCAGCCCGGCAAACAACACGATGCCGACCCAGTCTTCCACGTGCAGCAACTGCGCCACCGCCTGCCCCGCCAGCAACGAGCCGCTGGCCGAGAAGCCGATGTACATCAGGCACACCAGCACCAGCGGGATCACCGCCCCATACACACCAAACTGCACACGGCTGGAAATCATCTGCGGCAAGCCCAGTTGCGGGCCTTGTGCCGCATGCAACGCCATCACGCCACCGCCCAGCAGTTGGCCGATCAGCAGACCGATCAACGACCAGAACACATCACCGCCCAGCACCACAGCCAGGGCCCCGGTGACAATCGCGGTGATCTGCAGGTTGGCACCCAGCCACAGGGTGAACTGGCTCAATAGACGACCATGTCTTTCCGCTTCCGGGATGTAGTCGATCGAGCGCCTTTCGATCAACGGGGTGGTGTCATTTGCAGCCATGTTGTTCAACCTCTGATGGATTGTTTTTGTGTGCATTGCTGTTCTGTGGGAGCTGGCTTTTGTAGGAGCTGGCTTGCCTGCGATGCAGGCGACTCGGTCTGTCAGTCAAACCGAGGTGATGCCATCGCAGGCAAGCCAGCTCCCACACAAGCCCGCTCCCACATTGAGTTACTTGATCATTGGGAGGTTGAGGCCCTGTTCTTTGGCGCAATCGATCGCAATCTGGTAGCCGGCGTCTGCGTGGCGCATCACACCGGTGGCCGGGTCGTTGTGCAGCACGCGGGCGATACGCTCAGCGGCTTCGTCGGTACCGTCGCAGACGATCACCATGCCGGAGTGCTGGGAGAAGCCCATGCCGACGCCGCCACCGTGGTGCAGCGACACCCAGGTCGCGCCGCTGGCGGTGTTGAGCAGGGCATTGAGCAGTGGCCAGTCGGACACGGCGTCGGAACCGTCCTGCATGGCTTCGGTTTCGCGGTTCGGGCTGGAGACCGAACCGGAGTCGAGGTGGTCACGGCCGATCACCACCGGCGCCGACAGCTCGCCGCGGCGTACCATTTCGTTGAATGCCAGGCCCAGCTTGGCGCGCTGGCCCAGACCGACCCAGCAGATACGCGCCGGCAGGCCCTGGAAGCTGATTCGCTCGCGCGCCATGTCCAGCCAGTTGTGCAGGTGGGCGTCGTCCGGGATCAGCTCTTTGACCTTGGCGTCGGTCTTGTAGATGTCTTGCGGGTCGCCCGACAGCGCCGCCCAACGGAACGGGCCGATACCACGGCAGAACAGTGGGCGGATGTAGGCCGGTACGAAACCCGGGAAGTCGAAGGCGTTTTCCACGCCTTCTTCCTGGGCCATCTGGCGGATATTGTTGCCGTAGTCGAAGGTCGGGATGCCTTGTTTCTGGAATTCCAGCATGGCTTTGACGTGCACGGCCATCGACTGCTTGGCGGCCTTGATCACGGCAGCCGGTTCGGTCTTGGCGCGGGCGCGGTATTCGTCCCAGGTCCAGCCGGCTGGCAGGTAGCCGTTGAGTGGGTCGTGGGCACTGGTCTGGTCGGTGACCATGTCTGGGCGCACGCCGCGCTTGACCAGTTCCGGCAGGATCTCCGCCGCGTTACCCAGCAGGGCGATGGAGATGGCCTTGCCTTCCTTGGTGTATTTGGCGATGCGGGCCAAAGCGTCGTCGAGGTCGGTGGCTTGTTCGTCGACATAACGGCTGTTCAGACGGAAGTCGATGCTGACCTGTTGGCATTCAATGTTCAGCGAGCAGGCGCCGGCCAAAGTAGCGGCCAGAGGCTGGGCGCCGCCCATGCCGCCGAGGCCGGCGGTGAGGACCCAGCGGCCGGTCAGGTCGCTGTTGTAGTGTTGGCGGCCGGCTTCGACGAAGGTTTCGTAAGTGCCTTGGACGATGCCCTGGCTGCCGATGTAGATCCAGCTGCCGGCGGTCATCTGGCCGTACATGGCCAGGCCCTTGGCATCCAGTTCGTTGAAGTGTTCCCAGCTGGCCCAGTGCGGCACCAGGTTGGAGTTGGCGATCAGTACGCGCGGCGCGTTGCTGTGGGTCTTGAACACGCCAACCGGCTTGCCGGACTGCACCAGCAGTGTCTCGTCGTCGTTCAGGTTAGTGAGGCTCTCGACGATCTGGTCGTAGCACTCCCAGTTGCGCGCGGCACGGCCGATACCGCCGTACACCACCAATTCTTTCGGGTTCTCGGCCACTTGCGGGTCGAGGTTGTTCATCAGCATGCGCAGCGGCGCTTCAGTCAGCCAGCTTTTGGCAGTGAGCTTGTTACCGTGGGCGGCACGGATTTCGACGTCACGGTATTTTGTAGGCTTGGTCACAACAAGAACTCCTCGGCGATCGATGCGCGAACATGGATGGTGCGAAGGAGAGTCTTACGCACACATCTTTACTTGTACATACAAGCATATGCAATCAAGCGGCCAACTTGGCGAGGGGGTTGTCGAGATTTTTTTGGAAAGCACGCGCAAGCCTTGGAAATTAAGGCTTCGGGGCTTGATGAAATTTCTTACGGAGGATTTTTACAGCGAGAGAGGTTTAGCGCGTTGGCGTGGTTTTGCGCCACGCTGGGGCATTCGGTAACAAATTGGTGCGGGGTCTGGAAACAGTTTTTATCAGCACCACAAAACAACTGTAGGAGCCGGCTTGCCGGCGATGGCGGTGTGTCAGATACACCGCTATCGCCGGCGAGCCGGCTCCTACAGGGTTATTCGTGCGGGGTCAGTTCGATGATGCAACTGCGGCCGGCTACGGAGATATCCAGCAGGCCAGTGCTACCGTCCACTTGCAGGCAGTCGTGGTGACCGAGCTTGTGGTCCAGCACCTTCACTTCATCCGCCACACTGAACACCAGCACGGTCTGCGCGGTCGTGAAGAATTGCTGCACGCCGTCCACCCATTGCAACCGCGCGTGGTAACGCTGGGGCGAATAGATCAGGTTGAAGTCGCGAATCGGCCCGGTGATCAGGCGACAAGACACCTGGCTGTCACCTTTGAACGCGAACGGTTGCAGCGGTAACAAACCGCGCTGTTCCTCACCGTCGACCGTCAACACCATGCCTGCACCCTGGATCACGGTAATCACGCGCTGGTAACCGGCGAAGGTAGAGAACCCGCCCGACTCGCCAATGTCGGCAATCGACAGGCGCCAGCCGAAGCCATCGAGCCCTGCGCCGGCATCACGGGTGATTTCTTCGGTGCTGCCACCGCCGTTTTTCCACGGCATGCGCACGTAATCGGCGGCACGCCAGACTTTCACTGCACTCATTTACTGAAACGTCCTTCCAGGCTATGACGGGAACCGGGGTGGATCAAACGCGCGGCGGTCACCGGCTGGCGGCCCGACCAGGTGCGTCGGCGGATCAACAGGCACGGCTCGGTGGGCTCGATCTGCAGCAGCTTGCACTCGGCGGCGTCGGCCAGGATCGCCTCAACCACGTGCTCGCCTTCAGTGAGCGGTGCCACCTGGTTCAAATAGGCGTAAGGGGTTTGCTGGGTGAAATCCTGCTGCAGGTATTCCGGTGCGACCAGGGCGTTGACGAAACGGTCTTCGATTTGCACGGGAATGTCGTTTTCGAAGTGCACGATCAGCGAGTGGAATACGCGCCCGCCTTCACGCATCTCCAGGGCAACGGCGCGCTCGGAGCCGGCAGCCTCTTCGCCCAGGTGGATGACCTGGCAAGTGTGCCGATGCCCACGGGAGGCGATCTCATCGGCAATGTTGTGCACTTCAAACAGCGCTGACTGGCTTTTGGGCTCGGCGACGAATGTGCCCACGCCTTGCATGCGCACCAGCAACCCTTCGGCGGTGAGCTCGCGCAGGGCGCGGTTGATGGTCATGCGGCTGAAGCCCAGTTCGCTGACGAGTTCGCTCTCGGACGGCACGCGGTAATGGGGCGGCCAGTTGCCGGTGAGAATCTGCTGGCTGATCATCTGTTTGACGCGGGCATACAAGGGCGCCGGACTTTCGTCCATGTGGGCAGCCAGCGAAGAGTTGGCGGGCGGAGTCGGCACAGGGAATCCTTGCAGGTGGAAAAGATGCATAGATTGCCGGAGTTTACCGAGCAGGCAAACGTCTGTATATGTATATACAAATAAACACACGACCGGGGTGCCTTGATCATGTCCGCTTTCTTTGCCGAACGCGCGCTGCTGCCTAATGGATGGGCCAATGATGTACGTCTTGAAGTCAGCGCCGATGGCCTGCTGACAAAGGTTGAGGCCAATGCCAGTGCAGAGGGCGCTGAACGGCTGAGAGGCCCGGTTCTGGCGGGCATGCCGAACTTGCACTCTCATGCATTCCAGCGCGCCATGGCCGGTTTGGCCGAAGTGGCCGGCAACCCGAATGACAGTTTCTGGACCTGGCGCGACCTGATGTACCGCATGGTCGGCAAGATCAGCCCGGACCAATTGCAGGTCATCGCACGCCAGCTGTACATCGAGATGCTCAAGGCTGGCTACACCTCGGTCGCCGAGTTCCACTACGTACACCATGACGTCAGCGGCCAGCCCTAC
Organism: Pseudomonas sp. P7548; assembly: GCF_013386585.1. Lineage (GTDB taxonomy): Bacteria > Pseudomonadota > Gammaproteobacteria > Pseudomonadales > Pseudomonadaceae > Aquipseudomonas. The sequence goes on along the minus strand of NZ_JACARO010000002.1, from coordinate 100,656 downwards.
GCCGACCGCACCGAGCTGTCGCGCCAGATCAGCCTGGCGGCGGCCAGTAGCGGGATTGGCCTGACGCTGTTGCCGGTGCTTTATACACATTCCGGGTTTGGTGGCCAGGCGCCGAATGAAGGCCAGCGGCGCTTTATCAACAGCACCGAACACTACCTGGACCTGCAGACCCGCTTGAAGCCTATCCTCGCCGCACAGCCGGCCCAGCAGTTGGGCCTGTGCTTTCACTCCCTGCGCGCCGTCACGCCCCAGCAGATCAGCGACGTGCTGGCGGCCAGCGACAAAGCCTGCCCGGTGCATATCCACATCGCCGAACAGCAAAAGGAAGTCGACGACTGCCTGGCCTGGAGCGGCAAGCGACCTCTGCAGTGGCTGTATGACAACGTCGAGGTCGATGAGCGTTGGTGCCTGGTGCACGCCACCCATGCTGATGCCGACGAAGTGAAGCGCATGGCAGAGAGCCGTGCGATTGCCGGTTTGTGCCTGACGACTGAGGCCAACCTGGGGGACGGTATTTTCCCGGCCGTGGATTTCCTCGCCCAGGGCGGACGCATGGGTATCGGTTCCGACAGCCATGTCTCGCTGAGCGTGGTGGAAGAATTGCGTTGGCTGGAATACGGCCAGCGCCTGCGCGATCAGCGGCGCAACCGGTTGTATCGCAGTGATCAGCCGATGGTGGGGCGCACGCTGTTTGATGCTGCGCTGGACGGTGGCGCTCAAGCATTGGGGCAACCGATAGGTCGCCTGGAAGTGGGTAAACGTGCGGATTGGATTGTGTTGGACGGCAGTGATCCGTATCTGGCGACAGCCACAGAAGACGGGATTCTCAATCGCTGGTTGTTTGCCGGGGGTGATCGGCAGGTGCGGGATGTGCTGGTGAACGGCAAGTGGGTGGTGCGCGATGGGCATCATGCTGGTGAGGAAGACAGCAATCGCGCATTCACACAGGTGTTAAAGGACTTACTCGGTTAAAACTGTGGGAGCGGGCTTGCTCGCGAAAGCGGTGTGTCAGCCATTGCATCTGGTACTGATATACCGCGTTCGCGAGCAAGCCCGCTCCCACATTTATGATCGGCGGTGACCCAGGCTTATTGCGAGGTCTTGGCCATCTGTTTGTCCGACGTGCGCCAGATCAAACGTGTGGTGTCGTACCCCTGCTGCCGCGCCCTGCTCAGCAGGTCCTCGCGGGTGTCGGCATTCACGGTTGGCGTGCGCGACAGGATCCACATGTAGCGTCGGCTGGGGCTGCCCACAATCGCGGTCTTGTAGTCATCACTGACGTACAGCACCCAGTAGTCGCCCTTGGCGACGCCCGGCAGCAGCGACGTGAACCAGTTATTGAATTCCACCCAGAGCTTGTCGGTCTTGCCCGGTACTTGCGGCGTGGCCGTGCCTTTGGCTTCTTCCCACTTCCATTCGGTCGTCAGGCAGCGGTTGAACACCGACATGTCGCCATCGGGCAACAGCGTGTAACGGGCTTCGGACTGGGCGCAGTTGCGCTGGAAGTACATCGGCAATCGGGCCAACTCATACCAGGTGCCCTGGTAACGCTTGAGGTTGACGTTGCTCGCTGTCTTGGGTTGCAGATCGTCGCCAGAATGGCTGGCGCAGCCCGCCAAAAACAGGCTGGCACAAAGGTATAAAACAAAACGCATCATTCTTTTTCTCCCGCAGGCTCGCGCCCCGGTTTACTTCAGGCCTTGCCCGGAAAACATCAGAACTTTGTCACCGGCGTATTGCACGCTGATAAAGCTGTTTTTATCGCCCCACGTGCAGCTGGACATGCCCAGTGCGCCGGAACAATCGGTCGGCTTGCCCAGCAACGACTCCACCTCAGCCTTGGCCATGCCAGCCGACAGCTTCGCGTAATTTTCCTGATTGACCTTGCTGCAGGCGGCCAAAAGCACGCAAAAAGTCAGCAGGGCGAGACGGCGTAACGACATGGGATAACTCCTGGAGAGACGAAGCAGCGTGGGTATCTGCCAGAAGCTTAGAAGGGAAAAGGGGTGTCTGGTTCCCGATGAGCAAAAACAAAAAAAGCCCCGAAACGCTGAAACGTTTCGGGGCTTCTTCAAGGGTGATCCGGCTCACAACAACGCAGATGACCGGTCGCCGCCACTTACTGCTTGTGGTAGGCGGTCACGCGCTCAACTTCTTCCTTCGAACCCAGGAACACCGCCACACGCTGGTGCAGGCCCTCAGGCTGGATGTCGAGGATGCGCTGATGGCCGTCGGTGGACGCGCCACCCGCCTGCTCGACCAGGAAGGACATCGGGTTGGCTTCATACATCAAGCGCAGCTTGCCCGGCTTGGACGGCTCGCGGCTGTCGCGTGGGTACATGAACAGGCCACCACGGGTCAGGATACGGTGTACGTCAGCCACCATCGCAGCGACCCAGCGCATGTTGAAGTTCTTCTTCAACGGGCCTTCCTCGCCTTCCATCAACTCATTCACGTAGCGCTGTACCGGGGCTTCCCAGTGGCGCTGGTTGGACATGTTGATGGCAAATTCCTGGGTGGAGGCAGGAATGGAGATGTCTTCGTGGGTCAGCACGAAGCTGCCCATTTCACGGTCCAGGGTGAAGCCCTTGACGCCGTCGCCCAGGGTCAGTACCAGCATGGTCTGCGGGCCGTAGATCGCGTAGCCGGCCGCGACCTGCTCGGTGCCCGGCTGCAGGAAGGCCTTTTCGTTCAGGGCTTCGTTCTGGCTCAGGTACTCGTTCGGGCAACGCAGTACCGAGAAGATGGTGCCGACCGGTGCGTTGATGTCGATGTTGGACGAGCCGTCCAGTGGGTCGAATACCAACAGGTACGCGCCTTTCGGGTATTTGCCCGGGATCTGGTAGGCGTTGTCCATTTCTTCGGACGCCATGCCGGCCAGGTGACCGCCCCATTCGTTGGCTTCGAGCAGGATCTCGTTGGACAGCACGTCGAGTTTCTTCTGCACTTCGCCCTGCACGTTTTCAGTGCCCATGCTGCCCAGGACACCACCCAGTGCGCCTTTGGACACGGCGTGGCTGATTTCCTTGCAAGCACGCGCCACCACTTCGATAAGGAAGCGCAGATCGGCAGGCGTGTTGTTGCTGCGGGTCTGCTCAATCAAATAGCGACTCAAGGTAACGCGGGACATGTAAGGCTCCGGAGAATGGGGGGGCTAAAAACCCGCGCAGTTTAACGCGAGTCGGGGCTTATTTCCTCTCATCAGAGGATTTAACACCAATAGAGTTCACGGTTTGGCCACGGGCTTGCGCAACAGACTGTAGGCCATGCCTCCCAGCGCCGCCACGCCGAGCAGAAGTACAGCCCACAGGCCCAGCTTCTTCCAGTCGGCACCAACAGGGGGCGACACCGCTGCAACCGACGCACTGACCACCGCCTCGCCCACGGTCCTGGCCTGCCCCAGGGTCTTCAGGCGCTCGGCGCTGTAGTCGGGAATCAGAGTCGATAACGGCAGGTTCGCCGCCTTCACGGCGCCATTGCCCAGCGCCAAGGTGAACGGCGGCTCACCCCGCGCCAAAAACACCAGTTGCGTGGAGCGTACGGCAAAACGCACGGCCGGTGCGTCGACGCCCAGGCCACCGCCGCGCTCGTCGACCTGCAATTTGAGTTCGGTCACAGCCTGGCCCGGCAACGGCAACTCATCCTGCACCACCTCCTGGCCATTCTGGGCCAGGCGATACAGCAAGCCATTGCTCAGGGGTTGCCAGGCTTGGTTGGCTTCACGCCGCCCCGCCAGCGTCACCGGCGCCAGCGTGTTGGGCTGTTTCAACTCGATGCGCAGGCGCTCGACATTCAGCCCCGTCGGCAGTTGCCAGCTGTACTCCCCCGCCTTGAGCCGCGTGCCCGACAACGGCTGCGACCACACCAATGGCATTGGCAGGCTGCTGCGGGTAGCGCTGGTCAACTTGGCTGACGTCAGCAGCGGCGCGGCCTGCCCCTGCCAGACCAATCGCAGGTAACGCGCCGACTGCCCCGGCAAGCTGACGTCATGCTGCTCGACCCGTTCGTCGGCAAACGACAGGCGCGCCACCTGGCCATCGCCCCACGACTCCCAGTGTTGCAAATCATCGCTGGCTTCGATGCTGAAACGCTGGAACCCGTCCTGCTCCCGGCTCCAATCCAGGTTCAGTTGCTGCAACGGCGCCTTGATCGCACTGGCGTCCAACACCCAGCCGCGCAGCACCTGCTTGCCGGGCTTGGGCGCGGTGGCTGGCTTGATCTCCACCAGGGCACCCTCGGTAGTGGCCTTCATCACCACGCCCGGCAACGCCTGTTGGGTATCAGCGGCGTACAGCGGGAACCACTTCACGTCGGTCACCGCGCGACTTTCGGTGGGCTGCGACGATTGACGGGACAACGCATAGGCCTGGGGTTCACCCGCCGCGTTGAACACCCGCACATCACTGAGATCCGCCTGGCGCGCGCTCAACTGCACCGCCAGCGGCAGCTCCAGGCGATACCAGGGGCCGTTGCCGCTCACCGCCAGCGGCACATGCGTGGTGAAGTCGGCCGGCCCTTCCTGGGCAACTGCCGCCGCGCACGCCATCCATACCGCCAACCCGCCCAGACTCAACTTGCCCATCAAGAAGACGCTCCTTCGGTTTCAATCACAGGTTCGGCACGTTTAGGGGGCAGCGGCGCAAAGTAGCCCACCACCAGCAGCAACCCGCCCACGCCGATAAACGACACAATCCGCGCCAGGCCGCCCCGGTTGCTCAGCTCGACAAAGAACAGCTTGGCCACCACCAGCGCAATCAAGGCCGCGCCGATCAGCCACACTTCGCGACGATGACGCAGGTGGCCGCCGATCATCAGGCCGAGGGCGATCAGCGTCCACACGATCGACAGGCCCGCCTGCACCAGCATGGATTCGAGCAATGCATCCGCCTGGAACGGCACACCGCCCCAATGATGAGCGGTGCGCATCACCAGGGCCGTAAAGAACGCAAACAACGAAATACCGGCAACACCCTGGGCGATCAGTTCCACCCTCGGCCCGCGTTGCGGCGCCACGCTGCGTGACCACAGGTAAACGCCCAACAGCGCAAACAGCAGGCCCAGGTCCAGCGGGTTGAGCAACGGTACATAGGGCAGCGGCTTGGCCACGCCATCGCTGAACGTGTTTGCCAGCCAGAACCAGCCGAGCATCAACACCGCCAGCGGCAATGCCGCCAGCACACGGTATTCACGCGGGTACGCCGACACCGGCCATGGCCAGCTGCGTGGTGCGGCTGCCAGTACCAGGTACAGGCTTGGCAGGATCGCCCAGCCCAACCAGCGCCAGGCGTTGTATTCGGCCGACAGAGACAGCAGACCGTAACGCAACTCCAGCGCCAGCACGCCGATCAGCATCCAACAGCCCAACACATGGGCTACGCTCAGCACCTTGCCAGGCACGACGGCCGCCAGGCGACGCAGCGAAATGAAATGCACCGCAAACACGGCGAACCAGGCCAGCCAGCCGAACTGCGCAGCCGGGTGGTAGTAGGCATGGGCAGACACCAGCAACACCACGCCGGCAGCCGGCATCAGCAACGTGCACAGCATGCCCAGCGACGCCCAGCGCAGGCGCTCGGCCAGCAGTGCCCAGATCGCCACGCTGATCGCGGCGATACCCAGCAGGAACGCACCTTGCAGTGCCTGCGGGACAAACCGCAGCACTTCTCCGGTCAGCGCCAGCGTCCACCAGGCCGCGCCCCACACCAGCAGCAGGTCGGACAGCCGTTGCAGTTTCAGTACGTCAAACACCGGCGCATGGGGTTCGCGCTGCAGGCGCCAGGCGCCCACGAGCGCCGCCAGGCCCAGCACCATCGGCGTCCAGAAGCCACTGTGGGCCAGCGGGCGCAATCCTTCGCTAGTCAGCGGCCCCAGCAGTTGCGGCACCGACAGCAGGAACGAAGCACCGCCGACCACTTGCAGCAGCAAGCCGAATACAAAGCTGACGCGCTGTTGCAGGTACAGGCTCAGCCAGATGATCAACACCCCACTGGCCGCCCACACACCGCTGGCGCTTTCCCACGGCAGCACGAACAGCACCGCGAGATTGATCAGCACCAGCCCCGCCAGCAGCACCACTGACAGCCCGCGCAGCAAGCGCACATCACCGCGCACCATATCGTCACGCGCCGCCAGCAGCATGCCGCCAACCAATGCAAGGCCGATCAGCGATGCCGTCAGCAAACCGCCCCAGCCCGCACTGAACACCGCCGCCCCATCGCCGCCCTGCAAGCGCAACAGGAACAACGCGCCGCCCAGCAACTGCACGGCGAACGCAGTGAACAGGAAGGTGCGCGAGCCGATGCGCAAGCCGACAAACAGTGTCGCCAGGCCGGCGAGGGCCCAACTGATGGCCGTGCCTTGGGCCTGCAACAGCAACGGCGCCAGCAGGTAAAGGAAGCCCAGGCCCAGGCTCGCCAGCACCGGCAAGCCTTTGCGTTCCCACTCCGACGCCTGCTCGGTGGAGGCTTTGCGCAGTTGATCGAAACTGAACAGCAGCGCAGCGCCCAGTAGCAACGCGCCCAACGGCGCGCCGTCGAGCAGGCTGTGCTCCCCCATGCGCAACTCGCTGAGGAACGCCACCGCCGAGCCCAGTTGCAGCAACAAACCGAAGGCCCGCGCCAGCGGCCGCTGTTGGCGCACACCCAGCCACAGTATCCCGGCGCCCTCCACGGCCCATGCCGCAGCGGTCCAGCGCGCATCCAGGCCCAGGGGAATCGCCAGGCTGGCGAAGATCACGCCCAGAGCCAAGCAGGTCTCCGCCAGCAGCAACGCGCGCCCGCCACTGAGCATGCGAGCCAGGGCCATGTAGATAATGCCCAGGCCGAGGGCGCTGAACGCCGCCGCGAATTCCAGGTGCTGCACCAGCGCAAACTGCAAGCCAAAGCCCACCAGCGGCGGGCCGAACAGCATGCTGCCGTCGATATAGTCACCCTTGGCCGCCGACCAGCGCAGCAGGGCGCTACGGCTGTCGTCCTCAGGGGCGTCGCGCATCTCCAGCAACTTGCGCCGGGCGAACAGCAGGCCGATGGCCAGGTACATCAGGAAAAACAGGATCAGGAAGGGTTCGGTGCTCCACAACAACTCCGGCGTGTAAGAGCGCATGCCCCACGCAAAGCCGATGCCGAAGGTGCCGACAAAGCCGATCAGGTTGAGCAGGCGCCAGGCCTTGAACCAGGCGATGGCGAGGATGCCGGCGTTGAGCAGCGCGAAATAGCTGAACAACGCCACATGGTTACCGGCACCGGTAGAGGTGAGGATCGGCGCCGCAAAACCGCCCAACGCCGCCGCGCAGGCCAGGCCCAAGGCGTCCTGGGTAATCGCCAGGATCGCCGAGAACACCGTCACCGCCACCAGCAGGCCCAGCGCCGCCCCGGGGTCGATCAGCGGGTGCAGGCGCATCGCGGCAAACACCGTCAGGTACAGCACCGCGATCCCGGTGCCTTGCAGCATCAGCCCGTAATTACTGTTACGCAGGCGCAGCCACCAGCCCAAGCCCAGCAGGCCAACCGCGGCTGCGGCAACGCCGGCGTAACGCAGCTCGATCGGCACCACCATGCCTTCGGTGGCGTAGCGCAGCAGGAAAGCCAGGCCGAGGAACAACAGCACCACGCCAACCCGCAGCACGGTGTTGCCACCCAACAGCCAATTGCGCGCACCGCTGATGGCGCGCTCGATCAGGTTGGGACCACGGGGCGTCACGGGCTCAGCGGGACGTGGGGCGGGAGCAGGTGCCCAGACGTCATCCGGCAGCGGTTGGCTGGGCTCGGCAACCATCGCCACGGGCGCCAGTTCGGCGGGCAGCTCCCAGACAAGCTCAGGCGCCTCAGCGACAGGGGTGGGTTGAGGTTCGGGTTCAGGGGCGACGGGCTCGGCAGCAATACTGCTCGCCGGGGCAGGTACTTCCAGTTGCCGCAGGCGTTCGCCCAATGCGATCAGCGCCTTCTGCGTGGTTTCCAACTGACGTGCTTGCTGGTTAGCCTGGGACGACAGCATCGACAGGCGAATCGCCTGGCCGATCCCCAACCCCAGCAGCGCACCAAAACCGGCATCGGTGAACGACTCATCGAGTGTCCAGCCGAGTGCCAGGCCAATCAGCATGAAAATCCATTGCATGGTCGATATCCCTAAGCAGCCCGAAGCGGGCAAACCGAGGCCTAGTATATCGACGCGGAACCAATGTGGGAGGGAGACTTGTGTGGGAGCGGGCTTGCTCGCGAAAGCGGTGGGTCAGTAACAGATGAGTTGCCTGACACGCCGTCTTCGCGAGCAAGCCCGCTCCCACACAAGCCCGCTCCCACATTTCGGTATTGCGGTGGTCAGTCGAGGGCTTTCCAGATCTCGGTCGCGTATTCGCGAATGGTGCGGTCCGAGCTGAACCACCCCATCCGCGCCGTATTCAACACCGCCGAACGCCACCACGCCTTGGAGTCGTGCCAATGCGCTTCGACCCGTGCCTGGGCGTCCCAGTACGAATCGAAGTCGGCACACACCAGGAAACGGTCGTAATCGATCAGCCCGTCGATCAGGCCCACGTAGCGGCCCGGATCATCCGGCGAGAACACCCCGCCACGGATCGCCTGCAACACATCATTGAGGCGATGGGAGGCCGCGATGTCCGGCCCGGCATTGAACTCGCCGGCGTGCTTGCGCGCCTCCACTTGTTGAGCGCTCAGGCCGAAGATGAACATGTGTTCGGCACCGACGCGCTCGTGCATCTCCACGTTGGCGCCGTCCATGGTGCCGATGGTCAGCGCGCCGTTGAGGCCGAACTTCATGTTGCTGGTGCCCGAGGCCTCGAAGCCTGCGGTGGAGATCTGCTCCGACAAGTCGGCGGCGGGAATGATGCTCTCCGCCAGGCTGACGTTGTAGTTGGGCAGGAACACCACCTTGAGCAACCCGCGCACGGTCGGGTCGTTGTTAACGGTGCGCGCGATGTCGTTGGTCAGCTTGATGATCAACTTCGCCTGGTGATAACTGGCCGCGGCCTTGCCGGCGAAAATCTTCACCCGTGGCACCCAGTCGGTGCCGGGCTCGGCGCGGATGGCCTGGTACAGCGCCACGGTGTGCAGCAGGTTGAGCAGCTGGCGTTTGTACTCGTGGATACGCTTGACCTGCACGTCGAACATCGCCGCCGGGTTCACTGAGATGCCCAGGCGCTCGTGGATGATGTCTGCCAGGGCACGCTTGCTGTGCAGGCGCTGTTCGGCGAAGGCTTTGCGGAACGCCTGTTTCTCGGCGAACGGCTCCAGCTCCACCAGGCGTTGCTCGGGCTTGTCGAGGATGTCCGGGCCCAACGCTTCCACCAACATGTCGGTGAGCTTGGGGTTGGCCTGGTACAGCCAACGACGGAAGGTGATGCCGTTGGTTTTGTTGTTGATGCGCTCCGGGTACAGCTTGTGCAGTTCGGAGAACACCGTGCTGCGCATCAACTGGGTGTGCAAACCGGACACGCCGTTGACGCTATGGGAGCCAAGAAACGCCAGGTTGCCCATACGCACGCGGCGGCCGTTATCTTCTTCGATCAGCGACACGGCGCGCAGCACGTCAAAATCGTGGATGCCTTTGGCCCGCAGCGAGTCAATGTGCTGGGCGTTGATCAGGTAAATGATCTGCATGTGCCGCGGCAACATGCGCTCCATCAAGCCGACCGGCCAGGTTTCCAGGGCTTCGGGCAAGAGCGTGTGGTTGGTGTAGGAAAGGGTCTCAACGGTGACGTCCCACGCGGCTTCCCACGGGATGTCGTGCAGGTCCACCAGTTGGCGCATCAACTCGGCCACGGCGATGGACGGGTGGGTGTCGTTAAGCTGGATTGCGGCGTGCTCGCCCAGGCTCAGCACCGAGCCGTGCATGTTCTTGTGGCGGCGCAGCAGGTCTTGCAGGGAGGCGGCGACGAAAAAGTATTCCTGGCGCAGGCGCAGTTCCTGCCCTGCTTCGGTGCTGTCGGCCGGGTAAAGCACCCGGGAGATGCTTTCGGCACGGGCCACTTCGGCGACGGCGCCCAGGTGGTCACCGGCGTTGAAGCGCTCCAGGTGCAGGTCTTCCACGGCCCGGGCACGCCACAGGCGCAAGGTGTTGACGCTTGCGCCGCGCCAGCCGACCACCGGGGTGTCATAGGCCACCGCGCGCACGGTTTCGTTGGGCGTCCACACCTGGATCATCTTGCCCGAGGCATCGGCCTTGGTCTCGACACTGCCGCCAAAGCCGATCGGGTAGATCACTTCAGCCCGCTCGAACTCCCACGGGTTGCCGAAATCCAGCCAGCGCTCGGTCTGCTCTTGCTGCCAGCCATCAACAATCGCCTGGCGGAACAAACCATGCTCATAGCGAATGCCATAACCGTGGCCGGCAATGCCCAGGGTCGACATGCTTTCCATGAAGCACGCCGCCAGGCGGCCCAGCCCCCCGTTGCCGAGCGCCGCGTCGGGCTCCAGCAAGCGGATGCGCTCCAGGTCCACGCCCAGCTCGGACAGGGCGTCGCGTGCGATTTCCAGCACACCCAGGTTGCTCAGGCTGTCGTAGAGCAGGCGGCCAATCAGGAATTCCAGGGAAAGGTAATAAACCCGCTTCTGACCTTTGCGGTAGATATGCCGCGTATGGTTCATCCAGTGGTCGACCATCTGGTCGCGCGCGGCCAGGGCAATGGCTTCGAACCAGTCGTGGTCGAAGGCGTGATCCGGGTCCTTGCCCACCGCGTAGGTGAGTTTGGTCAAGACGGCATCGCGAAATGCGGCTACCTCTGCTTCTCGTGCAAGCGGTTCCTGAGACATCGGTGCGACCTCGGGCGAGATAGAAGGAGTGGCTAGAGCCTAGTCGGTCTGACAGACGGTAGACGCTCTGGTTCGGCACTTTTTTAACGCATTTACCTTTGGGGTTTTAGATGCAGGGCTCGTGCCCGATCACCGTTCACGCCGTCTTGCAGCGGAAATCCGCAAAATATTGTTCAAAAAACCACCAATCCCGGTATGATCGCGCGCCCGGATAACGCCCCACCTTGGAACCCTGATGAAGCCTCAACTGATCGCCGCCGCGGAACTCGACCGTCTCGAGACTTGGCAGAAATACTCCGCCCACATGTGTGGGGGCTGCGTGTCCAGCTGCTGCACGCTTCCGGTGGAAGTGAAGATCAAAGACCTGATCCGCATTGGCATCGTCGATGAGTTCGAGCGTGGTGACCCACCGAAGAACATCGCCAAGCGTTTGCAGAAGGAAGGCATCGTCGAGCGTTTCAATTCCAAGTCCGAGATCTTTACCCTGCAGCGCATGAGCAACAACGATTGCCTGTATCTGGATCGTAAGACGCGCTTCTGCACTATTTATGACAAGCGCCCGGACACATGCCGCAACCACCCGAAAATCGGGCCACGCCCGGGGTATTGCGCGTACAAGCCGAAGGAAGTGGTGCGCGAGACCAATTTGCGCACACTCGATAAATTCTGATCCAAAGCCAAACCTGTAGTGAGCGGGCTTGCCCCGCGCTGGGTGGCGAAGCCGCCCCAAGACCATGCGCCTCGGTCTGACTGAAACACCGAGGTGTCTGGATTTAGGGCGGCTTCGCCACCCAGCGCGGGGCAAGCGCGCTCACTACAAGAGCCCGCGGCGCAGAGAATCCAGGCACAAAAAAACGCCCCCGGCCTTTCGACCGGGGGCGTTTTTCATTCAGCCTGAGTTAACTCAGTTCTTGGCTTTCTTGGCAGCGCGGGTACGCTCGCCTTCGTCCAGGATCTTCTTACGCAGGCGGATCGACTTAGGCGTCACTTCGCACAGCTCGTCGTCCTGGATGAATTCCAGAGCCTGTTCCAGGGTGAAGCGAACAGGTGGAACCAGAGCGATGGTTTCGTCTTTACCCGAAGCACGCATGTTGTCGAGCTTCTTGCCTTTGGTTGGGTTGACGCCCATGTCGTTGTCACGGCTGTTCAGACCAACGATCTGACCGTTGTAGATCTCTTGACCGTGTTCAACGAACAGCTTGCCACGCGCCTGGAGGGTTTCCAGGGAGTAGGTCAGTGCCTTGCCGGTTTCTACCGATACCAGAACACCGTTCTGACGGCCGGACATGTCGCCGGACTTCATGGTGTCGTAGCGATCGAAGATCGAGGTCAGGATGCCAGCACCGTTGGTCAGGGTCAGGAACTGGTTACGGAAACCGATCAGACCACGAGCAGGGATGTTGTATTCCAGACGTACACGGCCTTTGCCATCCGGCACCATGTTGGTCAGGTCGCCTTTACGCAGACCCATCTCTTCCATCACCTTGCCCTGGGATTCTTCCGGGGTGTCGATAGTGACGTTTTCGAACGGTTCCTGCTTCACGCCATCAACTTGACGGATGATCACTTCTGGACGACCAACGCCCATTTCGAAGCCTTCGCGACGCATGGTTTCGATCAGTACCGAGAGGTGCAGCTCACCACGGCCGGAAACCTTGAACTTGTCAGCCGAGTCGCCTTCTTCAACGCGCAGAGCAACGTTGTACAGCAGCTCTTTGTCCAGACGCTCCTTGATGTTACGGGAGGTCACGAACTTGCCTTCTTTACCGCAGAAAGGCGAGTCGTTTACCTGGAAGGTCATGGAAACGGTTGGCTCGTCAACGGTCAGAGGCTTCATGGCCTCGACGGTGTCCGGGTGGCACAGGGTGTCGGAGATGAACAGCGAGTCCATACCGCTGATGCACACGATGTCGCCAGCAGCTGCTTCTTCAACGTCTACACGGTGCAGACCGTGGTGACCCATCAGCTTCAGGATACGACCGTTGCGCTTCTTGCCGTCAGCGCCGATAGCGACAACCGGGGTGTTCGGCTTGACGCGACCACGAGCGATACGGCCAACGCCGATAACACCCAGGAAGCTGTTGTAGTCCAGAGCGGAGATCTGCATCTGGAACGCGCCGTCACGGTCAACAGCCGGTGCTGGTACGTTGTCGACGATCGACTGGTACAGCGGGGTCATGTCTTCAGCCATGTCGGTGTGGTCCAGACCGGCAATGCCGTTCAGGGCCGAGGCGTAGACGACTTTGAAGTCCAGCTGTTCTTCGGTGGCACCCAGGTTGTCGAACAGGTCGAAGATCTGGTCCAGAACCCAGTCCGGACGCGCGCCTGGACGGTCAACCTTGTTGATGCACACGATCGGGCGCAGGCCGGCTTCGAACGCCTTCTTGGTCACGAAACGGGTTTGCGGCATAGGGCCGTCTTGAGCGTCAACCAGCAGCAGAACGGAGTCAACCATCGACATGACGCGTTCTACTTCGCCGCCGAAGTCGGCGTGGCCCGGGGTGTCCACGATGTTGATGTGGTAGCCGTTCCAGTTGATAGCGGTGTTTTTTGCCAGGATGGTAATACCGCGCTCTTTTTCCTGGTCGTTGGAGTCCATCACGCGCTCGTCGTTGAGCTCGTTGCGCTCCAGGGTGCCGGATTGACGCAGGAGTTTGTCTACCAGGGTGGTTTTACCATGGTCAACGTGAGCAATGATGGCGATGTTACGTAGATTTTCGATCACTTGTGTATCTCGATCAGAGGATTCGGTGTGCTGACAGGTCGTGGCAGCGATTAACAGTAGAGTCAGGCCTTGCCGTTACAGCTTGACGGCAGAGTCGGGGGGCCGGTGACGCAGGCCACAGGCAAACAGCCCCGGGCTCTTAGCTCGGTCGATAAACGCGCACATTGGCATGCCCCTCACTGAGCAAATGGTGGGCATGCAGGCGACTCATCACGCCTTTGTCGCAATACAGCAGGTACTGACGGCTGTTATCCAGTTCCTTGAAACGCGCGTTCAGTGCGTAGAACGGCAGCGTTTGCACGTCGATGCCAGCGATTTCCAGTGGCTCATCTTCAGCGGCATCCGGGTGACGGATGTCGATGACGATCTGGCCGGCCAGGGCTTCGCTGACTTCTTCGATCTTCACATCCTGGCCCAACTCGTCGATCACGCGATCGATCGGGACCAGCTTGGCGTTCTCGAGCGCACGCTCCAGGATCGCCATGTCGAATTCTTTCTCTTCATGCTCCACGCGGTAACGCTTGGCGTGGGTCTTGGGGTTCACCGAAATGACCCCGCAGTACTCAGGCATGTGCTTGGCAAAGTCGGCGGTGCCGATTTCTTCTGCCAAGTCGATGATGTCCTGCTTGTGGCTGGCGATCAGCGGGCGCAAGACCAGCTTCTCGGTGACGCAATCGATGATCGACAGGTTGGGCAGCGTCTGGCTGGACACCTGGGAGATCGCTTCACCGGTCACCAGCGCATCGATGTGCAGGCGGTCGGCAATGCTCGACGCCGCGCGCAACATCATACGCTTCAATACTACGCCCATATGACCGTTATCGACTTTACCGAGAATTTCTCCCAGCACTTCCTCGAACGGTACGCTCACAAATAGCACGCGTTGGGAGCTGCCGTATTTCTTCCAGATAAAGTGCGCAACTTCCATCACGCCCAATTCGTGTGCACGCCCGCCCAGGTTAAAGAAGCAGAAGTGGCTCATCAGGCCACGGCGCATGATCTGGTAGGCCGCCACCGTGGAATCGAAACCGCCGGACATGAGTACCAGGGTCTGTTCCAGGGCGCCCAGCGGGTAGCCGCCGATGCTGTTGTGCTGGCTGTGGATCACAAACAACCGTTGGTCGCGAATTTCGATACGGACTTCGATTTCCGGCGTTTTCAGCGAGATTCCTGCCGCGCCGCACTCGCGACGCAGCTTGCTGCCGACGTATTTTTCGACGTCCATGGAGCTGAACGGGTGCTTGCCGGCGCGCTTGCAGCGCACCGAAAAGATCTTGCCGGTCAGCGAGTCACCGTAGTGCTGCTTGCACTTCTCGGTGATGTCGTCGAAGTCGCCCAGCGCGTACTCATCCACCTGCAGGAAATGCGCGATGCCCGGCATGCAGCTCAGGCGCTCGGTCATGTCCTTCAAGGCTTTGGCGTCGGTAATGCGGGTTTCCAGCTCGAGGTTGTCCCACACACCGTTCACCACCACAGCCGGGTCCAGGTCTCGGAGCACGGCACGGATGTTCTTGGCCAATTGACGGATGAAACGCGTCCGTACCGGTCGGCTCTTGATGGTGATCTCGGGGAAGACTTTAACGATTAATTTCATGGAAACAGCGCGCGCCGGGCCTGCTGAAAAAGGGGGGCGCGGATTATAGCGGAAATCGCTCAAGGTTTAACCAGTTAATATGCACAACAGGTTGAGCGCACCAAAACAGGTCATTTTCACGAATTAACGCTACATTGCAGTGCGTTATTTTTTCCGTTTCAGCGGATTGCACCGTTATAGGGGCCATTTTGAGGCAAAAAGGCCATGTTGGCGCACTGGCATGCAATTTGCTCCCTTGTGAGGCAGGTTGCCTTGGCGGAGTATCCGCGCCGGCATCACCCACATTCTAAGGGCTAACTCCACTACCCAGCCCGAAGCCACCCGGAGGACACCATGTCGAAGTCGGTTCAACTCATCAAAGATCATGACGTTAAATGGATTGATCTGCGCTTCACGGACACCAAAGGTACTCAGCACCACGTGACCATGCCGGCTCGCGACGCGCTGGATGATGCTTTCTTCGAAGAAGGCAAAATGTTCGACGGCTCCTCCATCGCTGGCTGGAAAGGCATCGAAGCTTCCGACATGATCCTGATGCCGGACGACAGCACTGCCGTGCTCGACCCGTTCACCGAAGACCCAACCCTGATCATCGTCTGCGACGTGATCGAGCCTTCGACCATGCAAGGCTACGACCGCGACCCACGTGCGATCGCCAAGCGTGCCGAGGAATACCTGAAGTCGACCGGTATCGGCGACACTGTATTCGTAGGCCCAGAGCCAGAATTCTTCATCTTTGATTCGGTCAAGTTCAAGTCCGACATCTCCGGTTCCATGTTCAAGATCTTCTCCGAACAAGGTTCGTGGATGTCCGACCAGGACGTGGAAGGCGGCAACAAAGGCCACCGTCCAGGTATCAAAGGTGGCTACTTCCCAGTTCCGCCGTTCGACCACGACCACGAAATCCGTACCTCCATGTGCAACGCCATGGAAGAAATGGGCCTGGTCATCGAAGTTCACCACCACGAAGTGGCGACTGCCGGCCAGAACGAAATCGGCGTGAAGTTCAACACCCTGGTTGCCAAGGCTGACGAAGTTCAGACCCTGAAGTACTGCGTACACAACGTGGCTGATGCCTACGGCCGTACCGCTACCTTCATGCCTAAGCCTCTGTACGGCGATAACGGTTCGGGTATGCACGTTCACCTGTCCATCGCTAAAGAAGGCAAAAACACCTTCGCTGGCGAAGGTTATGCCGGCCTGTCCGACACTGCCCTGTACTTCATCGGCGGTATCATCAAGCACGGTAAGGCCCTGAACGGCTTCACCAACCCGTCGACCAACTCCTACAAGCGTCTGGTCCCAGGTTTCGAAGCACCGGTAATGCTGGCCTACTCGGCGCGTAACCGCTCCGCCTCGATCCGTATTCCTTACGTGTCCAGCCCTCGCGCTCGCCGTATCGAAGCCCGCTTCCCGGATCCAGCAGCCAACCCATACCTGGCCTTCGCTGCCCTGGTAATGGCGGGTCTGGACGGTATCCAGAACAAGATCCACCCTGGCGATGCCGCCGACAAAAACTTGTACGACCTGCCGCCTGAAGAGGCCAAAGAGATCCCACAAGTGTGCGGCAGCCTGAAAGAAGCCCTGGAAGAGCTGGACAAGGGCCGTGCGTTCCTGACCAAAGGCGGCGTATTCAGCGACGACTTCATCGATGCCTACATCGAGCTGAAAAGCGAAGAAGAAATCAAAGTACGCACCTTCGTACACCCACTGGAATACGAGCTGTACTACAGCTGCTAATCCAGTAGCGCTACTTGACGTAGCGTGACAAGAAAGGCCTCCTTCGGGAGGTCTTTTTTTTGCCCAGGCTTTTTGAACACTATAAAAGAGGGCTGGCGCCCTCCCATCAGGAGATCACCGTTGAAACGTCGACTCTTATTTGCCCTGCTATTTGCCAGTGCCAGCGCCCACGCTGCGCCACCCACGCTCGACCCCCTGCTCAACAGCATCGCCGAACGCCTGCAGATCGCCGAACAGGTCGCCCTGAGCAAATGGGACAGCCACAAGCCCGTGGAGGACAAGACGCGCGAACAAGAGGTGATCGCCAGTGCTGCCACCCAGGCACCGAGCTACAAACTGAGCCCTGCTGCCGCCGAGCAGTTTTTCTCGGCGCAGATCGAAGCCAACAAACTGGTGCAGTACACCCTGCTGTCCGACTGGCAGTTCCAGGGCAAGGCGCCCGACGATCCACGCCCGGACTTGGTGAAGCAGATTCGCCCCCGCCTCGACGAACTGCAAAAACGCCTGCTCCAGCAATTGGCGGACTTCACCCCGCAACGCACCGACCCTCAGTGCCCGCAGTGGCTGGCGCAGGCCGTCCACGAACCGCTGAACGAGCCCATGCAACAACTGGCGATGATCCGCGCCACCGCCGAGCTGTGCATCCACAAAGGCTAGAGCCTGCAAACCCCATCAAAACTGTGGGAGCGGGCTTGCTCGCGAAAGCGGCGCATCAGTCAATGAAGATGTCGACTGAAGTACCGTATTCGCGAGCAAGCCCGCTCCCACATTTGAATTGCGCTCATTCAGGTGCTT
The DNA here is from genome assembly GCF_013386585.1 of Pseudomonas sp. P7548. GTDB lineage: Bacteria > Pseudomonadota > Gammaproteobacteria > Pseudomonadales > Pseudomonadaceae > Aquipseudomonas. The sequence continues at coordinate 83,036 of NZ_JACARO010000002.1, read as the reverse complement.
CCTGAACAACCTTCACAAAACCGCACTATATTGGTGCGACAGGCTGCACCCTTCCCATCGACTCAGCCCATTTTGGTTCGAAACTTCACGAGCAAGCTGGCAGAACGCCACAGTTTCGCGCCTAAAACCCCCATTTCAGGGGTTTCGCGCTTCTTTTCGGAGCCTTGGTTTGGTTTTTGCATTTTCCTTGTATCAGCGTGTGCCCGAAGCCCGCGCCTTGCTCCAAAAGAGGTCCTGATGACCATCAGCGATGCACTGCACCGTTTGCTACTCGACAACCTGACCACCGCGACCATCCTGCTCAATGACGACCTGCGTCTTGAGTACATGAACCCGGCGGCGGAGATGCTCCTGGCCATCAGCGGCCAGCGCAGCCATGGGCAGTTCATCAGCGAATTGTTCACCGAGTCGGCCGAGGCCTTGAGCTCGCTGCGCCAGGCGGTGGAGCAGGCACACCCGTTCACCAAGCGCGAGGCGATGCTCACGGCCCTTACCGGCCAGACGTTGACCGTCGACTACGCCGTGACCCCCATCCTGAGCAACGGCGCCACCCTGCTGCTGCTGGAAGTGCACCCCCGCGACCGCCTGCTGCGCATCACCAAGGAGGAAGCGCAGTTGTCCAAGCAGGAGACCAGCAAGATGCTGGTGCGCGGCCTGGCCCATGAAATCAAGAACCCGCTGGGAGGCATCCGTGGCGCGGCGCAATTGCTGGCCCGCGAGCTGCCCGACGAGAATCTCAAGGACTACACCAACGTCATCATCGAGGAAGCCGACCGCCTGCGTAACCTGGTGGACCGCATGCTCGGTTCCAACAAGTTGCCGTCGCTGGCGATGACCAACGTGCACGAAGTGCTCGAACGCGTCTGCCAGTTGGTGGAGGCCGAAAGCCAGGGCTGCATCACCTTGGTGCGCGACTATGACCCGAGCATTCCCGATGTCTTGATCGACCGCGAACAGATGATCCAGGCGGTGCTCAACATCGTGCGCAACGCCATGCAGGCCATCAGCAGCCAGAACGAGCTGCGCCTGGGCCGCATCAGCCTGCGCACCCGCGCCCTGCGCCAGTTCACCATTGGCCATGTACGCCATCGCCTGGTGACCAAGGTCGAGATCATCGACAACGGTCCGGGCATTCCTGCGGAACTTCAGGAAACCATCTTCTTTCCCATGGTCAGCGGCCGCCCGGATGGCACCGGGCTGGGCCTGGCCATTACCCAGAACATCATCAGCCAGCACCAGGGTCTGATCGAATGTGAGAGCCATCCTGGCCACACCACCTTCTCGATCTTTCTGCCTCTGGAACAAGGAGCCCCATCGACATGAGCCGTAGTGAAACTGTCTGGATCGTCGATGACGACCGTTCTATCCGCTGGGTCCTCGAGAAAGCCTTGCAACAGGAAGGCATGACCACCCAGAGCTTCGACAGCGCCGATGGGGTGATGAGCCGCCTGGCGCGTCAGCAACCGGATGTGATCATCTCCGATATCCGCATGCCCGGCGCCAGTGGCCTGGACTTGCTGGCGCGCATCCGCGAGCAGCACCCACGCTTGCCGGTGATCATCATGACCGCGCACTCGGACCTGGACAGCGCTGTCGCATCCTACCAGGGTGGCGCCTTTGAATACCTGCCCAAGCCGTTCGACGTGGACGAGGCGGTGGCACTGGTCAAACGCGCCAACCAGCACGCCCAGGAACAGCAGAACCAGGAAGCGCCGCCGACCCTGACCCGCACCCCGGAAATCATCGGCGAAGCGCCGGCGATGCAGGAAGTGTTTCGCGCCATCGGGCGTTTGAGCCATTCCAACATCACCGTGCTGATCAACGGCGAGTCGGGCACCGGTAAAGAGCTGGTGGCCCACGCCCTGCATCGCCACAGCCCACGGGCGGCCTCGCCGTTTATCGCGCTGAACATGGCGGCAATTCCCAAGGACTTGATGGAGTCCGAGCTGTTCGGCCATGAAAAAGGCGCCTTCACCGGTGCGGCCAACCTGCGCCGTGGGCGTTTTGAGCAGGCCGACGGCGGCACCTTGTTCCTCGATGAAATCGGCGACATGCCAGCCGACACTCAGACGCGCCTGCTGCGTGTACTGGCTGACGGCGAGTTCTATCGCGTGGGCGGGCACACACCGGTCAAGGTGGACGTGCGCATCATCGCCGCGACCCACCAGAACCTGGAAACCCTGGTGCACGCCGGCAAGTTCCGCGAGGACTTGTTCCACCGCCTTAATGTGATCCGCATCCATATTCCGCGTATGTCGGACCGTCGCGAAGACATCCCGACCCTCGCCCGCCACTTCCTCAGCCGCGCCGCCCAAGAGCTGGCCGTGGAGCCGAAGCTGCTGAAAAGCGAGACCGAGGAGTACCTGAAGAACCTGCCATGGCCCGGCAACGTGCGCCAACTGGAGAACACCTGCCGCTGGATCACGGTGATGGCGTCCGGGCGCGAAGTGCACATCAGTGACCTGCCGCCCGAGCTGCTGAGCCTGCCGCAGGATTCGGCACCGGTGACCAACTGGGAGCAGGCCCTGCGCCAATGGGCCGACCAGGCCCTGGCGCGCGGCCAATCGAATCTGCTGGACAGCGCCGTACCGGCGTTCGAGCGGATCATGATCGAGACCGCGCTCAAACACACCGCAGGTCGCCGCCGCGACGCCGCCGTGCTGCTGGGCTGGGGCCGCAACACCTTGACGCGCAAGATCAAGGAATTGGGGATGAAGGTTGATGGTGGGGATGATGACGAGGGCGATGAAGCCTGACCCCAATTTCTGAATTGCTGGAAATCTAATGTGGGAGCGGGCTTGCTCGCGAATGCGGTGGCTCAGACAGAACATCTGTGCCTGATATACCGCATTCGCGAGCAAGCCCGCTCCCACATTTGGATCTGCACAGGGCGCCATGACCGTGCACCGCTTCAATGCACCATGAACTAGCATCGGGCACGGATCCACTCCCTGAAAGTCCCGCGATGCGGAAAAATTCCTGAAATCCAAAAACACCAAAGCCCCGTATTCCGGGGCTTTGCGCTTTCTGTAGAATTTTTTTGGCACAGCTCGGCCACTCTGGCACGCGCCCTGCAATAACCCTTGTACAACCCAGTTTCGGGGACCTTGGTACAGGCAGGCCGAGAATCCCCTCTTTACACCCGGGGTGCTTGATGCGAACCGCGTCGCGCTCCACACCGCTTTGGGGAACCTCGGTACAGGCAGGCCGGGGATTCCCTCTTTAACACCGAAGCCTTGAAGGCTTCACCCCGTTTTGGGAGCCCTGGTACAGGCAGGCCGGGAACTCCCTTCTTTACACCCGGGGCTTATGTGGCACAGCGCCCATAGCCCCAGCCCGTTTCGGGGACCTTGGTACAGGCAGGCCGGGGATTCCCTCTTTTATTGCTCTTGGAGATGGATCTCCAGCCGCCAGCGGCCATCGACCTTCTCCCCCTTCCACGCTCCACGCAACGGCCGGGCCGCCACCAGGTTCAGCAGCAGGCCGCCATCGGTCTTGCGGGTACGCCAATTCACATCCTTGTCATTGACCTTGAGCTGCCCGCTGGCCGCCTTGCCCTGGGCGTCGAACAGCAAGGCCACGGTGCCGTCGATATGCTCGCCGTGCAGCTTGGGTTCGCTGTTGAACCACACCACCACGCCATCCGCCGCCGTCTCGACCTGCTGCAGTTCGACGGGGTCGGGTGTGGTCAGGCGGCCGATCATCAAGCCGATCATCAGCCCCACAATCGCCAAAGAGCCCATCACTCGTGGCAATAGCTTCGGCCTTGGGTCGTCTTCAGGGGTAGAATGCAGCGCATCTTTACCTTCGGAGCCGTGCATGTTTCACGTCATCCTTTTTCAACCAGAAATTCCGCCGAACACCGGCAACGTTATCAGGCTGTGCGCCAACAGTGGCTGCCACCTGCATTTGATCGAGCCCCTGGGCTTCGACATGGACGACAAGCGCCTGCGCCGCGCCGGGCTGGACTACCACGAGTACGCCACCCTCCAGCGCCATGCCGACCTGGCCAGCTGCCTGGAAAGCCTGGGGCATCCACGGCTGTTCGCGTTCACCACCAAGGGCTCGCAGCCGTTCCATGATGTCAGCTTTGCCGAAGGCGACGCCTTCCTCTTCGGCCCGGAAAGCCGTGGCCTGCCGGCCGAGGTGCTGGACGCCCTGCCCGACGGCCATCGCCTGCGCTTGCCGATGCGCGAGGGCTGCCGCAGCCTGAACCTGTCCAACACCGTAGCCGTCGCCGTCTACGAGGGCTGGCGCCAACTCGGTTTCAAGTAACACCCATAACAAATGTGGGAGCGGGCTTGCTCGCGAAAGCGGTGTGTCAGTCAATGAAGATGTCGACTGAAGTACCGCATTCGCGAGCAAGCCCGCTCCCACATTTTTTACATCGTCGGCTTACTGAACCGTCGACGAACCTTCCTGTTGCATGCGCTGCAGCTCTTGAGCGTACAGGGCATCGAAGTTCACCGGAGCCAGCATCAACGCAGGGAACGAGCCACGGGTGACCAGGCTGTCCAGGGTCTCACGGGCATACGGGAACAGGATGTTCGGGCAGAACGCGCCCAGGGTGTGGCTCATGGACGCTTCGTCCAGGCCCTGGATCAGGAAGATACCGGCCTGTTGCACTTCAGCGATGAAAGCCACTTCTTCGCCGTTCTTGACGGTCACCGACAGGGTCAGCACGACTTCGTGGAAGTCACCTTCCAGGGCTTTCTGACGGGTGTTCAGGTCCAGCGCAACGCTTGGGGTCCATTCCTGGCGGAAGATCGCCGGGCTTTTCGGCGCTTCGAACGACAGGTCACGCACGTAGATCCGCTGCAGCGAAAACTGTGGGCCTTGAGCTTCTGCTGCTTCGGTGTTCTGTTGGTCAGTCATCGCAGATCCTTCTTGATCTTGGGGTCTTTTAGGGTTTAGGAGTCAGACGAGCAGCAGCGCATCGAGTTTACCGGCGCGCTCCAGGGCGAACAGGTCGTCGCAACCACCGATGTGCTTGGCGCCGATCCAGATCTGCGGCACAGACGTGCGCCCCGCCTTCTGGGCCATTTCGGCACGCACCTGGGGTTTGCCGTCGACCTTGATCTCTTCGAAGGCAACGCCCTTTTTCTCCAGCAGGGCCTTGGCCCGCATGCAGTAAGGGCACCAATCGCTGGAATACACGACAACCTGGCTCATATCACTTCACCAGCGGCAGGTTATCGGCGCGCCAGCTGCTGATACCACCAGATAGTTTGGCGGCGGTGAAACCGGTCTTGAGCATTTCGCGGGCATGGGTGCCGGCGTGCTGGCCTTGGGCGTCGACCAGGATGATGGTCTTGGCCTTGTGCTTTTCAAGCTCGGCCAGGCGCGCGATCAGCTTGTCCTGTGGAATGTTCAGGGCACCGACGATATGGCCGGTGGCGAATTCCTTGGCCGGGCGGATATCCACGACAACGGCCTCATCCTTGTTGACCAGCGCGGTCAGCTCCGCCGTGCTCAGGCTGCGGCCACCGCGGCTCAATTCATGAGCGATCAGCAGCGCCAGCAGGATGACGAAGGCACCCACGAGCAGGTAGTGGGCAGTGGCAAATGCAATCAGGTGATCAACCATCAAGGAGGTTCCAGGGCGTTAAAATGGCGGTAAGTATACACAGCCGTCAGGGGGGGCCAACCCCCGTAAAGCGGTGACGTCGTCGGAACTTCGCTTTAAACTGCCACTCCCTTTTCAATTGTCTTCCTTTATTACCGCCGCGAGAGGATCTATGACTACGACGCCTAAACCTTTGGTCCTGATAATTCTCGATGGCTTCGGACACAGTGAAAGCCACCACGACAACGCCGTGTACGCGGCCAACAAGCCGGTACTGGACCGCCTGACCGCCAGCGTACCCAACGGCCTGATCTCCGGTTCCGGCATGGACGTGGGCCTGCCCGACGGCCAGATGGGCAACTCGGAAGTCGGCCACATGAACCTCGGCGCCGGACGAGTGGTATATCAGGACTTCACCCGCGTGACCAAAGCCATCCGCGACGGCGAGTTCTTCGAGAACCCGACCATCTGCGCGGCGGTAGATAAAGCAGTTGCGGCTGGCAAGGCCGTGCACTTCATGGGCCTGTTGTCCGACGGCGGCGTCCATAGCCACCAAGACCACCTGGTCGCCATGGCCGAACTGGCCTTCAAGCGCGGCGCCGACAAGATCTACCTGCACGCCTTCCTCGACGGCCGTGACACGCCGCCAAAAAGCGCGCAATCGTCCATCGAACTGCTGGACGCCACGTTCGCGGCGCTGGGCAAAGGCCGCATCGCCAGCCTGGTCGGCCGCTACTTCGCCATGGACCGCGACAACCGCTGGGACCGCGTATCCCAGGCCTACAACCTGATCGTCAACGGCCAGGCCGAATTCAACGCCGCCACCGCCCAGCAAGGCCTGGAAGCCGCCTACGCCCGTGGCGAGAGCGATGAGTTCGTCAAGGCCACCACCATCGGCGAACCGGTGAAGGTCGAAGACGGCGACGCCGTGGTGTTCATGAACTTCCGCGCCGACCGCGCCCGCGAACTGAGCCATGTGTTCGTCGATGACGGTTTCAAGGACTTCGAGCGCTCGCGCCAGCCGAAAGTCGAGTTCGTGATGCTCACCCAATACGCCGCCAACATCCCGGCCCCGTCGGCTTTTGCCCCGGGCAGCCTGGAAAACGTACTGGGCGACTACCTGGCGAAAAACGGCAAGACCCAGCTGCGCATCGCCGAAACCGAGAAATACGCCCACGTGACCTTCTTCTTCTCCGGCGGGCGCGAAGAACCGTTCCCGGGCGAAGAGCGCATCCTGATCCCGTCGCCAAAAGTCGCCACCTACGACCTGCAGCCAGAAATGAGCGCGCCGGAAGTGACCGACAAGATCGTCGACGCCATCGACAACCAGCGCTATGACGTGATCGTGGTCAATTACGCCAACGGCGACATGGTCGGCCATAGCGGCAATCTGGACGCCGCGATCAAGGCCGTGGAGTGCCTGGACACGTGCGTCGGCCGTATTGTCGACGCCCTGGAAAAGGTCGGCGGCGAAGCGCTGATCACCGCCGACCACGGTAACTGCGAGCAGATGTCCGACGAGTCCACCGGCCAAGCCCACACCGCTCACACCACCGAGCCGGTACCGTTCATCTATGTCGGCAAGCGCGACCTGAAAGTGCGCGAAGGCGGTGTGCTGGCAGATGTGGCGCCGACCATGCTGAAGCTGATGGGGCTGGAGAAGCCGGCCGAGATGACCGGTACATCGATCCTGGTTTAACCCTCACAAGCGCCGCGAGCCCCTGTGGGAGCTGGCTTGCCTGCGATAGCGTCAACTCGGTATCGCTGAAACACCGAGGTGTCCGCATCGCAGGCAAGCGAGCTCCCACAAGGTCAAGAGGCGCTTTTGAGTATGTCTTTTTGCCATACCCCCGCCACTCAGCACCTATCTTGCGGCCCAGCCCGAATTGGGCATTTTTTTTGCCGCGCTTGGCGGGCATACTAGGCCGTCCCTTTCCCTGGTGTCGCCCGCCTCTATGCTTCGCGCCTTGATTACCCTCGCTCTTGTCTGCCTGCTCCAACCGGCGTTTGCCGACGAGCGCGCACAAACCCAACAACAGTTGGACGCTACGCGTCAGGACATTACCGAGCTCAAAAAGCTGCTCGGCAAGCTCCAGGAAGAGAAATCCGGGGTACAGAAAGACCTGCGCGGCACGGAAACCGAGATGGGCAAGCTCGAGAAGCAGGTCCAGGAGCTACAAAAAGAATTAAAGAAGAGCGAGTCGGAACTGGAGCGACTCGACGCTGAGAAAAAAAAACTCCAGAGCGCACGCGTTGAACAGCAACGCCTGATCGCGATCCAGGCCCGCGCCGCCTACCAGAGCGGTCGCCAGGAATACCTGAAGCTGCTGCTCAACCAGCAGAACCCGGAAAAATTCGCCCGCACCCTCACCTATTACGACTACCTGAGCAAGGCGCGCCTGGCGCAATTGAAGGGTTTCAACGAAACCCTGCGCCAACTGGCCAACGTCGAGCAGGAAATCGCCGACCAGCAGTCGCAACTGCTGGATCAGAAAACCGCTCTCGACACCCAGCGCGACCAGCTCGACAAAGTCCGTAAGGAACGCCAGCTGGCCCTGGCCAAGCTGAACGACGACGTAAAAGCCCGCGACGCCAAGCTGCAGGCACGCGAGCAGGACCAGGCCGACCTGGCCAAAGTGCTCAAGACCATCGAAGAAACCCTGGCCCGCCAGGCACGCGAGGCCGAAGAAGCGCGGCAAAAAGCGCTGATCGCCCAGCAGGAAGCCGAAAAAAAGCGCCAGCGTGAGGCCGAGCTGGCAGCCAATTCGGATGCCCCGGCGCCCCGCAAACCGGCACATGCTGCGCCCGGCCCGCTGGTTTCCAGCAGCGGCGAGTCCTTCGGCGGCCCTTTTGCTTCAGCTCGCGGCAAACTTCCATGGCCAGTTGATGGTCGATTACTGGCACGCTTTGGTGAAACCCGCGGCGATGACACCCGGGCCAAGTGGGACGGCGTGATGATCAGCGCCGCTGCCGGCAGCCAGGTTCATGCGGTGCACGGTGGGCGCGTGGTGTTTGCCGATTGGCTGCGCGGGGCCGGTTTGTTGGTGATTCTTGACCACGGTAATGGCTATTTGAGCCTTTACGGCCACAATCAGACTTTACTCAAGTCGGCAGGTGATGTTGTAAAAGCCGGTGAATCCATCTCCACTGTGGGTAACAGTGGTGGCCAGGACACCCCGGCGCTGTACTTCGCTATTCGTCAGCAGGGTCGCCCGAGCGATCCTGCACAATGGTGCCGTTCCCAAGGATAGGGCCGCATCTACATTAGGAGTTCGTTCGACATGCTGCATTTGTCCCGCCTCACTTCGCTGGCCCTGACGATCGCCCTCGTGATCGGCGCGCCTCTGGCTTTCGCCGACCAGGCCGCACCGGCTGCGCCTGCCGCCACGGCAGCGACCACCAAGGCGCCGCTGCCGCTGGACGAGCTGCGCACCTTTGCCGAGGTCATGGACCGGATCAAGGCAGCCTATGTCGACCCTGTAGACGACAAAACCCTGCTGGAGAATGCCATCAAGGGCATGCTCAGCAACCTTGACCCGCACTCCGCCTACCTGGGGCCTGAAGACTTCGCCGAGCTGCAGGAAAGCACCAGCGGCGAGTTCGGCGGCCTGGGCATTGAAGTGGGTTCCGAAGACGGCAACATCAAGGTGGTGTCGCCGATCGATGACACCCCGGCGTCCAAGGCTGGCATCCAGGCCGGTGACTTCATCGTCAAGATCAACGGCCAGCCGACCCGTGGCCAGACCATGACCGAAGCCGTCGACAAGATGCGCGGCAAGATCGGCCAGAAAATCACCCTGACCCTGGTGCGCGACGGCGGCAACCCGTTTGACGTGACCCTGGCCCGCGCGACCATCACGGTCAAGAGCGTGAAGAGCCAGCTGCTGGAGTCGGGCTACGGCTACATCCGCATCACCCAGTTCCAGGTCAAGACCGGCGACGAAGTGGCCAAGGCCCTGGCCAAGCTGCGCAAGGACAACGGCAAGAAGCTCAACGGCATCGTGCTCGACCTGCGTAACAACCCAGGCGGCGTACTGCAGGCCGCGGTGGAAGTGGTCGACCACTTCATCACCAAAGGCCTGATCGTTTATACAAAAGGTCGTATCGCCAACTCCGAACTGCGCTTCTCGGCCACCGGCAATGACCTCAGCGAAGGCGTGCCACTGGCCGTGCTGATCAACGGCGGCAGCGCCTCGGCTTCGGAAATCGTTGCCGGCGCCCTGCAAGACCAGAAACGCGGCGTGCTGATGGGCACCACCAGCTTCGGCAAAGGCTCGGTACAAACCGTGTTGCCGCTGAACAACGATCGCGCACTGAAGATCACCACGGCGCTGTACTACACGCCGAATGGTCGCTCGATCCAGGCCCAGGGCATCGTTCCGGACATCGAAGTGCGCAAGGCCAAGATCACCAACGAGGCCGACAGCGAGTTCTACAAAGAGGCCGACCTGCAAGGCCACTTGGGCAATGGCAACGGTGGCGCCGACCAGCCTACCGGCAGCGGCACCAAAGCCAAGCCGATGCCGCAGGACGACGACTACCAACTGGCCCAGGCGCTGAGCCTGCTCAAGGGCTTGAGCATCACCCGCAGCCGTTGATATGCGTTTTGCCCTGATCATCGCTGTGCTGTGCAGCCTGGCCGGAGTCGCCCACGCGACCCCGGCCGGCGAGCCTCACAAAGCCTACCTCACCCTGATCATCGACGACCTGGGGCAGAACCTGCCCCGGGATCGGCGCGTGCTGGACCTGCCTGGGCCGGTGACCACGGCGATCATGCCCGACACACCCCACGCCGCCGAATTCGCCCGCGAAGCCCACAAGGCCGGCAAGATCGTGATCCTGCACATGCCCATGGACCCGGCAACCGGCCCGTTCGCCTGGCACCCCGAGCTGCCCCTCGAAGAACTCGGCAAGCGCCTGGACGCCGCGTTCAAGGCCGTGCCCTATACCGCTGGCATCAACAACCACATGGGCAGCCGCATGACCGCACAGCCCGCCGCCATGGCATGGTTGATGGCCGAGCTGCAACGGCGCAACAAGTTCTTTGTCGACAGCCGTACCAGCGCGCAAACCGTCGCCGCCGCCGAGGCACAGAAGATTGGCCTGGCGCACGTCTCGCGGGATGTGTTCCTCGATGACGAACGCACCGAAGCAGCGATCACCACGCAACTGCAGACGGCCATCAAGCTGGCCCACAAGCAGGGTTCAGCCGTCATGATCGGCCACCCCTACCCCCAAACCCTCGCGGTGCTGGAGCGTGAGCTGCCCAAGCTCAAGGACCAGGGCGTTGACTGGATCGATATCAAGTTGATGATCAGCGTGCGCAGCAACCAGGCGATGGCGGCACATGGAAAAAACGGCACCTACCTTCCCGCGCGTAGATAGATACCACTCGGCGGCGCCCGCGCTGCTCGATAGTTGAGGCTTCAATCAACTGGAGAGCCCTCCATGAAGCCTCTGCAATTCAACGACCTGCTCATCAGCTTTACCAGCGAGTTCCTGCCCCTGTGGAATGACAAGGGCTCGGGTGCGCGCAAAGCCGTCAGCCTGTGGCGGCCCAGCGCAACGTCCGATGCGCTGAGCTCGTTTTTCTCCCTGGGGGATGTTGCGGTCGGTCATTACCGCAATATCAACCAAAGCAAAGTCGTCGCCTTGGTCAGCGATGTCAACAAAACCGACGGCACCGCCCTGCGTCCGCCAGTCGACTACCAACGGGTATGGCATGACGAAGGAACCGGGGCGCGAAACAATGCGTCCATCTGGCGCCCACTGCCACCCGAAGGCTACGTGGCGATGGGGCTGGTGTTCGGGGTCGATTACGACAAGCCTTCACGCCATGCCGTGCGTTGTATCAGGGAAGACCTGGTGATGCCGGCTCAAGTAGGCGACCTGATCTGGAACGACAAAGGCAGCGGCTCCACCAACGACTTGAGTCTCTGGTCGACCGCCCTACCTGACGCTTGCGCAGGCGAACTCTATCTGGCGCCGGGTACATTCATCGGCACTGACAGCTATGCCAAGACGGGCCTTGCCGCCTATTCGCTGCGCCTGGCGCTCACTGCGCAGCTCAGCGACCTGCCACCGCCGCCCGCCCTCCTCGGGTATGAAAGCCCCCAGCAGGAGGAAACCGCCTCCGCGCTGCACGTGTGCGAATTGCCGTGGTTCTGCGTAAAAGACCTGGAACTGACGGCAACCGAGCAGCTCGGGACGTCGCCGGTTTATCGGCTGGAGCGTACTGATCGCCACGTGCTCGCAGGGTTTGGGCATAACACCGAGGCAACCAGCCAGCCGTTCATGTGGACAGCCACCAAAGGTGAGTTGGGTGGGAATGTCAAAGCATTGGCAGCCAACACCAGCGTGGAACTTGGCAAGGAATGGCCTGCTGGCGAACATGTCTTTGAGCTGAATTTTTCAGCGCATCTGGGTCGGGAGTTCACCCATACGCTGCGCTCGGCAAAAGGCTGGAGCCATTCTGCACCGCTTGAAATCATCACGTACGTGCCGCCGAAAAAAGCCGTTGCGGCTTACCTTCTGCACAGTGAATACCGTTTGCTGCGCGAGGATGGCAGCCAGGTGTCAGGCACCGTCGTCTATAACAATGGCGACCATGTGTACTTGAGCGAATCCTCCAACGTTGAGCCAACGCCCGAAGCGGTAACGCCACCGGTCGAAGTTCCTCAGGCAGAGCCGGAGCTAGAGGTAACGGGCCATGATCTGGTCGACAACACCCTCATTCCGTAACTGATCGAGTGCCGCCTGAAGCTTTGCGACCAGATCATCCGGTACGTCTTTGTTCAGCGCCAGGTACAACTGGGCACTGTTGAAGCGCAACACGGTTTTCAATTCGGTCACCCCGACCTGGCGGGCCAGGTAACGGCCCGCCGGATCACCGGTGGCCCACAGGTCGATCTGGCCATCCACCAGCTTTTGCGCGTTGTCCTGGTCGCGCAGGGCAACGATCGGGTTGAGGCCCTGCTTCTCCAGGGTCTCGGCGATGGCGTCACCTTTATAGGCCCCAATCTTGTAGCGCCGCGCCTGCTCCAGGTCGGCCAACTGGATCTTGCTGTCGGCCTTGGCCAGCATCACCCAATCGTCCGGGCCGATGGGGCCGACCCATTTGAACAGGGCTTCACGGTCTGGCAGGCGGGCCATCACGAACACGCCGTAACCGGGTTTTTCCAGGGCGAGCTTGTAGATTCGCTCCCAAGGAAACCGCAGGGTGAGGTTGTAGGAAACGCCGGCACGCTTGAAGGTCTCACGCACGATGTCCACGGCGATGCCTTCGATGTTCTCTTCCTTGGCGAAGTTCTTGCCGTTTTTCGCCATGTTGTAGGGCGGGAAATTTTCCGTCAGCAACACCAGGGCGGCGTCAGACGGCTCTTCGGCATGGGCCGAGCCCGCCAGGAAGATGGACGTACTGGCGAGGGCAAGCAGCAAGTGTTTGAACATGAAGGTTACCGAAATCCATGGCAAGCGCAGAGAGTGCCCCGCCCCTGCCATGGTGTCCAGCAGCGTTTAGCGAACGACGATACCGCGCGCCGCCATGTAGGCCTTGGCCTCGGGCACGGTGTATTCGCCAAAGTGGAAAATGCTCGCGGCCAGTACGGCACTGGCATGGCCTTCGGTCACGCCGTCGGCCAGGTGCTGCAGGTTGCCAACACCACCTGACGCGATCACCGGGATGCCCAGCGCATCGCTGATGGCGCGGGTCACGCCCAGGTCGAAGCCGTTTTTCATGCCGTCCTGGTCCATGCTGGTCAGCAGGATCTCACCGGCACCCAGGCCTTCCATCTTCATCGCCCACTCCACCGCATCCAGCCCGGTAGGTTTGCGGCCGCCATGGGTGAAGATCTCCCAGCGCGGGGTTTCGCCCGGGCCGGAAACCTTCTTGGCGTCGATGGCAACGACGATGCATTGGGAGCCGAAGTGCTGCGCGGCTTCGCCGACAAACTCCGGGTTGAACACCGCCGCCGTGTTGATCGAGACCTTGTCCGCGCCGGCGTTGAGCAGGTTGCGGATGTCTTGCACGGTGCGCACGCCACCGCCCACGGTCAGCGGGATGAAGACCTGGCTGGCCATGCGTTCCACGGTATGCAGCGTGGTGTCGCGACCGTCGACGCTGGCGGTGATGTCGAGAAAGGTAATCTCGTCGGCACCCTGCTCATCGTAGCGACGGGCGATTTCCACCGGGTCACCGGCATCGCGGATGTTCTCGAACTTGACGCCCTTGACCACGCGACCGTTGTCGACGTCCAGGCAAGGGATGATGCGTTTGGCCAGCGCCATGGTCAGTCCTCAGCCGTTGTAGGCGTCGCAGTAAGCCTGGGCTTCGGCGACGTCCAGGGTGCCTTCATAGATCGCGCGGCCGGTGATGGCGCCGATGATGCCGGGCGCTTTGGCGTCCAGCAGCGACTTGATGTCACCCAGGTTGTGAATGCCACCGGAAGCGATCACCGGAATCCTGGTCGCGGCCGCCAGGGCAGCGGTGAACGGTACGTTACAGCCCTGCATCATGCCGTCTTTGGCGATGTCGGTATAAACGATGGCGGACACGCCGTCGGCTTCGAACTGCTTGGCCAGGTCGATCACCTGCACGGTGCTGATCTCAGCCCAGCCGTCGGTGGCGACAAAACCGTCCTTGGCGTCCAGGCCTACGATGACCTTGCCCGGGAACGCGCGGCAGGCTTCGGCGACGAAGGCCGGGTCTTTCACGGCCTTGGTGCCGATGATCACGTAGCTCACGCCCGCCTTGACGTAGTGCTCGATGGTTTCCAGGGAGCGGATACCGCCACCGATCTGGATCGGCAGGTTCGGGTAGCGCTTGGCGATCGCAGTGACCACTTCACCGTTGACTGGCTGGCCTTCGAAGGCGCCGTTCAGGTCCACCAGATGCAGGCGACGGCAGCCCCCTTCCACCCATTTGGCAGCCATGCTCACCGGGTCATCGGAAAACACGGTGGAGTCTTCCATGCGGCCTTGGCGCAGGCGTACACAAGCGCCGTCCTTGAGATCGATAGCGGGGATAATCAGCATCTGGCAAACCTTATTCGATATTCAGCAATGCTTAGGAAATCAGGGTTTCTCAAGCGACCACAGGTCGCTTTCGATGCTTTCGAACCTTTCCTTAAGGAGCGTCTGCGTGTCGAAAATCGCCCTGTTGTAATAGTGCGGCGCAACTTCGGTGGTAAACAGCTCAAGAATCTCGGCGACCTCGAACGAGCCCAGGCTGAGCTCGAAGCGGTCTTCCATGAAGCGCTTGATCTTCTGCGTCGCCTCACGCTCCTGTTCGGGCGTGAGGTTCAGGATCGGCAGCTTCGGCTTCTTGGCCATTTACCAGCGACCGTCCCACGCCGCGAAGTTCTGCAGCAATTGCAGGCCATGGGTATGGCTCTTCTCCGGGTGGAACTGCACGGCAAAGCGCGAACCTTCAGCCAGTGCGGCGGCAAAATCGACGCCGTAATGCCCGCCACCCACCACCTGGCGCGGGTTACCGGCGGCGATGTAGTAGCTGTGCACGAAGTAGAAACGCGCCAGGTCCGGAATGTTGTGCCACAGCGGGTGATCCACTGTCTGGCTGACTTCGTTCCAGCCCATGTGCGGGACTTTCAGGTGGGCGCCGTCTTCATGCAGATCTTTGCCGAAGAACTTCACCTGACCCGGGAACAGGCCGATGCAGTCGACGCCATCGTTCTCTTCACTGCGGTCGAGCAAGGCTTGCATGCCCACGCAGATGCCGAGAAACGGGCGGTCCTGGCTGACTTCACGCACCAAGCCGTCAAAGCCCAGGCGGCGGATCTCGGCCATGCAGTCGCGAATCGCGCCAACGCCCGGGAACACCACCCGGTCGGCTTCGCGAATCACGCTGGCATCGCTGGTAATCAGCACCTTACCGGCACCTACGTGCTCGAGGGCCTTGGCCACCGAGTGCAGGTTACCCATGCCGTAATCGATAACCGCGACGGTTTGCATTACAGGACGCCCTTGGTCGAAGGCATTTGCCCGGCCATGCGCTCATCCAGCTCCACAGCCATGCGCAGCGCGCGGCCGAAAGCCTTGAACACGGTTTCGATCTGGTGGTGGGTGTTGGTGCCGCGCAGGTTGTCGATGTGCAAGCTGACGAGTGCGTGGTTGACGAAACCCTGGAAGAATTCCTGGAACAGGTCGACGTCGAAGCCGCCCACGGTGGCGCGGGTGTAGGGCACGTGCATCTGCAGGCCTGGGCGGCCGGAGAAATCGATAACCACGCGCGACAGCGCTTCGTCCAGCGGGACATAGGCATGGCCGTAGCGACGGATGCCTTTCTTGTCGCCGATGGCCTTGGCAAACGCCTGGCCGAGGGTGATGCCCACGTCTTCCACCGTGTGGTGGTCGTCGATGTGCAGGTCGCCCTTGCTGACGATATCCAGGTCGATCAGCCCGTGACGGGCGATCTGGTCCAGCATGTGCTCAAGAAAAGGTACACCGATATCAAATCGGGCCTTTCCGGTGCCATCCAGGTTGATCGAGGCTTTGATCTGGGTTTCCAGAGTGTCGCGCTCGACGGACGCCTTACGTTCGGCCATCACCAGCTCCGCAAAATCATTGGGCGAAAAAGGCAGCCATTATAGGGGCGCGGGCGCCAAACAGAAACATCGGAGGGGATAAGACTGACGAGTTGAAGCGAGGAATGTCGGGGATAGACATGTGCATACAAGCAAAAGCCGACTCATTGTAGTGAGCGGGCTTGCCCCGCGCCGGGCTGCGTAGCACCCCAACATCTCTCACCGCAGCATCACGGTGAATCTATTGGGGTCGCTTCGCGACCCAGCGGGAGCACGCTCCCTCGCCACAACAAGCCGGCTCCTACAGGGATTTACATCAGTGGAACAGTACGGCGGTTTTCTGCAGGGTGACCCACACGCCCCACGCCAGCGGGATGCCCACTACCAGCCAGGCCGCAATGGCCAATGGCACGGTGCCGGACGCGGCTTTCCACTCCAGGGAAGTGGTGGCGTCCGCGCCTTTGTCGTGGCCCAGCGCCTGTTCGGCGGCCAGTTCGGCGTCGGTCATGAAGTACTTGTCGGCCACCGGGCGAACCAGCAGGTTGCAGAGGAAGCCCAGCACCAGCAGGCCAGCCAGGATGTACAGGGTGATGTCGTAGGCGGCAGCGCGTTCCACGCCGATGCTCAGTTGATATTCACGCAGGTAGTTCACCAGCACCGGGCCCAGCACGCCCGCAGCAGCCCAGGCCGTCAGCAGGCGGCCGTGGATCGCGCCCACCATCTGTGTGCCGAACAGGTCGGCCAGGTAAGCCGGAACGGTCGCAAAACCACCGCCGTACATCGACAGGATGATGCAGAACGCCGCCACGAACAGCGCCACGTTGCCCAGGTGCCCCAGGTTCGGGATCAGCGCGTACAGGGCAAAGCCCAGGGCGAAGAACACGAAATAGGTGTTTTTACGGCCCAGGTAGTCGGAGAACGACGCCCAGAAGAACCGTCCACCGATGTTGAACAGGCTCAACAGACCGGTGAAGCCTGCCGCGATCGCCGCGATGGACGCCAGTTGACCGGCGTCCAGCTGGCCGAACGGCACATCCACGCCCAACAGCTTGCCGCCGAACACTTCCTGCAGCAGGGGCGAGGCCATGCCGAGGATGCCGATACCAGCGGAAACGTTCAGGCACAGCACCAGCCATACCAGGCGGAATTGCGGGGTTTTCCAGGCCACGTTCACGTGGACGTGACGGTGGGTGATCATCGCATTGCTGGCTTTTTTCGCCGGCGCGGTCCAGCCCTCAGGCTTCCAGCCGGTCGGCGGAACACGGTAGGACAGCGCGCCACCGATCATGAACACGAAATAGATCGCAGCCATCACCAGGAAGCTCTGCCAGACGCCAACGCTGGTTGGCGTTGCGAAGTGGCCCATCAGTGCTGCCGCCAGGGGAGCGCCGACCATCGCGCCGCCGCCGAAGCCCATGATCGCCATGCCAGTAGCCATGCCACGTTTGTCCGGGAACCACTTGATCAGGGTCGACACCGGCGAAATGTAGCCCAGGCCCAGGCCGATACCGCCAATGACGCCGGAGCCGATCCACATCAGCCAGATCTGGTGGGTATAGATACCCAACGCCGAGATCAACAGGCCGCCACACCAGCACAGTGCCGATACAACGCCAGCCTTGCGTGGCCCGGCGTGTTCCAGCCAGCCGCCCCAGATCGCTGCCGAACAGCCCAGGAAGATGAAGAACAGGGTGTAGATCCAGCCCAGCATGGAGATGGGCCAGTCGCATTGGGACGAGAAGACTTGCGCGATGAAGCTCATGTCCGGCGCACAGGCGACCGGTGCGGTGATGCCCAACGCCTTGGACAGCGGCAGCCAGAACACCGAGAAACCGTAGGCCATGCCGATGCACAGGTGAATGGCCAGGGCGGCCGGCGGAACCAGCCAGCGGTTGAAGCCTGGCTTGGCGATGATGCGCTCCTTGGACAGGAACGCAGGCTGTGCGGCAGTATGGCCTGCCGCAGTGCTAGTGCTCATTGGTGTTTCCCCCAGTTATTAGTATGTGCCCGTCAGGCGCTCTCTCCCTCGACCTTGCACGCAGAGCGTTGGCCGTTGTTGTTGAGTAAAGCTCCATTTAAACGCGACGCTATGTCGCAGACGACAGACGAACCTGCGCAGATTAGCACCAGTGGATGACAGAAAAACCAAACTGATATCACCTTTTTCGGGAAATCTGTTTTGTTTGACGCCAGAATCCCGTTCCCCGGGCGCTGGATACAATGTAACGATCCGGGCACTGACGTGAGCCGTCGGGCGTTATACTCTGCGGCTAAATTTTGAATTCGACATACAAGGACTCGCCCATGAAAGCGTTCGGCAAAATCCTGGGTCTGGTACTTCTCGGGCTGTTGCTGATCATTGTGGCCCTGGGCTTTGCCCTGACCCACCTCTTCGATCCCAACGATTACAAAGACGAGATTCGCCAGATTGCCCGCGACAAGGCCCACATCGAGCTGACGCTCAATGGCGATATCGGCTGGAGCCTGTTCCCCTGGCTGGGCCTGGAGTTGCATGAAGCCAGTGTGGCGACCATGACCAACCCGACCCAACCGTTCGCCGACCTGCAGATGCTCGGCCTGTCCGTGCGCGTGCTGCCGCTGCTGCGCCGAGAAGTGCAGATGAGCGACGTTCGCGTAGAGGGCCTGAACCTGCGCCTGAGCCGCGACAAGCAAGGCCACGGCAACTGGGAAGACATCGGCAAGAACGTGAGCGAGACCACTGCCGGCGCGCCGACGCCTGCTGAGAAACCTGCCGAAGCCGAGCCGGAGAAACCGCCGAAGCCAATCCGCCTGGACATCGACAGCCTGACCATCAACAACGCCCGCGTTGAATACAACGATGAGCAGACCGGCAAGCAATACAGCGCCGAAAGCATCCAGCTGAGCGCCGGCGCCGTGCACGAAGGCGCGAGCATCCCGCTGAAGCTCACCGCATTCCTGGGCACCAACCAGCCGCTGATGCGCGTCAAGACCGAGCTGAACGGCAACCTGCGCATCCAGCGTGCGCTCAAGCGCTACCAGTTCGAAGACATGAAGCTCAGCGGCGAAGCCACCGGCGAGCCCCTGCAAGACAAGACTGTGACGTTCTCCACCCAGGGCCAGTTGCTGGTAGACCTGGCGGCCAACATTGCCGAGTGGACCAACCTCAAGCTGTCGGCCAACCAGCTGCGCGCCCTGGGCGAAGTGAAGGTCAACGACCTGAACAAGACGCCGCAAGTGAGCGGTGCCCTGTCCATTGCCCAGTTCGACCTGGCCAAGTTCCTCGACAGCATTGGCCACCCGTTGCCGGCCATGGCCGAGGGCAGCCTGAGCAAAGTCGAGCTGGTCAGCCGCCTCAAGGGCACGCCCACCAGCGTGGCCCTGGAAGACTTGAACCTTAAGCTCGACGGCAGCACCTTCACCGGCCGCGTTGCCGTGGATGATTTCGCCAAGCAGTCCCTGCGGGTGCAACTCAAGGGCGACACCTTCAACGCCGACAACTACCTGCCGGCCAAGTCCGAGTCTGCCAAAGGCGCCAGCGCCGCACGCCAGGCGGAAGTGCAGAACAGCGAAGCCGGCGCCATGGCCGCCGGTGGCACCACCCCGCTGCCGGACGCCCCGACCAAAGGCGCCTGGAGCACCGACAAGCTGCTGCCCCTGACACGCTTGCGCACTCTGGATGTGAACGCCGATTTGTCCTTCGGACAACTGACCCTGAGCAAACTGCCGATCCAGAACGCCGCACTGAAAGCCTCCGGCATCGATGGTCAGCTCAAGCTCGACACCCTCAGCGGCGGGCTCTACAACGGCACCTTCCAGGCCAACGGCTCGCTCGATGTGCGCCAGGACATTCCGGTACTCGCGCTGCAAAGCCATATCAAGCAAGTGCCGGTTGAACGCATCCTGCAAGCCCAGGGGCAAAACCCGCCGGTGAAAGGCCAGATCACCCTCGACAGCAACCTGACCGGCCGCGGCAACAGCCAGAAGGCGCTGATCGACAGCCTCAACGGCACGGCAAGCTTTGTGATCAACAACGGCGTGCTGCTCAACGCCAACCTTGAACAGCAACTGTGCACCGGCATCGCCCTGCTCAACCGCAAGACATTGAGCACCACGCCCCAAGGCAAGGACACCCCGTTCCAGGAACTGCGCGGCAACCTGACGTTCCGCAACGGCGTGGCCAACAACCCGGACCTGAAAGTCCGCATCCCTGGCCTGACTGTCAACGGCAACGGTGACATCGACCTGCGCGTGCTGGGCATGGACTACCGCGTTGGCATCATCGTCGAAGGCGACCAACGCGACGTACCGGACCCAGCGTGCCAGGTGGGCGCCAACTTCCAGAACATCGAAGTACCGCTGCGCTGCCGTGGCCCCCTGGAACTGGGTGCCAAGGCTTGCCGACTGGACAAGGACGGCTTGAGCCAAGTGGCCATCAAGGCCGCAGGCAACAAGCTCAGCGAGAAGCTGGAAGAGAAGCTCGACAAGGTCAACCCGCAACTTAAAGACGCTTTGAAGGGCCTGTTCAAGCGATGAGAAACGAGCAGTTTTCAACGGCGGTGCTGGACTGGTACGACCGCCATGGTCGCCATGACCTGCCCTGGCAACAGGGCATCACACCTTATCGGGTGTGGGTCTCGGAGATCATGCTGCAACAGACCCAGGTGAGCACCGTGCTCAATTACTTCGACCGTTTCATGGCCTCGCTGCCGACGGTCGAAGCCTTGGCGGCCGCGCCGGAAGATGAGGTGCTGCACCTGTGGACCGGCCTGGGTTACTACACCCGGGCGCGCAACCTGCAGAAGACCGCCAAGATCGTGGTCGCCGAGTACGGCGGTGAGTTTCCCAAGGATGTCGAAAAACTCACCGAGCTGCCTGGCATCGGCCTGTCCACTGCAGGCGCAATCGCCAGCCTGAGCATGGGCCTGCGGGCGCCGATCCTCGACGGCAACGTCAAGCGCGTGCTAGCGCGCTTTACGGCGCAGGAGGGTTACCCGGGCGAGCCGAAGGTGGCCAAGCAGCTGTGGGCCACCGCAGAGCGCTTCACGCCCCACGATCGCGTCAACGCCTACACCCAGGCGATGATGGACATGGGCGCCACCCTCTGCACCCGCAGCAAGCCCAGCTGCCTGCTGTGCCCGCTGGAAAAAGGCTGCGAAGCCCACATGCTGGGCCTGGAGACGCGCTACCCGATCCCCAAGCCGCGCAAGACCATCCCGCAGAAACGCACGCTGATGCCGATGCTGGCCAACGCCGAGGGCGCGATCCTGCTTTACCGTCGCCCGTCCACCGGCCTGTGGGGCGGCCTGTGGAGCCTGCCGGAGCTGGATGACCTGCAAGACCTGGAACACCTCGCCAACCAGCACGCACTGGCGCTGGGCGCACAACAGGAACTGCCGGGACTGATCCACACCTTCAGCCACTTCCAGCTGGCTATCGAACCCTGGCTGGTGCGGGTCGAGGAATCCGCCCATCACGTGGCCGAGGCCGACTGGCTCTGGTATAACCTCGCCACCCCGCCGCGCCTGGGCCTTGCCGCCCCGGTGAAAAAACTGCTGAAGCGCGCGGCCGATGTATTGAATGCAGGAGAGTCGTCATGACCCGCACCGTAATGTGCCGCAAGTACAAAGAAGAATTGCCAGGCCTGGAACGCCCTCCTTACCCGGGTGCCAAGGGCCAGGATGTGTTCGAACACGTCTCCGCCCAGGCGTGGGCCGATTGGCTGAAACACCAGACCCTGCTGATCAACGAAAAACGCCTGAACATGATGAATGCCGAAGATCGTAAATACCTGGCAGGCGAGATGGACAAGTTCTTTTCCGGCGAAGATTACGCCAAGGCCGATGGCTACGTTCCACCTGCTCAATAATTGATCAAAAACCGGGGTCAGCACGTAAGCGACGGTAATAATTAAATATTTTTCGAAAACTTGCTTGACGACCCCCTGAAAAACCCGTTTAATGCGCCCCGTTGCCCAGATAGCTCAGTCGGTAGAGCAGGGGATTGAAAATCCCCGTGTCGGCGGTTCGATTCCGTCTCTGGGCACCACCTTCAGCTTTCAGGTGGTGTCAACATCACGTGAAAGCACACAAAAAACCCGCCTAGAGCGGGTTTTTTGTTGCCTGCGATTTATGGATTTGATCAAGGGCGATGGTGCATCGCCCTCGTGCATTTTGTCAGCCGCGCTCACACATCAGGGTGACCGCCCATTCACTTGAGCAAAAACACCATCAACGGGTTGTCGTTCAAGCGGCCTTCAAAACTCGGTGCCATCGTCTCCATGGGCGTCCCGCTCAACAGCGCGGCCTCCTTGCGCGCCACAATGACCCACGACGGCCGAGGCAGCGTCGCGAGCTTCTCAAGCTCGTTACGCCCGACAAACAGCGGCTGCTCGTCGTGATCCAGGTTCATCATGTAGCGCACCGCCCAGGTGTCTCGACCCAGATCGACGAACACCAACGGCCCGGGCGTCGACACGCGAAGCGCTTCGACCTGGCCGACAAACTGCCGGGTATCGAACTGCAGGTCCTTGGCCGGCTCTACCACGGTCACCAGCAGCAACCATTGCGCCGCCAATGCGATCAGGCTGAGCCACACCAACCGGCCCGCCCGCCGCCACACGACCAACGCTGCCACTTGCAGGACCACCAGCACCCCGATCAGCAGCGGCAACGAAACGTCAGGCCAGTAACCATGCTTCTGCCACCCGTGCCGGCAGACAAACACCACAACCACGCACAACGCCGGTAGCGCGGCGACAAGCCATTCGTAGCATCGGCGCACGCCGATCAACCAGCCTTGCGCCTGGAGCAGCCCATAGGCGGCGACAGCGGCAAACATCGGTACCATCGGCAGAATGTAGTAGGCACGTTTGAAATGCGGCACCGACAGCCCGAGCAGAATCATCAGGCCGCAAGCGCCGAGACGCAGCATCAGTTGCAGATCATTATTTTCCCAGCGCTCAGGCCAACGATGACGCAGCGCAATCATGGTGGCCAACGCCAGCGGTACTACCGGGAAATAGCGATACAGGCTCAGCTGGAAGTAGAAGTAGAACGGCTCGCCAATCTCATCCAGGCGCCCTCCTACCTGCATCTTGAATACGGCGTCAGCGAAAGCATCGCCACCACTGATGCGCGCCAGCTTCATCAAGGCCCACCAGCACGCCGTGAGCAAGACCAGGCCGACGCCCCCATGGATCAACACCTGCTTGACCCGCTCCCCGGGCTTGCCCAACGCCCAGTACACACACACCACGCCGCACACCTCGATCAGCCCCAACGGCCCACGAATCGCGAACGCCAGGACAAACAGCGGGAATACCGCCAACTGCCTCAAGCGCGACCCTAGACGCTCACTACTGTGCAACAGGTAGAAACTGCCCACGCACAGCAGCGCGACCATCTGATCCAGGCACACCGAGCGCGACTTCTCGAGCAGCTGGGTCGTGAGCAACGTCAGCAAGACGGTGAGCAACGCCCAAGGGCGATTGGACGGCGCCAGCAAACGATAGATCAGGGCAACCACGCCCGCTGAGGCGAGCGCCGTGGGCAGCACGTTCGCCAAGTGATTCGGCGCGCCAAACAGGCGGGCAACTACAAAGCTGAAGAAGGTCGCCGTACCCGGATAATCCGCGTAAGGCTGGCCGTAGGTGGTGGGGAACAGGCTCGCGCCATGGCGAAACATTTCTTGCAGGAACAGCGCCCAGCGCCCGTCAAACCCTTGAGGCTGCTGGCCCCAGATGCCCAGGGTAAACAGCAACAAAGCCATCAGGAAAATGCCCAGGGACTCCAGGCGAAAGCGGTTGCGGTGGTCCATCGGCTGTCCTTTCAGGTTGGGTGCGCTGACGCA
This sequence comes from Pseudomonas sp. P7548, assembly GCF_013386585.1. Taxonomy (GTDB): domain Bacteria; phylum Pseudomonadota; class Gammaproteobacteria; order Pseudomonadales; family Pseudomonadaceae; genus Aquipseudomonas. The sequence goes on along the minus strand of NZ_JACARO010000002.1, from coordinate 59,099 downwards.
TGTTGCCGATGGCAACCCTGAATAACGCCTGAACAAACCCGAACAATTGCGGGTTTACCGACCTGCGGGCCATACGAGCATCGGAATCAACCGGATGTAGAGTAGCTCCCCCACCAGCTCGATGAGGGTTTGCAGGATCACCACCGTTGCGGCCAGCCCACGCACGTCCTCGGGCAAAGCCAGCGCCAGCGGCAACACCACCAGTGAATTGCGGGTGGACGCGCTGAACGTCACCGCCCGCGCCGTCGTCGCAGGCAGTGCAAACAGCCGCGAAGCCAGCCCCCCCATCAACGGCGCCAGCAGCAAGAAACCGATGTACACCGGGACCACCGGCAACACTAGGGCAATACCCCGCACCACCGAGGTGATCTGCGAGCCAATCACCACAAACAGCACCAACGCCATTGCCGGCACCGGTAGCCAGGCCCAGGCGTCGTTCCACGCGCTGACAATCCTGGATCGTCGCGCCAGGGACGTGGTCAACACAGCCAACACCATGGGCACCACAATCAGCAGCAGGAATGCCTCGACAAACGGCCCCACCGCCACCACCACTTTCGATTGCACCCCAAGCATGAAACCCAGGTACACCGGCAACAGCGCCAATTGCAGCAACAGCAGCACCGGCGTCGCCGCCAGCATCAACCGCGAATCGCCCTTGCCGATATGGGTGAACACCACCACGTAATCGATACACGGCGTGAGCAACACCAATAAAGCACCGACCAGCAGTGCCGGGCGCTCCGCGAGCCCACGGGTCAGCACCCAGACCAGCAACGGCACAAGAATGAAATTGGCCAGCAGCAGGGCGGATATGAAGCGCTTGTTACTCAACCCTTCGCGCAAATCGAGAAAGGGTATTTGCAGGAACATCGCGTACATCAGCATGACGATAGCCGGCGTGATCAGCGTGCCTAGACCATGAGCCACAGAAGGAACAAGCAGGCCGAACAGGGCGGCCAGGAAGACGGTGGCGAAGTAGACGGGGATCTGATTGCGCTCGAGGGTGTCGCGGGTCATTGGCTGACTCTGCTGGATCGAAAGAACATCAGCCTAAGCATGCGGCAGGCCAAGGTCGAGCAACGCACGTTTTTTTGCGCAAAGACTCTGCCAAATTTGCTAATTTCGGGGAACTGATAAAAAAGCGCGCGGGCCTTCCAACCCACATTGAAAGCGCACATACCGAGCCGCCCTATGAATCTGCCAGCCCAACCTGCCCCCGAAACCTTTCGCGAGCCCGCTGCCGACGGCCACCTCCTCGGTGGTTTTACCTGGCGCCATGTCCGCACAGACCTGACGCGCCCCGTCGTGATCATCAACGCCGCCACCTCCGTACGCTGCCGCCATTACTCACGCTTTGCCGATTACCTGTTTGCCAACGGCTTTGACGTCATCACGTACGACTACCGTGGCATCGGCGAGTCACGGGCCGGCTCGCTGCGGGGGTTCAAAGCGTCATGGTCGGATTGGGGCGTTCTGGATTTCGAAGCGATGTTGCAGCGCGCGCAGCGGGAGTTTCCCGGGCAGCCGATTGATGTGGTCGCGCACAGCTTTGGCGGGTGTGCCGCGGGGCTGGGTGCCTCAGGGGCGGCAATTCGACGGATCGTGACGGTGGGCGCACAGTTCGCCTACTGGCGTGATTACCAGGCGAACGGACGCTGGAAAATGTTCGGCAAATGGCATGTGGTGATGCCACTGGTAACGGCCGTGTGCGGGTACTTTCCCGGCAAGCGCATGGGTTGGCTGGAAGACACGCCAGCCGGCGTGGTACGGGACTGGAGCACGCCAACGGCCACCTATGAAACGCGGCCCAGTGGGCGCGCCCTGGCAGACTTGCCCTTCGCCCGGGTGAAGGCACAGGTACTGGCGATCAGCATCACCGACGACCCGTTCGGAACAGTGGCGGCTGTCGACCGCTTGCTGGGGTATTTCAAGAACAGCGAACGCACTCACTTGCGCATCGCCCCGCAGGATATTGGCGAAAAAGAGGTCGGGCATTTCGCGTTTTTCCGAAGCCAATATCAGGACCGTTTATGGCCAATCGCACTGGCGTGGCTGCAACAGGGCGAGTTGGCGCACGGCACGCCCGGGCACAGGGTGACGGAACGCGCCTAGAAGCCCTTGGGATTTACGCCAACCTGCGCTTCAATACGCCACCCAGATACACACCTCAGGACGTTGAGCCCATGGCTTCGCCGAACAAGCAGCAAAAACGCGCCCACCGGGCAAAGGCCAAGGCCAAGCAGAACCGCACCCAACGCGCCGTCGCGACCAAGCCGGACGCCTTTGCCGGCGATGACAGCCGCATTGACCTTGAGTCAGTGGATTTGACCGAGTTGTTCGTAGAGATGCGCACCGCCGGCGAGACCAGCCAGCAGGCACTGTGTGCCGCATTCCTGTCCCACCCGTTGCTGGCCGTGGTGTTGGAGCAGGAAGGCGAAGAGGAAGCCACCGATTTCATTCTGGCGGCGTTGATCGAGTACCGGCAGTGGGTCACCGACACCGAGGATGAAGCCGCAGCGCTGGCGTGGATTGAGTCGCCGCAGTTCCAGGCGGACTACGTCGCAGCCTCCCAGGCCCTGACACAACCCTAACCCTGTAGGAGCCGGCTTGCCGGCGATAGGGCCCTTGAGGACGCCATCGCCGGCAAGCCGGCTCCTACAGTGAGGTGTCAATTAAGTACCGCAGCACCCACGCGCTGGGCCTTTCGACGGCTCGACACAATCAACCCAGCCAGCACCACCAGCAAGCTCAAGATTCCGGTCGCGATGATCTCGATCCGATGCGCTTCCTGGAACAGCATGATGGTCAGCGTGCCCACGATGAACACCATCACCGCGTAGGTCAGGCCTGGGAACAGCCACATCTTGAAGACAATCTTCTCACCCGCCGCCGTACGCTTCTGGCGCATGCGCAGTTGCGAGACCGCGATCACCAGGTACACCAGCAGCGCAATGGCGCCGGAGCTGGCCAGCAGGAATTCGAACACCGCCGCAGGCGCCACGTAGTTAGCGAATACCGCCAGGAACGCTGCACCGGTCGATAGCAGAACCGCCCAGTAAGGCGTGCCGCTCTTGTTGGTGCGCTTGGCCACGGCCGGGGCGTCACCGCGACGGCCCAGGGAGAACAGCATGCGCGATGCGGTATACAGCGCCGAGTTGAGGCAGCTGGTCACGGCAACCAAGACCACCAAGTCGACAATCAACTTGGCATTTGGGATGCCCATGCGTTCCAGCACGGTCTGGTAGGAGCCAACGGCTGCCAGGGTCGGATCGTTCCATGGCACCAGGGACACCACGATGAAGATCGACAGCAAGTAGAACAAACCGATCCGCCAGATCACTGAGTTGGTGGCCTTGGTGATTTGCTGGCCCGGGTTCTTCGACTCTGCGGCCGCGATGGTCACGATCTCGGTGCCCATGAACGAGAACATGGTGGTCAGGATCGCGGCCAATACCGCGCCCATGCCGTTTGGCATGAAGCCTTGGGTGTCGAACAGGTGCGAAACGCCGCTGACCTGGCTGGTGGGCAAGAAGCCGAAAATCGCGGCCAGACCCAGGATCACGAAGCCGACAATCGCCACCACCTTGATCAACGCGAACCAGAACTCGAACTCGCCGTAGTTCTTCACGCTGAACAGGTTGGTGGCCGTCAGCAACAAGGTAATGACCAGGGTAAACACCCAGATGGCCACGTCAGGGAACCAGGCATGCAGGATGGTTGCGGCGGCGTTGGCTTCCAGGGGAATCACCAACACCCAGAACCACCAGTACAGCCAGCCGATGGTGAAACCGGCCCAGTGACCGATCGCGCGGTCGGCATAAGTAGAGAACGAGCCGGTGTCGGGAGACGCCACGGCCATTTCGGCCAGCATGCGCATCACCAGCACCACCAGCGTGCCCGCTGCGGCATAAGCCAGCAGTACGGCGGGGCCGGCGGCAGCAATCGCGTGGCCAGAGCCGACAAACAAACCGGCACCAATAACGCCGGCAATCGACAGCATGGTGACGTGGCGCGGTTTGAGCCCCTGTTCGAGGTCATTGGAGCTTTGCGTACTACTCATTGACACACCTTTGCGAGGAATTGCGAAAACGGTCCGCCCGGCCTGCAGTCTTTCTCGTGAAAAGAATCCAACAGGGCGTTCTTTATTTTTTACGCAAGATTTGCGCCAAAATGTTACAGAGCCGCAATTGACGCGGGCTGCAGCGCACTTCAACAGCAATCGCAAGTCCTTGAGAACAATGGCATTCCGCTATAGCGTTACCGTGCGACCCACTTTAAAGACGAACGAGCGCACCAAAAACACACACAAAAAGTGCGTGACGCCCCATAAAAGGGCTGATATGCACCGTTTGCCCGGTTAACCCTTCCAACCCCCGTCCAAAGCTGGCACCATCGCGCCCTTTTTTACGCGAAACCTGTGGTTTTCCGGGTTCAAACGGCTGTTTGGTTGTTGATGGCGCGACACGCTGCTGTGCCGATGCGACACCCTGCCGCAGACCACCCGTTTACCGTCCGCAGCGCTGTTGGCTGTCATCCAAACCCTATGCTAGCTTGGCGCCTCGCCAGGAAGGCGGCCCAACAGCGAAGAACGCAACGAACACATTGAGGACCCCACATGGCTGAGGCCACGCCCGCGCTTGAAATCCGCAACTTGCATAAACGCTATGGTGAGCTGGAGGTACTCAAAGGTATCTCGCTGACCGCTCGCGACGGCGACGTGATCTCGATCCTGGGTTCCTCCGGTTCCGGCAAGTCCACCTTCCTGCGCTGCATCAACCTGCTGGAAAACCCGCACCAGGGCCAGATCCTGGTGGCCGGCGAAGAACTCAAGCTCAAGGCCGCCAAGAACGGCGAACTGCACGCCGCCGACGGCAAGCAGATCAACCGCCTGCGCAGCGAAATCGGTTTTGTGTTTCAAAACTTTAACCTGTGGCCGCACATGAGCATCCTCGACAACATCATCGAGGCCCCGCGTCGCGTGCTCGGCCAGAGCAAGGCCGAAGCCATCGAAGTGGCTGAAGCCTTGCTGGCCAAGGTCGGCATCGCCGACAAGCGCCACGCCTACCCCGCGCAATTGTCCGGCGGCCAGCAACAACGGGCGGCCATCGCGCGCACCCTGGCGATGCAGCCCAAGGTCATCCTGTTTGACGAGCCCACTTCCGCCCTTGACCCGGAAATGGTCCAGGAAGTACTTAATGTGATCCGCGCGCTGGCCGAAGAAGGCCGCACCATGCTGCTGGTCACCCACGAGATGGGCTTCGCCCGCCAGGTTTCCAGTGAGGTGGTGTTCCTGCACCAGGGCCTGGTCGAAGAGCAAGGATCGCCACAGCAGGTGTTTGAAAACCCGCTTTCGGCGCGCTGCAAACAATTCATGTCCAGCAACCGCTAACGGAGCAACATGCATGCAGAACTATAAAAAATTCCTTCTGGCCGCGGCCGTCTCGATGGCGTTCAGCGCCACGGCCATGGCAGAAACCTTGAAAATGGGGATCGAAGCGGCCTACCCGCCGTTCAACAATAAGGACGCCAGCGGCAACGTCGTCGGCTTCGACAAAGACATCGGCGACGCCCTGTGCGCCAAGATGAAAGTCGAGAAGTGCGAAGTGTATGTGTCCGACTGGGACGGCATCATCCCGGCCCTGAATGCCAAGAAGTTCGACTTCCTGGTGTCCTCGCTGTCCATCACCGATGAACGCAAGCAGGCCGTCGACTTCACCGACCCGTACTACTCCAACAAGCTGCAGTTCATCGCGCCCAAGGCCACCGCAGACTTCAAGACCGACGCCGCTTACCTGAAGGGCAAGACCATCGGCGCCCAACGCGCGACGCTGGCCGGCACCTACCTGGAAGACAAGCTGCCGGACACCACCGCCAAGCTGTATGACACCCAGGAAAACGCCTACCTCGACCTGACGTCCGGCCGCCTCGACGGCATCCTCGCCGACAAGTACGTGCAGTACGAATGGCTCAAGAGCAAAGACGGTTCGGCCTATGAGTTCAAAGGCGACCCGGTGGTAGAGAGCGACAAGATCGGTATCGCCGTACGCAAGGGCGACCCGCTGCGCGAGCGCCTGAACAAAGCCCTGGCAGAGATCAAGGCAGACGGCACCTACAAGAAGATCAACGACAAGTACTTCCCGTTCAGCATCGAATGACCTGAGCGACTTGCCCGACGCGCTCACCTGAGCGCGTCGGCTTCTAGCAATGCCTTGCGATATGAAAACACCATGAATTTCGACCTCTACGGATTCGGCCCGGCGCTTGCCGCTGGCGCGCTGATGACCGTCAAACTGGCGCTCACGGCCCTGTGCCTGGGGCTGGTGCTGGGCCTTGCCGGCGCCTTGGCCAAGACTTCCCCGTACAAGCCACTGCAATGGCTGGGCGGTGCCTATTCGACGATCGTTCGCGGCATTCCCGAATTGCTGTGGGTGCTGCTGATCTACTTCGGCACCGTCAACCTGATGCGCGCCCTCGGTGAATTCTTCGGCAACCCCGACCTTTCCCTCAGTGCCTTTGCCGCCGGGGTCATCGCCCTGGGCCTGTGCTTTGGCGCCTACGCCACCGAAGTCTTCCGTGGCGCAATCCTCGCCATTCCCAAGGGCCACCGCGAAGCGGGTGTGGCGCTGGGGCTGTCGAAGCTGCGGATTTTCACCCGGTTGATCATGCCGCAGATGTGGCGCATCGCCCTGCCGGGCCTGGGCAACCTGTTCATGATCCTGATGAAGGACACCGCGCTGGTCTCGGTGATCGGCCTTGAAGAAATCATGCGTCATGCGCAGATCGGCGTGACCGTCACCAAGCAACCGTTCACCTTCTTCATGGTGGCGGCCTTCATGTACCTGGGCCTTACCGTGCTGGCCATGACCGGCATGCACTTCCTGGAAAAACGCGCCGCCCGCGGCTTTGCAAGGAGCACCCAATGAGCGGTGACTACAGCTGGCTGTCGCATTTTGACCTGGGCCTGAACTGGGCCGTGATCATCAAATGGCTGCCCAAACTCGCCCAAGGCGCAACCCTGACCCTGGAGTTGGTGGCCATTGCCGTGATCGCCGGCCTGTTGCTGGCGATTCCGTTGGGCATCGCCCGCTCTTCGCGCCGCTGGTACGTGAGCGCCCTGCCCTACGCCTACATTTTCTTCTTCCGTGGCACGCCGCTGCTGGTGCAGTTGTTCCTGGTCTACTACGGCCTGGCGCAGTTCGACACGGTGCGCAAAAGCTTCATGTGGCCCTACCTGCGCGATCCGTTCTGGTGTGCCACCGCCACCATGACCCTGCACACCGCCGCGTATATCGCCGAGATCCTGCGGGGCGCCATCCAGGCCATTCCGCCGGGTGAGATCGAAGCGGCGCGCGCCCTGGGCATGTCCAAGCCCAAGACGCTGTTCTACATCATCCTGCCTCGCGCCTCGCGCATCGGCCTGCCGGCCTACAGCAACGAAGTGATCCTGATGCTCAAGGCCAGTGCCCTGGCCAGTACCGTGACGCTGCTGGAACTGACCGGCATGGCGCGAACCATCATTGCCCGCACGTACTTGCCGGTGGAGATCTTCTTCGCCGCCGGCCTGTTCTACCTGTTGATGGCCTACATCCTGGTGCGTGGCTTCAAACTGCTGGAACGCTGGCTGCGCGTCGATGCTAGCCAAGGACGCTGAGGCACGCTTCCAGGCACTGGACGCGTTCCTGATCGAGCACCAAGGGCTGTGGCGACCACGGCCCTTCACGCACCAGCACTTGCCCTGGGAAACCGAGCACCCCGAACTCGCCAGGTGGCTGCGCCAACGCTCGTTGGACGACGCCGAAACCAGTCACAACCAACCCCATGACCTGCCCGCGCCGGCACCTTTTCCACAGCTGGCCGCCACAGCCCGCCAGCTCAGTGCTGTGGATAAGTTATCGACGCAGCCCTTGGCGCCTGCTCATCGTCGCTTGAACGTCGATGTGCCCGGGCGCAAGTGGCAACAGATCGAAGCCTTCGGCGCCGCCCTGACCTTCACCGACACACCACAGCACTGGCTGGACTGGTGCGCCGGCAAAGGCCACCTCGGCCGTCGCCTGTTGCAACCCGGCCAGCGACTGACCTGCCTGGAATACGACCCAGCGCTGATTGCCGCAGGCCAGGCCCTGAGTGATCACCATCACTTGCCCGTGACCCACACCCTGCAAGACGTCATGGCGAACGTGGCGATAAGCCCCGAGCACACCCCCGTCGCCCTGCATGCCTGCGGCGATTTGCACGTGCGCCTGTTGCAGTTGGCCAGCGCCGCGGGCTGCAAACAACTGGCAGTGGCGCCCTGCTGCTACAACCGCATCGGTGACGAGCGCTATCAAGCGCTGTCCGCTGTGGGACGTGCTTCGGCCTTGCAGCTGTCAGTGGATGACCTGGGCCTGCCGTTGAGCGAAACCGTTACGGCGGGCGCACGGGTGCGCCAGCAACGCGACGTGTCGATGGCCCGGCGCCTGGGGTTCGACCATCTGCAACGCCAGTTGCGCGGGTGTGACGACTACCTGCCCACCCCCTCCCTGCCCGCCAGTTGGCTGGGCAAGCCGTTTGCCGAGTACTGCCAGGCCCTGGCAACCCTCAAAGGGTTATCCACAGGCGAGCAAGATTGGGACGCGCTGGAAGCCCACGGCTGGCAGCGCTTGGCGCAGGTGCGCAACCTGGAACTGGTGCGTGGGCTGTTTCGGCGCCCACTGGAGATGTGGCTGGTGCTGGACCGGGCACTTTTCCTGAAGGAAGCAGGCTACATGGTTGAAATAGGCACCTTCTGCGAACCGGCCCTGACCCCGCGTAACCTGATGGTGCTGGCCGAGCGCGATTAAGGGGCAAACTCTTCGTGTTACGCCCTGTGGATAACTCTGTTGATGAATTCTTTACGGAGGCTGTAGCCATCAGCGCTACAGCCCAAAAGGCCTGCTGGTCATTTTTTGTTCATAAAATAAAATGCACACAAAACAGGCAGTTGCAGCGTGTTGAGAACGGCTCCACAAAATGGCTGTTTCGTGACAGGCCCAACCAACCGATTGTGCATAAGCATCGCGCGTTAAGCGTATAAACCGCGCTTCAGGCGGTTTTTTTAGGCGCCTTCAACAGCCGGCACAGGTCGTTGATATCGTCACACGCCAGGCTGATCGTTGGGCTGTCCAACGGGTCGGTGCCAAAGGCCAGCGCTTCGCTGATCGCTGCGTCGTGATGCACTTCCATCGGGGCACTGCCCAAGCGCTGCTTGAAGGCTTCGAGCATGTCCAGGCTGAAGGCATTGTCCTCATCCAGTTGGTTGATCACGTAATGAACACGCGGCGCCTTAGGGTGCGCCAGGTACGGCGCGAGCAATACCTCCATCTGGTCGAGGGTGCCCAGGGAAGCGGCATCCGCCTGCGCCACGACCACCACCACATCGGCGATGCTCAGCGCTTGATGGAAATACACGTTATTGCCGGCCTGCGTATCGATGATCAACGTTTGCCGCTCGTTCAGGCCAAGGTCCGCCACGTGCCGCGCCAGCCAACCGGTTTCCTGCTTGAGCCAGCGGTGCAGGTTTTCCTGTTGTTGCTCGGTGGTGTCACCAAAGGCAATCATCTGGCAGCCGGCGAAACCGGCTTGTTGAAGTGGGCGCCACTGGCCGTGTTGCAGGCTGGTGCGCCCGATCCCCGGCAACGCTGCGCTCACCCCGAAGTGATGGCGCAAGGCGTTTTGCGGGTCCAGGTCCAGCGCGACCACCGATTCGCCCTGGCGCTGCAAGCCGCTGCTCAACGCCGCCGCCAGGGTGCTGCGACCCACGCCGCCATTGATCGACACCAACGCTACGACTTTCGGGCGCTGCGCCATCACCTGCACCGGCGGGGCGTGTTCATTGGCACTGGGAGGGGGAAAGGGGGTGCCGTCATCGACGGGAATGCTGCCAAAGAAATGCAGGCGCGCATTCAATCCTTGGGGATCTCGGGCGACATCCTTGCCTAGCAGACAGAAAATTCGATCAGTAAGGCTCATGGCCTGAACTCCACACGGCGCATCTTAAAGACGTGAGGGGTCGGCAAGAAAGGCGAGGGCTTACCGCAGGTCTTTTTGTGTGCGTCTCTGTGCAAGCATTCTGTTACAGCCCCATCAAAGTGTCATTATTTTGGTGGTATAGCTGCCTATTTTTTAGACAGGCGGCAATTCGTCAAATTACTGACCGACAGTGATCGGATCGTACGGCGTTTGCAGGTCCCGCTCGGGAATCTCCCAAATCAACAGCTTGGGCGGCGTCTGTTTGAACGCCGGGCTGTCGAAATAGGCTTTGGCCGCCCCGGAAAACTCACCGCCGTCTTTGCTGAAATTACCCACCGGTGCATTCAGGGCTTTTTGCAGGAAGCCGACGAAGTTGGAATTGCGCGAGAACGACGTGCCGATCAGCGCCACATTCGGCAGGCCCGCGTCGCCAAACAGGTCGTCGGCATTGCTGGTGGTACCGCCCGTTTCATGGGCGCTGCTCGCCGCGACCGACTCCCCTGGCGGTTGCAACTTCGGCGGCAGCCAATCCAGGCCGGCCAGGCGCACCAGGTCACCGGGACGCACCGCGAGCGGCGCCTGGGTGATGTCGAACGCCTGCTCCGGCGTGGCCTGGATGCCGCGCTGCTGGATGCGCTGCGCCAGGGCCTTCGCACCGGCGTTGGAGCCGATCTCGCTCCAGTGGGTGTCGGTGCGCAGATACGCCTCGGCGCCCAAGGGTTTCAGGGTGTCGGTCAGGTCCAGCGCGGAAACGCCAGCGGCCTGCAACACACCGGTCCAACTCTGAATCCGGCTGTCGAGCACAGCTGGGCGGTACAGACCACAACGCTCGGCGGCAGCAATGCGGCTCTTGTCTGGCACCACCACCACTTGCAGGTCGATGCCTCTGTTGCCCAGCTGCTTGTGCAGGTCGATCACCGCCTGAGCCTTGGTCTGCGCGTTGGCCTCGGCGTGACGGTTGATGCGCAGTTCATCGCTGATAAACAGCCAGCCCGGGCAGCCCTGCCGCACACGCGGCCCGGTGTCGCCAAACGCCAGCCAACTGCCGCCGCGCTCAAGGTTAGCGGCCTGGATCGCCATCGGCGCCTTGGCCAGCTCCTTGGCAAAGCGGTGGGTCACGTCGCCGTGCAGCAGCATGTCGCTGTCGACCTTGGCCGGCAGGAAACTGATCGGCCCTTTGACCATCAGCCAGGCACAGGACAACAGCCCCGCCGCCAGGAAAGGCACCAGCACCCAGGCCGCCAGCGGGCTGGTACGAACGGCCACTTCACTCGGTGGCGTCGGCGCGGTAGGAGCAGGCATGGTCGGGCGTCCTTAGAACTGAAAGTACAGAAACGGTACGGCGTCGCGGCTGGCAATCAGCGCGAACGACAACACAAACCCGGCCACCGGCCACAACGAGGCCGCCACCACAAACCACGGCTGCGTGCCAAAGCGCTGCTCGCAGCGCACCTGCCAGATCGGCGCGATGATGCACACCAGGCCCAACAACGCGGCCATGCCATGGGCCGGACGCATGGCCACGGCCATCGCATCACCCAGGCCCATGCCGTGCAGGCCGAACTGGCCGGCATACATCGTCAGCGCCGAGTGGAAGTCCGGCGCGCGGAATAGGGTCCAGGCCAGGCACACAAACAGCAGCGTGAGGATGTGCGACAGCACCGGCGGAATGCTCGGCAGGCTCGACCGCGACCACGCACGGTCAACACACAGCGCCACGCCGTGAGCCGAACCCCACAGCAGGTAGTTCCAGCTGTCGCCGCCGTGCCACAACCCGGCAATCGCCATGGTCAGGAACAGGTTGCGATAGGTGCGCCACACGCCGTCACGGTTACCGCCCAGGGCGATGTACAGGTAGTCGCGCAACCAGCTGGACAACGACAGGTGCCAGCGCCGCCAGAAGTCCTGGATGCTGCTGGCCAGGTACGGCCGGTTGAAGTTTTCCGGGAAGTGAAAGCCCAGCATCAGGCCCAGCCCAATGGCCATGGCGCTGTAGCCGGCGAAGTCGAAGAACAGTTGCAGCGAATAGGCCAGGCAACCGATCCAGGCGTCCACCAGGCTGGGGTTTTCCAGGTGAAACGCGATGTCGACCAGGGGCGACAAGGTGTCGGCCACCAGCACTTTCATGCCCATGCCGATCATGAAGCGCCGCGCGCCCAGGGAAAAATTCGGCCAGTTGAAATAACGCTGGTTCAGCTCACGGCGAACCCAGTCGTAACGGATGATCGGGCCCGCAATCGAGTGCCCGAACATCGAAATGTAGGTGGCGTAATTGATGAAGCTACGCTCCACCGGCACCGTATGACGGTGCACGTCCACCAGGTAGGAAATGGCCTGCAGCACGATGAACGACAAGCCGGCCGGCAAGGCCACGCGCTGCCAATCAAGCGGCATGTAGCCGTACCAGGTGATCACCTCGCTCACGGTGCCCGCGACGATGTTGGCGTACTTGTACCAACACAGCACCGCCGTGTTGAACACGATCAACGCGATCAACAGGCGCACCCGGCCTTTGCCGTCCTCACGGGAGCGGTCCACCAGCAAGCCGCCGACCCACGCCACCACGGTCAACACCATGTGCAGGAACAGGAACAACGGGCTCAACCAGCCGTAGAACAACCAGCTGCCGATCAACAGGATGACGTTGCGCCAGCTCGGACGAGCCAGGGCATAGATCAACAGGAAGGCCGGCAGGAACAGCGTGAGGAATTCGAGTGAGGCAAAGACCATGGTGGGTTCGGGCCCGATCAGTTAGCGAGCGTGTCAGGCGCGAACAACAACCTGGTACCGGCAGCGGATGGCAATGCCAGCACGCTGTAGCGCTCGCCGGCCTTGAGGGTGAACGTCAATGGCTGGCCGGTTGGCGTACCCGCGCACTTGAGCTGCACCGACAGTTCCACCGGGTTGATCATGCGACGTTGCACCGAACCTTCGGCGGCTTTCTTGAACAGTTCGGCCTTTTGCGCCACGGCTTCCAGGCTGGCGTCGGCGCACGCGGCGTCGGCGTTGACGAAGGCCAGCGAGGCCTTCAACGCGTTGAAATCGTCCGGTTGCTCGTGGATCACCAACTGGCGAATACCGCCTTTGGCATCGGCCACTGCGATCACCGTGGCGAATTCGCCCGGGGCCACGGTGACCGCCAGATCAGCGGTTTTGCCGCCCTGGCTCAACACACCCTTGATCGGCGCAGTGCCCCCCGATACTGGCAGGTAGTCGGAAACGAGCTTGTCGCCGCCCAGCACCAGGCTGGCCTTGGACCCGTCGGCCACCAGCTTCAACTCGCTGCTGGTGCCGTTGGCAAAGCGCAGGAACGCCGAGTCTTTTTCCGGCCCGGTCGGGTACAGCGGGATGTCAGCGCTGTAGGCGCTGACGCTGGCGAGCAAGGTCGCCAGGCCCAGGGAAATGCGCTTCATCACTTGGCTCCCTTCACAGCGTCAGCCGGCAATGCCGACAGCGCGCCGCCGATGGCCTTGGCCCACTTCTGGTAGCCGTCGATGGTGAAGTGCTGGCCGTCGGTGGTGATCCACTCGCCCGGCTTGGAGAAGGTCAGCGAGTCGATGTAGGTGCACGGCGCGACGTTGGTGGCCAGGAACGACGACATCAGCTTGGTGCGCGCGTCATCCTTCTTGTACATAGTGCCGACCTTGCCCCAGGCCGGGCCGACCCACACGCACTTGGTGCCGGTTTCGCTGATGGCCTTGGTCAGGGAGGTCACGCTTTTCCACGCCCAGACTTTCGGGAACTGCGGGTCCGGGTAGGACGCCATGGTGTCGCCAATGATGATCACGACGAGGTCGGGCTTGTCCTTGGCGATCAGGTCCTTGACCGGCGTGGTGCTCATGGCGTTCTTGCCGAACACCTGTGGCTTGGCGCCCGGCAGGTTCTCGGCGCCGCAATCGACTTTCTTCGGCACGATCCAATCGGCCGCACCGGCACCGCAGGCGCCGATGGTGTGGACCTTGGCGCCTTGCGCCGTCAGGTTGGCTTGCAGCGGGTCCAGCAGGTGATCGGGAAAGCTCAAGTGGCTTTCGCCCAGTACCAGCAGGGTCAGGCCGGCAATCGCGGAAACAGGCATGGATGACTCCTATCAATCAATTCGAATACGGGGAACGGTAAGGGCTGACCGGCAGCGGCATAGGTCCACTCAGGTCTTCAAACAGGTAGCGCAGGTACGCGTTGCCGACGTACTGGCGATAATCCTGGGCGTTGTCGACACCGACTTCGCCACCCAGGTAAAAGCGCGAGCTGAGGCGGTATTCGGCAGCCGCGTTGAGGCTGTAGCCGATGCCGGTCTTGCTGCTGCTGTCGTATTTCTGGGTGGGCGCATTGGCTTGCAAGCGACTGTCCGTCGGGAAGTAATCGGCGCCATCTTGCGCGATATGCTGCACGCCCACCGAACTTTTCAACTCGTAGCTGAAACGGTCGAAGCTCTGTGCCCAGCGAACCGGCACGGCCAGGGAGAAGAAACGTTGCGGGCTGAAGTAGCCGCCCTGCCCGTAGGTGTAGAAACCCTGGTTGTCCTTGAAACCCATGGCCATGCCGCTGACGCCCAGTGTGAGGGTGTCGGTCGGCGTGTTGCGCAGGTACCAGTAGACGCCGCTGCCCAATTCCATACGGGTGTTGTCTTCAACGTTGTTGCCCAGCAACTGGTGCAACGACGCATAGCCGTAGGCGCCCACTTCCTGGTCGTCGTAGCTCAGCTCGGCACGTCCGCCGTTGGCGGTAACGCCGCCCCACTTCTTCTCGTGGACCTGGCCATCAGCGTCAGTAATCCTGGCAGTCGAACCGGCAAACGAGGTCACGCTGTCGGTCACCGGGCGCCGCGAAACGTTGACGCCATAGCGCAGGTTACCGCCTTCGGTGAACGGTCGATTCACACTCACGCCACCCACCACGGTGTTGTAGGTAAAGCCCAACGGGCTCACACCGATATCAGCCTTGACGCCTTGAGCCGGGTCTTCAACGGCAACAGCCAGGCCGACGCCGTTTTCTCGCTTGGCTTTGTCCTCGCCGGCACCCGCGCCAAAACGCGCAGCCGAAATGGCTTTGACCGCACCCGAACTCAAGCTCACCGGCGTAGCACGCAACGCCACGTTCAAGTCACCCACCGGCATGCGCGCTTCGAACGGCGTGTCCACTTCGGTGATTTTGCTCAAGCCACTTTCACCGTTGTTACTGCGCACGCTCAGGCCCTGCACCAGGTAGCCGCTGCGATCCCGCAACAGGCCATCGAGGGCACGGCGCGCCGGGCTTAACGTCGGGTTATCCAGCGCGGCAATACGCGTCGGCGGAACAAACGGGTCGCTCAATTTGTTCGACGCTACAAAACCATTGGCAGGGACCGCAGCCCCCGGCACAGCCACCGGCGCCGGTACCGTACTGGCCGGCGCATCGATGGGCGGCGGCACGGCGCCGCGATCGACGGCCAGGTCAGTGATCTGCCGACGCTGGCCCGGCAAGCCGACGAAGGGGTTGTAGGCCACGCCCTGGGCATCAGCCAGTGCCGAGCGCGCCTGGACGCGTTGGGCGCTCTCGATGGCCAGGGCGCGGCGCAGCAACTCGGCCGCCTCGGCATTACGGCCCAGCCCCTGATAGATCTGCCCGGCAGCGGTCAGCGTTTCGGCACTGGTCGGGTCCAGGCGCAGGGCCTTGTCGGTGGCCGATTCGGCCAGGCTGCGATTACCGCCCTTCAAGGCAATACCCGCAAGGCCCAGTTGCAGGCGAGCGTTGTTGGGGTTCTGCTGCACCAGCGGCTCGTACAGCGCCATGGCTTTCTTGCCATCGCCGCCATCGGCGTACATGCGCGCCAGCACACTGATCGCCGAGGTGTCGTGAGGACGCTGCACCAGCGCCGGCGAGAGCATGTCGTAGGCCGCCACCAGGTCATTTTTTTCGCGCAGCGCATCGGCTTGCTTGACGCGGTACTGGAAGATCAGGTCTTCGTAGCGCTGGCGCCCGGCGTCGGTCAGCGGCTGGCCCTGCAGGTCGCGCAGGATGTCGCCCGCTTCGGTGTAGTGGTTGGCCTTGAGCAGCACACCCGCGTAGAGCAACTTCTGGTCTGGCGTCGGGTTCGAGGTCTTTTCCAGCACGCCTTGCATGATCTGCAAGCCTTCCTCCGGCGCGCCCACTTCGACGTAAGCCGATGCCAGCACCGCCAGGCGCTCGGGCTTCTTGCCGGCCAGGGAAGCGCTGCGCCCGAGCAGCGCCAACGCTTCGGGGCGTTGGCCACGGCGGGCGCTCTCGATCGCGATCTCAGTCTGTTTATGCAGGGCGATGTCACTCGCCAGCTCATTCATGTCCGGCGTGCGCTGGGCGGCAGGAATGCGCGACAGGGTCGCGTCCGCCGCTTTCCACTCATCCAGTTCAACCGAGAGCAAGGTGCTGGTGTACAGCGCATCCGGCTGGTTGGGCTGGCTTTTGAGCAGGCCATCGATCAGGGCACGGGCGTTGCGGATTTGCCCGTCGCGCAGGTACACGCGCGCCAGGGCGAAACGTGTCCAGGGGTTTTCCGGGTCGGCGTCGAGGGCTTGCTGGTAAGCCGCCTGCGCGGCTTTCAAGTCGCCGCGCTGATCGGCCACCTTGCCCATCTGGGTGGCGCGCAGGGCCTTGATCTTCGCACTCGAAGAGAACTTGCCACGGTCGGCCGCGGACAGCGAGTCGATCAGCTTCAAGGCCTCATCGGGCCGGCCGGATTGCGACAACACACCGATCAGGCCACTCAGGGCATCCGGGTCGTTGGGGTTGCGCGCCAGCACTTTGCGGTAGCTGGCTTCGGAGGCATCGAGCTGGTTGTCTTGCGCCTGGAAACCGGCCAGGGCCATGGTGGCGTCGGTCTTGCTGGGGTTCAGGCGTTCGGCCTGGGCGGCGAGGTCACGGGCCTGGCTGCTGCGGCCGGCGCTCTGTGCGTCACGGGCCTGGTTCAGCAGGCTCCAGTAGCGCACGTCATTCAAGGCTTTTTGCCAGGCAGCACCGCCGGGCAGGCGCGTGGCTTGGCCGAGGTAGTTCTCCGCCTCGCTGAAACGCTGCTGCTGTTGGCGCACCACGCCCATGCCGCCGAGGGCATCCACATCATTGGATTTTTCAGCCAGGCGCGCTGCCAGCAACGGTTCGGCGGTTTTCAGGTCGCCTTCGTCGAGGGCCTTGAACGCCTTGACCAGCTTGGGATCACGCTGCCAGCCGCCATCGCCCTTGCCTTGGGCAATGCCTTTGTTCATCAGGGCACGGATCTCAGTATCGTCCGGGTGCTTAGCCAGGAACTGCTGGAACAACGGCACCTGATCACGGTTGGGTGCGCCGAGCCAGACCAGCGCAAAACGCCAGCCTTCATCGGCGGCGCCGCCCACGTCGTTGTCGGTCGACAGGCGCTCCATCGCACGAATACCTTCGACGCGCGAAGACGGGTTACGCGCCAGGTGCCGCGCCAGGAACAACGCGGCGATCGAATCATTCGGGCGTTCACGTGTGACGCGTTGCAGGCCGGCGATACCTTCAGCCGTGCCTTTGGGCGTAAACGCCAAGGCGTTGTAGTACTCACGCGCGATCAAGCCCTGAGGCTGGCGCCCCTGGAAAATCTGGCGGTACAGCGCCACCGCCTGCTCGCGCTCTTCCACCGGTTCACCCAGTTCACGGGCCTGCTCCAGCAGCTTGGCGTTGGCGGGAATGTTGACGGTAATGTCTTGTTCAAGCTGCAAGGCCTGGCGCGGCAGTGGCGAAATTGCACGCAGGCGGGCCAGGTATTTCTGTGCCTCTTCCGGGTGCTGCTGTTGCACCTGGATCAGGCCGATACCGTACAGCGCGTCCGGCTGCTCGGGGCTCAGGCTGAGCAGTTTCTGCCAGCTTTCCAGGGCGCGCTCGGGGTTCTTCTTCGACTGCCAGTAGTTGCCCTGCTCGATCAGCAAGGCTTGTGGGTCGCTGGTTGCAGCCAGGCTGGCGCTAGACGCCAGGGTGGCCAGAATCGCAAGGGCTAGCGTGTGGCGGCGCATGCGCCCTCCCAGAATAATTTGACCGTACCGTCTTGTTCGAAACGGTACTTTTGATCGGCAAAACCTTTGCCGAACAGGCTAAGCATGTAGTCGTAATAAACCGGCTGCGCGGTATCGGGTGCGGAGGGTGCCATGGCCTTGCCCAGCACGTCGTCGAGCTTCTGCTTTTGCAGTTGCGCCAGGGCCGTCTCGCCGCGTGCCTGGAAGAACACCATGGCCGACGCCGAGAACCCCAGCGGCGAGTAGCCATTGTTCTTCTCGACTTCACCGGTAAGCACATGGACCTTCTCCGGCGGCAGGCCATTAGCCGACGCCGCCGTCGCCCGCGACAGCCCGCCCAAGGCCTTGAGCATCGGCGCGGCGAGTGGGTCGCTCTTGGCGCTCATTCCGGCCCACAGGTAGGCGCGGATGGCATCGTAGCTGCCCAAGTCGTCGGAGTACGGATCGACCACAAACACGCCGGCAGTGGCGCTGGTGGCGCGGTAGCCCACCCAGTTGGCGGCAAAGCCATGGGGGTTGCTGTGCGGGTCGGCCAGCATCTTCGCGTTGCTGTCGGCGACTTCATTCCAGCCGCCGTTCGGGCGCTCTTTATTGAAGCGACGCAATTGCGCCAACACTTGATAGCTGGGGTTGAAGCGCCACAAACCACCCGGATAGGCATAGCCCACCGGCCCCGGCAACAGCATCTTGCCCAGGCCCGGTACACGCACGATCAGGGTTTTTTCCACATTGGCCAACACCAACTGCGCATCGGCGCGGTATTGCGGCACGTTCCAGATACGCGCCGCTTCGAGCAGCGAATAGGCGATCCACAGGTCGGCATCGCTGGCGGAGTTGGCGTCGATCACGCCCCACTCGCCGTCCTTGTTCTTACCCCACAGCCAAGCGAACAGGTTGTGGCTGATGTCATTGCCGGCCATGTTGGACTTGGTCCAGGTCCACAGCTTGTCGAACCGCGCCCGGTCGTTGCCCACCAGGGCAAAGAACATGGCGTAGGACTGGCCTTCGGAATTGCTCTCGCTGGGGTTCAGGGACGAGTTCAGCACCCGCCCGTCTTCCTGCACAAAGCGCGTGGCGTAGTTCTGCCACAGCGGCCATTGCGCGTCACACGTCTGGGCCTGGGCAGCCCCCGCACACATCGCGGCGCCCACCACAACCCAAGCGGCTGGACGCATCATGCCAACCGCCGTTTTGCACGGGCACGCAGGGACAGGTAAATCAGGCAGGAGACAATCGCCAGGCCGAGGAAGGTGAACAAAAGCATCCACCCCAGGTTCTGCGACAGTTGCCATTGCACCGACTTGAACAGGCCCAGTTTGCCGACGTAGTACTGCTGGTCAGCCACCAATGAGTCGACCTGCGTGCCTTGCACCACCGCCAGGCTGCCCTGGATGGTGTCTTTGTATTGGTCGCCGCCAATCAGTACGGCGGTCGCAGCTTGCAAGCCTGCGGGCTTGGTGCTGGAGATCAGCACCACGCTGCGCCCGGCCTTGAGCGGCGATTCGAAACCGGCAAACCAGGTGCTGGTGCTCAAGCTGTTGAAGCTGATGGCCGCGTTGGCCGCGTGCTTGTTGGCTTCGGCATCCGGGCTGATCCAGGTACTGACGTAGCGCGGCAGGTCGGACAGCTTGAAGTGCTGTTGCGGGCCGTCGGCGGTCGCCGGCAGGTATTGCTGCCACTGCTTGAACAACGGCTGGTCGGCACCGGTGGCGATGACCAGCAGGTCTTTATCGGCAACGCTTTGCACGTCCTTGGCTTGCACCACTTTGACGGCTGTCGCCGGATAACCGGTGGACTCGCCGAAGCGGCCCAGGATGGTCAGGTACGCGCTCAGCTCGTCGGTGCCAAAGGTGTCAGGCAGCACCACGGCCGATTCGGACAGGTCCGCCAGGCGGGTGAACGGGAAACCTGCGTCATTGAACACACCCAGGTTAGGCATGGCGATGAAGTGCTGGTAGCCGCTGATGTCCAGGCTCGAATCCGGATCGATCGCGCCGCGCATGTTGTCGACGATGATGTCCCGGCATTCGCCTTCCTTGATGTAGTCGTACATAAAGCGCAGTTGCAGCTTGGACATCGGCGACGCGGAGCTGATCGGCAGCAGCACAGTGGCTTCGCGCGGCAGCGTGTTGTCCTTTTGCATCATGCTCAACAGGGTCTTGCCATCCGCCAGGTTGGTGATCGACGGCAGCGGCATGGACTTCATGAACTGGTCATCCAGGCCCACCAGCAGCGACGAATTGGTCGACACCTGCTGCGGCGTGTAGCGGTATTTGAGGTGCAGCGGCACACCTTCTTCACGCCAGTTGAACAGGTCAGGCGGCAGGCGGAAATCCACGTTGATGGCGCCCGGGTTGTAGCCCGAGACACTGAGTTTTTTCAACTCGACCAGTTCACCCAGACGCACCGGGCGATCACTGGGCACCCAGTTCGGTGCGTCATAAGGACGGCGCGGTGCCAGGCTTTCGAGTTTGTCGATCACCACGCTGTTGCCAGCGAGCACCGGGCTGCCCAACGCCACAGCGGTCGCTGCGCGCTTGAGTTCGGCGCCGTCGCGGCCCGACACGATCAGCAATTTGCCCTGAGGGTCATTAGGGTTGGCGATCAGGTTGAGGGTCGGCCCGGTGGCTTGCGCCACTTTCACGCCATTGACATCGACGGCGTTGGGGCTGAGCACCAGCACAATGGCATTGCCCTTGGCCGGAATCGTGCCGTAGGCCGTAGGGAACGTAGCGCCACGGTAGCTGGCCATTGCGCCGAACCACGAAGACAGCGTGGCCGCCGCTTCCAGGGTGGCGTTATCCGGCGCGGTGGCGAACACGAACGGCAGGTTGACCTGGCGGGCATCGCGCTTGTCGAAGAACGGCAGCGGCAACACCGACAGATCATCTTTCAACTGGATCGACGAAACCTGCACTTTCAGTTCGCTGGTGTTGCTGATTTTCGCCCACAGGCTGCTGTGCAGCGGGTCTTCACAGGACATGCTGTAGTGACCGATGAACTGCAACCGCAGGCGGTTGAACTCGGTGATCAGGTGCGGCGGAATCTGTACCACGGCCTGTTGCGCCGTGCCGGCACCCTCTTTGGGCAACGGCAGGCTGGCGGCGACTTCGTCGTTGACCAGCACGTTGATCTGCGAGAGGTCCGCCAGCAACGCCGGCGAATAGCTGTAGTTGAGCAACAGTTGGGCGCCTGTCACCACCTGGTCGGCGCGGATGTCGAAGTTGACGCTGTCGGACGACTCTACACCCTGCAAGTTCATGGTGTCGCGACGGCCCAATTGCTTGAGCGTAAGGCTGTAGCCGTTCTCGGCACCTTGCGCGGCAACGGGGGCAATCGCTGCTTTGTCGGCCGCCTGCAGCAGCGGGCTCAGGCCCAGCAGCGAAGCGATCATCAACGCGCGTGCGGCACGCGAAGGGGCGCGCGCGAAAAGAGGTGTGAAGGTCATGGCTTGTCCATCAGCGTATCAAGCGGTTGTGAGGGCGTGCGGCGCAGGGCCATACGTAATTCATGCAGGGTGGCGCGGCACAACGTGAACAGACCACCGATGCCGATACCGCCGACTTCGCGCAAGGCGGCCAGCGGCGTATCGGGTTGGCCGGCACCCCAGCTGGCGGCCCAGGTGTCGGCACGTGAGAACGTCAGGCGCACCAGTTCGCTTTGCTCGCGCAGGCTCAATGACTCGAACTGCGCACCAATCTGGGTACCTTTGCTGAACGCCACCCGTGCCTGAAACAGGTTGTCCTGACCGTTGCGCGCCAACACCAACTGCACCCGTTCGCCTTGGACAATGGAGTGGCCATCATCGAGGATCAGGCCGAAGCCGTTCTGAGAGAAGTCCTGGGTGATCCCGTGAAGCACGCGACCGTCGGAACAGATCACACTCACTGGCAGCTTCGCACTCACACGCGGCTCGGAACGCACTTGGCGCGTCTCGGAGGCCACGGCCACGGCGGCGCTGGTGATGATCAGGTTGTAGAGGGTCCAGGTCATGTTGATGGCGACGGTGACGGCGGTGTTTTCCGCGCCGTACACCAGTTGATGCACACCAAAGCCCAGGCCCACCAGGTTCACCACCAGCAACACCAGGTAGGGGCGCGCCAGTTTCCAGTCGAAGAACTGCTTGTCGATGATGCCGCCCTTGTCGGTAACGTTGAAGCCACCGGCCTTGGGGTTGACCAGCGCCACCAGCACCGGCGGCAGGATGTACCAGGCCAGTACCGTCTCGTACACCTCGTTCCAGAACGAGTGGCGGAAACGCCCCTGGATCCGTGAGTTGGTCAGGCTGGAATGCACCAAGTGCGGCAACACGTAGGCCACGATCATCAGGGCCGAGGCGTGGAAGATCTCGGCACCGAACACCAGGTAAGCCAGCGGCGCGGTGAGAAACACCAGGCGCGGCAACCCATAGAAGAAGTGCAGCATGGCGTTGGCGTAGCAGATGCGCTGGCCCCACTTCAGGCCTTTGCCCAGCAGCGGGTTGTCGGTACGGAAAATCTGCGCCATGCCCCGCGCCCAGCGAATCCGCTGGTTGATGTGGCGCGACAGGCTTTCGGTGGCCAGGCCCGCGGCTTGCGGGATGGCCAAGTAAGCAGTGTTGTAGCCCAGGCGGTTGAGCTTGAGCGCCGTGTGGGCATCTTCGGTTACGGTCTCGACGGCCACGCCGCCGATTTCCAGCAGGGGCTTACGGCGGATCACCGCGCAGGAGCCGCAGAAGAAGGTGGCGTTCCACAGGTCGTTGCCGTCCTGCACCAGGCCGTAAAACAGCTCGCCTTCGTTGGGTACGGCGCGGAAGGTGTCGAGGTTCTTCTCGAACGGGTCCGGCGAGAAGAAGAAGTGTGGCGTTTGCAGCATCGCCAGCTTCGGGTCTTTCAGGAACCAGCCCAGGCTGACTTGCAGGAAGGAGCGCGTCGGCACGTGGTCGGCGTCGAACAGGGCGACGTATTCGCCGTCGGTGACCTTCAAGGCTTCGTTGAGGTTACCGGCCTTGGCGTGGAAGTTGTTGTCGCGGCGGATGTAGTTGACGCCGATCTTGCGGCAGAAGTCGCGGAAGTCGTCGCGACGGCCGTCGTCCAGCACGTGGACGCGCAGCTTGTCTTTTGGCCAGTCCATCGCCTGGGCGGCGAAGATGGTCAGTTTGACGATGCTCAGGGCTTCGTTATAGGTGGGGATGAACACGTCGACCGTCGGCCATTCTTCCGGCTCGGTCTTGAGCCACACGGGCTGGCGGCGCAGGGGCCAGGCGGTTTGCACGTAGCCGAAGATCAGCACGACCATGGCGTAGAACTCGGCCGCCACCAGGCCGTAGCCGAAGAACATGTCGACCCAGGTTTCAAACCCGAGGGTGGAGGTGAGTCGCCAGAAGATGTAGCGCAGCGACGCCACCAGCGACAGCACCACCAGCGCCAGGATCGCCAGGCGCCCCGGGATCTTGCGCAATACCAGCACCGCCAGGAAGCACACGCCGGCAAACAGGAACTGGCTGTAGAGGTCCAGCGGTGCAGCGATGATGCTCATCAACAGCAGGGCGCCGAGCACGCCACTGGTGACAACCAGTACCGTACGCAGCGCCGCCGGCCAGCGATTGAAGCGCGCAATGGCGCCATTTAGGCGCTGTTCAGCGCGCCCTTCGACGAAGGGCGTGGAGGACGTAGTGTCGGTCATGGAAGGTCCGAGTCGATGCGTTCGAGCAAGGCGCGGCACAGGGCGTGGACGTCCTGGCAGCCGATACTGTTGACGGTAGGGTCGAGGGGGTCACGCCCGTAGGCCTGGGCTTCGCTGAAGGAAGGATCGCGGTGCACGGTACCCAGCAGGGCATCGCCCAGGCGCGTCTTGAACACCTCGACCATGTCCAGGCTGAAGCGGTGCGCGGCGTCCAACTGGTTGATCACGTAGCAGCGTTGTGGCGGTGTTTCGCGCGCCAGGGCCGGTGCGAGCAGGCTGTCTACCTGCGCCAGGGTGCTGAACGACGCCACGTCGGGCTGTACGGCCACCAACACGAGATCCGCCACCGACAGGGCCTGGCTCAGGTACACCGAATTGCCGGCCGGGACGTCGATGATCACCGTGTCCTGGCCGTTCAGCTTGAGGCTGTCCAGACGTTTGTTCAGCCACTCGGCATCCTGGCCGAGCCAGCGGTTCAGGCTCTGCTGTTGGGTGTGGTCGGTGCTGCCGAATGCCACCAGGCGGCAGCCGGCAAAACCACGCTCGGGCAGCGCTTCCCAACCTTCATTGAGCAGGCTGGTGGCGCCGACGCCCGGCATGTCCAGGCCCAGGCACAAGTGATGACGCAGGGCATCTTGCGGGTCCAGGTCCAGGGCGAGTGCCGGGCGACCCTGGCGCTGCAAGCCGCTGGCAATCGCTGCCGCCAGCGTGCTGCGACCAACGCCGCCTTTGATCGAGACCACCACCACGACGG
The DNA here is from genome assembly GCF_013386585.1 of Pseudomonas sp. P7548. Classification (GTDB taxonomy): domain Bacteria; phylum Pseudomonadota; class Gammaproteobacteria; order Pseudomonadales; family Pseudomonadaceae; genus Aquipseudomonas. Next base: position 34,709 of record NZ_JACARO010000002.1, on the reverse strand, counting down.
TCGGGCTGGAAAGCTCCGAATACACCTCGCCGTCCCGGCCCTCCACCACTTCGGGCGGGTGCAGGTGGTCGGCTTCGCCGTGGTTCAGTTCTTCGAGCAAACGCAGCAAGGGAGCGGAAGGCGCCTCCATGACCGGGGGCACTTCTATCACCGGGGGCGTTTCAACGACTACCGGGCTTTCCAGGACCTCTACATCGTCCTCGAGGTACTCGTGGACAACGTTGATCTCGCGGTAACCATTCGGGTTGGCACCCAGCTTGTTGAATAGTTTTGAAATGTCATCTGCCCGACTCACTCACTGCCCCTCCCCACCCGGTTTGCGCTTTAAAGGCGATAAAAAGGTCAGCGATGTGCTGACCTTGAATTCTTCTAGTTATGTGGTGTGGGGCGCATTCTGTGATATCACATTGATGGTGTCAGTATTTTGATGCTTTTAGTTCAATTTAATCCGACGAACGGCATGTCGCCATTTTTATGACAGTTTGACGGCGAAAAATGCATTCACTTAGAGAACATGAAGTTGCGCTACTTTTCCGCAAACATTGCTGCCCAGGCGGACAAGAACGGCGCATAACTGACACACCCATCAACAAATATTCGGTTGCCCTACACTGTCTCGAAAATTTGCCTACATGAAACCGCGATTAAACCGACGGTTTATATCGCGCAACAGAATACGGAAACCTCACCCGGATTCAAGGGAAAACCGGCTGAGCGGTCGACCCAAAATCCTCGGCAAAGCCACGGCCCGTGTATCTCTGTGTATGCAGGCTTACCCCCTATACACAACGAAGCAAAACCCGCGCCGCCTGACACAGGCCAGATACCTCCCCGGCTTTCAATAAGCCCACACCCTTATTGAACCCGGAGGATACCCACCATGAACTGGAACACCTTGATCGCCGTCAGCCTGCTGGCTTTTGCCGTAAACGCACATGCCGACATGAAGCCAAAGCCCGATATCCAGCGCGTACTGTCCACCACCGAAGACACCCGCGCAGGCTGCGGCGTGGTGGATGCACGGATGACCTACCTGGACTCGAAAGGCCAGACCCAGGTGCTGGCCTACAAGAAATTCACGGATAACTGCGGGGACGGGAACTGAGGCATGCACCAACCGGGCACAGCGGTGCCCGTTTTTAGCGCGACGGTGAGTCAGCCGCGAATGCGGTGCTCGGTAAACGCATAGTCTTCTTGGCAGTCCCCACTCGGGCTCGCCGACACACTCACGTAATGCACCGTGTCCGGGTCCACCAGCTTATAGGTGTACAGATCCGGCGTGCGCACACCGTCGGTGCGCACCTCATTCTTGCCATTGGCCGCCGACCAACTGCCCTGCTCCGTCTGGATCACCTGCGTCTGCTGCGCATCGCGGAAGAAAGTAATGGTGAAACGCCCGTCGGACCGCAGGTTGTTGGTCCACGAGAGGAACTGGCATTTGTCGGTCTGCGTGCGCAGGCCTTTCCACGTGCCCACCAGGGTGGGGTCGTTGGCAGGCTTATTAGACGAGCAGCCGCTGAGGGCGGCGGTTAGCAGGAGGAGAGACAGGCATAGCGTCCGTTTCACGTGGGGCGTCCTTTTGATTTGGATGGGTTGCGCGCTGGCGCTGAAGGCTCTGAGGCGCGGTAGGCATCCTAACCTTGCCTGTAGGAAAAAGGAGCGCGAGGGAGAAAAGCGTGGGTTTTGTAAAAATAGTCAGAATTCAGGGGTTTACAGAAGCCTGCCAATCGCTATAATCGTCGCCCTAACACGCCGGTATAGCTCAGTTGGTAGAGCAACTGACTTGTAATCAGTAGGTCCCGGGTTCGACTCCTGGTGCCGGCACCATATAAGACGAAGCCCCTGCAGAAATGCAGGGGCTTTGTTGTTTCTGGGGTTTGGGTGAGCGTCCACAAAACGTCCACGCCTTGTTTTCCCTATCGTGCAGCCCACCCTCTCTTTTCTCCCTTCGCTGTTGCCTCACCCAATCCAGGCGTTCAAAGCCGCCGAAGACGCGATAAATTCACGCCCCACTACGCCGGGCGACTTTCTATTTATTGGCACTCGCTCTCACGAAGAACACGTGAATGAACTGACGACCACTCACGGTCACGCATTTTATGGCGCTACACGCTTGGATTATTGGCAGGAGTTGGCAGGGCCGTGCTTGACGATGTGGTGAAGGTATTGGAGTCGCCTGACATCGCCCTGTAATAGGCTGTTGATGCAGTGACTGAGCCGGCGCCATCGCGGGCAAGCCCGGCTCCCACAGAAAAGCGCCCCAGCCTGTGAAGGCTGGGGCGCTCTTTTGGTGTCAGGCAAACCGCCCACCTCGCCTGCGCAGGTAAACCATCTGCGCCGTCACCCCAACCACCAGCGCCAACGCAATCCCCCCCTGCGCCCCTATCAACACCGGCGACTGCAGATCCGTCACAAACGGATGCCCATCCGGCACTCTGCGCAACGTCTCCGAAACGGTCGGCACCATGAGGAAAAACGCGGTCAGGCTCAGGAAGATCGTTTCCAGATACGCCCGCGCCTTACCCAACCAGCTGACATATCCCACGCCATACCCCGCCAGCAGCAGCGCAATCGTGATGACGCCAATCGCGTTGCTGACCGGTTGCTTCGCGACCAAAAACACCGTGAAACCACCGATCAGCATGGATGCCAGGTAGAGCACACCCGGTGTCGAACGGGGGACGATGCGGCCGTGGCGGATGAACATGTAGGCGGCCAGTGGAATGGCCGGCAGGCTGCCGAGGGTGTGTAGCCAGCCGAGGGCGGAGATTCCGAACATGGTGGGGTTCTCGTTTAATTGGACGATAGGCATAAACGGCTGATGTGTGGCGGTTGCGTTCTGCTTGGCCCAGCGCGCTATGATCTTGGGCTCAGCTTAGTGAAAGCGTGGTGGAACCGACATGACGAATCCCCTCGAAAATTTGATCATTCATCCGGAAATGCAGTTGGAGGGGCTGGCCAAGGGGGATTTGCTGTCCCAGGTGCTGGCGCAGATTCGTCTGACGGGCGATCGGGTGTATTCCACTGCGCTGGTGGAGGCGCAGTGCCTTGAGCTGGATGAGAAGAGCGCGCACATCGGTGTGCTTCAGCAAGGTCGGTTGCTTCTAGAGGGCGCTGGTCAGCCCACCACGATGCTTGAGCAGGGCGACATCATTCTGCTGCCCCATGACCCCACGGGCATCACGATCACGGCGGTCGACGGGCCGGCGACGCTGGTGATCTGTCGGTTCTGGTTCGACGCGAGCAGTTTCCAGGCGATGCTGTTCGCCCTGCCCCGGCTGATCCTTCTTCGTCACGCCGACGCCGCGCCGTGGTCGGAAGGGATTTTGCATTTCATGTTGCTCGAAGCCCATGACACGCAGCCGGGCGGTGCGTTGATGATTTCGCGCCTGATCGATCTGGTGGTGATCCGCATTTTGCGCACCTGGGTGCATCAGGGCGCCGCGTCGGGATGGCTGGGTGGGTTGTCGGATGCGCGTATCGCCCGGGCGCTGAGGGCCATTCATGCGACACCGGGGCAGCAGTGGCGCATTGATGCGCTGGCTGAACTGGCAGGTATGTCGCGCTCCAATTTCTGTGAGCGCTTCAGTTCATTGATCGGGCGTTCGCCGTTGCGCTATCAGAATGAGTGGCGGCTGACCCTGGCGAAGACCCTGTTGTCGCAGCACGACAGTCGAATCGGCGAGGTGGGTTTCGCGGTGGGCTATGAGTCGGAAGCGGCTTTCAGTCGGGCCTACAAAGCCTTCTTTGGCCGCTCGCCACGGGAGGACAACGCCCGGCCGAACCAGGCCGGGCGTGTGGATCAGTGACCGGCGCTTTGCCCGCCGTCCACGTGGAGGATCTCGCCGGTAACAAACGCTGCGTTCTCCAGGTAGAGGATGGCCTGGGCGATATCACTCACTTCACCCATATGCCCCACCGGATGCAATTGCCCCAGCGCGGCGTGGGTTTCCTCGCCATGCATAGGCGTCTTGATGATGCCCGGGCTTACGGCATTCACGCGGATGCCGCGCTTGGCGTATTCAATCGCCAGTGATTTGGTTGCCGAGTTCAACCCGCCTTTGGTGAGGTTGGCGAGTACCGAAGGCACGCCGTCGATGGCGTGGTCGGCAAGGCTGGTGGTGACGTTGACCACATGGCCGGTGCGGTTCTTTTCCATCTCAGCGATGGCGAGCTGGGTGATATAGAAGAAGCCGTTGAGGTTCACCGCGAGGACGTTGGCGTAGTCCTCCGGGGTGTAGGCGGTAAACGGTTTGGCGATGAAGATGCCGGCGTTGTTGATCAGGCTGTCGATACGCCCGAAGGTGGCCAGGGCTTCGCGGACCACGCGCTGGGCGGTGGCGGGGTCAGCGATATCGCCGGCCACGGTAAGAATGTTCGGGTCGGTGGACGGCTGGATCGAACGCGAGGTGGCGACCACGCGGTAATCGAGGGCGCGGTAGGCCTGGACCACTGCGGCGCCGATGCCTTGGGAGGCGCCGGTAATGATGACGACTTTGCTCATGATGCTTCTCCAGAAGAGGCTTGGGATTTGCGGTATTCGGTGGTGGTGATGCCGGCGTAGCCCCAGTTATCGGTGTCGACTTCTTCGATGACGATGTGGGTCAGGTCCGGGCGTTTGTGCAGGACGCGTTCGAGGGTTTCGGTGAACTCGGCGATGACCTGGGCTTTTTGCTCCGGGGTGACGCCATCACGGGTAATGCGCAGGCTGACAAAGGGCATGGCAGAGGCTCCAGTGGCCGGGCATCGGGATGATGGGCCGGCAGTGGGGCCAATTTAGGCTTGCGCCATTGAGGGATAAAGGTGGCGCGGAGTACTTCATTAGTGATGCGGTGTAACAAGTGTTCACGCCAGTTCCACAAGATTTCACACCCGCCCGCGATACTGGCTAAGTAGCATCGCCTGGTGTTCCCCTCCAACCCTTAACGCGCATCCTGACGATGCAAGGAGCTCCAATGTCGTGCGTTCCTCCTTCCTGCGGCGGCGGCAGCAAGCCACCGGCCACCAGCGGGACCGGCAGCACCAACAACGCCGATTCGGCGATTGCCAAGATGGAAGCCACGTTCAACATGGCGATCGAGAAGTCGGCAAAGATCACCGAAATCAGCACGGCCAAAAAAGCCGAGCTGGACGCCACCAAACAGCGTCCGCAAAACTGATGTGACGGGCGGGCAGCGCCTGGGCGCTGCTTGCTTCGCATGCAGGTTCCCGCCTTTTTTGCGCCCTCGCCTGGCTGGTTTTCTGTGCAAAACCGCCAGGCATAAAAAAACCCCGAACCAGTCGGGGTTTTTATCGCCTTGGATCAGGCGTAACGCGCGATCAATCAGAACACGTTGATCGGGTAGTCAGCGAACAGACGCAGTTCGTTACCACCTACGTTGTAGTTGCTGGCGTTGTTGGAGACGCGCAACCACGACGCACGAGCACGCAGGCTCAGGTCTTTGGCCGGGCCGCTCTGAACGACGTATTTGAACTGGTTGAAGATTTCACGCTCGGTGCCGCTGCCGCGGTTGGAACCGTCGTCAATGTTGGTGCCGCGCACGTAGGCGATGTTGTAGGTCAGGCCAGGCACGCCGAAGGCGCTGAAGTCCAGGCCGTAGCCCGCTTGCCAGGAGCGCTCGTCCTTGCCGTTGAAGTCAGACCAGTAGGAGTTGGCCAGCAGGATGGTGTTGCCACCGTCGCCGATGCCGCTGTCCTTGGTGTTGTTGCGGTAGCCGCCGTACAGGTAACCGGTGTCACCGGTGCTGCGCTGGTGGGCCACGGTGAAGCTGTGCGGGCCGACAGCCCAGGTAGCGCCCAGGCTCCAGATCTTGTTGTCGCGGGCGTCAGCGTCACCTTGGGTCAGCTGGGCGAAGCTCTTGTCCAGCTTGGTTTTGTAGCCGTTGAAGTCAAAGGTCAACGATTGCTTCTCTGGCAGGGCCAGCACGTAGTTGACGTTGACGTATTGCTTCTTCAGCACGTCTTCCATGTCGGAAGCGTACAGGGCAGCCGACAGGCTTTCGGTGAATTTGTAGCTACCACCGATGTAGTCGATGCTTTTCAGGCGGCCGCTGTCGGTGCCTTCAGCCGCTTTCTGGGCTTCCTTGGTGAAGTGACCGGCGTCCAGCTGCAGGCCAGCGATCTCTTTGGAAACGATCGAAGTACCGGTGTAGGTTTCGGACAGCAGGCGGGAGTTGTCGTATTCCAGCACCGGCACGGCCGGGAACTGATCACCGTACTTGAGCACAGTGTTGGAGACGCGGAACTTCACGGCAGCGCCGCCTTTGGACAGGTCACGGGCGGCTTCGCCGCTGTCGCCCTGCTTGAAGAAGTTGATGCCGCCCGCGCCGCTGCGACCTTTGCCACCGTCCAGACGGATAGCGTATTGGCCGATGGCGTCCACACCCACACCAACGGTGCCTTGGGTGAAGCCGGACTCGAACTTGCCGATGAAACCCTGGCCCCATTCGGCTTTGTCTTGCTTGCCGTTCTTGTAGTCACGGCTGATGTAGGCATTGCGTGCTGCGATGTTCAGGTGGCCGTCTTCAACAAAACCCTTGGATTGCTCCTGGTCGTTGGCCATTGCCTGAGTAGCGCTCAAAATCCCCAGAGCGATCAGACCCATCCGTTGCTTCAACATTTTCTTGTATTCCTTATTACTGGTTGAGTACGCGCTGTGACACCAGGCTCCGTGTTGCTTTTCTGGTGTCGACTTTTTCCAGAAAAAAGAAGGCCCGCGGACGACTGAACTGCCGCGGGCCTTTTTTTATTGGATGAGTCATGGCGGTTAGCCACAGGCGTTGGGCGCAATCCTATGCGCGCGTTGAACTATGTGTCAATTTCGTGAATCGTCTGTATTTAGGCGAAATAATTCTAAGCAACGTCCTACGGCACTTCGCTGAAAGTCTGAAAATCCCTTCAATACCCCTAAAAAACACATGAAGTAACATATTTTCCAGGCGATACGTTTGGCAATGGATAACGTGCGCAAATGCAAAGCATTACCATTCGCGCGCATTTTTCCCTCCCAAACTTTCTGGATACATGCCTTCATGCCTGCCTATCGCCTGACGCCCATCACCCTGGGGCTTTCTGTTTTGCTGTCTGCCGGTTTTGCCTGTGCGACCACGGTCTTGCCTGAAACTTCAGTCAGCGCAGAAGCTGACGAAGACGACCCACGCGTCAGGGAAACCAGCACCGCTACCCGCACCGCCACTTCGGTACGGTATGTGCCCCAGGCCATCGATTCGGTGAAACCCGAAAGCCTGCGTTCCTACGGCACCAATGACCTGGGCCAGGCGTTGAGCGGCATTCCCAACGTGAGCAGCGGCGCCGACACCCGTTTCGACAGCCTGCGCATCCGCGGTTTTGACGCCAGCAATGACTTCTACCTCGACGGTATTCGAGACGACAGCCAATACGTGCGCGACCTGCACAACATCGAGCGCATCGAAGTGCTCAAGGGGCCTGCCGCGGTGCTTTACGGGCGAGGCGGCCAGGGAGGGATCGTCAACCGTGTGAGCAAGCTGCCCCAGGCCGGGCACAAATCGAGTATCGAAGCCCAGGGCGGCAGCGATGATTTGCGCAGCCTGTACGCCGACCTCAGCACCGACCCCACCGAAAACATCAGCCTGCGCCTGAACATGGGCAACCAGGACAACAACAGCTTCCGCGATGCCGTCAGTGGTAACCGCCAGTTGTTCGCGCCGTCCATGAGTTGGCAGCTCACGCCCGACCTGAACTGGCTGGTGCAATACGAATACAGCCGCTACAACCGTACGCCCGACCGTGGCATTCCCGGGGTCAACGGCCGGCCGGCGGATGTAAGCCGCAGCACCACCTACTTCGACAACCACGACTACATCGACGACAAATCCCAGTCCCTGCGCTCCAAGCTCGCCTACGAGCTGAACAGCAACTGGCAACTGCGCCATACCCTGGGCGTGTTCAAACTCAACAGCGACTTCGACAACACCTACCAGACCGGCTACACCGCCGCGACCAACCAGGTTACCCGCCAACACTGGCAGCAGGACCTGAACACCCGCAACGTGTTCAACAACCTTGAACTGGAAGGCGGCTTCGACACCTACGGCCTGGAGCATCGCTTGCTCACCGGCCTTGAGCTGGGCAGCCAGCGCCGCGACCCGAAACTGTATACCGCCGCTACCAGCGGCCCCGGTCGGCAGGCCGTGCCGAGCCTGGACCTCAACAACCCCAACCGCAACCTGCGCCATACCGGGCGCATGAGTGTTTCCAGCAACAACCACACCGAAGTCGAAAGCCGTGCGCTGTATGTGCAGGACCAGCTGCGCCTCAATGACCAATGGCAATTGCTGGGTGGCCTGCGTTACGACCACTTCGAAGTGGACACCACCAACAGGATTCTCAACACCCGGCAAGCCGTCGAAAGCCACAGCACCAGCCCGCGCGTCGGGGTGGTGTGGACGCCGATGGAGCATCACTCGTTCTATGCCTCGTGGAGCAAGACCTTCTCGCCAGCAGGCGGCGGCTTGATCGGCATCACGCCGAACGCCGCCGGCAGCGTCAACGACCTGAGCCCCGAACTGACCAAGCAAAAGGAAATCGGGGTCAAGAGCGACTGGCTCGACGATCGCCTGAGCACCACCCTGGCGGTGTACGAACTGGAACTCTACAACCGTCGCACCAGTGACCCGCTGGACCGCACCATCACCCTGCTCAGCGGCCTGCAGCGCTCACGCGGCGTGGAGCTGACGGCCACCGGAAAGATCGTCGGCAACTGGTACGTGCGCGGCGGCATCGGCCTGCAGGACGCCAAGGTCGAGAAGGACAACAACGGCTTTGAAGGCAAGCGCGTCAGCGATGTGGCCAAGCGCAATGGCAGCCTGTTCCTCACCTGGAAACCGGAGATGGGCTGGTACGCCGAAACCGGCCTGACCCTGGTGGGCGACCGTTATGCCGACAACCTCAACACCGTGGTGTTGCCGGGTTATGGCCGTTGGGATGCGTTGGTCGGCTTGCGCCAGAAGGAATGGGACGTGCGTGCGGCGCTCAACAATATTGCCGACAAAAACTACTACGCCTCGGCGACCAGCGTGGCGCAGATCCAGCCGGGTGAACCGCGCAGCCTGGTGGTGACAGGCACCTACAGCTTCTAAGCCGATAACAAAACGAAATGTGGGAGCAAGCCCGCTCCCACATTTTCAGATATCAGTGTTCTTCAGTCGTGCATCAATTCGCACAGCGCCGTCATTTCATCTTCGCTGAACAACCCCGCCGGGTAACGTTCACTCATCACACTGCGCAGGTCGGGCTGCTGCCTGACCTGACGCGAACCATTTGCCTTCAACCAGAGCGCCAGCGCGTGGATAGCGTCACCGTTGACCCGCAGGGGGTGGAAGGTGCGCGTGTACATCAGGTTGATATCGGCATTCATTTCAGCGCTCTCTCCTACTGCGTGAGCGGCTAACTTACTCAAGGTTTGTGACAGAACTGCGCAGTCATCACCTTGGGTCACTGTCGCAACACCGATACAAGAGCTATGCCAATGTCCCGTGTTTATGGGCATCCGGACACAAAAAAGCCCGCGACCTTGCTAGGCCGCGGGCTTGCTGTGGGCGCTGAAACCGAGTAGCACCCGATCGTCGGCCAGACGTTGTTACAACTGCACTCAGTTTTTGTGCGGGGCTGGCTGCTGTTGGGTCAGGCAATGGATATTGCCGCCCCCCAGTAACAGTTCACGACCCGGCACCATCACCACCTCATGCTGGGGGAACAGGTTCTGCAGGATTTCCTTGGCTTGGCTGTCCAGCGGGTCGTCGAAGCTCGGGGCGATGATGCCGCCGTTGACGATCAGGAAGTTGACGTAGGAACCGGCCAGACGCACGGTCGGGTTGCGTTCCTGGCTGCCGTCCACCGGGTCCACGCCCGCACATTCCTCTTCGGTCGCATACAGCGGCCCCGGAATCGGCATCTTGTGCACTGTGAACGAGCGGCCCTTGGCGTCAGTGCTGCTTTGCAGCACGTCCATGGCGGCGTGGCAGCGGGCGTAGTTCGGGTCTTGCGGGTCATCGGTCCAGGCCAGCAACACTTCGCCCGGGCGCACGTAGCAGCAGAAGTTATCCACATGGCCGTCGGTTTCGTCGTTGAACAAGCCATCCGGCAACCAGATGACCTTATCCACCGCCAGGTTGTCGCTGAGCACCGCCTCGATTTCCCCACGGTTCAGGTGCGGGTTGCGGTTGTGGTTCAACAGGCACTCTTCGGTGGTGATCACCGTGCCTTCGCCGTCGACGTGAATCGAGCCACCTTCCAGCACGAAGCCTTCGGTACGGTAACGCGGTGCGCGCTCGATCTCGAGAATCTTGCCGCCCACCTGGGAATCGCGGTTCCACGGCGCATACAGACCGCCCTCAAAACCACCCCAGGCGTTGAAATCCCAGTTCACGCCGCGCACTTCGCCACTGTTGTTGATGACGAACGTCGGGCCGGTGTCGCGCACCCAGGCGTCATCGTTGGACATTTCCACCACGCGGATATTGGGCACATCCAGGCGAGCGCGAGCGTTTTCGTACTGACCGGCAGAAACCGCCACGGTCACCGGCTCAAAACGCGCAATGGCCTTGGCCACCGCCACATGAGCTGCCTGCGCCGGCTTGCCGCCCAGGCGCCAATTGTCCGGGCGCTCCGGCCAGATCATCCAGGTCTGGGTCTGTGGCGCCCACTCGGCAGGCATATGAAAGCCATCGGCGCGGGGCGTGCTGTGCAGGGTGGTCATGGCGATCAGGACTCCGAATGGGGGTAAATGCCGACTTTATAACGGATATAAATCGGCTTTAGAAGCGACAAAATATAATAACTACGAAATATGACATTCATTAGCCGATAACAATCGACTATCTACAGCTGTTCATCCAGCACCTTCGAGAGCATGCCGACAAAGAAATCCACGCTGCGTTTGGTCGTGACCATCGGCGGCTTGATCTTGAGGATGTTCAGGTAGTCGCCCGTCGGTTGCATGAAAACCCCCAGCTCGCGCAAGCGGTCGCACAGCAGCGCGGTTTCTTCCGTGGCCGGTTCCAGGGTTTGTCGATTACGCACCAGCTCCAAGCCCAAGTAGAAGCCGGAACCGTGAACCGCCCCCACCAAGGGGTGACGGTCGATCAGTGCTTCCAAGCGCGCCTTGAAATGCCCACCGACCTCTTGGGCGTTTTCCCACAGCTTTTCTTCTTCCATGACATCCAGTACCGCCATGCCGATCCGGCAACTGACCGGGCTGCCCCCCGACGACGAGAAGAAATACCCCTCGGCCTCCAACGCCTCGGCGATTTCACGACGGGTGATCACCGCGCCCAATGGCTGGCCGTTGCCCATGCCTTTGGCCATGGTGATGATGTCGGGGACCACACCCTGCTCTTCGAAGCCCCAGAAAAAATGCCCCATGCGGCCGTAACCCACCTGCACCTCATCAGCAATGCACACGCCGCCCTGAGCGCGCACCAGCCCATACACTTGCTGCAAGTAACCGGGTGGCAAGGAGATGCCACCGGCATTGCCATACACCGGCTCGCAGATGAAACCGGCCAGCTGGCGTTTGCTCGCGGCGATTTTCGCCAGGTTGTGTTCCACGCTTCGCACGTAATCCGGGGCGCTGTCCTGCCCACGGAACTCACCACGATAGGTATTCGGCGCCGTCACCGGGTGCACCCAGTCCGGGCGACTGCTCAGGGCCTGGGGGTTGTCGGCAATGGAGGTGGACACCGCATCTGCCGCCACCGACCACCCGTGATACGCCTCCAGCACACTGAGCATGTCGCGGCCGCCGCTGTAGGCCCAGGCCAGGCGGATCGCCAGGTCGTTGGCCTCGGTACCGCTGTTGACCAGGAACACCCGGTCCATGCCAGCCGGCGCCAGCGCCAGCAACCGTTCGGAAAACTCGGCAATCGCCGCATAGTGAAAACGCGAGTTGGTATTGAGCAGCGACCATTGCCGCGCCGCCACCGCCGCCATGCGCGGGTGGCCGTGCCCCAGCACCGCCACGTTGTTGAGCATGTCCAGATAGGAGCGGCCCTGCATGTCGATCAAGTGGTTGCGCCAGCCGCGCTCGATACGCGGCGGGTCGACGTAATAATGTTTCTGCGAACGGGCGAAGCTGGCGTCGCGCCGTGCCAACAGGGCCTCGGGGTCGAGTTCGGGCTCGGCATCACAGGCCAACCCCAGCAGCTCGGCAGGCGAGGGGCAAATCGCCTGCCACGCCTGGGCGCGAGACGGTGTGCAGAACAAGGGAGGTTCAAGGTCGCCACGGCACAACTGTACGACCAGCGGAGCCTGGACCTCGCCCAGTACCTGCCCCTTCACCAGCGTCGAACCCTGAGCCAGCGTCGTTTTTCCTCCCCACAGGCGCAGGCTCGTCTCAGCGCCGCGCAAGTACAGTAAACCGTCGGCCCCCGGGTGCAAGGTCCCGGCAAACGGCGCTTCCAACACCGTGCCATGGGGCAGGTGCAGTTCCACGTGCAGCGCCAGTGTCTGCGGCTCTTCGGCGCTGTCAGGGCGGGTACGCGACAAACGGTATTGCCCGTAACGGCTGGCGGCCAGCCCGTGCACCCTCGCGGCTTCATCCAATAAATGCCGGTCGATGCCCGGTTGCTCCCAGTTACCGGCCTCGAAGTGCGGGCTGAGCACGCCCAGGTCGATCAACGCGAACTCACGCCCGACCAGGCCAGGCAGCAACGGCGCGAAATCCTGGTTGGCCAGTGGTGGCAACGTCTCACCGACACAGCGCAGGATCGCGGCTTCCATCAACTCAAACGGCACCGACGTGGCAACTTGAAAGATTTCCCACTCGTGCTCGGCATTTTTCAGCAGATAAGTGTTGTCCGGGTCCAGCCGTTGCTGCTGCTCGCTGCTCAACACCAGCACCGCCGCACGGGCGACGATCAACGGCCACAGCGCTTGCAGCTCTTCACGCTGCAACGGGGTGACCGCGTGGCAGGCCTGGATCGCCGGCAAAATGGCAAACGGATCGCCCTCGGCATGGTGCAGCAGCGCCGCGCAGGTCACCGACAGGTCGGCAATACGCCAGGTGTGCACCAGGTCGCCAAAGTCAATCACGCCCTGGACCTGCCAACGCCGCTGGGCGTCGCGTTGCCACACCACATTGTCGTCGGTGATATCCATGTGCACGGCTTGCCAAGGCAAATGTTGCGCCAGCGGCTTAATAGCGGCGTCCACCTGGTCGGCCACCTGCTCCAGCGCGGCACGATGGGGCAGGTCCTCCAGGGTCGCCAGCAGGTGGGTGATCAGTTCCTGAGCGTGGCGCGGGTCCCATTGCAGGGTGCGTTCCAGGCCGGGGTGCGTGAAATCGGCCAACGCCAGGCTCATCCGCCCGCACAGGTCGCCAAAGCCTGCGATCACATCGCGGCCCAGGTGCGGGCGGTGGGTCAGGGGTTCGCCGTCGATATAGTCCAGCAACCGCAAGCGTACGGTTTGACCGTCGACGCTCTCGGTCAGCAACGCTTCACCTGTTCGGGCCGCAATCACCTTGGGGACGCGCACTTGGCCCTGCAGGTATTCAAGGGCTGCGTGCTGGGCCTCAAGCTCCACGGCGGCATAGTCGCCCCGGCAGATTTTCAGGACAAAGCGGCCGCGGGCGCTGTCGACCTTGTAATTGAGGTCTTGCTGGCTGCCCAGTGACTGCAACGTGCCGGCGAGGTCGTAATGCTGCAACAACAGCCGGGCTGCCTGATCAGGGCTCACTTGCGGGCAAGGCAAACTGGCGCGATGGATCAAGGTGGCAAGCAACATTGTGACGACCTCTGTTTTTTTAGGCGTCTATATCGCCACTGTTATAGGGGGTTAGGCAACCCCCTCACGTATATCGCGCTTGCACCGGCCCGATTCACAACTCAAGCTATGCTTCATTCGCCAAGTGTCCGTCTAAGGAAAAGGCCCTCGACATGCGCATTCTTATCACCGGCGGCGCCGGCTTCATCGGCTCCGCCCTGATCCGTCACCTGATCCAACACACCGAGCACGAAGTGCTCAACCTGGACAAGCTCACCTACGCCGGCAACCTCGAGTCGCTGACCAGCATCGCGTCCAATAGCCGCTACGAATTCGTGCAGGCCGACATCATCGACCAGCCAACCGTCAGCGCCGTACTGGCCCGCTTCGAGCCCCAAGCGATCATGCACCTGGCTGCCGAGTCTCATGTCGACCGTTCCATTGACGGTCCGTCGGACTTCATCCAGACCAATATCGTCGGCACCTACAGCCTGCTGGAAGCCACCCGCGCCTATTGGCAGAAGCTCGATGAGCCGGCCAAGCGTGCGTTCCGCTTCCACCATATTTCCACCGACGAGGTGTACGGCGACCTGCATGGCGTGGACGACCTGTTCACCGAAACCACCCCTTACGCACCAAGCTCGCCTTACTCAGCCAGCAAAGCGGCCTCCGACCACCTGGTACGCGCCTGGCAGCGCACCTACGGCTTGCCGGTGCTGTTGACCAATTGCTCGAACAACTACGGGCCGTTCCATTTCCCCGAAAAACTGATCCCGCTGGTGATCCTCAACGCCCTCGCGGGCAAGCCTTTGCCGGTGTATGGCGACGGTCTGCAAGTGCGCGACTGGCTGTTCGTCGAAGACCATGCAAGGGCGTTGCTCAAGGTTGTCACGGAAGGCGTAGTGGGCGAGACCTACAACATCGGCGGCCATAACGAGCAAAAGAACATCGACGTAGTACGCGGCATCTGCGGCTTGCTGGAAGAGCTGGCGCCCCAGCGCCCGGCCGGCGTCGAAAAATTCACCGACCTGATCACGTTCGTCAAGGACCGTCCGGGCCACGACCAGCGCTATGCGATCGACGCCAGCAAAATCGAACGTGAACTGGGCTGGGTTCCGCAGGAAACCTTCGAAACAGGCCTGCGCAAGACCGTGCAGTGGTACCTCGATAATCTGGAATGGTGCCGCAGGGTCCAGGACGGTAGCTATCAGGGCGAACGTTTGGGCAACACCGACTTGAAGGATCTGATTGCATGATAAAGGGAATCGTATTGGCCGGCGGTTCCGGCACCCGTTTGCACCCCATTACCTTGGGCGTGTCCAAGCAACTGTTGCCGGTGTACGACAAACCGATGATCTATTACCCGATCTCGGTGCTGATGTTGGCTGGCATCAAGGACATCCTGGTGATTTCCACGCCACTGGACTTGCCCCAGTACCGTAACCTGCTGGGTGATGGCAGCCAGTTCGGCGTGCGCTTCACCTATGCCGAGCAGCCGACACCGGACGGCTTGGCCCAGGCCTTCCTGATCGGTGAAGAATTCATCGGCGAAGACCCAGTGTGCCTGATCCTCGGCGACAACATCTTCCATGGCCAATACTTCGGCGACCAGTTGCGTACTGCTGCAGAACGCCCATCCGGCGCCACCGTGTTCGGCTACTGGGTCAAGGACCCGGAGCGCTTCGGCGTGATCGACTTCGACAAGGAAGGCCGTGCCCTGTCCATCGAGGAGAAACCGGCCAAGCCCAAGTCGCCGTACGCCGTCACCGGCCTGTACTTCTACGACAACGACGTGATCAAGATCGCCAAGGCGGTCAAGCCTTCGCCCCGTGGCGAGTTGGAGATCACCGACGTCAACAACGCCTACCTCAAGCGTGGCGATCTGCACGTAGAACGCTTCGGCCGCGGCTTTGCCTGGCTGGACACCGGCACCCACGACAGCCTGCTCGAAGCGTCGACCTATGTGCAGACCATCGAGCATCGCCAAGGCCTGAAGGTCGCCTGCCTCGAAGAAATCGCCTACGAAAACGGCTGGATCGACCGTGACCATCTGCTGGAGCGCGCCAAGTACTTCGGCAAGACCGGCTATGGTCAATACCTGTACTCGTTGGCCGGAGAAAACCAGTGAATGTTGTTGAAACCTCTTTGCCCGGCGTACTGATCCTCGAACCCAAGGTGTTCGGTGACGAGCGCGGTTTTTTCTACGAAAGCTTCAACGCCCGGGCCTTTGAAGCGGCCACCGGGCTCAAACGCGACTTTGTGCAGGACAACCATTCACGTTCGCAGAAGGGCGTGTTGCGAGGCCTGCATTACCAACTGGAACACACCCAGGGCAAGCTGGTGCGCGTCATCGCCGGTGAAGTGCTCGACGTTGCCGTGGACATTCGCCGCAGCTCGCCGAACTTCGGCCAGTGGGTGGGGGTGCGCCTGTCGGCACAGAACAATCGCCAGCTGTGGGTGCCGGAAGGCTTCGCCCACGGGTTTGTGGTGCTGAGCGACCACGCCGAGTTCCTGTACAAGACCACCGACTACTACCAGCCAAGCGCTGAGCGCAGCATTCTCTGGAACGACCCGACGCTGGCCATCGACTGGGAACTGTCCGAAACGCCGCAGTTGTCGGCCAAGGACCAGGCCGGCAAGCCCCTGATGGAAGCCGACCTGTTCCCATGAAAATCCTCATTACCGGCCAGCACGGCCAAGTCTCCCGCGAACTGCAACAGCGGCTCCAGGGCCTGGGCGAACTCATCGTGCTGGGGCGCGACCAGTTGGACCTGGCAGACGCCGAGCAGATTCGCCAGCACGTACGTGCCCAGCGCCCCGACCTGATTATCAACGCTGCGGCCCACACCGCTGTGGACCTGGCCGAGAGCGAACCCGACGCCGCCTTTGCCATCAACGCCATCGCGCCCGGCGTGCTGGCCGAAGAAGCCAAGGCCCTGGGCATTCCGTTGATCCACTACTCCACCGACTACGTGTTCGACGGCAGCAAGCCCGCGCCCTACACCGAAGCCGACACGCCCAACCCCCTGGGCGTCTACGGCCAGAGCAAGCTGGCGGGCGAGCAGGCGATTGCGGCGGTGGGCGGCGAATACCTGATCCTGCGCACCAGCTGGGTGTACGCCAACCACGGCAAGAACTTCCTGCTGACCATGCAACGCCTGCTGCCAGAGAAGCCGCAGATGCGCATCGTGGCCGACCAGATCGGTGCGCCGACCTGGGCCGGGAGCATCGCCAACAGCACCCGCGCGTTGATCGAGCGCTGGCAGGCAGGCCAACCCGGCGCCTGGGGCATCTACCACCTGACGGCCCAGGGCGAGACCTCCTGGTTTGGCTTTGCTCAGGCCATCGGTGAGCACCTGAAAGCCCAAGGCAAAGCCTGCGCCGAGCTGGAGGCCATCCCTTCCAGCGCCTACCCGACACCGGCCAGGCGCCCGCTGAACTCACGTCTCGATTGCAGCCGCCTGCAACAGCAATGGCAGGTCAGCCAGCCGCTATGGCAAGACGCATTGCGCGAGTGTCTTGCACAGCAGCACTAGGCATAATGCGCCTGTACCCACAGGCGCACGACTCATGACTCCATCCCTTCCGCGAAGACCCCGTTGGCGCAGCCTCGCGCTGTTGGCGCTGTGCCTGGCGCCGCTGCTGTGGCCGCTGGAGCACTTGGCCGAGCGCTATTACCGCAACGAACTGGCCGGCCAGAACCGCCAGACCCTCGACCTGTACGTCGCCAACTTGCTCGGCACCCTGCACCGCTATGAAGTGCTGCCGCAGATCCTCGGCGACCTGCCCGCCCTGCGCACCGCGCTGGACGCGCCCCAGGTGAGCACCAACCTGGTCAACGCCAACCTCCTGCTCAAGGACGTCGCCGCCCAGGCCGGCGTGGAGGTGATGTACCTGATGGACACCACCGGCAAGACCCTGGCCGCCTCCAACTGGGACAAGCAGGACAGTTTTGTCGGGCGCAATTTTTCCTTCCGGCCATACTTCAGCGAAGCCATGGCCGGGCGCCTGGGGCGGTTCTTCGGCCTGGGCACCACTTCAGCCAAGCGCGGTTACTTCTTCGCCGCCGCCGTGCGCGACGGCGACACGATCATCGGCGTGCTGGTGGTCAAGGTTGACCTGGACCACACCGAAAGCCTGTGGGGCAACACCCCGGAACAACTGCTGGTGACCGACCACAACGGCGTGGTGATCCTCACCTCGCGCCCACAATGGCGGTTCCGCGCCACCCGGCCGCTGACCACCGAAGAACGCCAGGCCATCATCGCGATCCAGCCCTACCCGACCCGCGACCCACAACCACTGGCCCTGAGCAACACCGCCTGGTTGCGTCAGTCCACGGCCATCGCCGAAACCGGCTGGAACGTCGAAATTCTCGCCCCTCGTTCGCTGATCAGCCGCCCGGTGCGCACGGTGGTTGCCGTCGGCGGCGCCACCTTGTTGGTGTTGATGTTGCTGCTGGGCCTGATGATGCAGCGCCGCCGGCACTACCTGGAGCGCATCGCCTTTGAAGCCAAGGCGCGTCGCGAGCTGGAAATGCGCGTGGTGGAGCGCACCAGCGACCTGGAGGGCCTCAACCGGCGCCTCAAACAGGAAGTGCTGGAGCGTGAACACGCGCAGCAGGAACTGGTGCGCGCTCAGGATGACCTGGTGCAGGCGGGCAAACTGTCGGCGCTGGGCACCATGTCGGCCAGTATCAGTCATGAGCTCAACCAGCCCCTGGCAGCGATCCGCAGCTATGCAGAAAACGCCGAGATCCTGCTCGACCACGAACGCACCAGCGACGCCCGGGGCAACCTCAAGCTGATCAGCGAGCTGACCGGGCGCATGGCTTCGATCATCGCCCACCTGCGTGCCTTCGCCCGCCGTGACCGCCATGCGCCCGAGAGCGTGGCGCTGCAACCGGCGCTGGACGATGCGCTGGCACTGCTGGCCAAACGGCGGCGGTCAATGGAAGTCGAGCTGATCCGCGACCTGCCCGAGGCAACCCTGTGGGTACAAGCCGGTGAAACCCGACTGCGCCAGGTATTGGGCAACCTGCTGGCCAATGCCCTCGACGCCCTCACCGAAAAAGGCCCGCCGCGTAAACTCTGGTTGAGTGCCCAAACCACCGAACAGGGCGTCAACCTGTACATCCGCGACAACGGTCCGGGTTTTTGCATGGAAGCATTGGGCCGCGCCAGCGAGCCGTTCTACACCACCAAGACCCGCACCCAGGGCCTGGGCTTGGGGCTGGCTATCTGCGACACCCTGATGCGCGCCTTCGGCGGCGAATTGTTGTTCGCCAACCACAAGGAAGGCGGCGCGCTGTTAACCTTGAAATTGCGTGCCGGTTCGCCGGGCGTCAGTCTGCAACCGTCCGAGGACCGCAGTGTATGAGTATCGATAACGGGATCCAGGTGGTGTTGATCGACGACGATCCACACCTGCGTCAGGCCCTGTGCCAGACCCTGGACCTGGCCGGGCTGAAAGTCCTGACCCTGGGCGAAGCCAGCGGCCTCACCGCGCGCCTGTCCCGCGATTGGCCGGGCGTGGTGGTCAGCGACATCCGCATGCCCGGCATGGACGGCCTGGAGCTATTGGCCGAACTGCACGGCCAGGACCCGGAGCTGCCCGTGCTGCTGATTACCGGCCACGGTGATGTGCCGCTGGCGGTACAGGCCATGCGCGCCGGCGCGTATGACTTCCTGGAAAAACCGTTTGCCAGCGATGCCTTGCTCGACAGCGTGCGCCGCGCCCTGGCCCTGCGCCGCCTGGTGCTGGACAACCGCAGCCTGCGCCTGGCCCTCAGCGATCGCCAGCAACTGAGCACGCGCCTGGTGGGGCATTCCCCGCAGATGCTGCGCTTGCGCGAGCAGATTGGCGCGCTGGCGGCGACCAAGGCCGATGTGCTGATCCTTGGCGAAACCGGTGCTGGTAAAGAGGTGGTGGCGCGTGCGCTGCACGATCTATCGAGCCGACGCAGCGGGCCGTTTGTGGCGATCAACGCCGGTGCCCTGGCCGAGTCCGTGGTGGAAAGCGAACTGTTCGGCCATGAGCCTGGTGCCTTTACCGGCGCGCAAAAGCGCCGTATCGGCAAGTTCGAGTTTGCCAACGGCGGTACGCTGTTCCTGGATGAAATCGAAAGCATGAGCCTGGATGTGCAGGTCAAGCTGCTGCGCCTGTTGCAGGAACGCGTAGTGGAGCGCCTGGGCGGCAATCAGCTGATCCCGCTGGACATCCGTATCATCGCCGCCACCAAGGAAGACCTGCGTCAGTCCGCCGACCAGGGCCGCTTTCGTGCCGACTTGTATTACCGTCTCAACGTTGCGCCGCTGCGCATTCCGCCGCTGCGCGAGCGGGGCGAAGATGCGTTGATGCTGTTCCAGCACTTTGCCGACGAAGCCAGCAGCCGCCACGGCCTGCCGCTGCACGAGCTGCAGCCGGGCCAGCGCGCACTGCTGCTGCGCCACAGCTGGCCGGGCAATGTGCGGGAACTGCAAAACGCCGCCGAACGATTTGCCTTGGGCCTGGAGCTGGCCTTGGACGCGACACCGGACAACCCGTCTGCCGGCGTGTTGACCTCCACCAAAGGTGGCCTGAGCGAGCAAGTCGAGCAGTTCGAAAAAAGCCTGATCGCCGCCGAACTGACTCGCCCCCACAGCTCCCTGCGCAGCCTCGCCGAAGCCCTGGGCGTGCCGCGCAAGACTTTGCACGACAAACTGCGCAAACACGGCCTGAACTTCGCCGACAGCGCCAACCATGGCGCCGACGACGAATGACCCACCCCACTCGCCACGAGGCCCCCATGAGCCGCGACAGCCGTTACCTGGAATCCATCCTTCACCACGACATCCCCCTCACCCGGGAAATGGGCCTCAAGGTGCTCGACTGGCAACACGGCCAATTGCAGCTGCACCTGCCCTTGCAAGCCAACATCAATCACAAGAGCACCATGTTTGGCGGCAGCCTCTATTGCGGTGCCGTGCTGGCGGGCTGGGGTTGGTTGCACCTGCAATTGCGTGAGGAAGGGATTGAAGACGGGCACATCGTGATTCAGGAGGGGCAGATCAGCTACCCGCTGCCGGTGACCCGGGACGCGACGGTGGTGTGCCAGGCACCGGAGGAGAAGGTGTGGAAGCGCTTTGTAGCGACCTACAAGCGCTATGGTCGTGCGCGGCTGACGCTGGAGACGTGGATTGTGAATGAAGGCAGTGAGGAGCATGCCGTAGCGTTTACTGGCCAGTACGTCCTGCACCGTTAACCGCCACAACACAAAATAACTGTGGGAACTGGCTTGTGTGGGAGCGGGCTTGCTCGCGAATGCGGTGTGTCAGTCACCAGATATCTGGCTGACACTCCGCTTTCGCGAGCAAGCCCGCTCCTACATTTTTGATCTGCTGTGGCTTTAAGAACGGGCCAGGGTCAGCAACCGCTCACGCCATGCCGCCTTGGCCGGCAATGCCAAAAAGAACGGGTTCAACAACGACGCCCGCGCCGGATAGCTGAACGGCTCGCCACTCAACTCCAGCACTTCGCCGCCCGCCCCTTCCAGCACGCCCTGGGCTGCTGCGGTGTCCCATTGCGACGTCGGCGCCAACCGTGGGTAGCAATCGGCGCTGCCTTCGGCCAGCAGGCAGAATTTCAGCGAGCTGCCGATATTCGCCAGTTTCAGTTCCCCCAGGCCTTCGCTCAAACCATCCAGCAAACGCTCCTGCTCGGGGCTGGTGTGCCGACGGCTGGCAACCACGGTAAAGGCCTCGCCGGCGGCTGGCGTCTGGCGTACCTGAATCTGCTTGGGCGCCTCATTTACATCGGAACGCCATGCCCCAAGACCGGCGCCGCCAAAGTAGCAACGGCCGCTGGTGGGCATCGACACCACGCCAAATACCACGCGGCCTTGCTCGATCAGGGCGACGTTGACGGTGAACTCTTCGCTGCCGGAAATGAATTCCTTGGTGCCATCCAGCGGGTCCACCAACCACCAACGCTGCCAACCGGCGCGCACGCTCTGGTCGATATCGGCGTCTTCTTCAGACAATACGGGAATACTCGGGTCCAGCGCGGTGAGCCCGGCGAGGATCAGATGGTGAGCGGCCAGGTCTGCCGCCGTCACCGGCGAGTCATCAGACTTGGACGTGACAGCCACGTCGGCCCGCCAATATGGAAGGATCGCTTCACCCGCCTGACGCGCCAGCTCGATCACGGGGGCAATAAACGGGTGGCCTAAAAACAGTTCGCTCATGCGATAAACGCTCCACGCTGGGTCAACAGGTCTCGTACCAGGTACAGCGCGGCCAAGGCGCGGCCTTCGCTGAATTGCTCGTTTTGCGCCAGTTGCGACAACTCCCGCAGGTTGACGCGGTCAACCCGCATCGGCTCGGGCTCGTCACCCTCAAGGCGCTCTTCATAGAGGTCGGTGGCCAGCACCACCTGGATTTTCTGGCTCATGTAGCCTGGCGACAGCGAGAGCTCGGTGAGGTGTTCCAATTGGCGCGCGCCATAGCCCGCCTCTTCCTTGAGTTCACGATTTGCCGCCGCCAGCACATCCTCGCCGGGCTCGATCAGGCCCTTGGGCAGGGACAACTCATATTCATCCGTGCCGCCGCAGTATTCTTCCACCAGCAAGGCGTGATCGGCGTCGATCATTGCCACGATCATCACTGCGCCATAACCGGCACCGCGGCCCACCAGGCGTTCGTAGGTTCGTTCAACGCCATTGGAAAAGCGCAATTGCACTTCCTCCACGCGGAACAAACGGCTACTGGCGACTATTTCGCGGGCGAGGACGGTGGGTTTCTGGCGCATAAGCGGCTCCTTGGCGTGATCGGGTTACTATACCGTGGCTTTTCCGATTGTCTGTGTCGGATATCTTTACTTACATGAGAACCGCCCATGCCCTCTCTGCCCTGGCACGCCATCGACACCGTCCTGCTGGACATGGACGGCACTTTGCTCGACCTGCATTTCGACAACCACTTCTGGATGGAGCACCTGCCACAACGGTACGCCGAGTTGCACGGTGTGAGCCGCGCCATGGCCGAGCTGGAGTTGCAACCTCTGTTCGAGCATAACGCTGGACAGTTGCAATGGTATTGCCTGGATTTCTGGACCACCGAACTGAAGATCCCGGTGCGCGACCTCAAGCTGGAAACCGCCCACCTGATCGCCCTGCGCCCGGACGCCGACACCTTCCTGGCGGCGATCAAGCAGGCTGGCAAGCGGGTGATCCTGATCACCAACGCTCATCGCGATTCGCTGTCATTGAAGTTGGAACGCATCGAATTGGCGCCGTATTTCGAAAGGTTGATCAGCTCCCACGATTACGGTTTCGCCAAGGAAAACCCGCAGTTCTGGGATGCTCTGCAAGCCGACATCGGCTTCGACCCGGCGCGCAGCCTGTTTATCGATGACACCTTGCCGATCCTGCGCAGCGCCCGGGACTTTGGTGTGGGGCATCTGCTGGCGGTAAGAGAACCGGACAGCAAAAAAGGGCCAAAGGACACTGCAGAGTTTGCAGCCGTCGAAGACTATCGAGACCTCATTGCCGGACTCTAAACCTATGTGACCCAATAACCATGCGGGAGCCGGGCTTGCCCGCGATAGCAGAGTGTCAGGCAAGACCTCTCTACCTGATCCACCGCTATCGCGGGCAAGCCCGGCTCCCACATAAGCCAGCACCCACCTCTCGTAGGCGTGTTACTCAGGAATACGCAACGTCTGCCCTGGGTAAATCTTGTCCGGGTGGGACAGCAACGGCTTGTTAGCCTCGAAGATCTTGTTGTACTGGTTGGCGTTGCCATACACCGCCAGGGAAATTGCGCTCAGTGTGTCGCCCTTTTTCACTACGACGAAACGGGCGGCGGCAACCGCCGGGCCGGAGACGGTAATCTGATCCTCGACACTGGCCACCCCGGCAATATTGCCTGCCGCCAGGATGATTTTTTCTTTCTCTTCCTGGCTGGCCACTTCACCGCTGATCGTCACCTTGTCACCGTCGACGGTGGCATGCACGTTCGGGTTGCCCAGCCCCACGTCCTCAATGTGCTTTTTAAGATCTTCGCTGGCGTTGGCGTTGCCTGGCGTCAACAGCTTGACCAGCTTTTCGCCGGCCTCTTTCACAAAGCTGAAAATACTCATGTTTGCTCTCCTTGGGGTTTAGGTTCCAGATGCCAAAGACTAGACCAGTCCTACAGAACCTGGTTCCAGCCCGACCAATGACCAGACGACTCCTACACGCGTTAGAATCCCCTCGCTATTGGAGCAAGCCCACGGAGCGAAGATGGACATCAAACAGCTGAAATTCCTCATCGCCCTCGACGAAACCCGTCACTTCGGCCAGGCGGCAGCGCGTTGCCATATCACCCAGCCGACCCTGTCGATGCGCCTGCGCAACCTGGAAGAGGAACTGGACCTTCCCCTGGTCAACCGGGGACAGCGCTTTGAAGGGTTTACCGCGCCGGGCGAACGGGTGCTGGCGTGGGCCCGCACCGTGCTCGCGGCCTATGATGGCTTGCAGGCAGAAGCCGCTGCCTGTCGCGGCAACCTGGTGGGCACATTGCGGTTGGGGGTGGTGCCGCTGTCGAGCTTCGACCCTTTGGCCCTGATGCAGCAGTTGCACAAAGAACACCCCAGCCTGCGTTTTGAGCTGTCGGCGCTGAGCTCCGAGCAGATCCTTGAGCAGCTGGCCAGCAATCGGCTGGACCTGGGCGTGTCCTACCTGGAACGCCTGGACAACGAGCGCTTCGACTCCTTGGCCTTGGGCGAAACCCGTATGGGCCTGCTGTATGACCAGCGGTTTTTCAGCTTCGGTGACACGCCGTTGAGCTGGGAAGCGCTGATCGAGCTGCCGCTGGGCATGCTCACCAGCGGCATGCACTTTCGCCAGTCCATCGACCACAACTTCCACAGCCGGGGGCTCAACCCACAACCGCTGCTGCAAACCGACGCCGTCCATCAGTTGTTACAAGCTGTGCACGGCGGGCTGTGCT
The DNA here is from genome assembly GCF_013386585.1 of Pseudomonas sp. P7548. Lineage (GTDB taxonomy): Bacteria > Pseudomonadota > Gammaproteobacteria > Pseudomonadales > Pseudomonadaceae > Aquipseudomonas. The sequence goes on along the minus strand of NZ_JACARO010000002.1, from coordinate 9,996 downwards.
GCGCGGTGATGCCGCTGGAAGGGGGGCTCGATGCGCTCACCGAACACCTGCGCCTGCAACCGATCGAAGACGCCCATACCCTGGCGCGCCTGGGGCTGATCATGCGTCGCAGTGCCCCACGCTCGGCGCTGGCCGAAGCCTGTTTCGCGCTGTTTCAGAAATCGCAAAACGAGTCTTGATCGACGTCATCTATCGGTAGATCAGTACTGGCAATTAGACGCGACGCTTTGTCGCGCCTAGTCTAAACACTGATCAATCCGTCGGTGGTACTGCCCCATGAACGCCAAGCGCCCAGTCTGCGCGGCGCCTGCCTCTGAGACGCCCGCGCCTGCCGCCAGCCAGAGCTACCAGTATTGCAATCTTGAACACACTGAAGTCGCCAGCACCGCGTTGGCTGAAGAAGTGGCGTTGGCGATTGCCTATAACGACATCAGCCAAGCGGTGATGCTGGTGACGCCGACGGACCTGGAAGACTTCATCGTCGGCTTCAGCATGGGCAGTGGCATTATCGCCGACGTTAGCGACATTTATGACCTGAAACTCAGTGGTTCGGGCTCGGCCCAATACGCCCAGGTCCAGATTTCCAGCCGTGCCTTCTGGAACCTCAAGCAGCAGCGCCGACAGTTGGCAGGCACCAGCGGCTGTGGCTTGTGCGGCGTGGAAGCCGTGGAACAGGCCCTGCCGGACCTCCAGGTGTTGCCGGGTGCCCCCTTGCCACCGGCCGCGTGGCTCGATGGGCTGCGCCAGCGCATCAGCGCCTTTCAGCCCCTGGGCCAGTACAGCGGCGCCGTGCATGCGGCGGTGTTCATGAACGGCCAGGGCGAATTGCTGCTGGGCCGTGAAGACATCGGCCGGCATAACGCCCTGGACAAATTGATCGGCGCGTTGATCCGCCAAAAGATTTCGACCGAAGGTGGCCTGGCAATTGTCACCAGCCGTTGCAGCCTGGAATTGATCCAGAAAGTCCTGCGCGCGGGCATCCAGACCCTGGTCAGCCTGTCGTCACCCACCGGCCTGGCCTTGCAATGGGCGCGCCGGCACAACCTCAACCTCATCCACCTGCCGCAGAAAAGCGCGCCGCGGGTCTATAGCCCAGCGATGGAGTACCAACCATGAGCATGCACCATCAAGCCGACCAAACCCCAACCCCGCGCTACAAGCCCTACAAAGGCCCGGCCGGTGGCTGGGGCGCACTGATCAGCGTGGCGCAGGCCTGGTTGACCAGCGACAACGCGCTGAAAAACCTGCGCATGATGCTCAAGACCAACCAGAACGGCGGTTTCGACTGCCCGGGCTGCGCATGGGGCGACTCGCCGGAAAGCGGCATGGTGAAGTTCTGCGAGAACGGCGCCAAGGCCGTGAACTGGGAAGCCACCAAGCGTCGCGTCGACGCGGCGTTCTTCGCCAAGCACAGCGTCACTGCGCTGCTGGAGCAAAGCGACTACTGGCTGGAGTACCAAGGCCGCCTGACCGAACCGATGCGCTACGACGCCGAAACCGACCGCTACCAGCCCATCAGTTGGGAAGCCGCGTTCGACCTGGTAGGCAAGCACCTCAACGCCCTGCCCAGCCCGGACATGGCCGAGTTCTACACCTCGGGCCGCGCCAGCAACGAAGCGGCGTATTTGTACCAGCTGTTCGTGCGCGCCTACGGCACCAACAACTTCCCGGATTGCTCGAACATGTGCCACGAAGCCAGTGGCGTAGCCCTGGCGCAAAGCGTGGGCGTCGGCAAAGGCACCGTGACCTTCGATGATTTTGAACATGCCGATGCGATCTTCGTATGGGGCCAGAACCCGGGCACCAACCACCCGCGCATGCTCGAACCGCTGCGCGAAGCGGTGAAGCGTGGCGCCCAGGTGGTGTGCATCAACCCGCTGAAAGAGCGCGGCCTGGAACGTTTCCAGCACCCACAGCACCCGCTGGAAATGCTCACCAACGGTGACAAGCCGACCAACACCGCCTACTTCCGCCCGGCACTCGGCGGCGACATGGCCATCCTGCGTGGCATGGCCAAGTTCCTGCTGCTGTGGGAACGCCAGGCCCAGGCCGAAGGCAAGGAAGCCGTGTTCGACCACGACTTCCTCAACGAGCACACCGCCAACGTGCTGGAGTACCTGGGCAAGATCGACGACACCTCCTGGGATGAAATCGTCGAGCAGTCCGGCCTGACGCTGGTGGAGATCGAGCAAGCGGCGCGCATGTACGCCAAAGGCAAGAACGTGATCATGTGCTGGGCCATGGGCATCACCCAGCATCGCCATTCGGTGCCGACCATCCAGGAAATCGCCAACCTGATGCTGCTGCGCGGCAATATCGGCCGCCCTGGCGCCGGCCTGTGCCCGGTGCGTGGCCACAGTAACGTGCAGGGTGACCGCACCATGGGTATCAACGAGCGCCCACCGGTGGCGTTCCTCGATTCCCTGGAGCGTCGCTTCCAGTTCCAGGTGCCGCGTGAGAACGGGCACAACGTGGTCGAAGCGATCCACGCCATGCTCGAAGGTCGTTCCAAAGTGTTCATCGGCCTGGGCGGCAACTTTGCCCAAGCCACCCCAGACAGCCCGCGCACCTTCCAGGCCCTGCGCAATTGCGACCTGACCGTGCAGATCAGCACCAAACTCAACCGCAGCCACCTGATGCACGGCAAAGACGCGCTGATCCTGCCGTGCCTGGGCCGTACTGACATCGACATCCAGGCCGACGGCCCGCAAGCGGTGACGGTGGAAGACTCGTTCAGCATGGTTCACGGCTCCAACGGCCAGTTGCAGCCGCTGTCGAAATTCATGAAGTCCGAGCCTGCCATCCTGGCCGGTATCGCCGCCGCCACCCTGGGCAGCAAACCGGTGGATTGGAATTGGCTGGTGGCCGACTACGGGCGCATTCGCGACCTGATTGCCGACACTATCCCGGGCTTCAAGGACTTCAACGAGAAGATCAAAAACCCAGGTGGGTTCTACCTGGGCAACGCGGCCGGCGCCCGCCGCTGGAACACCCCGTCGGGGCGCGCCAACTTCCGCCCGAACATCCTGCCCAAGGATTTGATCCACGAGCGCACCCACGCGACGGGCAAGGTGCCGGACCTGATCATGCAATCAATGCGCTCTCACGATCAGTACAACACCACCATCTATGGCCTGGACGATCGCTACCGTGGCGTGAAAGGCCAGCGTGACGTGCTGTTCGTCAATGAAGCCGACATCATCCGCCTGGGCTTCAAGCCAGGGCAGAAGGCCGACATCGTGTCGTTGTGGGAAGACGGCCGCGAGCGCCGCGTGAAAGGCTTTACCTTGCTGGCGTTCGATATTCCTGCGGGGCAGGCGGCGGCTTACTACCCGGAAGTGAACCCACTGGTGCCCCTGGAAAGCACCGGCGATGGCAGCCATACGCCAACGTCGAAATTCGTGGCGATTCGCCTGGAAGCAGCAAGCGACAACGGCTTGATTATGGCCCGCTCGGCCTGATCACCCTTACAACTGTAGGAGCCGGCTTGCCGGCGATGCGGCCCTTAAGCCTTGCGTTGATTGCACCGACGCCATTGCCGGCAAGCCGGCTCCTGCAGTGAGTGCTCCCATGCAGGCAACGGGAACGATGCCGGGTCAAATTCCGGGCATAAAAAAGGCCGCTTTTGCATAAAAGCGGCCGTTCCGAAGTAGCTAAAGACCTGCAAAAATCACTTAAGTTCCCCATAAAAAACAGCAACTTAGTAAATTGTATACAACTGCTGCCACCGGTCGGATTTCGATTGTCAGCGTCTCGATACAACCTCAGGATCGCGCCGTCATCCTCTTGAGGTCTCCCTATGAAGTTCTCCTCGATTCTCTTGTTGTCCCTTGGCCTGGTCAGTGGCGCAGCCATGGCCGGTGGCACCACCGAAGCCGGTGTGGGCGGCGCATTGGGCGGGGTTTTGGGTTCGGTTGTCGGCCAGCAGATCGGCGGCAACACCGGTTCGGCCATCGGCGCAGCCTTGGGCGGCGCAGGCGGCAGTGCGGTCGGCGCTGACAAGCGCAGCCGTGGCGAAGCGGCCATTGGTGGCGCGTTGGGCGCAGCCGGTGGCAACGTGGTCGGCCGCAGCATGGGCGGCAGTACCGGCAGCCTGATCGGCGCAGCCGCGGGCGGCGGTGCAGGTGGCGCGCTGGGCAACTACATGGGCAACAAGAGCGATGACGACGACCGCCGCTATCGTGGGCGCGATAACCGCCGCTATGACCGTGATGACCACCATGGCCGCGGGCATGCCTATGGCCACCGCAAGAACAAGCACCACTACCGTCACCGGTAAGAGCTAAAGAACACGATCAATCCCTTGTAGGAGCTGGCTTGCCGGCGATAGCAGAGTGTCAGCTGATACTTAGTTGGCTGACCCACCGCCATCGCTGGCAAGCCAGCTCCTACAGTGGGTATTTGTTATGTTCAAAGAACCACCAAGCGCTGCAACGCTTCGCGCAACATTCCCGGAATCGTCACCGGCTGGTTCGTCCCCCGATCCACGAAGACGTGCACAAAGCGCCCCGCCGCACAGGCCTCTTCTTCGCCCTGCTTGAACACCGCCAATTCGTACTGCACTGAGCTGTTACCCAGCTTGCCCACCCGCAGGCCGATTTCGATGCGCTCGGGAAAGGCGATCGACGCGAAGTAATCGCACGCCGAACTCACCACAAACCCCACCACTTCACCGTCATGAATATCCAACCCACCCTGTTCGATCAGGTAGGTGTTCACCGCCGTGTCGAAGAAGCTGTAGTAGGTCACGTTATTCACATGGCCATACACATCGTTGTCGTGCCAACGCGTGATGATCGGCTGGAAGTGAGGGTAATCGGCACGTTGTGGCACGGAGTCTGGCATGGGCATATCTCGTGAAGGGGGGGTTCAAAGGTCGTTCAAATGGGCTTGGGCCCACTCGCGCACCTCGGCGTAGGGGTAGTCCTCAAGTGCGGCAAAACCCGGAATGCCCCGCGCTTTCAGCTTGGTGAAAAGCGGCACGCTGATACCGCCAAGGAAACGTGTCAGCCGTTCCGCGCCCGGCAATTGCCCCGTGTGCTCATGATGCCTGTGGATAAAATCACCGCACAGCCCCAGGAAGTTTTTATCCACAAGCGGCGGCAAGCCGGGTGGTGGCGGCAGATGTGCAACGTCGCCATGGCATACAGAGCAATGCCCACAACGCTGGGGCGCATTTTCATCGCCAAAATACTGAGCCAGGCGTTGCCCCAGGCAATGTTCGGTGGCGAACAGATCGAGCATCGCGTGAATTCGCGCTACCTCGCCCACCTCGTGCTGCTTGAAACCTGTGTATAACTCGGCGCTCAACACCTCTGGATCAAAATCGGTATCCAGCAAGCTGTAGACCTCGGTCATCTGCTTGCTTTCCAGCTCGATCAGGCCCTGCTCCTGGAAGTAATCCAAGGCCTTCACCACCCGGCCGCGCTCGGCATTGTGCTGTTGGTGCAGCGCGTCGAAATCCACCGTCGCCCAGGTTTTCGCCCGCTTGCACACCTGGATAATCGCTGCGACAAACTGCTGCCGCTCGCCCGAAAAACGCGCCAGCAAGGCGTCAGGTTCAATCAAGTACTTAAAACGGTATTCGGCATAAAACGCATAGCGCGGCGCAATCACCCCTTTAAGCTCCAGTTGCACCAATAGCGTCTTCAACGGGAGCTCACGGATGTTGCTGTGGTCCGACAGCGACCTCAGCAAGAACTCCCACTGTCCATCGCCCCGCGCAGCCTGCAACTCCTCCAGTACACGTTGAATACCCTCCAGTTCGGGCGTGTCGCCGTACACGAAGTTTTCCAGCACGTTGAGGCTGTCACGATTGGCCAGCACCAGGCAGTCGGAGGGTTGCCCATCCCGCCCGGCCCGGCCGATTTCCTGGCTGTAGTTCTCGATGGACTTGGGCAGATCGAAGTGCACCACATTGCGGATGTCGCTCTTGTCGATGCCCATGCCGAACGCAATGGTGGCAACGATGCAATTGGAACGTCCGCCCATGAAGCGCTGCTGGATACCCTCGCGTTTATCGTGGGGCAAACCGGCGTGATACGCCTCGGCCTGGATGCCGTTGCGGTTCAGGTGCTCGGCAATCTGCTCGGCGGTTTTTTGCAAGGTGACATAGACGATGCTTGGCTGATCAGCGCGTTCACTCATCCACTGCACCAGCCGACGACGCTTATCCGCGCCGCTGACCGGCTCCACCAACAGGTTGAGGTTGGGCCGATAGAAGCCCGTGGTCACCACATCGCCCGGCGCAATGGCGAACTTGGCCTGCATGTCGGCAATCACCTTAGGCGTGGCGGTAGCCGTCAGCAGCAGGGCTTGTGGGATATTGAACTGGCGCTGGTAGTCCGGCAGCTTCAAATAGTCCGGCCGGAAGTTGTGGCCCCACTCGGAAATACAGTGCGCCTCATCCACCACCAACAACGAGATCTGCACGCTTTGCAGGAAGTTGCGGAAGCGTTCGTTCTTCAAGCGTTCTACGGAGATCATCAGGATTTTCAGCTCGCCTGAACGCGCACGGGCCATCACGTCATTGGCCTCATCGCGGCTCTGGGCCGAATCGATACTGCCCGCCGAAATGCCGTGGCGCTGCAAGAAACCGAGCTGGTCCTGCATCAACGCCAACAGGGGTGAAACCACCAATGTCAGATGCGGCAGCAACACCGCCGACAGCTGGTAACACAAGGATTTGCCTGACCCGGTTGGGAAAATCGCAGCTGCCGAACGGCCGGCCAGTACCGCGCTGACGGTTTCTTCCTGGCCCAAACGAAACTGTGGATAACCAAAGACCTGCTGGAGGGTGTCGTGCATAGGCTGTCACTCCGTTGACCGCTGAAGGAGTCAAAAACATAGATCAGCGATCGAAAAAAGGTCATGGATAAACGCTACAAACTGATACAGAGAAAACCTGCAAGCCCGCGCAAAAACGAAGACAGTAGCACGCCAGATCACCTACCCCCGACATGGAGTCGTGAATGTCTCGATGCACACTGTTTTCACCGCAGCACCTCGTCATGTTCATGCTGTCGTTGTTACTGCTGGGCTGTGCAAACGCCCCCGCCCGAACGCCTGCCGAGGAGGACGCACAGCGTTTCGAAACGCCCGAATACCTCGCACAAAAAGCCCTGGTGATCGTTAAAGCCTCCTCTCTCTACGCGCGAGGCGGCACCGGCCAGGGCATCAACGTTGCGCTGATCGACTCAGGCCTCAACCAGGCGCTACCCGAGTTTGACGGGCGTGTAGGCGAACCGGGCTACGACTTCGTGAGACAGCAGCCAGGCACCCTCGACATCAAGGGCCACGGCACCCAGATGGCCGGTATTCTCGCCGCAAACAAGAATGACCAGGGCATCCACGGCATCGCCTTCAACGCCAAGTTGATACCCATGCGTTTCGGTGATGACCGGGAGCCGTTCTACTTCGACAATGAAATCGCCCAGGCCTGGAAGCTCGCCTCTACCCGAGGCGCACGCATTTTCAGTAACTCTTGGGCAAATCCCATTGAAGCCAACACCAACGAGGTTCCCGTCTATGAGCGCCTGATGGGTGACTCATTGGGCGTGGCAAGAAAGCTGGTGGCCGAAGGCGCAGTGTTCGTTTTCTCAACGGGCAACGAGGTCAAGCGTGAACCGCTCGCCGAACCAGGCCTTCCAGCGCTGGTGCCCGAACTGGAGAAAGGCTGGATTGCCGTCATGGCCCTTAAGAACGACGGCACGGCCATCAATCTCAAATCCAATTATTGTGGCCTCGCCGCACGCTGGTGCATCGCGGTGCCAGGGGGCGACGGTGGCGCAGGGTTGTTGACCACCTACAAGGATGGCAGCTACGGACCAACCGCCGGCACCTCGCCAGCCGCTGCGTTGGTCAGCGGTGCCTTGGCGGCATTGCAAAGCCGCTTTCCGGAAATGACGCCGCAACAAGTGCGTGAGCGCCTGCTCAGTACGGCGAATCGAACGGGTATCTATGCCAACAGCGAAGCCTATGGGCGAGGGTTGATGGACCTCGATGCAGCCTCACGTCAGTAGCCATTGCCCAAACAAACAACGCGCCACCGGGGCGCGTTGTCGGTAACGTGTGTCGCTATTGATCAGCGGTTCTGCACCCGCTCAATCGCGGTGTCGTACACCGGGTTGGCCTTTTGTTCCTTGGCCAACTGGTAGTGACGCAACGCATCGGCAAACTGCCCCGCCGCTTCATAGATCCGCGCAATGTTGTAATAAGCGCCAGCGCGCACCGTCGCAGCACTTGCACCGGTTGCCAGGGCGATGGCCTTGCGGTTGGCCCAGATCGATTCGGCCGTGTTGCCGGCTTTTTGATACGCCAGGCCCAGGTTGCCATAGGCCTTGCCGAAGCCATTGTCCAACTCGATCGCCTGACGGAACAGGTCGATGGCCTGGTCGAGGTTACCCGCCTGGTAGGCCGCTTCACCCTGGACGTTCAGACGTTTCGCATCGGTCTGTGCGGAAGAGCTGACCGCAACTGCGGTAACGGCCACGCTGTCATCCAGCAGCGGCTTGACTTCGTTCAGCACATTCGCGGCATTCACGGTCACGCCGCTGAAGGTATTGATGTCCTGGAAGTCGCCGCTGCCGGTCATGCGGAATACCGTCCACAGGTTGCCGCTGCGGTTTTTCGGCACGTAGTAAGTACGCACCAGGGATTGGCCCATGTACACGAACACCTTGGCCTCACTGTTGGACAGTTGACGCGAGCCTGGATTACCCCCGTTGGTGTAGTCATGTACGGCATACACGTAGCTTTCGCCGTAGTGCTTTTTCTGCAGGGTGATGGTTTCCGGGCCATAGCTGTCGGTGTCATCCACATCCAGCTCGGCATCGTTGCCGTTCTTGTTCTCGAAGTAGATGTTGTTGCCTGGGAAGATCATGTGGGAGTCGAGGTCTTCCGGGGTCTTGCCCCAGGTCAACACCACGCGCAGGCCGTCGAGGTTTTCCATCACCGGGCTGATGGCGTAGGTCATGCCCTTGCATGGGCATTTCACCACCAGGTTGGAATAGCCGGGCTTCTTGATAATCAGCAGGTTGGTGGAATCATCAGCGGCTTCACTGGTCAACGTGACCTGACCCTGGGCGTTGGTGCGACCCACCACGTTTTGTGCGCCATTGCGCTGCAGCAACACTTCGGCATCAGCGATTTTCTGGTCTTTCACCACCGCACTCAGCACTTCAATCGGCAATTGCTCGGCCTGGATGGAAAAAGCGACCGCACACAATGACATCGCCGACGCGACACGACGCAAACCCATGCTTAACTCCCTTTAAGTAGTGGACGGAATCGTCCTGCAAGATTTTGCGGAGAAACATACGCTGAATTCAGGCTGATGGAGGAATTTTTGTACAAAATGTGACGTAGTTTTTATCGCATCCAACACCCACTTCTGGCTCCTCCGGCTCTGAGTAAAAACGATCAATTTCACCCAGAGAATCCCCATCAAACCAAAAATCGGAAGCCTCCGTAAGAAACCATCCAGTACCGCACCAGATGTTTCCCAAACTGCTTAAATCTCCCTGCGCCTACTCTACAAAATTCACCTTCGCCTAACCGAAACTAGCGGCCTTTCAATAACTCCGACAAAAATCTGTGAACATCGAAAGGGCGCATATATCGGCCATTACGGCGTCATCTTCACAGTGATGCGCTTGATCATCTTGCCTGGCAATCGACATGCATTGGCAAGCCTTTGCCTCTTGGCAGCGGGGTGGCTAATGCGATGACCGAATACAGGTACTGGATCGGTCTGACACTCATCTTGACCATTTCCGCTTTAGTCGAAAAAACATTCAAGCGTCCCCGGCTCAGAAAAAGATGGGGGCTGGTCCTTGTGATAACCGGTCCGACACTCTTATTCTGCGCCCCCACCTGGATAAAGGAATTACAGGTGGAGAGCCTGCCTATCATCGCTTTTGTAACGGGTATTGCGATGTTAGCCAGCCACAACAAATACCGCTTCCACCGCCCCCTTCCCCCTCACCCACTCCTGCG
>NZ_JACARO010000183.1 GCF_013386585.1 Pseudomonas sp. P7548 | reverse complement strand
GAATGTAGGCCACGCGATCGCCAATGATGCTGCCGATCGGCACGCTGCCAGCGCCCTCTTCCAGTTGCTCGGGCGCAAGGCTGGCAAGCGGCATGACCACGGTTTCCGTCGGGCCATAGGCGTTGAAGAACACCTCGGGCTGGAAGGCCGCACGAATGCGCTGCAAGTGTTCGCCAGTCAGTGCTTCACCGCCGGTGATGCACATGCGCACCGGCAAGGTCTGTTGTTGGGTCGCCAGCCATTGCGCCAACTGGCTGCCGTAGCTGGGCGTGAAGCCCAGGATGTTGATGCGATGAGTGCGGATCAGCCCGCAGATTTCCTCGGCATCCCACTGGCC
>NZ_JACARO010000182.1 GCF_013386585.1 Pseudomonas sp. P7548 | reverse complement strand
ATGCCTTCGTACTTGGCGTGACGCAGTTCGTCGACAAGGCCTTGCTGTTGCGCGAGCAGCCGCTCGCGCAGGACGGTCGGCGGCGTGGCGGGCATTCCGTCATCGAACGGACTCTCGCGGCGCAAATGAGCCACATGCGCGGCGCGAATCATGATTTTCGACGGCACGCAGCCGACGTTGACGCAAGTGCCGCCGATGGTGCCGCGCTCGATCAGAGTGACGCGGGCGCCGGCTTCCACCGCCTTCAAGGCGGCCGCCATTGCCGCACCGCCGCTGCCTATGACTGCAATGTGTAGCGCGTCGCCGTTTTTGCCGACCTCGGTGTCGCTGCGCAACCAGCCCAGCGCCTTATCGAGCTGGCCGGGGCGCGGTTGTAGCGAGGCGACTTCGAACGACGCTTGATACCCAAGGGCCTCGACGGCGGCTTGCATTTGTTCACGGCTGACAGCCGCGTCGGCCGTCATTTCGGCCTTCCCACCGGCGTAGGAGACGTCCGCCCGGTGCACGCCGGAGATTCCCTCCAGAGCATCTCTGACGCGGTCGGCACAGGAGGCGCAGGTCATACCGTGGATTCGCAGTGTGGTCATAGCGTTTACTTCCTCAAATGGGTCTCTTTGCGGCATTACTGTTTTGGCTGTGGTGGGCAGGCACCCGG
>NZ_JACARO010000181.1 GCF_013386585.1 Pseudomonas sp. P7548 | reverse complement strand
TGCTGCACCAGCGCCAGGCCGATGCGGCTGGCGTCGTCCTGGGAATGGGCACTGCCGAGCCAGACGAAGGTGGAGTCGGTGTCGCCGTAGATCACCTCATACCCCTGGGCCTCTACCAGCGCGCGGGTCTGGCGCATGATCTGGTGGCCGCGCATCGTGATCGAGGACGCCAGGCGCGTATCGAAGAAGCGACAGCCGCTGGAGCCCAGCACGCCGTAGAAGGCGTTCATGATGATTTTGAGGGCCTGGGACAGCGGCGCGTTGTGTTCGCGCTTGGCCACTTCGCGGCCTTCGGAAACCCGCGCGACGATGGACGGCAGGCAGTGTCGGGTGCGGGAGAAACGCGCACCGCGAAAGCCCTCTACCGACTCGCTGTCATCGGGGTGCTTGAGGCCTTCGACCAGGCCCACCGGGTCGATGAGGAAGCTGCGGATGATCGACGGGTAGAGGCTTTTGTAGTCGAGCACCAGCACTGATTCGTAGAGGCCGGGGCG
>NZ_JACARO010000180.1 GCF_013386585.1 Pseudomonas sp. P7548 | reverse complement strand
GGCCTGGCGCTGGTGCAGCACGTCAACGACTGGTGGCGCGAGCACTTGCGCAGTGAGTTCGGCCTGCAAAGCGCCTTGGAATTGCAGTACGAAACCCACTTCAGCCGCTTCCTCATGCCCACCATCCGTGGCGCGGAGGAGGGCAGCAAAAAGCGCTACGCCGGCCTGGTGGTGCGTGGCGATGGCAGCGAAGAAATGGTCTACAAAGGCCTGGAAACCGTGCGCAGCGACTGGTCGCCCCTGGCGCGGCAGTTCCAGCAGGAGCTTTATCAACGCATCTTCCATCGCCAGCCCCATCAGGACTACGTGCGTGACTACGTGCGGCGCACCCTGAGCGGCGAACTGGACGACCTGCTGATCTACCGCAAGCGGCTGCGCCGTCAACTGGACGACTACGAGCGCAA
>NZ_JACARO010000179.1 GCF_013386585.1 Pseudomonas sp. P7548 | reverse complement strand
ATCGATAGCCGCCAGATTCATTAGCTAGCCTTATATTTATTTAGTTGAATCATTATTTTTATTGTAGCTACGCAGTCGCTTCAATGACGGTGTCTCTTCTCTCAGGGCTGGATCTGTCATGCCGCATCTTGTTATCGAAACCACGCCAACACTTGGCGCTCTGCTGGACTTTCCAGCGTTGCTACAAGCCTTGCATTCTGCATTGGCTGCCAACGGCGATGCTCGCCTGGAGGACTTGAAATCCCGAGTTCATGAAACTGGAATCGCCTTGGCAGGCAGTGATCCGCAGGCGCAATTTATCGTAATACGCTTGATCACCACTAATCCGCGCTCACCTGCAGCTGAACATCGGATGATGGCGACCCTCCATGCTGTGTTCAACGACGCCGTGGTGCAATTGGGGCTCAAGACGAGCTGGCAATGTTGCGTACTGATCGAACGTATCGCCAATGGTGATTACCTCAAGTCTGGCAACCGTCCCGCGCTGGTTGAGGCCGCCTTATGAGCGCGGTCAATGATCCACTGGATAAACTCTACAGCTGCGTTATCTGGCGGCTAATGCCGCTGTTGTTACTGGCCCAGGTACTGGCGTTTCTAGACCGGGTCAATATCGGCACCGCCAAGCTGCAAATGGCCGCCGACGTGGGCCTGAGTGCTAGTGCCTACGGCCTGGGTGCGGGAATTTTCTTCGTTGGCTACTTCGTTTTTGAGGTGCCTAGCAACCTCATGCTGCACAGACTCGGCGCGCGTACCTGGATCGCCCGGATCATGGTGACCTGGGGGATAGTCTCGGCTAGTGCAGTATTTGTCGACAGCGCCAATGGTTTTTATGTGCAGCGATTCCTGCTGGGCGTTGCCGAAGCGGGGTTCTTCCCCGGCGTCATTTTGTACCTCACTTACTGGTTTCCGGCCCAGCGTAGGGGGCGCATGACCACCTTGTTCATGACCGCCAGTGCGGTCGCCGGCGTTATCAGCGGTCCGCTTTCAGGGATGCTGATGACGGCACTGCACGGGGTACATGGCTTGGCTGGCTGGCGCTGGATGTTCCTACTTGAGGCGCTGCCTTCAATACTGGTTGGCATAATGATCTTTGTTTGGCTGCCCGATTCGCCCAAACAGGCTGATTGGTTGAGTAGTGCGGACCGCGACCGACTGCTGCGCGACTTGGCCGTCTCGGCACCGGGTTCGGATTATCACGCGGCGTTGCGCAAGGGCAGTGCAGTTAGCATTTTGCTGTTCGCGACGATCTACTTTTTGCTGTTAAGTGGCTTGTACGGCATTAACTTCTGGCTACCCACGATCATTGGCTTTGCTGGAATCAGCGATACGCTGACTAATGGTTGGCTGTCGGCGATCCCTTACGCCTGCGCCGCTGTGGTGATGAACCTGGTAGCCCGCCGTGCAGACCGCAAACGCAGCTGGGCTTGGCATGTTGGCTTGAGTGCCGTGATCGCCGGTGCTGGCTTCATCATCAGTGCGGTCATCGCGACTCATTTGATTGCGGCCTTGCTCGCCCTGACGCTCGCCAGTATCGGCATCTTCAGCGCGTTGCCACTGTTCTGGAACCTGCCTACTCAACGCCTGAGCGGTGTTGGTGCCGCTGCTGCCATTGCCTTGATCAATTCAATGGGCAACCTATCGGGCTTCATCGCCCCCGCCGCGATCGGCTGGCTTATAGAAGTCACCGATAACCCTGCCACCGGAATGGCTGGTTTAGGCATCGCCGCGATGCTGGCAGGGATCTTGACGTTGGCCTTTGGCGCCCAACGATCCCAGCGTCCATATTTCAGTATTTTTTGATAATCCATCAAATGTCAGCCTAATTTTCAATTAGCTACCCGGTTCGCACAATAGGGTCATTCATTGGTGCAACTGGGCTGTTCCCGCATCCCTCAGCGGCGACCAGTGAGTTCGTCGTTCATTGCCATGACTCTCTCAGCAATCCTGTGACCCTGGAGGTCCAATATGAGTAGCTCCGATACGCCACTGCAACCGAACAACCCCGACCGTCGCACCTTCCTGGCCCAAGCGAGTGCCGGGGCGGCGATTCTCGCAGCAAGCAGCTTGCTGACGCCGATGCAGGCACAAGCCGCCAGCAGCGTTACGGCCGCCACGACCCCAGGCACATTGGGTAAGCCCGGACGTGGTTTTTGGCCCAACGGCGCGCGTCTTGCGGTCAGTATCTCGTTGATGTTCGAGGGCGGTGGCCAGCCGATTTCTGGCGCTGGAGGACCTATTCCGGAGCCGATCAAACTCGGTGTGCCGGACCTTCCCACCAACGCCTTCTTCGCCTATGGCCATTACGAGGGTATCCCTCGCGCCCTGAACCTGTTCGACAAACACCAGATCAAGGTTTCGTGCTTCATGGTCGCCAAGGCCATTCAGGAGTCGCCGGACTTAGCCCGGGAAATCGTGCGCCGTGGTCACGAAGCCGCCGCCCACGGGCGCACTTGGAGCAACTCTTATGACCTTTCGCGGGAGGAAGAAAAACGCTTTATCGCCGACTCACAGAACATCATTGAGCAAATCACCGGCCAGCGCCCCATCGGCTGGAATGCCTACTGGCTGCGCAACTCGGTGCACATTCAGGAAACCTTGCAGTCCTTGGGTTTCGTCTACAGCATCGACGAGCCGAGCCATGACGAGCCCTTCATCACGCCAGTCCACGGCAAGGACTTCGTCACGGTGCCTTATACCTTCCATATGAACGACATCTCGTCGTTCCCATTCGAGGGTTACAACCCGGCGGGGTACGAACAGGCATTGCGCGACGAGTTCGACCAACTCTATGAAGAAGGCGCCAACCGCCGCCGGCTGATGTTGATCGGCATGCATGACCGCATCAATGGGCATGCCAACCGGATACGCATGCTGGACCGGTTCCTCACTTATGCTCGCTCGTACAACGACGTGTGGTTTGCGCGCAAGGACGAGATTGCGCAGTGGGTGCTGGCCCACCGTGAAGACACTCCGATACTCGATCGTGGCCCGGCCAGCATCAGCGGGTTGCCTGGTGCCTGATTATTCACCGAGGTGCCGGGCTTCACCGTCGGGCCTGGCCCGAGTGTTCAGGTGGTTCGGCGCACTGGTCGATCAGCCCCGTTGAGTCACGCAAGCCTGGATAGCGCCGACTACCAGGCTTACAGATTCGTCTTGTAAAGGCAGGCTGAGATCAGGTGAGTCCAGCAAATGCCGCATAGTAGCGATTCCAATAACGTAGGACGCTATCAACGCCGCGCGAGCATTCGCATTTCTACCCCCCAGCTTCATTGCCAGCGGTTGTACGAACTCTAGATTGAAGCGATCGGATACGACCGCCGACGTCTCTGGACTAGCGGCCGCGAGTATCAACAATCGCAATGGGTTGAAACCGTCGTCGTCTGCCTCAGGTGTGTCATTCAGCACTTGCCCTACGAGAAACGTACCGATGTCCTCAAGGTTTTCAGGCAAGTGCTCCTCAACGTTAAACGCGTTTTCAATGACGTGTGCAAACAACTGGTCCTTACTGCCGAAGTAACGGCTCACCAGCGCAGCGTCTACCCCTGACTCTCTCGCAATCTCACGCATGCCAACGTTTTCGTAGCTCTTGGATGAAAAGCATCGCCGTGCAGCGCCAAGAATGCGTTGTCGGGTTTGTGGTGCATTGCGCGAGGGCGTTTCGAATTTTGGGGTAGGCATGATCGAGGCATAGGACCGTTAACTGTTGACGTGAAGCCATCTTGTCATCAGTTGTTGACATGAGCAAATCCATCGCGGAGTATTTAAGTCATCACTTGATGACAAGATGCGGCGAGGGATGAATCCATGGCTGAAACAGTGCTTAAACTATCGGGCAAGGTCGTACTGATAACGGGAGGCTCCAGCGGAATAGGCTTGGCCGCCGCGCAGTTGATGCATAAGCACGGCGCTGAAGTGGTGATTGTTGGGCGCGACGCCAAAAAGCTGCACGAGGCGGTGACGCTCATAGGACCGTACGCCTCGGGAGTCGCGGCTGACGTCAGCAAGCTGGAAGATATTGATCGTGTGATGAGGGTGGTAGCGGTGCGCCACGGGCGCATTGATGTGTTGGTGGTCAATGCCGGGACTTCACACAGCCCACCGTTGAGAGAGGTCGACGAAGCGGCATTCGACGCCATGATCGGCCTCAATTTCAAAGCCGCCTTTTTCACCGTCCAGCGAGCCTTGCCGTTACTGGGAGTAGGGGCATCGGTGATCCTGACAGGCTCGGCGGCGGCCGATCTGGGACGCTGGGGTGACCCCTTATATGCGGCGTCCAAAGCCGCTGTACGTAGCCTGGCTCGTACTTTCGCCAACGATGAGGCGCTGGCTCACCGGCAGGTGCGGTTTAACGTGCTGAGCCCGGGCGCAGTCAAGACGCCGCTGACGCAAGAGGCGTACGAGCAGCCTGATGTGGACGCCTATGTCTGCGCCGCCGTGCCGCTGAAACGCTGGGGCGCGGCAGAGGAAATTGCTCGCGCCGCATTGTTCCTCGCTTGCTCCGATTCGTCCTACATGACGGGCAGTGTTCTGGCCATCGATGGCGGCATGGCGCAAGTCTGAATGACCTACCTTCGGGAATACGGCAATGCCCAATAGTGAGCTGCGATACTCCGACGCTGTACAGCCTGAACAGGTCAGCGTCCTTTCAGCGATGCTCTGGCCGCTGATGCTGGTCTTGTTCATTGCGACACTCGACCA
>NZ_JACARO010000178.1 GCF_013386585.1 Pseudomonas sp. P7548 | reverse complement strand
CCCCAGCAGGATGATCACCAGCGCCGCGACGGCCGCCAGCTTGAACTCGTGCCGGAAGATGAAGAACAGGCGCAGAAGATCACGAAAAGAACGGATCTCGATCATGGGATGTCGCTCCTTTAGTTATTGCCGCCGCTGGTTTTGGTGTAGTTGTAGCCAACCCCAATGGATTTGGTGAACGGGATCAATTGGTTCAAGTAGGTATCCACTCCCTGGATGCGTTCGCCCACGTTGGATTTAGGCACGAACACCACGTCGCCCCGTTGCAGGCGTACCGGTTTGCGCCCGTTCGGGCCGGGTTTGAGGTACTGGCTGAAATCCAGGAAATAGGCGTGGTAGGCGCCCTGGGCATCCTCGCGCAGCAAGGCGACCATGCTGGCATCGCCCGAGGGGTTCACCCCACCCGCACCGATGATGGCTTGCTCCAGGGTGTTGGCCGTGCCGATCTGCACCGCCGTCGGGTTGTTCACCGCGCCGCCGACGATCACCGAGTTGCCCGGTGCCTGGTTGATGTTCACCGTCACCCGAGGTTCGCGGTAGACCGGGGCAAGCTTGTTGCTCAGCTCCGTCGCCAGCTCCGAAGGCTGGCGCCCGGCAACCTGGATCGGCCCCAGGAACGGGTAATTGATCTTGCCGTCGGTTTGCACCGTGTACAGCGTCAGCTCGTAGATGGTGCTGACGTTGAACGCCGACAGCGTCGGCATCTCCCCGGCATCACGCACGATGCGCAATTGGTCGCCGACGCGGATGCGTTCCACGGCCTGGGGCAGTTGTGCCAACTGTTCGAGGGCGCGCTTGCCGTCCTCGACGGCCTGGCCATCCGGCCGGACGATGCGCGCAGGGGTATTGCAGGCGGCCAAGGCAATCATGGCCAGGACGAGCAGGGTTCGTTTCATCAATTGGGACTTCCTGTTGGTCATGATGCTCACCTCCAATAACCGGGGAACATGCTGATGCGCCGCTTGAGGGCGAGGGGGAGCCGGCGTTCCAGGTGACCCAGCCGGTAGCCGAGCAACTTGAACGCGCTGCGCACCAGTACTTCGGGTACGCGGTGCAATGCACCGGCTGCGCGTAACGCCGCGAGCTCAGCCAGTACATAGCGTTTACCTTCACCGCCCGCGTCGCCAAAGGCCTGACGGATCCAGGGTTCGCGACCGTAGAACACGCCAATGTCGAAGTAGCGGTGAAACTCATCCATGAGTCGGTAATCGTGGGAGTGGTACACCCGCGCCGAAGCGGCGTAGCGCACCTTGTAGCCTTCCAGCAGCATGCGCGCGGCCACGTAGGCGTCTTCGCTGCCGATCACATCGGCGGGGAAGCCACCGACGGCCTGCAGGGCGCTGCGTCGGTACACCGAAAACGAATCGGAGCTGAAGCAGGTCTTGATCCCCAGTTCCGGCGCATCGGCCAGGCTTTTGCTGCGGCTCTGGTCCGGGTAGTTGAAGTGCCGCGATTGCGCGCCCAGCACCCCGGCACCCGGGTGCGGCAGCTGACGGCCGTAGGCCACGCCGTTGAGCGGGTCTTGCTGCAGTTCGTCAAGCAGGTTGGCGAAGGTGTCGGGGGCGGCCGGGATCGCATCCTGGGTCATCACGATCAAGGCCTCGCCCTCAACCTGCTCGCTGGCCCAACGCCGCGTGCCGCCGTGGTTGAAATCACGGGCATCGATCACTTCGACCCGCGCGCCAAACTCACGAAAGCGCGCCACGGTGTCATCGCTGGAGGCGCTGTCGACCACCAGCATCTCGTCCGGTTGCAGGCTTTGCATCTGCAGTGCCGGCAGCAGTCGCGCCAGGTGGCTGGACGCGTTGCGGGTCGGGATGATCAACGCGGTGCGCATATTATTTTTTCACGTCGAGGGGCGCGCGCCCGTAGATGTCATCGAAGCGCACGATGTCGTCTTCGCCCAGGTACTCGCCGCTCTGCACCTCGATCATCACCAGGTCGATGATGCCGGGGTTGGTCAGGCGGTGCTTGTGCCCGGCCGGGATGTAGGTGGACTCGTTGGCGTTGATCAGGAATTCGCGCTCGCCATTGGTGATCTGCGCTGCGCCACTGACCACCACCCAGTGTTCGCTGCGGTGGTGATGCATCTGCAGCGACAACGACGCCTGGGGCTTGACCACGATGCGCTTGATCTTGAACCGGCTGCTTTCCTCCAGCACGGTGTAGGTGCCCCACGGCCGGGTGACGGTGCGGTGCAGGCTGAACGCCGGATGGTTCTGGCGTTTGAGTTCGGCAACGATGTAGCGCACATCCTGGCTGCGGTTGGCATCGGCGATGAGCAGGGCGTCCGGGGTGTCCACGATGATCAGGTCACGCACGCCGACGGCGCCAAGCACGCGTTTGGGTGAGTCGATGTAGCAGTTGTGCACGTCATGCAAAATCGCTTCGCCATTGACCTGGTTGCCATGGGCGTCGCTGGGGGTGAGCTGGCGCAGGGCTTCCCAGGAGCCGATGTCGCTCCAGCCGATGTCGCACGGCACCACCGCCACTTGCTTGGATTTTTCCATCAGCGCCACGTCGATGGAGATATCCGGCGCGCTGCCAAAGGCTTCGGCCTCCAGCTCACGCTGGCGTGAGGTCTTGTTCTGCAGGCTCTGGCTGTGTTCCAGCGCGGCGCTTGCAGCGCTTAGCACGTCCGGCGCATGGGTGGCGAGTTCGTCCACCAGGGTGCTGGCCTTGAAGCAGAACATGCCGGCGTTCCACAGGTGCTTGCCGCCGTCGAGGTAGGCCTGGGCGGTGGCCAGGTCAGGTTTTTCGACAAAGCGTTTGACACGGTTGCCGGTGTCCAGCGCTTCACCTTTTTCGATGTAGCCAAAGCCGGTTTCCGGGTGGTCGGGCTGGATGCCGAAGGTCACCAGGTAGCCGGCCTCGGCGAGGTCGCGGGCTTGGGTCACGGCGTGGGCGAACGCCACTTCATTGAGGATCAGATGGTCGGCGGGCATCACCAGCAACTGGGCGGCGTCACCAAAATGTTCCTGCACGTGCAACGCCGCGACCGCGATGGCCGCCGCCGTGTTGCGACCGAACGGCTCCAGCAGCAGGTCCAGGGGCAGGTGCGCCTTGTTCACCCCACGGTAGTCATCGAGGGTGCGAAACAGCAGGTCGCGGTTGGTCACCGTGAGCACGCTTTCCACGCCGGGCAACTTGGCGGCGCGCTGGAAAGTCTTTTGCAGCAGGCT
>NZ_JACARO010000177.1 GCF_013386585.1 Pseudomonas sp. P7548 | reverse complement strand
CATTTCCTCGGCCTGCTGCTGTTTTTCGCGGTCATGACCATCATTATGTTCCAGGCCATGGGCATCTATTCCGAAGAGCTGTTCAGCAATCGCCTGCGCCTGCGCACCAAAGTAGTGGCCTGGACGGCGGCGTTTTGCATCCTGCTGTTCATGTACCAGATCCTGCAAATGTTCCCGCAACTCAACCCACATAACCTGGCCGCCTGGTACTTCGCCAGCCTGGGCCTGCTGTGCGTTGAACGCCTGGTGATGCTGCGCCTGTACCGCAACCTGATGCGCAACGGCAAATACCTGCAACGCACGGTGATCCTGGGCTTCACCGACACCGCGGTGCACGTCGCCGACCACCTGCAACGCAACGGCGACATCCGCTCCGGCCTGATCGGTTTCATCGATGACCGCACCGAACGCATTCCCAAGGAGCTGAGCAACCTGCCGTTGCTGGGCAACACCCGCGACCTGGAAAAACTGATCCGCTCCGAAGAGGTCAATCAAGTGATGATCTGCCTGCCCTGGGCCGCCGAGCAGCGCATTCATGGGCTGGTCAATCGCCTGCGGCAAATGTCGGTCAACGTGATGCTGGTGCCCGACATGGCGGCCCTGCGCTACGGCCACAGCCGCATCACCGACGTGGGCGGCATCCTGATGTTCAACACCTCGCAGTTGCCGCTGCGGGGTTGGTCGCCGTTTATCAAGCGTTGTGAAGACCTGCTGCTGGCCAGCCTGGCACTGATAACACTGTCCCCGGTGATGCTCGCGACGGCGATCGCGATCAAGCTCGATTCCAAAGGCCCGGTGCTGTTCCGCCAGAACCGTTATGGCTACAACGACAACGAGATCCGCGTGTTCAAGTTCCGCTCGATGTTCACCGACCAGAGCGACTTCACCGCCGAGCAGCAGACCACCCGCAAAGACCCGCGCATCACCCGCGTGGGCCGCATCATCCGCAAGACCAGCATCGACGAGCTGCCGCAGTTGTTCAACGTGCTGCTGGGCAACATGTCCATGGTCGGCCCGCGCCCCCACGCCACGGCGACCAAGGCCGCCGGCATTCCGTTCGAAGTGGCGGTGAGCGAATACAGCTCGCGGCACCGGGTCAAGCCGGGCATCACCGGTTGGGCACAGATCAACGGCTACCGGGGCGAGACCGATACCCTGTTCAAGATCCAGAAACGTGTCGAGTACGACCTGGAGTACATCTCCAAGTGGTCGGTGTGGTTTGACTTGTACATCGTCTTCATGACGGTCCCCGCCGTCCTGTCCACCAAGGAGGTCTATTGATGAATACCCTCAACGGATTGATTCCCTGCATTATTTCCGGTGGTTCGGGCACGCGGCTGTGGCCGGTGTCCCGGCAGAATATGCCCAAGCCGTTCATGCGCATGCGCGACGGCCAGAGCCTGCTGCAAAAGACTT
>NZ_JACARO010000176.1 GCF_013386585.1 Pseudomonas sp. P7548 | reverse complement strand
ACCCACCCCCATGCCCATGACGCACACCAGCGCCACATAGTAGGCCGGGCCCATCGGGCTCTCCTTGAGCAACAGCGACACAAACACCGGGCTCAGCCCGCCAAGCACGGCATAGGCCAGGTTGTAGGAAAACGACAGGCCACTGAAACGCACGGCCGCCGGGAAGCCCGTCACCATGACGAAGGGGGCTGCGGTCACCGTGCCGACAAATAGCCCCGTCAGCATGTACAACGGGAAGAGCCACTGCGGATGGCCAGCCAGGCTGGCGTACAGCGCCCAGCACGTCACCATCAAGCCGAAGCAGCCAACCACTAGCACCCGGCCAGCGCCCAGGCGGTCGCACAACTTGCCGGCAATCACCAAGCCCAGCGCCATGCTGATGATCGCCAGGCTATTGGCCTGCAACGCCACCTTGGGGGCGACATGGTAGACACCTTGCAGCAGGGCGGGCGTCATCAGGATCACCACCACCACACCCGCCGACAAGAACCAGGTCATCAACATCGACAACACAATCGACTCGCGACTCTCGCGCAACACCGTGCGCAGCGGCACGTCACGGGACAATGCCTTGCGCTGCTGCAACTCGGCGAACACCGGCGTTTCATGCAACCAGCGACGCAGGTACACCGACATCAAGCCGAATACCCCGCCCAGCAGAAACGGAATACGCCACGCATATTCGGCCACCTGCTCGGGGCTGTAAGCACCGTTGATACCCGTAGCGACCAGCGAACCCAGCAGAATCCCCAGGTTCAGGCCTACCGACAACACACCGACGGCATAGCCAATCCGCTTGGCTGGCACGTGCTCGGCCACAAAAATCCACGCGCCCGGCACCTCGCCGCCAATCGCCGCGCCCTGGATGATGCGCATCAACAGCAACAGCGCCGGCGCCAGCAGGCCGACCTGTGCATACGTCGGCAGCAAGCCGATGGCCAGGGTCGGCAATGCCATCAGGAAAATACTGAGGGTGAACATCTTCTTGCG
>NZ_JACARO010000019.1 GCF_013386585.1 Pseudomonas sp. P7548 | reverse complement strand
TCGCCGGCAAGCCAGCTCCTACAGGTTATGTGTTTGGGTTGAGGACCGTGTGCAACCGGGCTTTCACGGCGTCGCTGGCGGGCTGCATCGGGGCGCGTAGCTCGCAGTTGATCAACCCTTCCATGGCCAGCGCGGCCTTGACCGGTGCGGGGTTGGGCTCCATGAACATTGTGTTTATCAACGGCAACAACTGAAAAAACGTCGCCCGGGCTTCGGCCAGTTGGTTGTCCCGTACCTGCTGCCACAGCGCCACAAACTGCTCGGTGTGCACATGGGCGGAGGCGGCAATCGCGCCGCTGGCGCCCAGACACAGGGCGTTGAAGAGCTGGATGTCCTCCCCGCACAGCACATCCACCTCGCCACTGGCCAACAGCGCCAGGGTGTTGCCCAGGTTGCCGCCACAATCCTTGATCGCGACGATGCGTTGATGGGCGACGATGTTCAGCAGTGTCGCCTGCTCGAAGGTCGCGCCGGTACGGTAGGGGATGTCATACAGGATGATTGGCACGCTGGACGCATCGGCCACGGTGCGAAAGAACGCTTCCAGGCCCGCCTGGGACGGGCGGATGTAGCTGGGTGCCGGCACCAGCAGACCGGCCACCGGGCGTTTGAGGATCTGTGCCTGGAACTGCAGCAGTTCAATCTGGTTGTAGCCCGCCAGGCCCATGACCACGCGGTGTGCCGGCACCAGTTGCAGCACGGCATCGAGCACGGTCAGTTGTTCCTGGCGGCTCAGCGCAGCCGCTTCGCCGGTGGTGGTGCAGACCATGATCCCGGCCACGTGTTTTTCCAGCAGGTGGCTGACCAGCCGGCGCAGGCCGATAAAGTCGATGGCACCGTCATGGAACGGCGTGACCACGGGAACCCAGATACCTTGAAACGCTGACATGCACTTTCTCCTGATGATTGACCGCTTGAGTCACCGTCAGAAGGGCAGAGGGAATTGTGCAAAGGGGAGGGAGTCCGTCGCGCTCAATGTCCTGTCAGCTCATCTGACGGGACAGCGCGCCCCGGTCACATGAGCGACTGTTTCTTCGATTTGAGGGCGTGCGCTACGCAACCTTGCGCCTTGGCAATCAAGCCAATAGCAGAAAGGTTAGCGAACGACGTAGCAGACATAAATTGTCACACCCTGAGTAAGGCCCCCATCTTCAGGGGCGCCTGGCGAATGTGTCAAGCCCGCCGCAGCTGTTCTCGCACAAATTGCGCGACCTGCGCGGCCAGCTCCAAGTCCTCCGGCGCGCCCATGAAACCACCATGGGGCATCGCTTCGAACACATGCAATTGCGCAGGCACCTGGGCCTTGAGCAGGGCACGGTGCATGCGCACGGTGTTGGACAGGAACAGGTCCCGTGTGCCGCTTTGCAGGAAGGTGGGCGGGAAGCCTTTCGTAAAGTCACCAAACAACGGTGACAGGTACGGGTGGGTCAAATCCGCGCCATTGGCGTACAGCAGATTGGCACTCATCAATGGGTTGGGCAGCACCACATCGACGGTGCGGTTGACCTGGAAACTGTCACCCGACTCAGTCAGGTCCACCTCCGGCGACAACAGCACCAGCGCGGCCGGCAGGGGCAAGCCTTCGTCCCGGGCCCGCAGTACCATCGCTGCCGCGAGGTTGCCGCCGGCGGAGCGGCCACCCATCACGATGTGCTGCGGCGCGTGCCGGGTGAGCACATGGCGATAGGTGGCCAGGCAATCATCCAGCGCGGCCGGGTAGGGATGATCGGGTGGCATGCGGTAGTCCACGCCGTAGCAGACCAGGTCGTGCAGGTCGGCCTGCCGGGCGGCGGCCAGGCGGCAGTTTTCACCGCCGCCGAATACCAGTGCACCGCCGTGCAGATCGATGTAGGCAAAGTCAGCCACGCCGCTGGCCGGTGTCGCGACGTGGACGGTGGCGTCGCCCAGGGTGATCGTCGCCAGGCTGGCCCGTAGCGATGCTTCCTGGCCTGCGTTGGCGGCGGCGTAATGCTGGGCCACGGCACCTTGCAGGCGGCGCCAGCCGTCGTGGTCGTCGGATGAGGGCATGGCGTGCAGCGCGTTCAGCGGCACCCCGTCCGCACCCACCAGGCGCTTGAGCAGCGCCTGGGCCTCGGGGCTGATCGAGTGTGGGACGGGTAAGGTCCGTGGGTCGATCTTGACGCCGTCATTCATGGTCACTTACTCGAAGGTGTCGATACGCGAATCGGAGTAGTAGAACGGGTTCTTGTCGGTGCTCGACTCAAAGAAGTAGGCGTAGTCGGTCAGGAAGTACCAATGGCTGACGCGCTTGTACTCGTCTTTGTCGTAGGTGCATGACAAGGCCTTGGCCGTGCCCAGCAGCTTCGGGTTGAGCTCGCTGGCTTGCAGCTCGCGTTCCACCACGCAGCGGGTGAGGTTGGGCTTGCCGTAGCTGCCGACGATATTGTTGAGGGTGGCGCGGGTGAACTGGTAAATCACGGTTTCGCCCACCGGCAGGGTTTTCCAGTTACCGGTGAAGCTCAGTTGGGTCACCGTCGAGCTTTCGGCCATGCTGCCGCCGCCGTAGCTGGATTTGGTCACCAGCTCAATCAGGTTGCGCCAGCTCACCGATTGCGACTCATAGCCCTTGCCGCGGTTGGCCATGCTCAGTTGACCGCTGGGCCCGTCCTGGCTGATGAAGTATTGGCTCGACAACTCACTGGTGGTGCCTTTGTAGGTCGAGGTGCCGACCATGTGCACGTATTTGAAACTGCGGGTGGGCTTGTCCAGGTTCAACTGGGTGATCGCCGCCAGTACCTGCGGTTGTACCGACGTGAGGGCGATGGTCACTGGGGCTTTCAATCGCGGCTTGAAGGCCGGCAACGCCGCGATTTTTTCCGGGCGGGTGCAGACGTTATTGAACAGCAATTCATAGTCGGCGTTGCTGCCGGCGATCTTCTGGGGCGTCGGGAAACTGTCGACACGGCCATCGCTGACGCGGTTGTCGGCATCCATGTCGTAGCCGGCCAGTTCCTTGTAGGTGCCGGCGGCGCACGACACGGCGAAGTGCTCGCGTTTTTGCGCGTAAGGCGCGTTGTACGGCAAGTCGTTCAGCACGGACGGGTTGTCGAAGGCGGCCCAGAAACGGGTTTCGCCATTGACGTTCTTGATGCTGTTGGCGTCGATCAACACCCAGTTCTCGCGTTCGTTGGTCTGCACCAGGCGCCAGTCGGGTTTCGGCGTGTCGGCACAGGCGCGCACGAACGTCGGGTTGGTCTCCAGGGTGGCGCGCAGGTCGGCAGACAGCTTGCGTGCGCCGCTGTAGCGGCCGGCGGCGGTCGGGTAGACGCGCTGGGCACCGTCGAGGTAAAGCAGGTACAACTGCGGTGAGGAACACGCTGCCTCGAACTGCATGGTGCGGCGTACACCGGCCGTGGACTCCGGCATCAGCAATTCAAAGCTGAGGTTGTCGCCTTCGCGCACAATGCTGTTTTCCACCAGGGGCTGGGTCAGCGTGCTGGCGAACATACGGTCAACCGTGGATTTTTGGGTGGCACAACCGGCCAGTGTGGCGATGCCACCGAGCAACAACAGGGAAGAAATAACGCGCACAGAAGCCTCTTTGAGTCCATTCAGGGATGTAAGGATGACGGCAGGCAGCCCGTAATCTTTAGGCGGCAAGCCTAACGGCCACGGGTTTATCTGTATAGCCGGTTCGAAGCCGCAACCAGCTATGCCCGAGTCGCAATGGCGGCGGCGTGCGTTTGCCGAGCGGGTAGTCTTTGCAGACACTCTGGGAGAACCTCGATGATTCGACGCGCGTGTTTGGCAACGGCCCTGGCTTTTTGTGCATCGAGCGCCTTTGGCGCGTCGACCTACGACCACCTCTATGCTTTTGGCGACAGTTATTCGGACAACGGCGCGGGCGCTGCCTTCACGGCGCACTTGGTGCAGCAGAAGGTCAAGGACGCCCAGGCACTACCGGGCGAGTTGTATTGGCAGGGCCGCTGGAGCAATGGCCCGACAGCGGTGGAAGGCTTGGCGACGGCCTTGAAAGTAACACTGACCGACTATGCCGTCGGCGGCGCCAAGAGCGGCCATGGCAACTACTACGCCTGGATGATGCCGGCGCGTGACACCGGCGTGCTGGGACAAGTCGCCGATTACCTGAAGACTGCGCCGGACCACAAGGCCGACCCCAAGGCGCTGTATTTCATTTTCATCTCGGCCAACGACTTTTTCGAATGGGCCGACTTCACCCATCCCGAATCGGTCGAGGCGCTGAGTGAGGTCAGCCTGGCCAATATCCGCAAGGCCACCGAGCAATTGATTGCTGCCGGCGCCGGGCATGTGATGGTGGTGGGCACCACGGATCTGAGCCATGTCCCGGCGGTGGTGCAGGGCAATCAGGTCGAGCATGCGAAACGATACCAGCAGTTGCTCGAGCAAAAGCTGCCTGTAGCCCTGGCTGCGTTAGAGGCAAAGGTCACTTACTTTGATCACCTGGCGTTCAGCGACGCGTTGCGCGCCAACCCTGAGGCCAGCGGCTTCAAGGACCTGGATACGCCCTGCCAGGCCACTTACCCGCAGGTGAAACCGGCCTGTGCCGACCCCGATGCGCATTACTACTGGGATGAATGGCATCCCACGCGCAAGGTGCACGCCCTGGCGGCCCAGGCGATGTTGAAAACACTGAGCGCCAAGCCCTAGCGGCCGGCCACCGCCGCTTCAATCGCGGCAATGTCGATCTTGGTCATGGTCATCATCGCGTCGAAGGCACGCTTGGCGATCGCCGGGTCGGCGTGAGTGACCGCAGCGACTAATGCGCGCGGACTGATCTGCCAAGACAGGCCCCACTTGTCCTTGCACCAGCCGCAAGCGCTTGCCTGGCCGCCGTTGTCGATGATGGCATTCCACAGGCGGTCGGTCTCGGCTTGATCATCGGTGGCCACCTGGAATGAAAAAGCCTCGCTATGGGAGAACGCCGGACCGCCGTTAAGGCCCAGGCAGGGAATGCCCATCACGCTGAATTCGACGGTCAGCACGTCGCCCTGTTTGCCCGATGGGAAGTCACCGGGGGCATGGTGCACGGCGTGCACCGCGCTGTCCGGGAAGGTCTTGGCGTAGAAGGTGGCGGCTTCGAGGGCGGTGCCGTTGTACCAGAGGCATAGGGTATTTTTGTGGTTCATCGTCTGGCTCCATGGGGGGATGGGTCCATGGAGTCTAGACAATGGCTGTGCCTGCGGGCGCTACATGATGGTGTAGTCCCTGACCACGCCATTGTTGAGGTGGATGTTGAGGCGGCGGTTCTGTTGTTCGGGAGCGATGTTGTCAATGGCGGTGCGCCGCGTGTCGATGGCGTTGTCGTAGGTGTTGCCGGGGATATGGTTGGACACCAGCCCGAGCAAGTGCCGCATGGAGGCGTTGGCGGTGGTGGAAGGGGAGTAGTCCCAGGTTTCGGTGCCGTCGGATGCAATCGACTGGTTCTGCGGCTCGCCGTACATCGCCTTGAGCTGTTGGGCAGTGGTCTTGCCCGACACGATATGGGTGCGCACGTAGGTGGTGTCGAACAACGAAATGTCCGGCCCTGACTTGCCCTGGATACCGGGTATGGACAGGCCGTTGAGGCTGCTGAGGCCGTTGTTGCCACCGGCGCAGCCCGACAGCAAAACAGCAGCGACCAGTGGGGTGATGGCGTTACGAATAAGTGCACGACGGGCCATGATTTCCTCCGTTGATTCAGGGCTCTGAAACTGAGGCCAATCATAAAACGGCGAAAAAAACGCGGAAAAAATCTTCCTGTCCCAGCGTCTCAATTACTTGCCTGGCTGTCTCACGCGGGTGTCATTTGGCCCAGAATGGATCGCAGCGAAAAGCCATCATGCCGGTTCACCTGGCCCTGTTTGGCGTGTACGCCCGCCACGTCCCGGGCCTCTCGGGGGGAGTAGCCGAAAGCCTGCTTGAACGCGCGGCTGAAGTGCGCATCGCTCTTGAACCCGAACTGGAACGCCAGGCCGGAGACCCGATGCCGCGTGCCGCTGTCGCTTTGGATCATCACCCGTGCCCGGTTCAACCGGCGCTTCTGGATGTACGCTGCCACGCCGGTTTCCTGGCTGAACAACCGGTACAGGTGCGCCCGCGAAATGCCTAACTGCTTGCACAGGAAAGTGGGGGACAACTCGGGGCTGCGCAGGTGCTGTTCAATCAGGCGACGGGCACGGTTGAGCAGGGTGTGGTCGATCTCCTGCGCGGCCATGTGCAGGTTCGCCAGCGACGGCGCGATGGCGGCCGAGACCATGCCCAGGGTGGCCTGTTGCGCGTGGGGGATTTCCCCGGGCAGCAGCCGTGGCAAGCGATGTTGCAAGGCGCGCATGTGGTCGGCCAGCAACTCGCTCAAGCCGCCTTGCAGCACCTGCCCGTGCAGGTCTTTGTGGCCCAGGCCAGGCGCCAGCAGGTCGCGGGGGATGGTGAGGATCACCGTGTCGCCGGCGGTGATCAGGCAATCCAGTTCACGGGCCAGGTCGAGGATGTAGATCTGTGAATTGCCGGCCGTCAAAGTGGCGCGGCCTGCGGTGCCGTTGATCGAATGGGACAGGCCCAGGCACAGGTAGTAATGGTCGAGGTGGTCACGGCGGATCATCTGGGCCGAGCGCTTGACCCGGTAAGGCACCGGGGCGCCGGTGCCATCCCAGGCGCCGCAGCCCATCAGCAGCGCGCCCAGGTAACCGGTGGCCAGGCGGTAATTGAAGGCGGCGGCGTCCGGCTCGTTGATGGTGATATCGAAGATCGCGTTCACTTCCTCCCGCCACACGTCGAAGCGTTGGCGTGGCGGGTAGGGTTGGGTGGTAAAGGTGAACAGCGGGTTCTCCATGGCTGGCGCCCTCCATCAAAGCTGTTGTGCTATCGCCGCCTTATCGATGACTGACCAGACGTGCGCGAATTTCCCATCGATGACTTCGTAGAATACGTTTTCATCGAAGGTCACGGTCTTGCCGTTGATCGGCAGGTCGAAAAATTCACCCCTGGGGCTGACCTTGAAATTCAACCGACTGGCCACCGTGGGTGGGTCGGCCACCAGCAACTGAATGCGAAACACCAGGTCGGGGATCTCGCGAAAGTCCCGTTCGAGCATGGCGCGGTAGCCGTCAAGGCCGACGGTGATGCCGTTGTAGGTCACCTGAGGGTGCACGAAGTCCCCCAGGTGCGCCCAGTCCTGGCGGTTGAGGCAATCGATGTAGCTTTGGTAAAGGGCGGCGAGTTGATCGCGGGTCATGGGGCGCTCCTCTGTGGTTTAAAAGCGTTCGTCCAGGATGGCGGGCAACGTCAGTTCTACATGAAGGTAAGCCTGCGATCTGTCTGCTTATTGTTCGCCGGTTATTTCACCAGACAATTGCCCAAGTCCCTCGGGCGTTGAATAGAGGGTTTCCAGCGCCGCAACTTGCTCAAGTTGTTGCGGCGACAAGCTCTTTTCCTCGTGTTCCAGTTGACTGCGCATGTCTTCTTCCTGGCTCGGCGGACGCTGTTTCAGCGCAACGCGCAGGAGCGCGCACGCCTTGACCTTGCTGCGCTGAAAACCGCGGCCGGTGTCCATATTCATCGCGAGGGTCGCGGTTGAGAAGGCGTGGCCTTGTGCGGCCGCTTTCAAAAACCAACGGTTTGCCAGCGGATAGTCGACCGGCAATTTACCGCTGTCGCTATAGAGTCTGCCGAGGATGTACTGTGCATTGGCCCGGCCCTGCTCGGCAGAGCGCGTGAACCACTGCACGGCGGCGAGTGCATCAACAGGCATGCCGGTTCCGTCGAGGCTGGAGGTTCCGAGCATTTCGTAGGCGTCGGTGTTGCCAGCGTTGGCTGCCAGCGTGAGTAGACTCACGTACTGCTGAAGGTCGACCGGCGTACCCCGTCCCAATAAATAAAGGCTTGCCAGCAGCAAATGAGCGTCGACGATACCGGCGGCGCTCGCCTTGCTCGCCCAGAAAAAAGCGCGCTGGTCGTTGGTCTTTACACCCCTACCTGACGCATACAGTTTTGCGAGATGGTATTGGGCCTTGGCATGGCCTTGTTTGGCGGCTTTGCGAAACCACTTTGCGGCTTGAGCCGGATCAGCCGGTGTGTCCAGGCCATTCAGATTGGCAAATCCCAGGTAAAACTCGGCGCTCGGGAATCCCTGCTGGGCGGATTTGGTCATCCACTCAAAGCCCTTGGCGTTATCAGCCGGCACACCTTTGCCCTCAAAGAAAAAGATACCGGTCTTGTACTCGGCGAGCGCCTCGCCATTTTCGGCTGCGCGCAAGTACCAGGTTGCCGCTTTGACCGGGTCTTTAGGAAATATCACGCCTTCGTCATAGAAGCCGCCGATCAACAGGGTGAGGCTGTGCGGGTTACGCCATAGGGTGATAGAGAAGGTGATGACCAGGTAGGCCAGCAGGCCAAGAACCAGAACCCCGAGGGCAGTTGAGTAGCGGCGCACAGTCGAATCCGTTCGTGAGGTGGAGGGGCAGTGTAACGAGGTTGGCGCACGATGGCATGGGCGATGGCGAACACAAACGGTCATTGTTGGCCTGTAAGGTGTGCGGCCGAGTTTTCTTGTAGCATCCAACGCCGTTTTACATTCATGGAGAGCACATGCGGATCTACATCACCGGCGCCTCTTGCGCGGGCGTGACGACGCTGGGGCGCGCCCTCGCAACGTTGCTCGGCTTGCGACAAGTCGATGTCGATGACTTTTACTGGATGCCCACGGACCCGCCGTACACCACCAAGCGTGCGCCTGAAGATCGCGTGAGCTTGATTCAACAAACGCGCGGGGACGATGACTGGGTGCTGACGGGCTCGTGCAACGTGTGGGGTGATGTGTTGATCGCCGAGGCCGACCTCATCGTGTTTGTGGACACACCAACGCCGGTGCGCCTCAAGCGGCTGGCAGCACGTGAGCAGGCACGTTTTGGTGATCGCATCGCACCCGGTGGCGACATGCACGAGATACACGTAGCCTTTCGCGAATGGGCTTCGCAGTATGACGATCCCCACTTTTCCGGGCGCAATAGAGCGCGGCACGAAGTGTGGATTACAGAGCAGACGGTGCCTGTTCTGCGGATTGACGGGGAGGGCGCTGTTGAAGGAATGGCGGCGCAGGTGGTGGATGCTGTGGAGTCGTATAACTAGCAATCGGTTTAATCACGCTAGACGTGAAGCATGGGATGCTACTAACTACCGCTGTTAGCTATTTACCCAGGTTTTGATTCATCAAATTGTCCAGTACCGGTAACTCATTGGCTGCCTGCCATTCGTGTAAATGCTTGCATCCTTCCTCATTAACGTCTGCAAGGTTGCTGCGGGAGTCGCATACCGTGAACCAGTGCTGTCGTAGAGAGGGGTATTTTACAAAATCTTCCCGGGTAGGGGGTTGGTGAGTGGACAGGCGCAGCGCTGACAACACTAAAAGGGCAGACGCGCCGAGACCCATGGAATACTTTTTATACTTCATATCAACTTTCCGTCAATGAACTAACGAACACTGTTAAATGTTTAGGGCGCTGGGCGACTATAGAGGATAAATGGATCAGTAAAAGATCCACTTTTGACGCATTTCGTAGAACCATTGGTTTGCGATGTGTGCTAACCCCAAGCCTCAGTCACGTTGAAGGAACATCATGTGACAGCCCTATCCAAAGCGAGGCGCGGCGTTCATATCTCCTACGGCCAAGAATCGGCAGTCGGCGTCGGTTCTACCAATCGAAGCGCCTAGGCCAGGGACACTTTTTATATAGTCGCAGTGTTGAAGCATTAGGCTCGTACTGCCTGAAACACCCGACTGATCAACTCAGGGTGACTGACTTGCTGTTTCTTGGAACTCGCGCTACAACCCAAGGCACGGAAAGCACTTTGGAGACAAGGATGAGTTATCAACGCGATCAGCTTATCGGCGACGTCACCCGGCACGGTACCCTGGAAGACATTCTTCCGATTCTGGGCCCTGACTATGACTTTGCAGAAGACGTAGACCGTATCGTCATCAAGGCGGCCCATTACGGGAACGAGGTGTTGGTTCGTCAAGCACTGGACCTCGGGGCGAATGCTGCAAAAGGCGATGAGCATGGTTTCCCCCTGATCAGCGCATGCGGCTGCGGACGGCTTTCATTGGTCAAGCTGCTGTTGGAACGTGGCGCGCAGGTCAACGCTATCGGCCGGTACGGTGACACCGCCATACAATCGGCAGCCCGTAATGGCCAGATCAATGAATTGAAACTGCTGATCCAGGCCGGAGCCACCCTCGATGATGCGATGTATGCCGCCGTGGACCATCTGCGGATTCCGATGGTGAAGTTCTTGATTGAACTGGGGGCGCCCTTGGATAAGCCTGGAGACTTAGCGCTTACCCCGTTGTTGGTTGCGTGCTCCCGGGGGAAAAAGAAGGGCAGTGAAATAGCATTGTTGTTGCTTCGTGCTGGCGCCGATGCGACCTACGTGCGGGAGGAGGATGGCATGTCGGCGACAAAGTTCGCGCTGTGGGGCCAGTGTACGCAGGAGGTATTTACAGCGCTGCACCTCAACGGCGCGCCAGGCGTGGAAGACGGATTTCCCATCATCCGACTCGTATAACTGTAGTGAGCAGACTTGCCCTGCGCCGGGCGCGCCGCAATCCAAAATTGAGCGGTGCCAATCTGCCTGAAGAATCGCGGTATCTGTGTTGGCTGGCGCGAGCAAGCTCGCTCACTACAAGGAGGATCCTCCTGCGAAACCGGGTGTCTATGTGTCGGAGCGCGAACAAGGCCAGTTTACGTGGGCAAGAGCAACCCGTACCTCACTTCCGCAAGGCTAACACCGCCCCTTATCAGATTGCGCTCGCTGCCAGGTTCCTCGACGCATCCTACGTTGCGATAGAACTGAATCGCCCGTTCATTCAGCGCCAACACCCACAGCGTCACTCGCGTAAAACCTTGCTGCCGTAAATGCTGCACGCCGACGTTCCATAGCGCCCGCCCGACACCCGTTTGCCAGTACCCGGCCAAGACATAGATGGCCATGACTTCACCCGTATTGACCTCGGCGTCATCATCGCGGCTGTCTCCCACAGATACCCAACCAACCACCTGCTGGTCCTGCTCCGCCACCCATACACCGGATTCGCCCGATTCAATCGAGCGAACCCAGAGCGATTCACGCCGAGCCAGGGTGGTATCCAGCGCGCTCAAGTAGTCGGCCGGCATCAGGTCACGGTAGGCCTCTTGCCAGCTGCGGATATGCACCTGGGCAATGGCGTTTGCATCAGAGACTAGTGCCTTGCGAATCATTGAAATGCTCCTTGCCTGGCTGCTGTGAGTCCGTGCTGTTGCCCTTCAAGCATTGGCGCAAATCATGACAGTTGAAGGCTTGAGCGCAATCGTACACACCATGAGGAGCGCTAAAGATTCAGTGAAATCAATTCATTATCTATCAAGCAAAGGCTCGACCTAAAATAGCCTTAATGATTGAGACTATTAATATTGCTGAGCAAGACCAGAAGCTATCAGTCGATAAGTTCAGGTGTTGTTTCGGGTGTACGGGTGTGAAATTAAAATGAGTACAGACTTTACATTTGCTATCAAGCGCATTCAATTTGACGAACATTATCACCCCTCCGAAAACACGCGCATTACCACCAATTTCGCCAACTTGGCGCGCGGGAAGAGCCGCCAGGAAAACCTGCGCAACACCTTGCGGATGATTGATAACCGCTTCAATGCCCTGGCGCATTGGGATAACCCAAAAGGCGATCGTTATTCGGTTGAACTCGAAATCATCTCCGTCGAAATGGACGTCAATACCGACAGCACCGGTAAACCCATTCCGCTGATTGAACTATTGAAAACCAATATTATCGATCGCAAAACGGACGAGCGTATTGAAGGGATTGTAGGAAACAACTTCTCCTCCTATGTGCGCGATTATGACTTCAGCGTGCTGTTGCTGGGGCATAACAAGGACCGCGCAGGCTTCAGCACCCCCGACAATTTCGGGGACCTGCACGCCAAGCTGTTCAAGCATTTCGTGAACTCAAGCGCCTACAAGGCCAACTTCAACAAGCTGCCGGTGATCTGCCTGAGTGTGTCCAGCAGCAAGACCTACCACCGGACAGAAAACCAGCACCCTGTGCTGGGGGTGGAATACCAGCAGGACGAATACTCGCTGACAGACGAGTACTTCCAGAAAATGGGCTTGAAGGTTCGCTATTTCATGCCGCCCAACAGTGTTGCGCCGCTGGCGTTCTATTTCTCGGGTGACTTGCTGGGGGATTACACGAACCTCGAACTGATCAGCACCATCAGCACAATGGACACCTTCCAGAAGATTTACCGTCCTGAGATCTACAACGCGAATTCGGCCGCCGGTAAATCCTACCAGCCCAGTTTAAGTCACCAGGATTACTCGCTGACACTGATTGTCTATGACCGAGAAGAACGCAGTCGCCTGGCCATCGAGCAGGGGAAGTTTGTTGAAGAGAACTTCATCAAGCCTTACCAGGCTGTGCTTGAACACTGGTCCGCTCATTGCGCGCTTTGATTAATTAAACGTACAAGGTTGTTCATGATGAAAAAGTTGTTACCTACTTCAACCGCTGGCAGCTTGCCTAAACCGTCCTGGCTGGCAGAGCCAGAGAAACTCTGGTCGCCTTGGAAGTTGCAAGATGATGAGTTGGTTGAAGGCAAACAAGACGCCCTGCGTTTGGCGCTGCAAGAGCAACAACAGGCGGGCATTGATATCGTCAGTGACGGCGAGCAAACACGCCAGCACTTTGTGACGACGTTTATTGAACACCTCAGTGGCGTGGATTTCGAGAAGCGCGAGGTCGTCAGGATTCGTGATCGTTACGACGCGAGCGTTCCGACCGTGGTGGGCGCCGTTGCGCGTCAAAAGCCGGTGTTTGTTGACGATGCCAAGTTCTTGCGCCAGCAAACAGACCAGCCGATCAAATGGGCACTGCCTGGCCCGATGACCATGATCGATACGCTGTACGACAACCACTACAAGAGCCGTGAAAAACTGGCGTGGGAATTTGCCAAGATCCTCAACCAGGAAGCCCTGGAGCTGGAAGCGGCCGGTGTCGACATCATCCAGTTTGATGAGCCCGCGTTTAACGTGTTCTTTGATGAGGTAAACGACTGGGGCGTTGCCACGTTGGAGCGTGCAATCGAAGGCCTTAAATGCGAAACCGCCGTGCATATCTGCTACGGCTACGGCATCAAGGCCAATACCGATTGGAAAAAGACGCTGGGCTCGGAATGGCGTCAATATGAAGAGGCGTTCCCCAAGCTGCAAAAATCCAGCATTGATATCATTTCGCTCGAGTGCCACAACTCCCATGTGCCCATGGAGTTGATTGAGCTGATTCGCGGCAAGAAAGTGATGGTCGGCGCTATTGACGTGGCCAACCATGCCATTGAAACACCCGAGGAAGTCGCCAATACCCTGCGCAAAGCGCTGCAGTTTGTGGACGCCGACAAGCTTTACCCGTGCACGAACTGCGGCATGGCGCCTCTGCCTCGTCATGTGGCAAGAGGCAAGCTGAACGCCCTGAGCGCCGGTGCAGACATCGTTCGCAGAGAGCTGTTGAACAGAGGCTGAGCGAACGCCGGAGGAGGGCGGTGGAGTTAACCCTCGCCGGCCTTCTTCCGTGCTCACTTTGCCCGTTCGAACGCCACCGACTATTCAAGGCTTTCTATGTCACGTCTCCCTACCGCTATCGAGCCACTGCACTTTCGCGAAGCGCTTGGGCACTACGCCTCCGGTATCACGGTGATTACCTCCTACCTTGATGACGAACCGATAGGCTTTACCTGCCAGTCGTTCTACAGCGTGTCCATGAGCCCGCCGCTGGTGTCATTCAGCGTCATGTCCAGTTCGGCGAGCTATCCCAGGATTCGCCAGGCCGGTCGTTTCGCGGTCAACATTCTGTCAGGCGAACAGGTGGGTATTTCCAATCAGTTCGCTCGGCGAGGCACGGACAAATGGCACAACGTAGACTGGCATACGTCGCCGCTGGGCAATCCAATCATCGCCGGCAGCCTGCACTGGCTGGATTGTGAAATTCACGCCGAGCACGCGGCGGGTGATCACCTGATCGTGATTGGTGAAGTTAAAGCATTGAACCTGCAAGAACCTGGGGCGCAGCCGTTGCTGTACTTCAAGGGGCAGTATCGGAATATCGCTGCGCATAACGCTGTTTGAGCGCGGACCACACCTTTATCCATCACCCCATTGCAGTACCATTGGCCGACACACGGACGATGGGAAGGTCGCCTGATGGCAAGAAGTGCAAGGCTTCTAAAGAAACTTCATGCTCGACACCTGATTGAAGTCGCCACAGAGGTGGTAGGTAACGACCCTCTGGTCGAAAAACTGTGGGCGCTTGACCCCGCAGACACGGTTGCGTTGAATTCGAACACCTTCAGGTCAGATGCTGTTCGGCGTTACCGTCTGGAATACCTGATAACGCGAGGCCCTGTTCCTGGGCATTGGTTGCACAAGCCCTTCGACCCCGAAGAGTTAACACTGTTTTTCTCGGCAAAAGACTTCGCCGGTATTTGCCATGGCTGGACCTTGTTCAACGATTGACGGCGACAGAACTGGCGCTTAGAACCGTTACGTGTTTAGGGGGCGGTGTTCATCGTGGTGTGGCGGTCTGCTTTGGTGAAGGGGTGGGTAGTGTTTGCAGGCATTGTAAGGCCCAGTATTTCACGGCAGGTAGTACACCTTCGTCGTTAATCACGGTGTGCAACAGCTCAATCATCCTGAGCCGGTGCTGTTTGCTTTTCTTAATGGCCAGCTCCCACACCTGGTCTGGATATCTCAGCGTGGGCCGCTCCGGAATATTGCATTCGATGGTTTTTCCGGACTGTGTCCAGAGCAAGTTTGCGACATAGGCGGGAACGTAGCAGCTGTTGTTGTTCACGGTCTCGATCTTTGAGAAGACCTGCACCAGCCACGGCGCGGCCATGCGCAGCCGGTTGCGAGGCTTGATAGATGGCTCGAACAGGTCGCTTTCTGCAAGTTCTGGCGGATCGGCTCGCATCGTTACGCCAACATGAGCCGACCACATGCTTTGGGCTTCACGTAGCACGTCCTGCGAAATGGTCAGGCTTTTCTCAAAGAGCGCTTCAAACCAGCGCTCCGCCTCGGCAAAGCCCCTCTCGTGGTCGTCCAACTCGTATGCAGCTTCTTCCCAGCCGCCACTGGGCTCTGCTTCAAACCAGAGCCCATTTCGAGAAAAGTTTGCCGACGAGACCAGCGCTGCATGCTCAAACAGGGAAACCTTTGCATGAAGGTTGGGGAGGTGGCGAATCTCTGTGTTCGGCCGCTCAAGAAGCGCCTGGATAACCGTTGGATTGGTGCCGCCAGTCGAGAGGTTGCATAGGATCCTGTACTGCCTGTCGTTTCGAATCAGGCCTTCGGCGCCGTCGCCCCAAAAGGCAACTGCCAGTTTGATAGGGCGCTCGGGGCTCTGTGCCTCGCTCAAGCACGTGAGTGCGTGGTGTATGGCGCTGGCATTTGCGATGAACATACTCACTCCATGAGTCGGTCAATTGCGGTCGCTTAGGGGCGGACGGGTTTAGCCGCAAGCCTAGACGATCCAGAGCGATTGGGCGTGCCGTGGATTTTAATAAAAGCCTGCAGTGACGGAGTTCTACGGCACGGTCACTTGAACGGGCATAATTGCGGTCTGCCTGCCCACTGGGAATCCTGCACCCCATGCAACCGCTCGAATTCACCGTCCCCTTCGAAAACCACACGCTGCACGCTGATATCCTGACAGGCGAACGCAACCCTCATCTGTTTTGCTTTCACGGCGGCGGTACGCGCTGCCGCTCGGTGTTCGCGGACGTGCGACACACTCTGCATGGACAGGGCATTGGCTCCACGGCCCTGGACTGCATCGGTCATGGGCAAACTGGTGGTGTGTTCGCCGACTCTTCCCTTCACCGGCGCGAGCAGCAGGCGCTATCCGTGATTCGGCACAGCGGGGTGCGGCCCAGCGCCTTGATCGGCATCAGCATGGGGGCCTATAACGCGGTGCGGTTGAGTGAAACCCTGGAAGCCCAGACGTTGGTTCTGGTGGTGCCGGGCATCTACACCCCAGAGGCTTACAAGGTACCGTTTGGCCCTTTGTTTTCGGCGATCATCCGCCAGCACCGCAGCTGGGCCGATAGCGATGCGTGGGATATTCTCAGCCGGTTCAAAGGCCGGCTGCTGGTGATCGCCGGGGAGCAGGACGACGTCATCCCGCTGGAAATCCCCGAGCGGCTGTTGGATGCAGCGACCCACGCCCAAGACAAGGCGTTGCTGGTCATTCCCGACGCGGGCCATAACGGGCTGATGCCGCTCATTCAGCAACAGCCGTAATGGCTCGCAGCAATCACCACGCGTGTGGCATCAAGCGCTTGAGTGCCTTCGGGTTCAAGCCCGGCGCGCCATCAGCAGCACCGTCGCCGCCGCCGACAACAGCCCCGCGCAGCAACGGTTGAAAATCCGCTTGCCACGGGGCTCGGCAAACCAGCGACGCATGTGCAGGCCCATGTAGGCGTAGGCACTGATGGCAATCCATTCCAGTGCCAGGAACATCGCACCCAACAGGGCGAATTGCGGCGTGATCGGCTGGCCCGGCACCACGAATTGCGGGAGGAATGCGGTGAAGATCAGGATGGCCTTTGGGTTGCCCGCCGCCACCAGAAACTCCTGACGCGCCAGCGCCCACAATCCCACCTTGGCCGTAGCCGATTCCGCCTCTGCCTGGGGATTGGCCCGCCACAACTGGAAGGCCAGGTAAAACAGATACGCCGCCCCCAGAATCTTGATCCCGTAGAACAACAGCTCCGAGGTTTGCAGCACCACCGCCAAACCCGCAGATGCCAGCGCGATCATTCCGGCGAAGGCCAGCAGGCGCCCGATACCCGCCAGGCACGAAGTGCGGTAGCCGTAGCGGGTGGAGTTGCTCACCGACAACAGGTTGTTCGGGCCGGGCGCCATGTTCAGGGCGAAGCAGGCGGGGAGGAAAAGGGAGAGGGTGGCGAGGTCCATGGCG
>NZ_JACARO010000175.1 GCF_013386585.1 Pseudomonas sp. P7548 | reverse complement strand
GTCGTAGGTGTGGTGGCGTGCGTAGAGGTGGTGTTCCTGCTGGGTGACGGTGTGGGCGTGCAGGCGTTGTTGGTCGTCGTAGTGGTAGTGGCTGAGGAGCTGGCCTTGTTGGCGCTGGTGTTCCTGGCCGGCTTTGAACAGGTGGGAGGTGAGCACTTCACCATTGAGTTCGACGGTGGCGAGGTGACCGCCCTTGGCATGATTGAAGACCAGGCGGTTGTTGTCGGGCAGGCGCAGGTTTTGCAACTGGCCGCAGGCGTCGTAGCCGTAGCGCAAGGTGCCCCAGCCTTGGTGTTCGGCGGTGAGGCGGTTTTGGCTGTCGTATTCGTAGGCCAGCGCCCAGTGACCATCTTCGACGCCGAGAAGGTTGCCCTGGCGGTCGTAGGTGTAGTCGACGGTTTTGCCGTCGGGGAGGGTTTTTCTTACGAGGCGGCCAGCAGGATCGCGCTGGTATTTAGTAACCAGCTGACTGCCGTCGTCACCGTGTTCGGTCTTTTCCTGCAGGTTACCGTTGAGGTCGTAGACATAAGCCGTGCGCTGACCGTCAAACCCTATCTCCTGCTGGATCAGGCCATTGGGGTGGTACTGCAATCCATAGGTCTCACCGACTTCATTTTCGATTTCAGTCAGCAACAACCGCGCATTGTCGTAGCGATACTTGACTTGGGTGCCGTCGGAATTAATACGACGGCTGATCAGATGCAGCCCATCGGCATACTCGTAACGAGTAA
>NZ_JACARO010000174.1 GCF_013386585.1 Pseudomonas sp. P7548 | reverse complement strand
GGTGATCAGCGCCGCGCACTTCGCCACCCTGCCCGCCAGCGCCGTGATCGGCCCGGTGAAAAAGGCCGGCGTGAAGCGCCTGCTGGTGGTGGGCGGTGCCGGTTCGCTGCTGCTGCCAGGCGGTGGCCGCGTGATCGACAGCCCGGGCTTCCCAGCCGAGTACAAAGCCGAAGCCAGCGCGGGCGCCGAGTTTCTTAGCGTACTGCGCCAGGAAAAAGACCTGGACTGGACCTTCCTGTCGCCGTCGGCGGAGTTTGTCGAAACCGAGCGCACCGGCGCGTTCCGCCTGGGCCAGGATGACCTGCTGGTGAGCAGCGAAGGCCGCAGCTGGATCAGCTTCGCCGACTACGCCATCGCCCTGATCGACGAAGTGGAAACGCCGAAGCATTCACGCCAACGCTTCACCGTCGGCTACTGATCCAACGCTCTCCTACATGGGGGGATTGACGTTCATGACCAGCCAATTGACCCAACGCGGTTAAACCTGTGGGAGCGGGCTTG
>NZ_JACARO010000173.1 GCF_013386585.1 Pseudomonas sp. P7548 | reverse complement strand
GGGCCAGGCGGTTGCTGGCGAGCAGTTGAACACCATCAAGAAAGCGGGCGAGATCAAGATCGGCCTGGAAGGCACCTACCCACCGTTCAGCTTTGTCGACGAAAGCGGCAAGCTCAGCGGCTTTGAAGTGGAACTGTCTGAAGCCCTGGCCAAGGAGCTGGGCGTGAAGGTCAAGCTGCAGGCCACCCCTTGGGATGGCATCCTCGCCGCGCTGGAATCCAAGCGCCTGGACGCCGTGGTCAACCAGGTCACCATTTCTGAAGAGCGCAAGAAGAAGTACGACTTCTCCAAGCCTTACACCGTGTCCGGTATCCAGGCATTGGTCCTGAAAAAGAACGTCGACAGCATCAAGACCGCCGACGACCTGGCCGGCAAGAAAGTCGGTGTAGGCCTGGGCACCAACTACGAACAATGGCTCAAGGACAACCAGCCTAAAGCCATCATCAAGACCTATAACGATGACCCGACCAAGTTCCAGGACCTGCGTATCGGCCGTATCGACGCCATCCTGATCGACCGTCTGGCCGCCCTGGAATACGCCAAGAAAGCCCCGGACACCGCCACTGCCGGCGACGCCTTCTCCCGCCAGGAAGCCGGTATTGCCCTGCGCAAAGGCGAGCCTGAACTGCTCGACGCGGTGAACAAGGCCCTCGACAAACTGCGCGCCGAC
>NZ_JACARO010000172.1 GCF_013386585.1 Pseudomonas sp. P7548 | reverse complement strand
GTAAGCGTCCGAACTACACCGCCTTGCATCTCAGACCTTAATCCCCTTTAACCGCTGATTGACGCGCTCACACTCAAAAACTGCGAAATTGCACCCCACTTGACCACCCATTTGCGTTGCAACTGACCAATCATTTGCATTCGAAGTGATCAGGACTCTCGGCTCTGTAGGGTAAGAGCGTGGCTAAAAGCAGACCGTAGGTTTGGCCAGTCAACGGGGCTCATTGAGCGCCGCTCTTTTCCTGTTCAAGCCGACAAACAGGGGGGCAATGAAACGGGAAATCGTAGGCTAAGGCGCGAAGTTTTCGTGGCTATCTATTCCATGCAGCGAATCGATCAGCGGGCAGCTAACCGTCCCGTGGCTCGCGCAACAGTCATCAACCAACTGCGCCAGGACCAACTCGATCCGCCGCAGATCCGCAAGTTTCCCCCGCACGTCTTCGAGCTTCTGCTCGGCGTGCACACGCGCATCATTGCAGTGCGTACCGTCATCGAGCCGCAACAGTCCGGCCACTTCA
Organism: Pseudomonas sp. P7548; assembly: GCF_013386585.1. Classification (GTDB taxonomy): domain Bacteria; phylum Pseudomonadota; class Gammaproteobacteria; order Pseudomonadales; family Pseudomonadaceae; genus Aquipseudomonas. The sequence goes on along the minus strand of NZ_JACARO010000172.1, from coordinate 1,323 downwards.
TCGAGGCTGAAGCCCAGCCGTTGTGCGGACTTCACGAATTTCACCCGTGCAATATCCGCCTCGCCGTAGCGACGAATGCTGCCGTAGGGCTTGTCCGGTTCGGGCAACAGCCCTTTGCGTTGATAGAACCGAATGGTTTCCACGTTAACCCCGGCTGCCTTGGCAAAGACGCCAATGGTCAGGCTTTCCGCAGTGTTTTTCATACCGCTTGACTCCGTACCTGACTACGGAAATAACCTTAACCCATCGATCAAACATTCGAAAGGTTGAACCCATGTCTGAATCACAAAAGGGCCGTGGTGCACTCCTCGCTGGAGGTCTGGCGGCGATCCTTGCGTCCACCTGCTGCCTGGGCCCGCTGGTGCTAATTGCCCTGGGCTTCAGCGGCGCCTGGATCGGTAATCTCACCGTTCTGGAGCCCTACCGCCCGTTTTTCATCGGCGCGGCATTGTTGGCGCTGTTCTTCGCTTACCGGCGCATTTTCCGCCCGGCTCAAGCCTGCAAACCCGGTGAGACCTGCGCAATTCCGCAGGTACGAACTACCTACAAGTTCATTTTCTGGCTCGTGATGGCACTCGTGCTGGTCGCGCTCGGTTTCCCCTACATCCTCCCGTTGTTTTACTGATCAGGCAGGAGTCTCCCATGAAAAAGCTGTTTGCCGCTCTCGCGCTCATTGCCGTGGTTTCCCCGGTGTGGGCCGCCATCCAAACCGTCACCCTGTCGGTACCGGGCATGACCTGCGCCGCCTGTCCGATCACGGTCAAGAAAGCGCTGACCCAGGTCGAGGGCGTGACCAAGACCGAGGTGAGTTTCGAGAAACGCGAAGCCATCGTGACCTTCGACGATGCCAAGACCAACTCCGAGGCCCTGACCAAGGCGACCGAGGATGCCGGCTATCCATCTACCATCAAGCAATAGGAGGAAATACCAATGAGAAATCCTCTCAATCTGTTCACGCGGATCGGTGACAAAGCCAGTTCCGTCGGTGTGCTGGTTTCAGCCCTAGGCTGCGCCGCGTGTTTTCCTGCTCTGGCTAGCTTAGGCGCTGCAATCGGTCTGGGCTTTTTGAGCCAGTGGGAAGGCCTGTTCATCACCACGCTACTGCCCTTGTTTGCGGCCCTGGCGCTGCTCGTCAATTCCCTTGGCTGGCTCAAACATCGGCAGTGGCAGCGAACTGCACTCGGCCTGATAGGCCCTGTCCTGGTCTTGGCTGCGGTGTTTTTGATGCGGGCTTATGGCTGGCGGAGCGGTTGGCTGCTCTATATCGGTCTGGCCCTCATGCTTGGGGGCTCGATCTGGGATCTCGTGTCGCCCGCCCACCCC
>NZ_JACARO010000171.1 GCF_013386585.1 Pseudomonas sp. P7548 | reverse complement strand
CACGGCCGGTCAGTTGTTGCACGGTGTCGGTCACCGGCACGTCCTTGTAGGCCTCGACTTCGTGACGGTAATAGGTCATGACCGGCTCGAAATAATCACCGAGGATTTCGCGCAAGGTGCTGTCACTGTCGACGTAGGTCACGGTCTCGCCGATCACTTCGCTGAGCAAGGCGCTGATTTGGCGGTAGTCGAGGCGCTCGGTGCCGGTGATCAGGTAGTCCTGGCCCACGTGCTCTGCGGCAGGGTCGGCGATGATGCGCGCAGCGACGGCGGCGATGTCCAGTTCCGACAGGTGCAGGCGTGGTGCATCGCTCACGGACGGCATGATGAACTGGCGTTTGGTTTTTACGTCGTTGGCCACGAACCACGGCAGGTTGAACATGATCCAGCACGCCGCGTTGATGTAGGTCACCGGCAAGCGGCTGGCGTCGAGCAATGGCTTGGCCAAGGTATGCAGGTTGGCGCCGCAGCGGGTCGCGAGAAACTCCGGCGCCAGGTCGTGCGCGGTGAGCCCGGGCGGAATCGCGGTGAAGCGAATCACCTGGGACGTGCCGCCCGCGCGCTTGATGGCATTGATGATGTTGGGGGTGACTTGCAGTTCATCGGTGACAAAATCCGGGGTCACGATAAACACCTTGTCGGTGCCTTCTACGGCTTTTAGCAGGCTGGCCGGGTCATACCAGTCGGCCTGCACGGCCTGCGCCGCGGGGAAGGCCGCTTGCAGTTTGGCCACGCCTGCGGGGCGGCTGCTGGCCAGGCGCAGGCGCACGTCAGGGAAGTGGTCGGTGAGTGCGCGTGCTGTCGCGGTGCCCAGGTTGCCTGTGGCGCCGAGTATCAATACGTGGGTCATGTGCTGGCCTTTGCTCCGTGAGCGTTCTTCGAGGCGGGCCAATCTATCAGCGGCGTTGACTCATGATTAGACGGTATGATGGGAATGGACCTATAACCCAGAGGTATCAATGGTGCTCGACGGCGTGAATGACCTGATAGCCTTCCTGACCGTCGCCCGCGAGCGCAGCTTTACCAAAGCCGCCGCGCAAATGGGCGTGTCGCAGCCAGCGCTCAGTCGCACCTTGCGCAAGCTGGAGGCGCGCCTGGGCGTGCAATTGCTCACCCGCAGCACCCGCAGTGTGGCGCCCACTGACGCGGGCGAACGCTTGCTCGAAAGCCTCGGCCCGCATTTCGACGGCATCGAAGCGGGCCTGGCCGAGCTGTCGGAACTGAGTGGAAAACCGGCCGGCAGCCTGCGCATCACC
>NZ_JACARO010000170.1 GCF_013386585.1 Pseudomonas sp. P7548 | reverse complement strand
ACATCGAGGAAGTTCTTCAGCGCGGTGTAGGCCGGCTTGGGGTTCGCGTCGATGTCCAGCAAGCCGTAATACTGGTCACGCACGCTGGCGCGTTGGTCGAGGTCGCTGAGGGTGAACAGGAAGATCTTGTCGTAATCCATAGCACTCATCAGCGCCACGCGCCGCACGATGTAGTCGGCCTGGCCCTGCTGGGTGATCAGGTCCTGGGCGTCCTTGGGCCCCGGGTAGGTGGACCAGCCCCATTCGGTGCTCCACAGGGTTTGCACGCCTGCACCACGCAACGCTTGATTGAGTGTGGTGGTCTTGCTGATGAAATCCAGGTTGGACGGGTCGTTGCCTTCGGGCAGTTGGGTGTAGGGGTGATAGGAAATGGTGGTATTGAGGCTCGCCACCCCCAACGCGCCGAGTGCACTGAACATGGTCTGGCCGTTGGGCATCTCACTGAAAAACGCCATGCCTGCGGCCACCACGGGTTTGTTCGCGTCCACGGCGCGCAATGCGGCCGCGGTGGCGGTCAGCAGGGTGGCGTAACCGGCCGGGTCGGCCACCGGGCGCCAGAAGCCGAGCAGGTTGGGCTCGTTCCACACCTGCCAGGCATTCACGCTGGGGTAGCGCTGGGACAGCAACGCCATGCGGTTGGCAAACAGGTTCGGGTCCTTGGGTGGGTACTGGTCCTGATAGGGCGCACCCACCGGCGCGGTGGTGGCGAAGGGCGCCGAGCCCACCAGGTAGAACACCGACTTGAGCTGGTTGGTTTGCAGGTTGCCCACCAGTTGATCCAGCGTGGCGATCTGGTACTGGCCCTGCGCAGGTTCCAGCTGATCCCAATGCAAGTCCAGGCGCACCCACTCCAGGCCCAGCGCCTTGAGACGGTCGATCTGCTTCTGGTAGAGCGTGGGGCTGAACCACAGGAACTGCGCGTTCACCCCCAGGAAGTCTTTCCACACCACCACCTTGCTGCCCTTGAGCACATGGTTTTCGGCGTCGGCCTGGCGCCCCCACAGGAAGGCGGTCAGGCCCAGGGCGGCGATGACGGCAAGGGTGGCCAGGTAGGTGCGTTTACGCGCCATAGGGAACTCCCGCAATCGCCTGCTCGAACAGCTGCTTGAATTTCTGCGCGGTCAGGGGCCACAGGCGTTCGCGGCCGATTTCCCCGGCGCGTTCCGCCCAGTCCCGAGCCAGCAACGGCGTGCGCGCCAGGCGCAACAACTGCTCGCTCAACGCCGCCACATCGCCCTCGGGGAAGATCGCACCGTTGCCGCTTGCCACTTCTTCGGCAAACGCGCGGGCGTTGGAAGTGATCGCACCGCGCCCGCAGGCTGTGGCCCAGGACAACGCGCCACTGGTGCCACGCTGGCGGCCCAGCAGGCCGAGTTTTTTCGATTCACGGTACGGCAGCACCATCACATGGTGCGCCTGGATGGTCTGTGCGATCTCATCGGCCGGCAGGTTCAAGCGCCAGTCGATCACACCCGTCAGGCCCAGTTCGGCGATCTGGCTGTTCAGCTGTTCCAGGTAGTTGCCGCCCGCACCAAATGCCATTTCAGGGGCGGTGCCACCGGCCAGGGTC
>NZ_JACARO010000169.1 GCF_013386585.1 Pseudomonas sp. P7548 | reverse complement strand
CCGGGGCAATGGCGGGTGGGCATGACGCCCAATGTCACCGTCAACTGGAAAGCCGAAGGTGGCAACAAGGTCAACTTCCCCATCGGCATCGGCGCCGGACGCATCGTCAATTTCGGCAAGTTGCCGGTGCGCATTTCCGGTGAAGTGCAGTACTCGGTGATCCACGCTGACGACCTGATCAGCAGCCGCTGGAATTTCCGCGTGTCGTTTATCCCGGTGATCCCCACTTTCATGCTGTGAACGAGGTGCGCCATGTCGCGTTTTCATCGCACACGCAGGGTCGTAATCCTTGGCCTACTGGTTGCTTGCAGCAGCGTCTGGGGCGAAGAAATGGAGCCCCGCGCCCTCACCGCCCTGGACCAGATGGGGGCCTACCTGCGCAGCCTGCAACAGTTTCGTATCGACGCCAGCAGCCACACCGACCAGGTACTGGAAAACGGCCAGGTCATCGAGTTCAGCCACCGCACCCGGTTGCTGGCCCGCCAGCCCGACAAGCTGCACGTCTCGGTTGAAAGCGACGGCAAGCGCCGCAGCCTGTTCTACAACGGCAAGCACTTCACCCTCTACGACAGCCGCAGCGGTTACTTCGCCAGCCAGGCTGCACCGGCCAGCATCGGCGGCCTGCTCGACCAACTGAGCGAGCGCTACCGCATCGAGCTGCCCCTGGCGGACCTGTTCCGCTGGCACCCGGGCACGGCCAAGGAAGTCGGCATTACCAGCGAGCTGCTGCTCGGCGACGA
>NZ_JACARO010000168.1 GCF_013386585.1 Pseudomonas sp. P7548 | reverse complement strand
CTTTTAGTAGTATGGCGCAGTGTCACTACTTGCTTTCGAAAGGCCGCCCCGGTATAAAAAATCAAATTATTTTTTAAAACAATATTTCCCACGTGGAACCCCTATGGTCGCGAAGAAACTCAGCGCTCCAAACGTTACCAAGACTCGACTGCTGGATGCGACAGAGGCTCTCTTCATCAAATACGGCTATGACGCCGTGCTGCTCCGGCAGATTACCGAGCGTGCCCAGGTGAACCTGGCCGCCGTGAATTACCACTTCGGGGACAAGGATTCCCTGATGAAAACCCTATTGATGCAACGCCTGGAGCCGCTCAACGAGCAGCGCCTGGAGTTGCTCGCGCGTTGCGAAGCCGAATCCGACGGCCCGCTCGATTGCGACACCTTGCTCGGCGTGCTGTTTGCCCCGGCCATGGGCCTGGAGCGCAGCGACCCGGCCAGCGCCAGTGGGGAAGGGCGCTCGTTCATCCGGTTCCTAGGCCGGGTCTACAGCGACACATCGCCGTTTATCCAGGAATACCTGAAGGTGCATTACCAGCCGGTGTTCCAGCGTTTCTTCGAAGCCTTTGCCCTGGCCTTGCCGGACCTGCCGCGCAATGAGCTGGGCGTGCGCCTGCAATTTGCCCTCAAGGCGATTTCCGGGGTAATGGCGGGCACTGAACTGCGCCTGCTGATGAACTCCATGAGCCTGGGCCGTCCGGCGACGGATGCCGAAGTCATGGCCAAGTTGATCACCCTGGTGTCGGCGGCGATTCGTGTGCCGCAGCAGAGCCCGGAAGCCGAGAATGCCTTGGCCAAGGTGCTGGACACTCAGCGGGCCATTCGTGAACAGGCCAATGAACCAGCGGCCAAGGCCTCGCGCTAGCTCACATCCCAGGCAAAA
>NZ_JACARO010000018.1 GCF_013386585.1 Pseudomonas sp. P7548 | reverse complement strand
GTGTGGCGATGGGGGCGGGCGGGGCGGATATCGCCCTGGCGTCGGCAGACGTGGTGCTGATCGGCAGTGACTTGCGTCGCCTGGGCACCTGCGTGCGCTTGAGTCGTCAGTGCCGGCAGACGCTGCAGGTCAACGTGATCATCGGCCTGGGCTGGACGCTGGCCATCGTGGTATTTGCCGCATTTGGCTGGTTGGGCGCGGCGGGCGCCATGATCGCAGCGGTGCTGCATAACCTCAGCACGTTGCTGGTGCTGGGCAACGCCGGGCGTTTGCTACGCTTCCAGGAACCGCTTTTGAAGCTCGACGAATAATTTTCAGAAATATTTGCACACGGCTGTAACGCCGATGAGGGACCTCACTCTAGTGGTATGTCGAGACTGAACAATCCGTTCAGACCGACACCCCTACCGATCATGAGGATACAAAAATGAACTTCAAATCCGCTGCTGCTGGTGCCGCCCTCGCAATGGCCGCCGCTACCATGTTTGCTGGTGTTGTCACCCAGGCTCAAGCCGCTGACATGTCTGTGCACTGCTACGGCATCAACGCCTGCAAAGGCCAGAACGATTGCAAAACCAAGGACCACGCTTGCAAAGGCCAGGGTTCTTGCAAAGGCCAAGGCTTCAAAGTTCAAGCCAGCGCTGATGCTTGCACCAAGGCTGGCGGTACCGTCGGCGAATAACCGGCAACCGAGTGCTCCCGCAGCGGATGCCCCCCACCGCTGCGGACACTTTGCCCAGGAGTGAATGATGTCCGCTTCTCTTCCGAGCCTGGGTTATGGCCTGGGTCTACGCAGTGAGTACTACCAGCAGATCCTTGAACAGTCGCCGGCCGTGGATTGGTTCGAAGTGATCTCCGAGAATTATCTGGTGCAGGGCGGCAAGGCCTTGTACTACCTGGACGCGATAGCCGAGCGCTATCCCCTGGTGATGCATGGCGTGTCCCTGTCTATCGGCGGACCCCATGCCCTTGATACTGATTACCTGAAACAGCTCAAACAGCTCGCCGAGCGCATCCAACCGGCGTGGGTGTCCGATCACCTGTGCTGGAGCCGCGGCAGCGCCCATCAATTGCATGACCTGCTGCCCCTGCCTTATACCGAAGAAAGCCTGTACCACGTGGCTGGCCGCGTGCGTCAAGTGCAAGACGTGTTGCAGCGCCCGTTGGTACTGGAAAATGTCTCCAGCTACGTGCGCTCCAAGGCCGATGAATTCACCGAGTGGGAGTTCCTCAACGCCCTGGCTCACCTGACGGGCTGCCAGCTGCTGCTGGACGTCAACAACGTGTACGTCAGCTCGCGCAACCATGGGTTCGATGCCTGGACGTTCATCCGCAACTTGCCGCCTGACAGCATCCGCCAACTGCACCTGGCCGGGCATATGGACTACGGCGACTATGTCGTCGATACCCATGACCACCCGGTGTGCGATCCGGTGTGGGCGTTGTACCAGCAGACGTTGGAGCACCTGGGGCCGGTCTCGACCTTGTTGGAGCGCGACGACCATTTCCCACCGTTCGAAGAGCTGCTCACCGAGCTGGGCAAAGCCCGTGAACTGGGCGCTTCAGCGTTGGCCAGGAGGTCGCTATGCGCCTGACCGATTGGCAGCTGGCTTTCGAACAGCACCTGTTATCCGAGACTTGCGTCGCCAATAGCGGGTTTGCCGCCACGTTGTTGGGCGGGCCGACGCTGGATGTGGACACGGGCCTGGCGATTTATCACAACGCCTACGTGTCGCGGTTGCAGGAAGTGTTGCGACATGACTTCGGCGCCATCTGGTATTGGCTGGGGGATGACGAGTTTGCGCTGTTGACCCACGCTTATGTGCGTCGTTATCCGTCTGCCCATTACAGCCTGCGCTGGCTGGGCGAGCGTTTCCCGGCGTTTATCGTGGAGCACCTGGTGGCCGAACAAAGCGCGCCATTGGCTGAGCTGGCGCGATTGGAATGGGCCTTCACCCTGGCGTTCGATGCACCCCAGGGCGAGCCGCTGACCCTCAATGACATGGCGCAACTGGCGCCTGAGGAGTGGCCAGGCCTGCAAGTGACCTTGGCGCCATCGGTGCAGCAGATGCTGTGTCATTTCAACAGTGTGGCGATCTGGCGTGCCAGCAAGGATGAGTCGGACTTCCCCAACAGTCAGGCCCTGGAACTGGCGCAGATTTGCCTGGTGTGGCGTCACCAGAATGTGTGCCATTACCGCAGCCTGGAACCCGCCGAGGCCTGTGCGCTGGCCGGGATGGTGACCACTGGCTGGAATTTTTCAGAACTGTGCGAGCAGTTGCTAGTCACTTATGCAGAGGGTGCGCCACTGCAAGCGGTGACGTGGCTGAAACAGTGGATCCAAGACGGTTTGCTCGAGCGCCGAGCCCCATAGAGGAACGCTATCAAATCGATAGCCTCCTACTTTGTCTTCGGATGGTCTACCCTCACTCCAGACGTCTGAAACAAGGGGGGACTACTCATGCTCGCGCAACTTCCACCGGCCTTACAGAATCTTCAGCTACCGCTGCGTCTTCGACTCTGGGACGGCCATGAATTCAACTTGGGCCCCGAGCCCAGTGTGACTATCGTGGTGAAGGACCCCACGGTCGTGACCAAGCTGACCCATCCCACGCTCGATTCATTGGGCGAAGCCTTCGTCGAGGGCAAACTGGAGCTGGAAGGCTCCATCGCCGAGGTCATCCGGGTGTGTGACGAATTGAGTCACGCCCTGATCGAAGACGACGAGGGGAGTCGTCCGGTGCGCTCGATCCACGACAAGGCCACTGACGCAGCGGCTATTTCCTACCATTACGACCTGTCCAACGAGTTCTACCAGCTGTGGCTGGATCAGGACATGGCGTACTCCTGCGGTTATTTCGAAACCGGCAGCGAATCCATCGACCAGGCCCAACAAGACAAATTCCGCCACCTGTGCCGCAAGTTGCGCTTGCAGCCGGGCGAGTATCTGCTCGACGTCGGCTGTGGTTGGGGCGGGCTGGCGCGGTTTGCGGCGCGGGAGTTCGGGGTCAAAGTGTTTGGTATCACCTTGAGCAAAGAGCAGTTGGCGTTGGCCCGTGAGCGGGTGAAAGCCGAAGGCCTGGAAGACCAGGTCGACCTGCAACTGCTCGACTATCGCGACCTGCCGCAAGACGGACGTTTTGACAAAGTGGTCAGCGTGGGCATGTTCGAACACGTGGGCCACGCCAACCTGGCGGAGTACTGCAAGGTGCTGTTCGGCGCGGTACGTGAAGGTGGCCTGGTGATGAACCATGGTATTACCGCCAAGCACACCGATGGCCGCCCGGTAGGGCGGGGCGCCGGTGAGTTTATTGAGCGTTACGTGTTCCCCAATGGCGAGCTGCCGCACCTGGCGATGATGACCGCTGAAATCAGCGAAGTCGGGCTGGAAGTGGTGGACGTTGAAAGCCTGCGCCTGCACTACGCGCGCACACTGGACCATTGGAGCGAGCGCCTGGAAGACAACCTCGAAGCGGCAGCCAAGATGGTGCCGGAGCAGGCGTTGCGCATCTGGCGGCTGTACCTGGCCGGTTGCGCCTATGCGTTTGCCCGGGGCTGGATCAACCTGCACCAGATATTGGCGGTGAAGCCTCACGCTGATGGCAGCCATGATTTGCCGTGGACGCGGGAAGATATTTATCGCTGATTGACTGCAACACCGGAGATCCAAAAACTGTGGAAGCTGGCTTGCCTGCGATGGCGGTGTATCAGGACCGGATAAGTCGACTGATACACCGCCATCGCAGGCAAGCCAGCTCCCACATTGATTTGGTGTTGCCAGCTAGAGAATGGGTGAGATCAAGCGGGCCACCCGCATGCCCAGCTGTTGCAGGCGACGTGTCTGACGGCTTTCTTCCTGGCTGACTTCATGGGCCAGGGCGAAGTCATCCAACAGCATCTGTTCCACTTGGCTGGCGAAGGCTTCGTCCACCGTCAGCAACATCACTTCGAAATTCAGCCGGAATGAACGGTTGTCCATGTTCGCACTGCCGATGGCGCTGATTTCGCTGTCGACCAGTACCACTTTCTGATGCAGAAACCCTGGCGTGTAGCGGAACACCCGCACCCCGGCGCGCACGGCTTCGATCGCGTAGAGGCTGGAGGCGGCGTAGACGATGCGGTGGTCGGGCCGCGACGGCAGCAGCAGGCGCACGTCAACGCCGCGCAATACCGCCAGGCGCAGGGCGGAGAAGACCGCTTCATCGGGAATGAAATACGGGCTGGTGATCCACACCCGTTCAGTCGCCGCATGAATGGCCTCGACAAAAAACAGCGAGCAGGTTTCATACGGGTCGGCCGGGCCGCTGGCGAGCAGTTGGCAGAGCACGCCGTCTTCGGGGTAGGCGTCCGGCAGGATAAGCGGCGGCAGCTCCCGCGCGGCCCAGAACCAGTCTTCGGCAAACGACTCCTGCAAACACGCGACCACCGGGCCGGTCACCTGCACGTGGGTATCGCGCCAGGGCGCCAGTGGCGGTTTTTTACCCAGGTACTCGTCACCCACGTTATGCCCGCCGACAAATCCGGTGATGCCGTCCACCACCACGATCTTGCGGTGGTTGCGAAAATTGACCTGAAACCGATTGAGCCAGCCGCTGCGGGTAGCGAATGCCTTGACCTGCACGCCGGCGTCGCGCAGTGACTGCACGTAACGATGGGGCAGGGCATGGCTGCCGATACGGTCGTAAAGCACGTAAATGGCTACGCCTTCGGCGGCTTTTGCGTTGAGCAGCGCGTGCAGTTGGCGGCCGAGCTCGTCGTCGTGAATGATGAAGAACTGAAACAGCACGGCGGTCTTGGCGTTGCGGATCGCCTCGAAGATTGCGCTGAAGGTGGCCTCGCCATTGATCAGTAAGCGCACTTCATTGTTAGCCAGGCACGGCATGCGCCCCAGCTTGGGCATGGCGCGCAGGGACGCGTAGGCGCTGGAGTTGCGAGCAGCGAGGGCTTCTTCGACCCAGGGGCGCCAGTTCAATTCGGTGATTGCGGTGTGCATTTCCTGGTTGGCCTGGCGGCGGGCCTGGATGTAGGCGTCGAAGGTGCTGCGGCCGAAGATCAGGTAGGGGATTAGCGTCAGGTAGGGCATGAACATCAACGACAAGGCCCAGGCGATCGAGCCTTGGGCGGTCCTGACGGTCAGCACCGCGTGGATCGCGGCGAGTGTCCCGAGAAAGTGCAGCGTGGCGATGAAGTAGGCGAGCAGGTGCGGGCCAAAAAAATCCATGAACGACATGACTCCTGACAGTCCAGTGCCTAACAGACCATGAACGGCTGTGAATGTCGCTATTTTATTTGCCGTGCAACACTGGCGGCTTTGCGGCGTCTAACGCCCAACATTACCCAGGAGTTACCCGATGAATGCTCGTTTGCTCTGTTTAGCCATGGTTACCTGTTTGTCGCTGCCTGTGGCGGCGCAGGCGCAGATGCTGGCGCCGGGCTTGTGGGAATTGACTACCAGCAACATGAAAGTGGACAACCAGGACCTACCGGATCTTTCTCTGATCCTCGGCCAGCTCAAGCAACAGATGACCCCTGAACAGCGCGCCATGCTGGAAAAACAGGGCATCACCATGGCCGGTAAAGGCGTGCAGGTGTGCCTCACGCCAGCTCAGGTCGCCTCGGACTCGATCCCCCTGACTGACCCGCAATCGGGCTGCAAACAGGAAGTGACCGACAAGACCGGCAACCAGTGGAAATTCCGCTTCAGTTGCCCGAAAGCCCAAGGCACTGGCGTCGCGACTTTCCAGAGCCAGAAAGAATTCACCACCACCGTCAACGGCACCTTCAATGCCACCGGCATCCAGCAGAAAGGCAGCCTCGACAGTCATGCCCAGTGGCTGGGCAACGATTGCGGTACGGTCAAGCCCCGCGCTTAACGCAGAAAATGCAGGGGCAATCCCTGGCAACTGTCGACCACCTGGCCGTTGTGCCACGCCAGGTGGCCTGACACCAGCGTGGTGCTGACGCTGTGCCGGAAGCTGCGCTCGGCAAAAGGCGTCCAGCCGCAGCGCGCCAGGATCGGCTGGCTGCTGACGGGTTTGCCTTGGGGCTCGGGCTGGATCAGCACCAGGTCGGCCCAATACCCTTCTCGCAAATAACCACGATCAGGAATGGCGAACAGGTCGGCCACGCGATGGCTGGTCTTCGCCACCAGCGTGGTCAGTGGCAGGTGCCCGTCGGCCACCAGTTCCAACAACGCCGGCAACGCGTGCTGCACCAGTGGCAGCCCGGACGGCGCTTCGCGATAACCCAACTGTTTCTGCGCCCAGGTATGCGGCGCGTGGTCACTGCCGATCACGTCCAGACGATCTGTCAATAAGGCCTGGCGCAGGGCGTCGCGGTCGGCACGGGTCTTGATCGCCGGGTTGCATTTGATCTGGTGGCCGAGACGGTGATAGTCGTGGTCGTCGAACAGCAGATGGTGCAGGCACACCTCGGCGGTGATGCGCTTCTCGGCCAGCGGTTTGTCCTCGAACAGCGCCAGCTCGCGGGCAGTGGTCAGGTGCAACACGTGCAGGCGCGTGCCGTGGCGCTGGGCCAATTCCACGGCAAAGGATGACGAGCGATAACAGGCTTGGGCATCGCGGATCAGCGGGTGGGCGACGGCGGGGATGTGATCGCCAAAGCGTTCGCGCAGGCGTTGCTCGTTGGCCAGGATGCTCGGCGTGTGCTCACAGTGGGCCAACAAAATGGTCGGCACTTCGGCAAACAGGCGCTCCAGAATTCGTGGATCGTCCACCAGCATGTTGCCGGTGGACGCGCCCATGAACACTTTGACGCCGGCCACTTCCCGTGGGTCGAGGGCGGCGACGGTGTCGAGGTTGTCGTTGCTCACCCCGAAGTGGAAGCCGTAGTTGGCCACCGAATGCAGGGCGGCGCGGCGCTTCTTATCGGCCAGCGCTTCCAGGTTCAGGGTGGCCGGGTTGGTGTTGGGCATGTCCATGAAGCTGGTGATGCCACCGGCCACGGCCGCGCGGGATTCGCTGTAGAAGCTGCCTTTGTCCGGCGCGCCGGGTTCACGAAAGTGCACCTGGTCATCGATCATGCCCGGCAACAGCCACTGGCCCTGGGCGTCGATTTCCACCGGCTCGTTGTAGCCTTCGAGGCTGCTGGCAATCTTCTCGATTCGGCCATTGGCAACCAGCACATCGGCGTCGAATTCCAGGCCTTCGTTCACCAGGCGGGCGTTGCGGATCAGCAGGCGGCTCATGGTCAGAACTCGTTTTGCAGGGCTTTGTAGCCGCGTACCAAATCGACGTTGGTGCGTGCCACGTCTTCGGAAAACTCCGAGGCGCTGACACTCACCGGCGGGAACTGCGACAGGTCAGTGTTGGGCCCAATGCGGGTGGTGGACGGTACGTAGAAGGCGGCAGGCAAGTCGCGGCCGTCGACCACCGAGTTGTGGCGCACCACGCAGCCATCGCCCACGGCGCAATTGAACAGCACGCTGTTGAACCCGATGAAGACACGATCACCGACCGTGCAGGGGCCATGGACGATGGAGCGGTGCGCGATAGAGGTGAATTCGCCGATGGTCACCGCCGCGCCGGATTTGGAGTGGATGACCACGCCGTCCTGGATGTTGGAGTTGGCGCCGATGGTGATCGGGTCCATCGCACCGCTGGCGTCGACTTCGTCGGCGCGGATGACGGCGTAGGGGCCGACGAAGACATTCTCGCCGATGATGACCTTGCCGCAGATGATCGCGGTTTTGTCGACGTAGGCCGACTCGGCAATCACCGGCAGGTCGCCGGAGGGGTTCTTGCGGATCATGCAACAGGCTCCGTGATGATGTGAACGTGGTCGCCGTCGATGGCGTTGTAGAAGCAGGTCGGGCGGCCCGTGTGACAGGCCGGGCCGAGTTGGTTGACGATCAGCAACACCGCGTCGCCGTCGCAATCGAGCCGCGCTTCGACCAACTGTTGCCAATGGCCGGAGCTCTCGCCTTTGCGCCACAGCTGCCGGCGTGAACGGGACCAATAGCAGACCTGACCGGTAGCCAGGGTTTCGGTGAGGGCCTGACGGTTCATCCAGGCCAGCATCAACACCTCACCGCTGCCGTGTTGCTGGGCGATGGCGGCAATCAGGCCATCGCTGTTCCACGGCAGGGCGTCGAGCACCGGTTCGAGCGGAAAGCGGCTGCCCAGGGCAGCCTCCTCCAGGTCGAGCATGCTCAAGGTCATGGCTTGCTCAGGGCCGCGCACAGTGTGTTGAGGTTGTATTCGAACAACCCGGTGAAGGTGCTGGCCGGGCCTTCGGCGGCGAGGGCGTCGGAGTACAGCGTGCCGCCGATCTGCGCGCCGCTTTCGTCAGCAATCTGCTTGAGCAGGCGCGCGTCCTTGATGTTTTCCATGAACACGGCCTTGACCTTGTCTTTGCGGATCTGAGTGATCAGCGCAGCGACTTCGGCAGCCGACGGTTCACGCTCGGTGGACAAGCCCTGTGGCGCGAGGAACTGAATGCCGTAGGCCTGGCCCAGGTAGCCGAACGCGTCATGGGAAGTGACGATGCGACGGTTGCCCGGTGGCAGTGCGCCGAACTTGGTTTTGGCTTCGGCCAGCAGGCGGTAGATTTCTTTCAGGTAGGCTTGGCTGTTGCGCAGGTAGTCAGCTTTGTTGGCCGGGTCGGCGGCCACCAAGGCCTTGGTGATGTTGTTTACGTAAATTTCGGCGTTGGCCAGGTTGTGCCAGGCGTGCGGGTCCGGAATGGTCTCGCCGTCTTCTTCCATGGTGTGGGAGATCACGCCCTTGCTGGCGGTGACGACTGTGGCCTTGGTCTCGGTGCTGGTCACCAGACGATCCAGCCAGGGCTCAAAGCCCAGGCCGTTCTTGATGATGACCTTGGCCTTGAGCAGCGCCTTGGCATCGTCCGGGGTCGGTTCGTAGGTGTGGGCGTCGGAGTCCGGGCCGACCATATTGCTGATCTGGATGTGATCGCCACCGATCTGGTGAGTGATGTCATCGAGAATACTGAAGCTGGTAACCACCTGGAGTTTGTCGGCGGCCTGGGCCATCGACAGTGGCAGCAGCAGACTGAACAGCACGAGTAAAGCGCGCATCGGGAAACACCTCATTGGGATGTAAGAGAGGGCGGGCGGCGCAGCAAGCCGTGCACCGGACCGAAAACCACAGACAGCAGGTACCCAATGCCAGCCACCAGCACGATGGCCGGGCCGCTGGGCAGTGAGTAGTAGAACGACAGCAACAAACCGAAGCACACCGACAGGCATCCCAGCACCGCCGATACCGCGATCAACACCGGCAGGCGCCGGCTCCAGAAGCGTGAAGCAATGGCCGGCAACATCATCAAGCCCACCACCATCAAGGCGCCGATGGCCTGGAAACCGATCACCAGGTTCAGCACCACCAGGGTGAGGAACAACCCGTGGGCCAGCGGGCCCAGGCGGCTGACGGTCTGCAGGAACAATGGGTCGAGGGTGTCCAGCAGCAGCGGTTTGTAGATCACCGCCATGGCGATCAGGCTGAACCCGGAGACCCACAACATGCCGGTGAGGGTGGTTTCGTCCACGGCCAGGGCGGAGCCGAACAGCAGGTGAAGCAGGTCCAGGCGTTTGCCGGCGATGCCAAGGATGAGCACGCCGGCCGCCAGGGAAATGGGGTAGATGGCGGCGAGGCTGGCGTCTTCACGCAGGCCGGTGCGGCGGGTGATCCACGCCGAGAGCCCGGCCATGCCCAGGCCGGCACCGAGGCCGCCGATGGTCAGGGCAGGCAAGCTGAGCCCGGCGAACCAGAAGCCCAGCGCGGCACCGGGCAGGATGCCGTGGGCCACGGCGTCACCGATCAGGCTCATGCGGCGCAGGATCAGGAACACACCCAGCGGCGCGGTGCTGCAGGCCAGCACCAGGCCGCCGATCAGGGCGCGGCGCATAAAGACGAAATCGAAGAATGGCATCCACAGGTGAGCGGCGAAGTGCATCAGGCCACCTGCATGTGTGGTTGCGGGCGGATCAGTTCTTTACTCGGCCCGAACACGCAGCCGGTGCTTTTGATTTGCACCACTTGCTGGGTGTGATGGCGTACGGACGCCAGGTCGTGGCACACGATCACCACAGTGCGGCCTTGGTCGTGCCAGGCGTGTACGTGTTTCCAGCACAGGGCCTGGCCTTCTTCATCGAGAGCGGCATGAGGCTCATCCAGCAGCAACACCGGCGCGTCGGCCAGGCTCATGCGGGCGAGCAGGGCGCGTTGCAGTTCGCCACCCGATAACGCCATTAATGGGCGGTGCTCGAGGCCGCTGAGGCACCAGTCTTCCAGCACCGCGTGCAGGCGTTGGCTGCGCTGCTCCGGGGTCAGCCTGGTGCCCCAGAAGCCAGCGGCCACCAACTCTTGCAGGCTGATAGGGAACTGGCGGTCAAGGTGTTGTTGCTGGGGCAGGAACGACAAGCCACCACGGCGTGGAACATCCACGGTGACTTTCCCCGCCAGTGGCTTTTGCAGGCCGGCGATGACTTTGAGCAGGCTGCTTTTGCCAGTGCCGTTGGCGCCGATCACGCCGGTGAGGCTGCCTTTTTCCAGGGTGAGATCAATGGCGGGTGTCAGCGGTTGGCCAGGAGCGCCCCAGCGCAAAGCGGTGCAGGTGATCATGCAGAGTGTCTCGTCCAGCGGCTTTCAGCCACGGCATCGTGCGCGTGCAGGCTTTCGGCGTGGATCACTTTCAGGTGGAAGGCTTTGACGGCATCCGAGCGTTTCAAGGCGAGGTTCAGGCGGCGGGCGGCGTCTTCGCAGAACATCAAGTTCTGCCCGTTGGCCAGGGCGAAGGCTTGTTCGTCCGCACGTTTTACTGCGGTTTGCACGGCGGTGCCGAGGGCGGCCTCGACGTTGTCGATCAGGTCGGTCAGGGGCAGGCCCGGCAGGGTTTCGTCCAGCTGGATGGAAAGCTGCGCGCTGCTGCGCTGGCTGTGAGGGGTGGCGACGATGCCGTTGGCGCTGCCGAGCCAGGTCAGTACGTCCTCGTGTTGCAGCGGCGTGTTGGCGAAGTCTTCGAGAAATTGCTGCTGAATCAACTGCCTGGCGAGCGCAGCGGAGCAAGGGCAGGTTGACGAGTAAGTAACGTCAATTTTTAGTTCCACGTGGAACATCTGGTTTTCCAGGCGCGCCTCGATGCTCACCGGGTAGCCTTTCCAGCCGGCCAGCGGGCTGACCAGCGCAGGCCGTTTGAGCAGCAAATCGGTGTGGATACGCAGGTAGGCGTTCTTAGATAAACCTTCATGACTCTCAAGAAAGCGCTCAAGTAGAGTATGCAGAAGCGCAGGCGTAAGGGGCTGTTGGTCGAGCATTTCCAGGGCCAGGTACAGGCGTGACATATGAATGCCACGGGCCTCGCCGTCGTCCAGGCTTACGCCGGCATCGGCAGTGGCCGTCAGACGTTGGCCGTCGATGAGGATCGGCAGGGCAATGCCGCACATGCCCACCCAATCGAGTGGCAAGGCTTGGCGTGAAGCCTGCGCGGCGATATCCGGCAGAGTCAGCGCGTTCATGAGCAGGTCCATCGTTGGAAATAAAAAGACATGTTATATTATAACTATTGAGTCGACGATGATTTTTCTGCTCCAGCCTTTCTTCAGTCATATCGAGCAGGGACGCTCCTTTATTTGCGGTATATGTCATGCACAGACGTCAGCTTCTTAACCTGCTGCTGGTCAGTCCCCTGTTCACGTTGCCGTTGGGGGCCTACGCCACGCAGATCCGTAATGCACGCCTGTGGCGTTCGGACGACAAGCTTCGGCTGGTGTTCGACCTCAGCGGCCCGGTGCAATACAAGACTTTTTCCCTGACATCGCCTGAACGCTTGATCATCGATTTGAGCGGCGCCGGGCTCACCGGTGATTTTTCTCAGCTGGCGTTAAAGAACAGTGGGATCACCTCGATCCGCTCAGGTCATTTCGGCAAGGGTGACACGCGGATCGTGCTGGACCTGGCCGCGCCGATGCAGCTCAACAGCTTCTTGTTGCCGCCTCAGGACGGCCAAGGTCACCGCCTGGTGCTGGACTTGACCAGTGCCACCCACGCCCCGCGCCAGATCGCTGCTGAACCGGCGCCGTTGGCCGCTCCCGTCGATAAAGCCCACCCCAAGCGCGACATCATCGTGGTGGTTGACCCTGGCCACGGCGGCAAAGACCCCGGCGCCATCGGCTCCAAAGGCCAGCGCGAAAAAGATGTGGTGTTGTCGATCGCCCAGTTGCTGGCCAAGCGTTTGAAGCGCGAGAAGGGCTTTGACGTGAAGCTGGTGCGCAACGACGACTTCTTCGTGCCGCTGCGCAAGCGCGTGGACATCGCGCGTCAGCACAAGGCGGATATGTTCATTTCGGTACACGCCGATGCCGCACCACGGCTCACGGCGTCGGGCGCCTCGGTGTATGCGCTGTCAGAAGGCGGCGCGACGTCTGCTACCGCGCGGTTCATGGCGCAGCGCGAAAACGGCGCGGACTTGCTGGGTGCCACCACCTTGCTCAACTTGAAAGACAAGGACCCGATGTTGGCCGGCGTGATTCTCGACATGTCGATGAACGCTACCATCGCCTCCAGCCTGCAATTGGGCAGTTCGGTACTGGGTAGCCTGCAAAACATCACCACGCTGCACCAGAAGCGCGTGGAACAGGCTGGTTTTGCGGTGCTCAAGTCACCGGATGTGCCGTCGATCCTGGTGGAAACCGGGTTTATCTCCAATACCCAGGACGCCCAGCGCCTGGTGACGGCGCGTCATCAGCAAGCTGTAGCCGATGGCCTGTTCGAAGGTCTGAAAAGTTACTTCCAGAAGAACCCGCCGATGAACAGCTACATGGCCTGGGTTCAGGAGCAGAAGAACGGCGAGGTCTAACAGCCGGTGATACGGCTGCACGTGAACTTGGCGCTGGTGCCCCCTGAACTGGAGAACCGGTTGAGGGTGGTCCATCCCACGCGGCGCGTGTAGCCCACCCACGCCTCACCATCGGAGGCCAGCCCGGTAAAGAACGTCAACTGCCCATAGCGGCTGTTGGTCTGTGCCCAATAGCGTTTGCCGATCACCTCAAACCCCCGCAAGTACGTGGTGCTGCCCGCCGTCGCCACGCAGTAGGCATTCCCCAATGGGTCCACACACGCCAGCAGGTTGGCGCTGCGCGTGCAGTTGGCCAACAGGCTCGGTGGCTGGGCGCAGGCCGATCCTGCCGCTGCCAGTAACAGGGCGCACACCAGGTATTTCATAGGGGTTCTCAGGGACAGAGGGTGGTCAAGCATTGCGCCCTTCGTCGAGACGAGCAAGGGGGATTGGCTTATTTGTATTGTTATACTATAACATTAAAAGACAGCCTGACCCGTGAACCGCTCCCCATGACTGAACAAGACCTCCTGGCCCAACCCGCCGCCGACTACATGAATGAAGCCCAGCAAGGCTTCTTCCGAGAGCTGCTGTTGGCCCAGCGCAATGAGCTGCAAGTGCGTATCGACGCCGAGTTCCTCGTCCTGCGTGAGCAAGAAACCAACAGCGACCCGGCTGACGTAGGCAGCGCCGAAGAACAGCGCCAGTGGCAACTGCGCCTGCTTGAGCGGGAAAAGAAGCTGCTGGACAAGATCGACGACGCCCTCGAACTGCTGGCCCGCGGCGAATATGGCTGGTGCCGTGAAACCGGCGAGCCCATCGGCCTGCAACGCTTGCTGCTGCGTCCTACCGCCACCCTGTGTATCGAAGCCAAAGAACGTGAAGAGCTGCGCGAACGCCACAAACGGGCGATTTGACCGGCCACCCCTGATGAGGACCACCTGATGACCAACCGCCTTCCCGTTACCGTGTTATCCGGCTTTCTCGGCGCCGGCAAAAGCACGCTGCTCAACTATGTCCTGCGCAACCGCGAGAGCCTGCGGGTGGCGGTGATCGTCAACGACATGAGCGAAATCAACATCGACGGCAGCGAAGTACAGCGCGACGTCACCCTCAACCGCGCCGAAGAAAAGCTGGTGGAGATGAGCAACGGCTGCATCTGCTGCACCTTGCGCGAAGACTTGCTGGAAGAAGTCGGAAAACTCGCCAAGGAAGGTCGGTTCGATTACCTGTTGATCGAATCCACCGGCATCTCCGAGCCTTTGCCCGTGGCCGAGACATTCACCTTTCGCGACGAAAACGAGCAGAGCCTGGCCGACATCGCGCGCTTGGACACCATGGTCACCGTGGTCGACGGCATGAACTTCCTGCTCGACTACCAGGCTGCCGAAAGCCTGGCCTCACGGGGTGAAACCCTCGGTGAAGACGACGAGCGCTCCATCACCGACCTGCTGATCGAGCAGATCGAATTCGCCGACGTCATCCTGATCAGCAAGATCGACCTCATCAGCAGCCGCGAACGTGAAGAGCTGATGGCGATCCTTGAACGCCTGAATGCCCAAGCGGAAATCATCCCGATGGTCATGGGCGAAGTGCCGCTGAACAAGATCCTCAACACCGGCCGGTTCGACTTCGAGCGCGCCGCCCAGGCCCCAGGCTGGCTTCAGGAGTTGCGCGGTGAGCACGTGCCGGAAACCGAAGAGTATGGCATCGCGTCCACCGCCTACCGCGCGCGCCGCCCGTTCCATCCGCAGCGCTTCTTCGACTTCATCGACCGCCCGTGGGTGAACGGCAAATTACTGCGCTCCAAGGGCTTTTTCTGGTTGGCCAGCAAGCATCAGGACGCGGGCAGTTGGTCCCAGGCCGGGGGCTTGATGCGCCATGGTTTTGCCGGGCGTTGGTGGCGTTTTGTGCCGAAAAGCCAGTGGCCCCAGGACGAAGAAAGCATCGCGGCCATCATGGGCAACTGGCAGCTGAGCACCGGTGACTGCCGCCAGGAACTGGTATTCATCGGGCAGAACATCGACTTCGACCAGATGCGCGCAGAGCTGGATGCCTGCCTGCTCAACGATGAAGAAATGGCGCTGGGCGTCGAAGGTTGGCGCTTGCTGGCGGACCCTTTTGGCCCTTGGTATGAAGAGGCAGCCGCCTGATGCTTGCCCCGGTTATTCCCCTGCGCCCCGTGATCCGCCAGAGCCACGGCGAAACGCCACTAGCCCTGTCCGATATTCTGGAAGACGGCGTCAACCTGGCCGTGTGGCAGCGCCAGTTGCCCCTGCATATCGCCGAATTCGGCGCGTTGCTGGTGGCGTTGAACGAGCCTTTGGCCGAGTCCCTGGTGATTGAGCTCAACAACGAGGACGCGGTGCCGAACCTGCAAGGTCTGGCGTCCAGTTGCCGCGATCTTGAAGGCTACGAAGGCTTCATCGCCGATGTCTCGTGGTTGGTCAGTGCGTTTGCCTGTTTGCTCGGCGCCAAGCGCATTGGCGTACGCCTGCGGTTGCTGGACAAGGCCATGTGCCCGCGTTTTCACGTTGACCATGTGCCGGTGCGGCTGATCACCACCTATGCCGGTATTGGCAGCCAGTGGTTGCGCGAAGGGGTGATGGACCGTCGCCAGCTCAGCCAGCCCGACGCTGAGCCCACTGACCGTATCGAACAGATCCACTGCGGCGAAGTGGCCTTGCTCAAGGGCACCAAATGGCATGGCAACGAAGGCCATGGCTTGATCCATCGCTCGCCGGCGCTGAAGGCCGATGAGCGCCGCTTGATCCTGACACTGGATTGGCTGGCATAACCGCGTAGGATCAAACGCTCTACACGGCCTGAATGACACCTTCCATGTTGCAGAACATTCCTACCCACGTAATTGCCGGGCCTTTGGGCGCCGGCAAGACCAGCCTGATCAAGCACCTGCTCGCCCAACGCCCGGCCAACGAGCGCTGGGCGGTGTTGATCAACGAGTTCGGGCAGATCGGCCTGGATGCGGCCTTGCTCACCCAGGATGACGATGGCATCGCCTTGGGCGAAGTGGCAGGTGGCTGCCTGTGCTGTGTGAATGGTGCGCCGTTCCAGGTAGGCCTGGGACGCCTCTTACGTAAGGCCAAGCCGGACCGACTGTTTATCGAGCCCTCGGGCCTGGGCCATCCGGCACAGCTGCTCAAGCAACTGCGCGAAGCACCGTGGCAAAACGTGCTGGCGGTTCAGCCCTGCGTGCTGGTGCTGGATGCCCAGGCGCTGGCGGTGGGCAAGCCCTTGCCGGCGTCGCAGCGTGAAGCGCTGGCCAGTGCTGGCCTGCTGGTGTTGAACAAGGATGAATCGCTGGATGGCGACCAACGCCTGGCCATTGAACGGCAACTACCCGACAAACCACTGTATTGGACCCGCCAGGCGCAATTGCCGCTGGAGCACTTGCCCGGCCTGCATACCAAGGCCAGCGCGGCTGTGGATAACTTCGATGCACCTCAAGGCTTGGCCCAAATGCCGGCCATCTGGAGCGACCCTGCCCAGCCCATCTGCCTGAGCCAGGCCCAAGAAGGCGGCTGGAGCATCGGCTGGCGTTGGCACCCGAGCCAGCAGTTCGATAGCCAGCAGGTGAACGACTGGCTTGTCAGCCTTGAGTGGCGCCGCGCCAAACTGGTTATCCACAGCGTGGAGGGCTGGCTCAGCGCCAACGCTGTGGATAACAGCCCGATCGCCTGGCAGCCCAGCGAGTGGCGGCGTGATTCACGTATCGAATTGATCTTCAGCGCACCACAGGACGTGGCGGCGCTACAGGCCGCGCTGGCCGCCTGCCGTCAGTGACGGTTCTTGGTGGCGTGGTCCTGGCGCCACTGGCTCAGCTCGATGACTTCGGCGCTGGGCAACGGTGTCTTGATTTCAAACGGGTAGGGCGCCAGTTCGATTTGCGCACTGTGGGCGCCGAATTGTGTGATGGTCCCGGGATGGCGGGTTTCGCCGGTCACGGTGAACTCGAAATTGTAAATGCGTGCCAAGCGCCGCCGACCGTTGGCATCCTTTACAAAGCCGATGCGCTTGAGCGCCACGGCACCGTCCAGCAGCTCGATGTCGAGCTTGGCGCAATGCTGCTTGACCCGCTCCAACGCCCGCTCACGCAGGCCGTGGTTGTGCCATACCCAGGCGGCGCCGGTCGCCAGCAGCATCAACACGAAGATGTTTCCCAGGGTCAGCATGCGAAAAACTCCAACAAAGTGAGAGCAGCTTAACTGTGTCGCCGGTCTGTCGTACAGGCTGCGTTTAGTCGCATACTGCGCGGCCAGAATTTCAATGGCTTTACGGAAATCTCCCGCATGAAACGCACACCTCATCTGCTTGCGATCCAGTCTCATGTGGTCTTTGGCCACGCCGGAAACAGCGCTGCCGTATTCCCTATGCAACGGGTCGGGGTGAACGTCTGGCCACTGAATACGGTGCAATTCTCCAACCACACCCAGTATGGCCAGTGGGCGGGCGAAGTGCTGGCGCCGCAGCAAATTCCGGCGCTGGTCGAAGGCATTGCAGCCATCGGCGAGCTGGGCAACTGCGACGCCGTACTGTCCGGCTACCTGGGCAGTGCGGACCAGGGGCGGGCGATCCTCAGTGGCGTGGCGCGCATCAAGGCGATCAACCCCAAGGCGCTGTACCTGTGCGACCCGGTGATGGGCCATCCGGAAAAAGGCTGCATCGTGCCTCAGGAAGTCAGCGATTTCCTGCTGGACGAAGCGGCGGCCATGGCTGACTTCCTGTGCCCGAACCAGCTGGAACTCGACAGCTTTGCCGGTCGCAAGCCGCAATCGCTGTTCGATTGCCTGGCCATGGCCAAGGCGTTGCTGGCACGCGGGCCCAAAGCGGTGCTGGTCAAGCACCTGGATTACCCAGGCAAGTTGCCCGAAGGTTTTGAGATGTTGCTGGTGACCGCCGAAGGCAGTTGGCATTTGCGTCGGCCGCTGTTGGCGTTCCCGCGCCAACCGGTGGGCGTGGGCGACCTGACCTCGGGGCTGTTCCTGGCGCGGGTGCTGCTGGGCGACAGCCTGTTGGCCGCCTTCGAGTTCACCGCAGCCGCCGTGCATGAAGTGCTACTGGAAACCCAGGCGTGCGCCAGTTACGAACTGGAGCTGGTACGCGCCCAGGACCGTATTGCCCACCCCCGCGTACGCTTTGAAGCAACGCCCATCGAGCTGTAGGAGTATTCCTGATTGAGCCAGGCAAAGGGCGTCCGGTAGTATCGGCCGCCTCTTTGTCCCCAGTGCTAATCAAGGAAGACCGATGCCAGCCGTATTCCCATCGCCACGGGCTCTCACCGCCCTGGCCCTGACGTCATTGCTCAACGGTTGCAGCGTTAACGGTGCCTACACCGACTCGACGGCACCCGATGCCGCCAAGTTGCGCTTTGTCTCCAACACCTCGAACAGCACTCTCGATATTTACGACGCCCAGCACTGCCAGGGCCGCAACACTGGCATGCTCAACAACTTCCTGCTGGTCGATACCAAGCGGCGTGTCGACATGATCGTCCCGCCGCCCGCCAAGGCCAGGGGCCTGTTGGAGGTCAAGCTGGAGCCGGGCAAGGACGTCATGTTGATGATCAACACCAACGGCGGCAGTTACGTCTGCGGCAAGGCCGTGAGCTTTACGCCCAAGGCGGGGCAAGAGTATGAAGTGACCTTCGATATGCGAGGCGGCAGTTGCACCACGCTGCTGCAGCGCCTGACCCGTTTTGACGGCAAGGACCAGCGCATTCCGCTGCCTATTTTTGATAAAGGGATGAACGCATGCACGGGCCAAAGCCCGATATTCGGCAAGTCGATCCCAGAAACCCCCAAGCGCGCGGCACTGATCAACACGATCACGTCCACCAACCTGCAACTGATCACCCTGATGGAGCCCGACACTCAGGGGCGCCTGCAATCATCCCTGGATGAGATCGACGGTGTGATCGCCAAGCGCAAGGCGCAGCTGGGCACCTTTACCCCGCCTGAAGCCTATTGGACGCAATACCGTCAGAACTATGTCCTGTTCAGTCAGGAAATGGCCGGCCGCAAGGCGCGCACGCTGGCGCTTTACGAGCAGGTGTACCGGCTTCGCCTGAGTGGCACCGAAGACGCTGTGCTGGAACAGTGGATGAGCCCCACGGACCGCGCTGTCAGCGAGCGCGTCAAAGCGAACGACAAATTCATGGAGCGCTACTACCAGGACACCGACAAGTCGATGATGGTCGAGACCCTCAACCTTCACATGGAGCGCATGGCCCAATTGGACCAGCGCTTCGACGTGTGCGCACACTACGACAAGTGCTGGCGCTATTGAGGGCGGGCGCAGGGGCGGGCCCCTGCGCACAGGCTTACGGCGCGTCGTCCTTGATTTCCTGGTAACGCTTCTCCAATTCCTGGCGAATCTGCCGACGCTGCTGGGCCTGTACGAAACGGCGCTTGTCTTCACTGTTCTGCGGTTGCAGGGGCGGGACGGCGGCAGGTTTGCGCTGGTCGTCCACGGCCACCATGGTGAAGAAGCAGCTGTTGGTGTGGCGCACCGAGCGTTCGCGGATGTTCTCGGTCACCACCTTGATGCCCACCTCCATCGACGTGTTGCCGGTGTAGTTGACTGACGCCAGGAAGGTCACCAGTTCGCCGACATGGATCGGCTCGCGAAAAATCACCTGATCTACCGACAGCGTCACCACATAGCGACCGGCATAACGGCTGGCGCAGGCGTAGGCCACTTCGTCGAGGTACTTAAGCAAGGTGCCGCCGTGGACATTGCCTGAGAAGTTGGCCATATCAGGGGTCATCAGTACCGTCATCGACAGCTGGGCGTTTCCGGGTTCCATAGCACACTCACGGGTTGTAGGCATTGGTTGGGGGGCACCTCTGCGGGTGCTGGAATCTTTGCAGAGCCATCCATAACCGGACGCCGGCGGGCGGCTCGTCGTCACGCCTGCACCGTTCTGTTTCCATATATTGCACCGGCTTTCTGTCGGAAGTCGCGGTGTTAACCTTCAAAAGCCCGTCTCAGGGCATTTCTTACGATTTAGGCCGACTTTTCCTTCCGTGCAATGCGACCGTTCAGAGGCGCGCGCGGAAGTGGGAAAAGCGCCAGTACCCTCAAGGAGCCCCTCGCCATGCACGCCATCAGCTTTATCCAGGACTTGGCCGTGATCATGCTGGTGGCAGGGGTGGTCACCATCCTGTTCCACCGCCTCAAGCAGCCGGTGGTGCTGGGCTACATCGTCGCCGGCTTCATCATCGGTCCCCACACCCCGCCGTTCGGCCTGATCCATGACGAAGACACCATCAAGACCCTGGCCGAACTGGGCGTAATTTTCCTGATGTTCTGCCTGGGCCTGGAGTTCAGTCTGCGCAAGCTGTTCAAGGTAGGCGCCACGGCGTTTATCGCGGCGTTCCTGGAAATCATCCTGATGATCTGGATCGGCTACGAGATCGGCCGCTGGTTCGACTGGAACACCATGGATTCACTGTTCCTCGGCGCGATCCTGGCGATCTCCTCCACCACCATCATCGTCAAGGCGCTCAACGACCTGAAGATGAAGAACCAGCGCTTCGCCCAGCTGATTTTCGGCGTGCTGATTGTGGAAGATATCCTCGGCATCGGCATCATCGCCTTGCTGTCGAGCATTGCCGTCAGTGGCACGGTCAGCTCCGGCGAGGTGTTCTCCACGGTCGGCAAGCTCTCGCTGTTCATGATCGTCGCCCTGGTCATCGGCATTCTGCTGGTGCCGCGCCTCTTGGCTTACGTGGCCAAGTTCGAAAGCAATGAGATGTTACTGATCACCGTGCTGGGCCTGTGTTTCGGTTTCTGCCTGTTGGTGGTGAAGCTGGAATACAGCATGGTGCTGGGCGCGTTCCTGATCGGTGCGATCATGGCCGAATCCCGTCAGTTGATTAAGATCGAGCGCTTGATCGAGCCGGTTCGCGACATGTTCAGTGCCATCTTCTTTGTCGCCATTGGCTTGATGATCGACCCACAGATCCTGCTGCAATACGCCTGGCCGATTGCGGTGATCACGGTGGCGGTGGTGCTCGGCAAGATGTTGTCCTGCGGGTTGGGGGCGTTTATCGCTGGCAACGACGGCCGTACCTCACTGCGAGTGGGTATGGGGCTGTCACAGATTGGCGAGTTTTCCTTCATCATCGCCGCGCTTGGCATGACGCTTCAGGTGACCAGTGATTTTCTTTACCCGGTCGCCGTGGCGGTTTCGGCGATTACCACACTGCTGACGCCGTACCTGATTCGCGGTGCAGACCCCTTGTCATTGAAGATCGCGGCGGTGATGCCCAAGCGCATGAGCCGGGTATTCGGCCTGTATGGCGAATGGCTACGCAGTATTCAGCCCCAAGGCGAGGGCGCGATGCTGGCCTCGATGATCCGCAAGATCATCCTGCAAGTGGGGGTGAACCTGGCGTTGGTGGTGGCGATCTTCTTCGCCGGCAGCTTTTTCGCGACGCGTATTGGTGGGTATCTGGAGGGCTGGATCAGCGATCCGAGCTGGCAGAAGGCGCTGATCTGGGGCGGTGCGTTGCTGTTGTCGCTGCCGTTCCTGATTGCCGCGTACCGCAAGCTCAAGGCGCTATCGATGCTGCTGGCGGAGATGAGCGTGAAGCCGGAAATGGCCGGGCGGCATACCCAGCGTGTGCGGCGGGTGATCGCGGAACTGATCCCCCTCCTGTCGCTGCTGGTGATCTTCCTGCTATTGGCTGCGTTGTCAGCCAGTATCCTGCCGACCAACAAGCTGCTGGTGCTGATTGCCGTGGTCACGGCGGCGGTGGCGGCGGTGCTCTGGCGCTGGTTCATCCGTGTGCATACGCGGATGCAGGTCGCCTTGCTGGAGACGCTGGATAACCATAAGGACACCCCAGAACATTGATCGCTTTTACGGGGTGGCAAGTGAGCTTTTTGTGGCGAGCGAGCTTGCTCGCGTTGGGCTGCACAGCAGCCCCAAAACCTTCGCATCACTGCATCTGAAAGAACGCGTCGTTTGGATTGGGGCTGCTTCGCAGCCCAGCGGGAGCAAGCTCCCTCGCCACAGGGGTTGGCGCTAGTGTTTGGCTCAGCTTTCCAGCCAGACGTCCCGCGCCCAGTGCCACACCGATTCCCAGGTTTCCTCGGTGACGATTTCTTCTTCGCCAGACCACAGCACCACGGTGCCGTCTTCTTCGACGCAGTAGTAGTCATCGCCATCCTGGCAGATCGGGATCAGGCTGCGGTCGACACCGGCGTCCCAGGCGTTGGCGGCAACGTCCGGCAGGTAGGTGTGGGATTGCGGGTCGGTGACGGTCACCGGCTCCAGGCTGCCGTACACCACGTCGCTGACGGTCAGCAGGAATTCACGGAAGACAAAGGGGATGTCGATGAACAGTTGTTCCTCGATTTCCACCAGCAGGTCTTCGTCAGGCAGTTCCAGAGGAACCGGGACCGGTTCGTTGGCTTCACGCAATTGTTCGATGATTTCTTCCACGGCCGGGATCCTCTTGCTAGATGGCGCGGTTCATAGGGGCGTTTTATACAGTAGCTCGCTATAAGTGCAACCGTGAAATAGAAAACCCCGGAACATGTCCGGGGTTTTTATTACCGCTTGCTCAAGCGTGCGGGTATCAGCCGTTCTGGCGGATACCGGCGACCAGCCAAGGCTGGTTGTCGCCTTGGGCGCGCTCCATGTTCCAGCTTTCGCTGAACACTTCGCCCTGGTCGAAACGCGAGGTCTTCGACACACCGCTGAAGGTCAGGGTGGCGATGGTCTTGTCGGCGCGATCATCCACACCTTCGAGCTGTACGCGCAGGTCGTCGATGTAGGTCGACTGGAAGCCGTCGCCCAGGTCTGCGCGTTCGCGCTTGAGGAACTCCAGCAGTTGCGGGGTCACGAACTCGGCGATCTTGTCCATTTCGTTGGCGTCCCAGTGCTGTTGCAGGGACTGGAAGTGGTTGCGGGCCGCTTCGACGAAACGTTCTTCGTTGAACCAGGCTGGAGCGTTGATCACCGGGCGGGCTGCAGCAGGGGCTGCAGAACCACCGAAGATCGAGCCCATGGCAGGCTTTTGCTCGAACACTTCACGCTGCATCGGCGCGCCGGCTGGAGCCAGATGCTCCTGCTGCTTGCGGCGACGGGCGGCGATAAAGCGGAAGATCACAAAGGCGATGACCGCCATGATCAGGATGTCGAAGATCTGCATGCCCTGGAAGCCGCCGCCCATGAACATGGAAGCGAGCAGGCCACCGGCCGCGATACCGGCCAGAGGGCCCAACCAGCGCGAAGCACCGCCGGCCTTGGCAGCGGCGCCAGCAGCACCGGCTGCGCCTGCGGTTGCGGCTGCACCGCCCATGCCACCGGCGGATGGAGCCATTTGGCTGGTCTGGTGAGTCGGCGCCGAGCCCATGCTTTTGCCGCCACCGAAGCGTTTGGCGTTGGCGTCGAGGCTCATCGTCAGGCCGATGCACAACGCCATGGCGATGCTAAGAAAACGTTTCATAAAGGGAATTCCCATTTGTGGATTGCACGCGCGCCATGTTGCACAGGTGCAGTGACAGTGGCTAGCGGCATAGTGTTTCGGGCTTTTGCGTAAGACCGATTCCGAAGGGTCTGTAGGACTAGTTACAGATATTGGCCCGCAACGCCGGAAAACAAGGGAGGCTCACAATTCTTCACATTGTAGGAGCCCGGCTTGTCGAATCGCCGGGCTCCTAAAACGGGGGGGTCAAATGGCTTCGAGCTTCGCGTAACCCATCATCAGCCACTTGCTGCCTTCGGCGAAATTCACCTGCACCCGCGCCTGGGCGCCGGCGCCTTCGAAGTTGAGGATGACCCCTTCGCCGAAGATCGCATGCTTGACCTGCTGGCCGAGGCTGAACTGGGTCTCCGGAATCTCGGAACCGGCGAACAGAGTACTGGCGCTCTGCTGCTGGCCACCGCCGAACGGACGGCTGACGCTGTTGGACAAACGCACTTCCTGGATCAGCCCCTTCGGCACTTCACGTACGAAGCGCGACACCTTGTTGTAGGTCTCGCTGCCGTACAGGCGTCGGGTCTCGGCGTAGGTCATCACCAGGTTCTGCATGGCGCGGGTAATGCCCACATAGGCCAGGCGGCGTTCTTCCTCAAGGCGGCCGGGCTCTTCCAGGCTCATCTTGTGGGGGAACAGGCCTTCTTCCATGCCCACCAGGAACACATACGGAAACTCCAGGCCCTTGGCACTGTGCAAGGTCATCAGCTGGATGCTGTCTTCATGCTCGTCGGCCTGGGTATCACCGGCCTCCAGCGATGCATGGCCGAGGAACGCGGCGAGCGGCGTCAGCTCTTCGTCTTCCTCGGTGTTCTCGAACGCGCGGGCGGCGCTGACCAGTTCCTCAAGGTTTTCTACCCGAGCCTGGCCTTTCTCGCCTTTTTCCGCTTCGTGATAGGCGATCAGGCCGGACTGTTCGATCACCGTCTGGGTCATCAGGTGCAGGGGCATTTCCGCGCACTTGGCCGCCAGGTTCTCGATCAACTCGACAAACACACCCAACGCACCCGCTGCACGGCCGGTCAGGCCTTTATTGGCGATGAGCAAACGCATGGATTCCCACATCGATACATCGGCATGGCGTGCGTGGTCGCGGATCGCTTCAACGGTCTTTTCACCGATGCCGCGCGCCGGGATGTTGATCACCCGTTCCAGCGCCGCATCGTTGCCACGGCCTTCCAGCAACCGCAGGTAGGCCATCGCGTTCTTGATTTCAGCGCGTTCGAAGAAGCGCTGGCCGCCATAGATGCGGTACGGAATGCGCTCACGCAGCAGGGCTTCTTCCAGCACCCGCGACTGGGCGTTGGAGCGGTACAGGATTGCGATGTCGCTGCGTGCCAGGCCGGTTTTCAGGGCGCTCTCGATGGTTTCCACCACATAGCGCGCTTCATCGTGCTCGTTGAAGGCAGCGTACAGGTTGATCGCCTCGCCTTCGCCGCCGTCGGTCCACAGCTCCTTGCCCAGGCGCCCGGTGTTGTTGGCGATCAAGGCGTTGGCAGCCTTGAGGATGCCGGCGGTGGAGCGGTAGTTCTGCTCCAGGCGAATGGTCTCGGCGTCCGGGAAATCTTCGGAATATTGGTAGATGTTCTCGATTTTCGCGCCACGCCAGCCGTAGATCGACTGGTCGTCGTCGCCCACCACCATCAGGCTGTCGCCGCCCTTGGCCAGCAGGCGCAACCAGGCGTACTGCACGGCGTTGGTGTCCTGGAACTCGTCCACCAGAATGTGGCGGAAGCGTTTCTGGTAGTGCGCCAGCAAACCCGGGTTGTCGCGCCACAGGTCGAGGGCGCGCAGCAGCAGCTCGGAGAAGTCGATCACACCGGCGCGCACGCAGGCAGCTTCGTACGCCTCATAAATGCTGCGCATGGTCGCCAGGAACAGATCGCCGCTGGCCTGGATATGTTGCGGGCGCAGGCCTTCGTCTTTCTGGCCGTTGATGAACCATTGCGCCTGGCGCGCTGGCCAGCGCTGTTCGTCCAGGCCCAGCTCACGGATCACGCGCTTGACCAGGCGTTGCTGGTCGTCGCTGTCGAGAATCTGGAAGGTCTGGGCCAGGCCCGCCTCCTGCCAGTGCGCTCGCAGCAGGCGATGCGCCAGGCCGTGGAAGGTGCCCACCCACATGCCGGCCGGGCTGATGCCCATCAACTGCTCGATGCGGTGGCGCATCTCGGCAGCGGCCTTGTTGGTGAAGGTCAC
Source organism: Pseudomonas sp. P7548 (assembly GCF_013386585.1). Classification (GTDB taxonomy): domain Bacteria; phylum Pseudomonadota; class Gammaproteobacteria; order Pseudomonadales; family Pseudomonadaceae; genus Aquipseudomonas. Next base: position 177,883 of record NZ_JACARO010000018.1, on the reverse strand, counting down.
CGACAGGATGGAGTGCGGGGACGCGTTTTCGACCTGGATCAACCAGGCGATACGGTGCACCAGCACGCGGGTTTTACCGGAGCCAGCACCGGCCAGGACCAACTGACGGCCAACGGGGGCTGCTACGGCCTGGCGTTGGGCATCGTTGAGGGAGTTCAGCAAAAGGGAGAGATCATCGCGCATCGGCGCATTCTATGGCCCCGGGGGGAGTGGGGCAAATCCCAATGCCGGGTGGTCGATGGAAAACTTCAAGGGCGAACGGGGTGGCTGAAACATTCTATCGGGGGTGATGACCGGTCGGTCATGGGCCACAGCCCGCGCAGTGTCTCGCTCAAGCTGTCTGGCCCCAAGGTTTGCGACGGTTTATCGTGCGTTTTTTATGACTTGGAGCAGTTTGGCCCAAGCGCGTGCTTGTGTATGCTCCGTCGACGTTTCGGGCTCACCATTATAAGAACACTGCCTATGACCCTCAGCACCGACCTGTTCGGCCCCTCGGCGGCGCCCGCGCAGGTCATCCGCAAACACTACGCCACAGAGATGGCGGTCGAACGCACGCGCCTGCTGTATCAGGGTTCGCTGCTGCCGACCTTGTTGATGCTGGTCAACGGCCTGGTCTGCGCCTGGTTATTGTGGAACCCCAAGCAATACCTGCTCGACAGCATCTGGCTGGTGTGGCTGCTCGCCCTGGTGGCCATGCGCGTGATCCAGGTGGCGGCCTTTGACTCGGCCATGCCCAGCCGCCAGGCCCAGCCCATATGGCGGCGCATGTTCATGCTCGGTTCGGCGGTCAGCGGCCTGACCCTGGCCACGGCAGCCATCGCGTTGGTGCCGGTGGACAGCTTCATGCAACAGGCCTGGGTGTTCGGCCTGATCGGTGCCGCGACGCTCTCGGCCAGCGTGGCCTACGCCGTGAGCCTGCCCGCATTCCTGTCCTTTGCCGTGCCGTGCCTGGTGCCGGCCATCCTTTACCTGTTCTGGAACGGCGCCCCGCAGCAGCAAGGTTGGGGCGTGCTCGGCCTGATCCTGCTGGCCTCCTTGAGTGTGGTGGCGTGGCAGGTCAATCGCCTGATCCAGCGCGGGTTGTTGCGCCGCTTCCAGAACCAGGCGCTGATCGAGCACCTGCAGCAGGCGCAGCAACGCAGCGAGCAGTTGAACCAGGAACTGGTACGCGAAGTCGAGCAGCGTCGCCAGGTCGAGCAGGAACTGCGTGAAGCACAAATCGGCCTGCAAGACCGCGTGGCGCAACGCAGCCAGGAACTGGACGCCGCCAGCCTGGCCCTGAACAAGAGTGAGGCGCGCCTGGCCATGGCGCTGCAAGCCAGCGAGCTGGGCCTGTGGGACTGGAACCTGCAAACCGACGAAGTCCATCACACCCAGCTCAAGGAGCTGTTTGGCCTGGAGCCCGAGTACGTCACGGCGATGCTCAGTCACCTCAAGCCGCGCCTGCACCCCGAAGACTTGCCACTGCTCAAGCGTGCGCTGGTGGAGCACCTCAAGGGGCGCAGCGAGGACTACCAGGTCGAATACCGCGTGCGCCACGGTGATGGCCATTGGGTATGGATCGAAGACCGTGGCCGCGCCGTGGAGCGTGCGCCCAGCGGACGAGTCACGCGCATGCTGGGCACGCGCCGCGATATCAGCGCCGACAAGGCCCTGGAAGAACAGCAGCGCCTGGCCTCGACGGTGTTCGAGGCCGCCAGCGAAGGCATCGTGATCCTCGACCCGAATTACGTGCTGATCGCCGTGAACCAGGCCTTCAGCCGCGTCACCGGCTTTGATACCGACGACATGATCGGTCGCAACGTGGTGGAACTGCCCAGCAGTCGTGATGCGCGCCGCCATTTCCCGGTGATCCGCCAGGCATTGCTCAGCCATGGCTCCTGGCAAGGGGAGTTGGTGGAAACGCGCAAGAACGGCGAGTTGTACCCGCAGTGGCTGCAGTTAAATGTCGTGCGCGATGTTCGCGGAAAAGTCAGCCATATCGTGGGCTTCTTCGCCGATCTGTCGGCCCGTCGTGAATCTGAAGAGCGCATGCGCTACCTCACCCACTATGACGAACTGACCGGCCTGGCCAACCGCTCGCTGTTTCGCGAGCGCTTGCGCGAAGCCCATGCGCGGGTGCGTCAGGGCGGGCGCAGCCTGGCGTTGCTGCACATCAACCTGGACCGCTTCAAGCTGCTCAACGACAGCCTAGGTCATGAAGTGGCCGACCAGTTGCTGCAGAAGATGTCCCGTCGCCTGATCAATGCCTTGCCGGAAGCCGACACCATTGCGCGCCTGTCCGGGGATGAATTCGCGGTGTTGTTTGACGCCTATGGCAACCTGTCGAGCCTGGCGCGGGTGGCCACACGGCTGCTGGCCAAGCTGCGGGTGCCGGTGACGGTGGAAGGGCATGAGCTGGTGGTCAGTGCGTCCATGGGCGTCAGCTTGCTGCCGGATAACGCGCGGGAAATTTCTGCGTTGGTCAGCCAATCGAACATGGCCATGCAGCATGCCAAGCACTTGGGCGGCAATAACTTCCAGTTCTACACCGACAGCCTGCAAGCCAGCACCCTGGAGCGTCTGCAGCTGGAGAACCACCTGCGCAAGGCCATTGACGAACGCCAGCTCACGGTGTTCTACCAACCCAAGCTGTGCCTGGCCACCGGCAAGCTGAATGCCGCCGAAGCGCTGATTCGCTGGGAGCACCCGCAGTGGGGCATGGTGCCGCCGGGCGATTTCATCGGTCTGGCCGAAGAGACCGGCCTGATCGTGCCGCTGGGCGAATTCGTGTTGCGCCAGGCCTGCTGGCAGGCGTGCGAGTGGCAACGCCAGGGGCTGGCGCCGATCCGGGTGTCGGTGAACCTGTCGGTGCATCAATTGCGCCAGGGCAAACTGGTGAGCCTGGTGCGCCAGGTGCTCGAAGAAACCGGCCTCGATCCGCAATACCTGGAGCTGGAGCTGACCGAAAGCCAGTTGCTCGACAGCGTTGAGCACATCATCGCCACCTTCCAGCAACTGCGCGACCTGGGCGTGAAGCTGGCGATCGATGACTTCGGCACGGGTTATTCGTCCCTCAGTTACCTCAAACGCATCCCGGTGGACTACGTGAAGATCGACCAGACCTTCATCCGTGGGCTCGGCCAGGGCCGCGAAGACGCCGCGATCACCCGGGCAATCATCGCCATGGCCCATGGGCTGGCGCTCAAGGTGGTGGCCGAAGGTGTGGAAGATCAGCAGCAACTGGATTTCCTTCGCGCAGAGCGCTGCGATGAAGTGCAGGGCTACCTGATCAGCCGGCCGATGCAGGCGCAAGGGTTGGCAGATTTGTTACGTAAAAATGCAGATTTTCCTTAGAGTCGCGGGGCGCGCCCCTGTGGCTACAAAGCCTGTGCCCTTTGAATCAGAGGGCAGCAGGGCGATTTAGTGATGCATCGGGCGGGCAAAACGGCAATTCTTGTAGTATAACTACAAGCTTGCTACATCCCTGGCGTCTGCCAATAACAAGAGTCCTGCCCTTTGAACCTGTTGCAACATATCGCCCAGTCGCGCCACCTGTTACGCAAATCGGAACTCAAGGTTGCCGATCACGTGCTGCTTGACCCTGCGGCCGTGATGCACAGTTCCATGGCCGACCTGGCCCATAGCGTGGGCATCAGTGAGCCGACCATCGTGCGCTTCTGTCGCGCCATCGGCTGCTCCGGGTTCCAGGACCTGAAACTCAAGCTGGCCCAGAGCCTGGCTGCCGGCGCGAGCTTCGGGCAGTTTGCGATCCATGAAGACGACTCCGTCGCCGACTACAGCCTGAAGATCTTCGACACCACGTTGCACACCCTCATGGAAGTGCGTGAGAAGCTCGACCCGGTGGAGCTGCAAAAGGCCGTGACCGCCATGTCCCAGGCCCAGCGGGTCGAGTTCTATGGCTTCGGTGCTTCCGGCGCCGTGGCGGCCGACGCCCAGCACAAGTTCTTCCGCTTGCTGCTCACCGCAGCGGCCTACAGCGACCCGCACATGCAGGCGATGTCGGCGGTGACCTTGAAGCCCACCGACGTGGCGATCTGCATTTCGCAGTCCGGTCGTTCCAAGGATTTGCTGATCACCGCCAACCTGGTGCGTGAGAGCGGCGCTTCGCTGATCACCCTGTGCCCGAGCCAGACGCCGTTGGCGGAGCTGTCCACGGTCAACCTGGCGATCGACGTGCACGAAGACACCGAAATCTACACGCCGCTGACCTCGCGCATCGCCCACCTGGTGGTGATCGACGTGCTGGCCATGGGCGTGGCCATGGCGCGCGGGCCGAGCCTGGTCAACCACCTCAAGAGCGTGAAACGCAGCTTGCGCAGCCTGCGGTTGTCGCCCAAGTCCGTCAAAGCCCTCGACGACTGATAGGTCGCACGCACAGCAATGTGGGGTAGGGCTTGTGTGGGAGCGGGCTTGCTCGCGAAGGCGGCGTGCCAGTCAAAGATGTTGTAACTGAACCACCGCATTCGCGAGCAAGCCCGCTCCCACATTTTGATCGCCTGTATTTCCAGAAGATTCATCGTCCTGTCATCCCCGCGCCGCTAAACCGTAACTCCCCGAGCCCATCCTGAACTCCCCGTACTCGCATTGGGAGATTCCAAATGGCACGTCCCTACGAAGACAGCAACAGCGCCGTCAAGACCCGTCGTCAGCAGGAAGACCAGCGCCGCATGGCGTTCCGTCGCGCAATCGAAGACCGTTGTGAAGAGCGCCAACTGCTCCAGAGCATCACTGACTACCCGGAACTCCATTGGCAGGCACCCGTGGCTGCCCAGCGAAACGCTCAGCCAGCACGCTGATCTGCGCCCGTTCGCTGCGGATAAAGCCCAGGAACGCATGGGCCACCGGTGACAAGCGCTTGGCCTTGGCTTGCACCAGGCACCAGCTGCGGTACAGCGGCAGTTCTTCCACCGGTAGCTCCTTGAGCCCGCCGGTGGCCAGCTCCATGTTGACCGCATGACGCGTCAACAGGGCCACGCCCAGGCCTGCACAGACACATTCGCGCTGCGCCTCGGCCGAGGCCACTTCCACTGTCTGGGTGAAGTGCACGCGTTTCTCCTTGAAGTACTCCTCGCACGCCAGTCGCGTACCGGAGCCCGGCTCGCGCAGCAGCAGCGTGTAGGGTTCCAGGTCCTGCAGGCGCAACGGACCTTGCAGGCTCAAGGGATGGTCCGGTGGCGCCACGGCGACAATCGGGTTGTTGAGGAAGGGCAGGAATTCCAGGCCCATGTCCTGGGGCACCATCGACATGATCACCAGGTCGTCACGGTTGTCCGACAGCCTGCGAATCACCTGTGCGCGGTTGACCACGGTCAGGTGCAATTGCACCTCCGGGTGCTGGCGCTTGAAGGCGGCGAACAAGTGCGGCACGAAGTACTTGGCACTGGACTCAATCGCCAGCTTCAACTGGCCTTGCAGCGAACCCTGCATGTCCGAGAGCTGCATATCGAGGTTTTCCAGGCGCCCGAAGATATCGCGGCTGGCCCGCTGCAGGGCTTCGGCGGCTTCGGTCATGTAGAGCTTTTTGCCAACGTAGTCGAACAACGGCTGGCCGATCAGCTCTTCCAGCTGGCGAATTTGTAGGCTGACGGCCGGTTGTGTGAGGGACATTTCCTCGGCGGCACGGCTGTAGGAGCGCAAATCGCACACTTCGTTAAAGATCTGCAGTTGACGCAATGTCATACGCATCAATGACTTACGCATTATTTTTGTCCTTTCGCCCTGAGCCGTCCGGATAACTATAAGTCTTTACTTATGCACGACCCAATAATTATTGATTTTTGTTAATCCCTTGCGCGGCTTAGTGTGTGTCTCGCGACTGTCATGAAACATTTAGTCACGCGCCGACCCGGGTCTAGCGGGTTGAAGAACGCAGCAATCGGCTCAAGGGAATTTCCAAGTGATAAAAAAGATCCTGATCGCCAACCGTGGTGAAATTGCCGTACGAATCGTGCGTGCCTGCGCCGAGATGGGCATTCGCTCGGTCGCGGTCTTTTCCGACGCCGACCGCCATGCGTTGCACGTCAAACGTGCCGACGAAGCCCACAGCATTGGTGCCGAGCCCCTGGCCGGCTACCTGAACCCGCGCAAGCTGGTGAACCTGGCCGTGGAAACCGGCTGTGACGCGTTGCACCCGGGCTATGGTTTTCTGTCGGAAAACGCCGAACTGGCAGACATCTGTGCCGAACGTGGGATCAAGTTCATTGGTCCGTCCGCCGAAGTCATCCGCCGCATGGGCGACAAGACTGAAGCGCGCCGCAGCATGATCAAGGCCGGCGTACCGGTCACCCCCGGCACCGAAGGCAACGTCGCCGATATCCATGAAGCCCTGACCGAAGGCGACCGCATTGGTTACCCGGTGATGCTCAAGGCCACCTCCGGTGGCGGCGGGCGCGGTATCCGTCGTTGCAACAGCCGCGAAGAACTCGAACAAGCCTTCCCCCGCGTGATTTCCGAAGCCACCAAGGCGTTCGGTTCGGCGGAAGTGTTCCTGGAAAAATGCATCGTCAACCCCAAGCACATCGAGGCGCAGATCCTCGGTGACAGCTTTGGCAACGTGGTGCACCTGTTCGAGCGCGATTGCTCGATCCAGCGTCGCAACCAGAAACTCATCGAAATCGCCCCAAGCCCTCAGCTGACCCCCGAACAGCGCGCCTACATCGGCGACCTGTCGGTGCGCGCGGCGAAGGCCGTGGGCTACGAGAATGCCGGCACCGTGGAGTTCCTGCTCGCCGAGGGCGAGGTGTACTTCATGGAGATGAACACCCGGGTGCAGGTGGAACACACCATCACCGAGGAAATCACCGGCATCGACATCGTGCGTGAGCAGATTCGCATTGCGTCGGGGCTGCCGCTGTCGGTCAAGCAGGAAGACATCCAGCACCGGGGGTTCGCGTTGCAGTTCCGTATCAACGCCGAAGACCCGAAGAACAACTTCCTGCCGAGCTTCGGCAAGATCACCCGCTATTACGCCCCCGGCGGTCCTGGCGTGCGGACCGACACAGCGATTTACACCGGCTACACCATCCCGCCGTTCTACGACTCCATGTGCCTGAAACTGGTGGTGTGGGCGTTGACCTGGGAAGAAGCCATGGACCGTGGCCTGCGCGCCCTGGACGACATGCGCCTGCAAGGTGTGAAGACCACCGCCGCCTACTACCAGGAAATCCTGCGCAACCCGGAATTCCGCAGCGGCCAGTTCAATACAAGCTTTGTGGAAAGCCATCCTGAGCTGACCAACTACTCGATCAAGCGCAAACCCGAAGAGCTGGCCCTGGCCATCGCCGCCGCCATCGCCGCCCACGCAGGCCTGTGAGGAAAAGAATAATGAGCAAGAAAATCTTCGTAACCGACACCATCCTGCGCGACGCCCACCAATCGTTGCTCGCGACCCGCATGCGCACCGACGACATGCTGCCGATCTGCGACAAGCTCGACAAAGTAGGCTACTGGTCCCTGGAAGTCTGGGGCGGCGCGACCTTCGACGCCTGCGTGCGCTTCTTGAAAGAAGACCCGTGGGAGCGCCTGCGCAAACTGCGCGCGGCGTTGCCCAACACCCGCCTGCAAATGCTGCTGCGTGGGCAGAACCTGCTGGGCTACCGCCACTACAGCGACGACGTGGTCAAAGCTTTCGTCGCCAAGGCTGCCGTGAATGGCATCGACGTGTTCCGCATCTTCGACGCCATGAACGATGTGCGTAACCTGCGCGTGGCCATCGAAGCCGTGAAAGCGGCCGGCAAACATGCCCAGGGCACCATCGCCTACACCACCAGCCCAGTGCATACCGTCGAAGCGTTCGTGGCCCAGGCCAAGCAACTGGAATCCATGGGCTGCGACTCCATCGCGATCAAGGACATGGCCGGCCTGCTGACCCCGTATGCCACAGGTGAGCTGGTCAAGGCGCTGAAAGCCGAGCAGACCCTGCCGATCTTCATCCACTCCCACGACACCGCCGGCCTGGCCGCGATGTGCCAGCTCAAGGCCATTGAAAACGGTGCCGACCACATCGACACCGCCATCTCCAGCTTCGCCTGGGGCACCAGCCACCCGGGCACCGAGTCGATGGTCGCCGCCCTCAAAGGCAGCGAATTCGACACCGGTCTCGACCTGGAGCTGCTGCAGGAAATCGGTTTGTACTTCTACGCCGTGCGCAAGAAGTACCACCAGTTCGAAAGCGAATTCACCGCCGTCGACACCCGTGTGCAAGTCAACCAGGTGCCGGGCGGCATGATCTCCAACCTGGCCAACCAGCTCAAAGAGCAGGGCGCACTGAACCGCATGAGCGAAGTGCTGGCCGAGATCCCGCGTGTGCGTGAAGACCTCGGCTTCCCGCCGCTGGTGACCCCGACCTCGCAGATCGTCGGCACCCAGGCGTTCTTCAACGTGCTGGCCGGCGAGCGCTACAAGACCATCACCAACGAAGTGAAGCTGTACCTGCAAGGCGGCTACGGCAAGGCGCCGGGCACCGTGAACGAGAAACTGCGGCGCCAGGCCATCGGCAGCGAAGAGGTGATCGACGTGCGCCCGGCTGACCTGCTCAAGCCGGAAATGACCAAGCTGCGCGGCGAAATCGGCGCGTTGGCCAAGTCTGAAGAAGACGTACTGACCTACGCCATGTTCCCGGACATCGGGCGCAAATTCCTGGAAGAGCGCGACGCGGGCACCCTCGCGCCAGAAGTGCTGTTGCCAATCCCTGAAGCCGGTGGCGTGGCTCGCCCGGGTGGCGAGGGCGTACCGACCGAGTTCGTCATCGACGTGCACGGTGAAAGCTACCGCGTGGACATCACCGGTGTTGGCGTGAAGGCCGAAGGCAAGCGTCACTTCTACCTGTCCATCGACGGCATGCCCGAAGAAGTGGTGTTCGAACCGCTCAACGAGTTCGTCAGCAGTGGCGGCAGCAAGCGCAAGCACGCCACGGCGCCGGGTCACGTCAGCACGGCGATGCCGGGCAACATCGTCGACGTGCTGGTCAAGGAAGGCGATGTGGTCAAGGCCGGCCAGGCCGTGCTGATCACCGAAGCCATGAAGATGGAGACTGAAGTGCAGGCGGCCATCGCCGGCAAGGTCACCGCCGTTCATGTGGCCAAGGGCGACCGGGTCAACCCGGGTGAAATCCTGATTGAAATCGAAGGCTGATCCAGCCTTCGACACTACCGCTTAATCCTCGGGGGGGCAGGTGCCCCCCTTTTTTTTGCCTGGGATTTGAGGGTCAGAACCGAATCCGCCACTGTCCGGTCAGGCTTTGGCTGCTGCTGTGGGTGCCGGACTCGCTGGCGTAGGCCAGGCCGACGCTATGGTTGTTCGTCAAGGCCAGGTCCAACCCCGCCTGCAGGTTGAGGCTGTTGCGGTCCAGGGATGTGCCTTGGATGGTGAAGTCGTCAATGGCGCCGCCGCCATATCGGAAGGACTGGCGCACCCGACTGTCCACATCGCCATACAGGTGTTTCCAACCGCTGCTCAGGTGCGGCGTGAGGATCATCTGGTTATCGAACCTGTACGACTTCGCCAGGCGCAGGCCGAGGGTGCTGTTGACGTTCTGCTGGGTTTGCGCGCGGACATTCAGCGCCGTCAGCCCGCCGTGCTCCTGGAAGCCGTCACGTTGATAGCGCTGGTAGCCAAGGCCGGCAAACGGTTCAAGGCTGAAGTCCCCACGGCCCAGCTGATAGCCGAATTCGGCGAAAGCCGTCTGGCTTGTGGCGTCGTAGTTGCCATTGAGCGAGTTCTTGTAACCCTGGATATCGATCGTGCGTTTATTCTTCCCGCCATGGTTGCTGTAGATCGCTCCCAGGCGCACGGCCAGGGGGCCGTCCTGGCGTACGGCATAGGCGCCCAGGTGCCAGCTGTCCAGCTCGGCGGCAAAGCGCCTGGCGTCCAGGCGATGAGTGGATTTTGCGCCCAGCACGCCGACCCGCCAGGCGTGGTCCAGCGCCCAATCCGTACCCAACAGCAGGCCTTGGGTGTCCAGGTTAAGACCGGCGCTGCCGCGTTGGCCGTCGAGGCTGCCCTCATTGCCGAGGTTTTTTACCCAGAAGTGGCCGTCTTCGTCAGTCGGCAATTCGCGCAAAGTGGTGAGCAAGCGGTGGCTGAGTTGTTGTGTGGTGTTCTGGGTGGCTGCAGCCAGGTTGGCATGTTGACTGCCCGCCAGTTGCTCCAGGGCCGCGCCATAGCCACCCGGTTGTCTTTTGAGCGCATCGTCCAACTTTTGCAGGGCTTTGAGCTGTTCGGAGGTCAGTTGGCCTGACTCCAGCAGGCGAATCAGCGCAGGGTCGAGCACCTTGGCGACCTGCAAGCCATTGGGGGTAGTCGCCTGCCGGGCGAGGTAATTGTCTAGGAGGGCCGCTGGTTCTTCAGGCGTGTAGAACCACTCATCAAGCGCGTCATACGGTTGAATCGAGTACGGTCTGTATTCGATATCACCACGGGCATACGCGAGTTGAAAACCGCCAGCAGCCACAAGGCTGATGATGAACGCTGATCTACGGGGTATATGGGGCATGAATTCCCGACCTCTGTTGAATGAGGTCGGGAATCTAGCGAGGTGACGGGGGGATAACTGTCAGGTCATCGACCCCTGTTTTGCAGGAGTCGTCTTTCGTGCGCAGCGATTAAAAACTCATCTGCCATTGCCCGATCACCGCGTGGTTGCGGCTGTTGCTGCCAATCTCGCCGTTGTAGCCCAGGCCCAGGGTGTGGCGGGCTGACAAACCGACGTCCAGGCCGGCTTCCAGCAGCAGGCTGTCGCGGTCCAAGGCGCTGCCTTCGACATTGAACGCGGTGCCGCCCGCGACGAAGGCTTGGCGCGTGTTGCTGTCGACATCGCCGTAGGTGTGCTTCCAGCCTGCGCTGACCCTCGGAGTGAAGCTGATGCCGTTTTCCAACTGGCTCAGATGCGCCAGGCGCAGGCCCAGGGTGCTGTTGACGTTGTCCTGGGTCTGGCCGTCGACATGCAGCGCGGCGGCGCCGCCTTTTTCGTTGTAGCTGTCACGGTGGTAACGCTGGTAGCCGAGGTTGGCGAACGGTTCGGCGCTCAGACGGCCGCTGCCCATGGCGTAACCCAGTTCGGCGAAGGCTTGTTGGCTGTTGGCGTCGTAGTCGCCTTTGGGTGTGTCGCTGAACCCGTTGAAGGCCACCGTGCGTTTGCTATCACCCTGGTGCCCGCTGTAGGCCGCGCCCAGGCGCAAGGCCAAGGGGCCACTCTGGCGCAGGGCGTAGACGCCGGCGTGCCAGCTGTCGACGCTGCCGTCAACGCCGGTGGTGTCCAGGTCGGTCTTGGAATAGCCACCCAGCACACCGAGGCGCCAGTCGCTGTCCAGTGCCCAGTCGGCGCCTAGCACACTGCCTTTGGTACGTTGGGTCAGCCCGCTGTTGCCGTGCTCGCCGTCCAGCTTGCCGTAGCTGCCGATGCCTTGCAGCCACAGGCGGCCGCGAGCGTTCGGGTCGTTGAGGTTGCGCGCCTCGGCGGGCACACCGGTGGCCGCGAGTACAGGGGTGTCACGGCTATCGAGCCCCACCAGCAAGCCCGCGCCACCGCCCAGTTGATGCATCGCCGCGAGCATGCTGCCGCCCACCTGGGCGCTGGCGCCGAGGGTAGCGCTGGTGAGGTTGGCGGTGCTGCTGCCGGCCAGTTGCTCGATGGCCGCGCCCGCGGTAGCGCTCGTGCTGGTGATCAAGGCGTTATACAGCGCGTTATCCTTGCCCAGGCCGGCCAAGCCGTTGGCGGCGCTGCTGCCGTTGGCGCTGCTGGCGAAACTGTTGAAGCTGACGTCGTTGCGGGTGTAGGTCAGGCCGACTTGGGTGGTGCTGTAGTCCAGGGTAGGGGTCAGGAACGCATAGTCGCTGGTGACCTTCGCAAACTGCCCGGTGATGTTGCCGGCTTGCAGCAACGTGTAATGGCCTTGCCACGGTGAATTGCCACTGAGTGCCAACACCGAATGGCTGCCCAGGGTCAGGTCGCGGGTAATGGTGATAGGGCCCTGGGTGGTATTGGCCTGCAGCGTACCGTTGACGGTCAGGCCGCCTACCGAGCCGTTGCCGGCATACACACCGCCAGCGTCGACCGTCACGTTGCCCGCGATACCGCCCTGGTTGATCAGTGTGGCGCCGCTGAAAATCTCGCCGCCGTCACTGAAATCACCGCTGCCGGTGAGTGTCCAGGTACCTTGCTTGACGTCCAGCCACTCGAAGTTGCGGCTGTCACCCAAGCTGCCGCCTGCGGCGTCGTCCATCGTGACGCGGTCATACCCCGCGCCGCCATCGACTGTGCCGACAAACCGGCTGCCCGCCAGCAACACCAGTTTGTCGTCGCCGCCACCCAGGTCCAGGGCCAGGCCGTTGCTGCCACGGATGGTGCCGTCGTTGATCACGGTGTCGGCAAAGTTGCCGACGAACTTCACGCCAAAGCCATTCAGCCCCTGGATGACGCCATGGTTTTCCAGGGTGGTGGCGGCAAGGCCTGGGCCGTCGCTGCCGTCGTCCACCAGGATCGCGTTGTTGGCGCCGCTGACCAGCGCGCCCTTGGCGTTGTACACCGTGCCGCCCCCCAGGGCGATGCCTTCGCTGCCGTTGGCAAAGCCGTTCTTGTCGACGCCACCTGCGCCGACGCCCTGGATGATGCCGTAGTTTTCGATGTGGGCGATCTTGTCGATGTCCACGCCATCGCCGTCGCCGTCCGGCTGCAGCCCGGAAAATGCGCCAGTGATGGTGCCATGGTTGATCACCGTGCCGTCGCCGTCGGAGCCAAAACCCGAACCGTTACGGCCGATCACCGTGCCGTAGTTGGTCAGCGTGGCGCCCAGGTCGGTGGTGATGCCGTGACGGCCACCGGAAATCAGGCCGTAGTTGGTCACCGTCACGCCGGTGGCGGAATCGATATCGACGCCGTCGAACTTGTCATCGCGGGAGAAGGTGTTGCCCGTGGAAATCTCACCGTAGTTGGTAATGCTGGCGTTGGCGCCGGTCTTCATGCCGTCACTGGCGTCGCCGCGAATCAGCCCGCCTGCGCGGTTGATAATGGTGGTGGTGACGTTGTTGCTGCGGATCGCATCCAGGTCCAGCCCTTGGCCGGTGGCCGAGCGAATGGTGCCACTGTTGTCGATCAACAACGTGCCGCTGGCGAAATTGCTGTTGATGCGCAGCGCATCATTGGCGCCCTGGATCACGCCGCCCGCAAGGTTGTAGATGCTGTAGTTACGCGCGCCGGTAATCGTCCCCGAGCTGTCGATACCCCGACCGCCGCTGGACACCAGCTTGCCTGCGTTGGTGATCACCACGCCCGCACCGCTGGTGCCGTCCTTCAAGGTCACCGCCACGCCGGACGTGGTGATGCTGCCGGTGGCTGAGGTGGTCAACGCATCACTGCCACCCAGGGTTTGCCCGGTGGTCGTGGGTGCAGTGATTTGCAGGTTCTTCGGCGGCGCGGGGTCTGCTTCAGCGAAACCGCTGCCAGCCAATAAAGTGATGGCCAACGCAAGACGGTGGGGCGACGGGGGCATGACGGACGACCTTGTTATAAGAAACGAGTCGACCTGTATAGCGGAGGGTGTTTACAGGAATGTGTCGGAGAGGTGACGGCTTGTAAATCTGCAGTTTATTGCTTACGTCCGTGGCATATAGGGTATGCGCATGCATTATATTGCGCTAATTGCTCGGCAGTTTTCGAATTTATGCACTATATTGCAGATTGGCCGCCCTCAAGATGATTTAAGGTGCATTAAATTGCAGATCGACGCCGCATTCAAATTGACGCTTCAGGTGTTCGATGCCGATGTCTGGCAGGACGCGATGATTCTGGAGTTTACCGAGCCACAAGCCGGTTTCGCCGGCCCTTGTCGCTACGCCTACGAGAGCGTCTACCTGGAGAATCATCTGGACCACATTGAGACGTTGTTTTCCACGGCGGTCAGCGTACGAGTACCGCCTACCTGGGGGCGGGAGTCGCTCAATCAGGCGCCCGCGTTTCTGTACGACATTGCTCCGGCAGGTGCTGCAAAACGCTTTCTCCTGAACCGTATTGGCGCAGAAAAACCCGACAACCTCAGTGCGGACCTGTTCCTGCTGGCGCGCAGTACGCCCGCGCCTATCGGCCATATGCGCATCAAGGAGTCTGGGCGTGCAGAGGCACATCGCCCTGTCGTCGGCTTTGCGCGCAAAGAGGTCGTTGAACGCGATAACCGCTTTCTTGAGTACGCTTATGAGCAGGGCGCTGCCATTGGCGGCGCCACGGGGGCGGGTGGCGAAGCCCCAAAATTGCTGCTTGCTCAGAGCCATGACGGGCTGCTGTACCCCGATGCGGTCCTGGAGGATGCACACGTTACCCAGCACTGGTTTATCAAGTTCGCCCGCAACCAAGGCTTGCAGCGCGATCAGGACATCCTCAGGAGCGAGTACCACTTCTACAAGGCATTGCAGGTGCTGGGCATTGAAACGGTTGCAGCAGAAGGGCTCGCGTTGGAAGAGGCCAGCAAGCCGAGTTTGTGGATGCACCGCTTTGATCGTGCTGTCAGTGACCAGGGCGTAGAGCGTTTTGCGGTGGAGTCGATTTATTCGGCGGCGGGCAATACGGCGCCCGGCAGTTCCATGGATCATGTAAAGGTTGTGCAACTGCTGGCCAGTCTTTGGAAAACCGCCGGTCAGAGCGAGCAAATCACTGATCTTGTCGTCGATTACCTGCGTCGTGATTTGCTGAATAAAATCCTCGGTAACTCCGATAACCATGGGCGCAATACCTCCATTATCAGGGGGGCCGACAGCTTGCGCCTTGCGCCTATCTACGACCTGGCCCCAATGGTCATGGATGATGAAGGCATCACCCGTACCACGAAGTGGCCGGGGGCACTGGAAGTTGCGGGGGACATTGATTGGCGAGGCGTTTGCAACGTGCTTTCGCCGGTGGTTGACCCTGGCTTGGTTTATGAACGCCTTCGTGAAGAGGCGCAGCGTCTGCGAGCCTTGCCCGACATCCTCGTCGCCAGCGGCCTGCCGGAGGTCACCCTGAATCATCCTCGTATCGCGCTGCGTGAGCTGGACCGGCGTTTGGCTGAGTGGGGGTTGAGATGAGTATTTCCATTGACCAGCGTGCACAGGTCATTGAAGACGTTGAGCTGGGCTTGGCGCAGGGCACACTTGAGTTGGGTGAGGCCGTACGCCGTCTTCGCACCGAAGTCACCGGGCTACACCAAAGCCAGTTCGCCAGGATGTGCAAAATCTCCGTGCGCACCTTGGTGCATATTGAGCATGGTGAAGGCAATCAGACACTGAAGTCGCTGAATGCCGTGTTCAGGCCGTTCGGGCTGAAAATGGGGGTGGTGAAGGTACGACGGGAGGTGTGACAGAACGGTTCCCACTTTTGTGGGAACCGTACAAGGCGCTAGGCCCGGCACTCGGCCAAGGTTTTCAGCTGGCCTTCACCCCTCTGATTCCCCTCCGACAACCATTCCTCAAAGCCCGCCCCCACCTTGGGCCATTCCGAGTCGATAATCGAATACCACGCCGTGTCGCGGTTCTGGCCCTTGACCACCATGTGTTGGCGGAACACGCCTTCAAAACTGAAGCCCAGGCGTTCAGCCGCATATTTGGAGCGGGCGTTGCCGTTGTTGCACTTCCACTCCAGGCGACGGTAGCCCTGCTCGAACGCATGTTTGGCCAGCAGGTACACCGCTTCGGTGCTTTTTGGCGAGCGCTGCATGGGCGCACCGAAGGTGACGTGGCCGATTTCGATTCGGCCCTGGGCCGGCACGATGGACATCAGGCTGAGGATGCCCTGCACCTGGCCGGTGGCGCGGTCGATCACGCTGAAGAAATACGGGTCGGCGTGCTGGGCATGGTTGTCGAGCCAGGCATCAAACGCGGCGCGCTCGGGGAACGGCCCGTAAGGCAGGTAATCCCACAGCTTGGGGTCGGCACCGGGGCCTTGCAGGGCTTGGAACAAGTCATCGCCATGGCGCGCGGGGTCGAGTTTTTCCAGGCGGATAAAGCGCCCTTCGAGCCGTTGCACGGTAGGGGCGGGGACGCCTTTCCAGTCGGTGAGGGAAGTGGACATGCTGCGCTCCTTAGAGGCCTTTGCGAAATTGAATGAAGCCCGGGCGTTCGGCGATGCGTTCGTACAGCTGGATCGCCGTGGCATTGGTTTCGTGAGTCAGCCAATGCACCTTGCAGCAGCCGTCGGCCTTGGCGGTGGCGTAGACGAACTCGATCAGCTTGCGGCCCACACCGGTGCCGCGCTGAGCCGGGTCCACCAACAGGTCCTGCAGGTAGCAGGAATTCTCGATGCTCCAATTGGAGCGATGGTAGATGAAATTGACCATGCCCACGGCCTTGCCGTCCTGCCAGGCCAATGCGGAATGGGTCGGCTCATGGGCGTCGATCAGGCGCTGCCAGGTGCTTTGGGTGACAGCGTCTGGCAGTTCGGTCGCGTAGAACTTCAAATACGCCTGCCACAGCGGCAGCCAGGCGGCGTAGTCGGCGGCGGTGACCTGGCGGATGTCGATCTGGCTCATTCTGAAACTCCTTGGGGAATAAAGCGGGCGAGGGTCTGGTCACGCACATCGCTGCTGGCGGCCAGGCCTTCGCGTACGCCGGCAACGTCGGCCGGGCTGCGGTTCTGGCTGAGTTTGCGCTTGCCGAGCAGGCGCTCGACCGGCAAGGCAAAGCCGACGATGGCCTTGAGCATGCCGTCGATGTAGTCGGCCGGGGCGTCGCTGACTTTCCACGGCTGGGCACGGTCATTTTCGTGGCGATCGGTCAACGCACTGACCACTGCGAGCAACCGTTCGGCATCGGTAAACACCTCGGCCTTGCCGTAGGCGTGCACGGCAATGTAGTTCCAGGTGGGTACGACTTTGCCGTGCTCGGCCTTGGCCGGGTAAAACGCTGGGCTGACGTAGGCTTCGGCGCCCGCGAAGATCACCAGGGCTTCGCTGCCGTTCTGCAAGTCTTTCCACTGCGGATTGGCCTTGGCCAGGTGGCCGTACAGTGTGCCGTTCGGGCCCTCATCGGGGTTGAGCAGCAGCGGCAGATGACTGGCTTGCAAGCCTTGCTCACCAAAGGTCACCAACTGCGCCAGGCGGGTGTGCTGGATCAGTTGCTGCAGTTCGGGCAAGTCGTCGAGGGCAAAGGCGCGGGGTGTGTACATGGAAATATTCCTTGGCGAATGCCTGCATCCTAGGCAGGCTAATGGTTCGTTGTAAGAGCCATCTAAGGCCAATTTCATAGGTCCAATATGCCGCCGATCACACCGCCACTGTCCTTCAACCCTGCCGGTATCGAGCTGGATCGCCGCCAGGGCCTGACTCGCCAGTTATATGAAGCCCTGCGCCAGCGCGTGCTGGACGGGCGGTTGGTCAGCGGCACGCGTTTGCCGGCGACCCGTGACTTGGCGGCGGCGTTGTCGATCTCGCGCAACAGCGTGGTACGCGCGTATGACCAGCTGTATGCAGAGGGATTTATCGAAAGTCGGGTGGGGGATGGCACTTATGTAGCTCAATTACCGACGACAAAAAAATTATCCACAAAACTGTCCACAGGGTTTTCAACAGGCTTATCCCCAGCCTTATCCACAAAATGGGCTGATTTGCCCGAAGATCTGGACAGCGAAGTTATCCACAGTCCGGGCTTGGCGCGTATAAAAACCAACCACCTGTCGCTGCCTCCCGCAGGGCCGCCACGGGCATTTCGGGTCGGTGTCCCGGCGTTCGATCTGTTTCCATTCGACGTCTGGGCCAAGCTCAACGGGGCATTCTGGCGCAAGCCAGACTTGGAACAGCTCTGCTATGGCGACCCGGCAGGTGACAGCCGTTTGCGTGGCTTGATTGCGGCCTACCTGCGCAGCTCACGAGGCATGCAGTGCACCGCTGAACAAATTGTGATCACCAGCGGCGCGCAGCAGGCCATCAGCCTTTGTGCACAGTTGCTGGTAGAGCCTGGCGATGGCGTGGCTGTGGAAAACCCCGGCTACCGAGCCGCGGGCCATGCGTTCGCCCTGGCTGGCGGGCGCCTGCACGGCGTACCGGTGGACAGTGAAGGGATCGACTGCCAGGTGCTCAATACCCTGGCGGACTGCCGGGTGGCGTATGTCACGCCGTCCCATCAGTACCCGCTGGGTGTGGTGATGAGTCTGGCGCGGCGCCTGGAGCTACTGGCTTGGGCCGAGCGTACGGGTGGATGGGTCATCGAGGATGACTACGATGGCGAGTACCGCTACAGCGGTGCGCCGTTATCGCCCCTGGCAGCCCTGGACCGCAGCGGGCGTGTGCTCTACGTCGGCACTTTCGGCAAGGTGGCGTTTCCGGCCTTGCGCCTGGGCTACCTGGTGTTGCCCCAGGGGTTGGTCGATGCGTTCTCCCGGCGCCGTGCTGTGGACATGCGTCACTCCGAGGTCAGCACCCAGGCTGTGATGGCCGAGTTCATGGCGGCCGGGCACTTCCAGCGGCACATCCGACGCATGCGCCGTGCGGCCCTGAGCCGGCGCAACACGTTGCTGGCAGGCTGGCCAAGTGGGTTGGCGGGTGTCGGCGAACTGCCCAGCGTGGCGGCGGGGCTGCACTTGACCGTGCGGGTGGACAGCCTGGCGCGTGAACAGCAACTGCTTGCCCAGGCCTGCGAGGTGGGTGTCGAGGTCAACGGCTTGAGCAGTTACTGGTTGCCACAGTCCTGCACCCCCCCTGACCAGCGCGCGGGCCTGGTGATGGGGTTTGCTGCCGTACCGGAGGTGGACATTGCGCATGCGTTGAAGCGTCTGCGTGAGGGTTGGCAGGCTGGGTAATTAACTACCGTCCTGTCGGGTAACGAGACCCATACCGTGAGGGTTTCCTATGTATTGCCCAAGGTAGACGATCATGCCCGACCCACTTTCCCCATCACCCTCGGTCGATTCGCTGCAACTGCGCATCAGCCAACTGTTCGCCTTGCGCCCGACCCTCGGCACACTCGGCGTGACACAAACCCAGCTCGATGAGGACCCCGAGTCCGTGCTGGAGTATTACGCCGAGCAGTTGATCGATTTTTTCTGCGGACCCGACACCGCGTCGAGCAATCGCTGGGAGCAGTTGGCGCAAATACTTGCGCAGCGGTTGCGCAAAATTTTGCGTAAACAGACAGACCCGACTATCCGCCGCCTGCTCCAGGCGGTGCTCACCTTGCCTGATAGCGGTGAGCGAGCGCCGACGATTGAGGCCTATGGCGTGCGGCGCCACAACGATCTCGCCTTGGCGATCGTGGGTGTCGACACCGCCCTGATCTACTCCGTGGCAAATGGCCTTGAGGTGTTTGCACCCACCCTGCCGCCCGAGGTGCTGGAAAACGCGGACCGGCTAGACCATGACGTTTTTGAAGGTTGGGCGTTGTGTGCACTGGAAGTGATGCTGCAACGTATCGACGCGATTGACCTCAATGACCCACCGCGCCTAGGGCCGTTGGATCGGCAACTGGCTTGGGTGACTCGGTTCCGTGATTTCTTCCAGCAGGACCCTGAAGAAGAGGCGCTGCACCAGACATTGCCGTTGTGGCTCAAAGATGCCTCGCCTGAAGGCCGGTTGGCCTACAGCAAGTGGCTGATGGCGATGGCCGGTGCCCACCAGAAATACTGCGCGCCACACCTGCTCACAGCGCTGCCGGCCGATGACAGTGCGCACGAAGCCTGCTTTACCCAGGACATGGCGCTGCAACTGCGTCGGGTCGCGTTGGAATACAGCCTTCAGGCGAGGGCCGGCGTTACGCTTGAGGGGTATCAGCGCCTGCGTGCGGCGGTGAGAACCTACGCGACCCATCGCTTTGTGCAGGGCGAGCAGATGGTTTTCAGGCGCTTGATGGATGAGTCGGGCTACCTGATCGGGGCACAGAACGATGAGGCAGGGCCCTGGTTGGTTTTTCGGCCGCGGTCGGCGCAGGTTTTCCAGCAGGTGGCGACCCCACCCGCGTCGGGGCCCGTGCTGCAGCAACCGTTTGTTGAACTGTTCCAGGCCAGCCAGGCGCAGGTCGACGGCCCGCTCAACGCGTTGCTGGCCGTGAACGCTGATGCGCCCTGGCGCGACGGGATTGGCCGCATGCGTTCTGTCGCCCTGCTGCTGGTTTATCCCGCCGCGTTACCGGGCGCAGAGCCCGTGCCGGCGCACCCACGCTTCAAGCGGCTGGATACCTATTGGGCCGGTGCCCGCCAGACGCTCTCGGTGGCCCAGCAGTCTCGCTTGGCTGATATTCGCCGCCCGTCTCGGGTGGGAGAGCTGATTCGTGAGGGCGTCCATAAAGGCCTGCACCTGTTCAATACCGTGCTCGTCTACAACAAGGACGAAAACCACTTTAACGTGTTGTCGCACAACCGTATCAGCCCCGTTATCAACATCAACGTCCCGGTTCATCGCTTGGTCGACAGCCCCGATAGTCCGGAAACAGTGGGGCCGGATATCGTCGCCAATGCCGAAGGTGTCTGGGGCATTCGCCGTGCGCCCCGGCTCAAGCGCGAGGTGGAGGGGTTGAGTGTTCGCGGGCGTAAAGCATTTGATGCGGCGAGGGCCTCACTGGCTCGCGCCAGCACGTTGGAAGCCGAGGCCATACGCCCCGGTACGCCGCCTGTTGAAGTCGAGGAGCAGTTCGAGCATGAGGCTCGCAGGTTGGACGGCGCAGCCACCGTGCTAGCGCAATTCACCCAACGCCTCAGTACCGCCGACTCTGCCGCGCTGCTCAGCCAATTGCGAGCAAAGGCCCTTCAGCTACGGATCAAGGGGCATCGCCTGCGAATCGATCTGACCCGGTTCAGCCAGACCCCTACCGTAGGGGATGTGCAGTACCTGCTTGAGCAGCAGGCCGTCTGTATCCGCCGGGTCAACGGCCGCGTACAAGAAACCATCGATGGCACGGTGGACTATCTGCAGGAGTTCGAAGTGGTGGACGTGTTGGCCGGCTACCGTCCCCTGTGGTACGCCCACTTTCATTACCCCTTGCTTCAGACACCACCCGACCAGCCCTCCAAGGCCCACTTGAAGCTGGCCGCCCAGCGCAGAATGGGCCGCGTCTTCGAACAGGCGCAAAGGGATGCCGGGCGCAACACGCAGGTCTATCGCGGGCCGATCAGTACACCGTCGGGTCGGCGGATTTTTCTGGACGTTGTGTAGCCATACGGGAGCGTGTGTTTCGCTCCCGCACAGGTTATGCCTAGAAGAAAACAGGCTCGATCAAGTGCCTGATTTTATCTTGGTCCACGCGCGCGTCCGTGCCCGTTCCGCATCTCGCCCCAAGGGCTTCAACGTATACAAGGTGGCCATGGCCGCCTCGGTCGGGTACAGGTTGGCGTTGTTGCGGATGGCCGGGTCAACCTGCTCGGTCGCGTCCTTGTTCGGGTTCGGGTAACCGACAAAGTCACTGATCGGCGCGATCACCTGGGGTTGCAACAGGTAGTTCATAAAGGTGTAGGCGTCCTGCGGGTTCTGCGCGCCTTTGGGAATGGCGAGCATGTCGAACCAGATCGGCGCGCCTTCCTTGGGCAGGCGCATGTCCACGGTCACACCGTTCTTGGCTTCCTTGGCGCGGTTGGCGGCTTGGGAAAAACTGCCCGAATAGCCCACGGCCACGCAGATGTCGCCATTGGCGATGTCAGCCATGTACTTGGAGGAGTGGAAGTAGGTGATGTAGGGGCGGATCTTCATCAGCAGCGCTTCAGCCTTGACGTAGTCCTTGGGGTTGCTGCTGTTGGGGTCCAGGCCCAGGTGCTGCAGGGCCAGGGGCAGGATCTCCGACGGCGAGTCGAGGAAAGCCACGCCGCATTGCTTGAGCTTGCTGATGTTCTCTTCCTTGAAAATCAGGTCCCAGCTGTCAACCGGCGCGTTCGGTCCCAGCACCGCCTTGACCTTGTCCGGGTTGAAGCCGATGAGGATGGTGCCGTACATGTAGGGCACGGCGAATTTGTTGCCCGGGTCATTGGCCTCGATCAGTTTCATCAGCTTGGGGTCGAGGTGGTTCCAGTTGGGTAACTGGCTGCGGTCGAGCGGCTGGAACACGCCGGCTTCGATCTGCTTGGCCAGGAACACGTTGGACGGCACCACCACGTCATACCCGGAATTGCCGGTGAGCAGCTTGGCTTCCAGGGCTTCGTTGGTGTCGAAGATGTCGTAAACCAGCTTGATCGTGGGGTTCTGCGCCTTGAAATCTTCCAGCGCCTTGGGGGTGATGTAGTCGAACCAGTTGTAGACCTTGAGGGTTTTTTCTTCGGCCTGCACCGCACCACTCAACACGGCGGCGCACAGGGCCAGGGAGGCGAGCATCTTCATCGGGTGGCTCCTTGTTGTTCGAAACCTTCGAGCACATTGACGGCGTTGATGCCGATTTCTTCGACCGCATAACCGCCTTCCATCACGAACAGCGTGGGCTTGCCCAGGCGTGCGATGCGTTGGCCCATGGCCAGGTAGTCCGGGCTGTCGAGCTTGAATTGGGAGATGGGGTCGTCCTTGAAGGTGTCGACACCCAGGGACACCACGATGATGTCGGCGTCGTAGCGTTCGGTCTCCTGGCAGGCGGCGTCGAGTGCGGCGCTCCAAGCCCCCCAACCGGAACCGGCCGGCAGGGGGTAATTGAAATTGAAACCCTCGCCCGCGCCTTCTCCCAACTCATCGGCATACCCCAGGAAAAACGGAAACTCCGCTTCGGGATGGCCGTGGATCGAAGTGAACAGCACATCGCTGCGGTCATAGAAAATCGACTGGGTGCCATTACCGTGGTGGTAGTCCACGTCGATGATCGCGACCTTTTTGTGGCCTTGGTCGAGGAACGCCTGGGCGGCAATTGCCGCGTTGTTGAGGTAGCAATAACCGCCCATCAAGTCGCTGGCGGCATGGTGCCCGGGCGGGCGGCACAAGGCAAAGGCACTGTGGGCGCCTTGCTGGATCGCCCGCTGTGCGGTGAGCGCCACCTGCGCCGCGCTGTAGGCCGCTTGCCAGGTGCCGGCCGTGATCGGTGCGCCGCCGTCGAAGCTGTAGTAACCCAACTGGCCATGCAGGCTGGTGGGCAATACCCGGCGCAGCGTGCGTGCGGGCCAGGTGTAGGGCAGCAGGTCGCCGTCCGTGTTGAACTCGGTCCAGCGCGCCCAGGCTCCCTTGAAGAAGTCGAGGTAGTCGCGGCTGTGGATGCGTTGCAGGGGCGCCAGGCCGAAGTCCTGTGGCGCCTGCACCGGGCCCAGTCCACGGTCCTTGACCCGTTGCAGCACATGGTCGGCACGGGATGGCATCTCGAAACAGGGCATCAGTTGCCCGTCCATCAGTTCGCAGCGGCCGTGGTGCAGGTGGTGGTCGTCGGAGTAGATCGTCAGCATGGGTGGCTCCCGCAGGCTCATTGTTGTGCCTTGCAGTGTTGCGTTCAGCGGGAGCCATGAAAACGGCAGGAGCGGCCAGAAGGGGATAAATGTGGCCAAAGAACGTGACCGTAATTCGCCCTTCAATGGCGCATCAGGCTGGGCGCCACCCCACTCCAGCGCACAAACGCGTGGCGAAAGCTCGCGGTTTCGCTGAAACCCAGCTGTTCGGCGATCTTGTGGATCGGCATCTGGTCTTGCGCCAGCCACAGCTTGGCTTTTTCAAAGCGCAGCTCGTCGAGCAGTTGCTGGTAACTGCAACCCAGGGCCTGCAAGTGCCGGCGCAACGTGCGTGCAGAACAATTCATCTGCGCGGCCAAACCCTCAAGGCCGGGGGCGGCGTGCAGTTGGTCAGCCAGTAATTGGCGCACACGGTTCAGCCAGGCCTGGCGCCCTGTGAACTCGGAGTTCTGTTTGCGACAGCGTTCGGCCATGGCTCGATGGGTGATGGGGTCTGCCAGGGGCAAGGGCTGTTCCAGCAATGCCTGGTCGAAGGCAAACCCGCTGACCGAGGCGTCGAACTGTAGCGGGCAGCCAAAGCGCTCGGCATAGCGGGCGTGATAGTCCGGCGCCGGGTAGTCGAAGCGCGCCTCCCGCAACGGCAGCGCGCAGCCGAGCAAGTCATCGCAGATGACCTTCATCGACACCAGGCAAAACTCCACATTGAACGCGGCCAGCGCCGGGTCTTCCCGATAGTCCCCGGCGGTCAGCCAGATCTGCTCCCCGTCCTCCACCAGGCGCAGCTCGAAAAGTGTTCCCAACAGCGCCGGGTAGCGCAATGCCAGGCGCAAAGCGTCACCTAAGGTGGCACTGGTGAGCAGGGCGTAACCGAGCAGACCGTAGCTCGACACATGCATGCGCTGGCCCAGCTCCAGGCCGATGTCCTGGCGCAGCGCCACTGCATTGGCGCACACACGCATCTCCTGGCACGTGGTGATGCGCGTGTCGGCGTGGCGCAGATCCGTCAGGCCGATGCCGCTGCCGGCCAGCAATACCTCGCTCGCCAGGCCCTGGGCGTTGAAGGTGGACAACACCAGGGACACGGCGTTGAGGGTGGTCAGGTGTGAATGCAGCATGGGCAAACCTGTGCGGGGTATGGCTTACGGGCAGCAAGTTACATGCCGGGTGTCAGCTCCCGGACTCGGACTTGGGTCGTTGGAAAAACAGTTCACGGGCCTGTTCCAGGCTGATCTCGCTGCGATAGAACGCCACGGTCTGGATGCGATCAAGGCCCTTGGCGGTATCCGCAGCGGTGCCCAGGCGGTACTCGTCCGGCGTTTTCAGGCGAGCAGACAGGTAGGCTTTGTCCGGCGTCCAGTGGGTACTGTAGTGAAAGTGCGCATACCACAGCACCTGGCCCGTGGCGCGGTCGCTGATGGTGTATTCGTCCAGGTAGTCCGGTTTCATGGACTTGATGCGACGGCGGGCCACGGTTTTCTTGATGGACACCGCATTGTGCCGCTTGAGCCATTCAACCCCTGGCACGGTGGGCGGGCGCAGCTTGAGCGTGCGTTGCACCAGCTGATTGCTCTGCTGATACAGATCGGCCAAGGCACCGTCGAGGGCTTTGATCACGGCGCTGGCCGGTGCTGAAAAGGCCCCGCCGTCGGTGATGTTGCGCTGCGTCAGGGCCTCTTCGATCGAGTGACGGGCCAGCTCCAGCCTGCTGGCGTGCTGGTGGTACAGGTGCTCGATGCCAAACGGTGCACGGTCAGCGAGGTTCGCGTGGGTACGGGCCCGAGCAAGGAACGCAGGCAACTCGTCCAACAGGCGCTGGCCTTCGCTGATGCTCTGCTGCATATCCACTGCAATGGGCCCGGCCGACGGCGGTGGGGTGCGGTCGCGTACCACCCAGACGCCTTTGGTTTTCTCATGATAGGTGGCCAGCACTTGCTGGGTCAGGGGTGAGCGGATATCCACCAAGCCGGTTTCCAGGCCCAGGGCGTTCAAGCGCGGCTCACCGATCAGCAGGCCGTTGTAGCGGGTGTGGATAAATTGTTTCCTGGGGCGCGGCGGCGTAGAAGGTGGGGTGGGACGGTTTCTGAGCGCGGTTCTTTCCAGGCTCAGTCTGCCGAGGTTGCTGGTGGCCCGGCGTTGGAACTCGCTCAGCTCCCCGCGCAGTTCAAGCAGTTGATCAGTGATGGCTTGTTCGGAAAACTCCACGGGAAAATCCTGCAGGCGCTCGTCCAGCAATTGAAACTGTTCGATCAGGCTGCTCAAGGTGTCAATGCGCTCGTCCAGGCGCCGATCACTGTGCTCTTCGAGGGTGTCACGCAGGCACTGGATCGCGATGTCGGCGGTGTCGACAATCTGGTCAATCGCCAACCAGGCTTGCGGCGTCTGCTTGATACTGGTTTCGGGAAGGCACAGGTTGCGCGTCAGTGATATGCGTATCGCTTTGAGATCGTCGGGGGTGTAGACCGGCATTGAACCCTTGAGGGTATTGAGCAGCAGCGCACCATCCCTGGCCAGGCCCTTGAGTTCGGTGAAGCGGCCGTGCATGTATTCCAATTGCACGAGCAGCTTGCCGGCCAGTTCGCGCAGTTCGCGGAAGTCTTCGATGTGGCGCTCTTGCGGCTCTTCGATCTGGCGCTGCATCTGATCGTGCACGGTGCGCCATTTGGGGGTGAAGCGGGCGAGGATGTCGCTGAGCGCTGCCTGGGTCAGCCTGGCCTGGGCCTTGATGTAGTTGAGGGCCTTGGGCGCGTACTCAGCGCTGGGTTCGTGGACATTCATTTCCTTGAGCATCTGCAGGGCCGATTCGTACTCCGTGCGCTGGGTCTCCAGGGTCTGGATATAGGTATGCCGGAGCGCATCGGCTGAGGTGGAGGGGCCGGCGTCCAACGCCTGTCGGGCGCGTTGGAGCTCGTTCTGGGCGGCTTTTTTGCCGCTTTCGAAAGCTTCCAGGCGCTCACGCAACTGCCGGGCCTTTTGCTTGGCCTGCGCGCGGGCCTTGGCGGTCATGAGCTTGGGCCCGCCACCGCGCAGGCGCAGGCGGGTATCGATAAACCACTGGCCGCTGCTGTTGTGAATCAACATCGGGCCGGTACGGCTGGGCAGCACAGGGTCGACAATCTGCACATCGTCATTCTCGTCGACCAGCACCTTGAACCAGCGATGTGCCACCGGGGCGTACCAGTCTTGCCCGCCGCGATGCAGAAAGTGATAGGCCCCAGGTTCGCTATTGGCGTCTCCCAGTGCATCGGGTTTGACCACCATGAAGCTGTCCAGCACGGTGGCCAGGCGGGCGGGCGCTCGGTTGACGGCGCCGCTGATGTGCAACGGTTGGTCATGGGTGATCAGTGCGTCCGAGGCAATTGGCGTCAATCGGGTAATACTGACGGGCGCTGGAGGAGAGGGCTGCTTTGGCGCAATCACAGGCTTGCCCGGCGTTGGCCGGCGTGGCGCGGTGCGGGTGACACTGTGCAGGGTCAGGGCCGTGCCGAGGTTGAGCAGCAGCTCGGCGAGCGCGGCCCACGTGGATTGCTGCTCGGGATGCTGTTGGGCGTCAACCACGTTTTGCAGTTGATCCATGATCTGCCAGATCCAGGCTGCCACGCCGACGGTGCGCCCCAGAAAGGGCAGCGCACTGTTGAAGATCAGCCAGCCGGCACGCTTGAACGTGGCCCAGCGCGCTTCGGCGTTGGACACCGATTGCCGGTCGGCGAGGGTGATCAGGGCGTTGGCGTTGGCATCGTACAGCGCGCTGAGCAAATCGTCCTCGATGGCCTCCTGGCCGAGCACCAGCGGCCCGCCCATGATCCACAGCTTGAACGGGTCCACCAGGAATTCGACCACCGCCCAGGGTGACGGCAGGTCGCCAGGAAACACGTATTGGGCATAGTCATCGCGCACGTCATCCGGCAGCCACGCCAGCACCGAATCGCGCAGGCTTCTGGACTGCTGCAAGGCGTAGAGCAGATTGCTCTGCGATGGGAACTGGGACAGGGGTTTGTCCAGCAGCGGCCGGTACAGCAGGCAGGGGCCGGCGGTCGGGTCTTCCGGCCCGATCACGAACATATTGGTGACCGGGTCCGCCGTACTGCCCTGTCGGCGGGTCGGTACGAACGCCAGCGCCCGTATCACGATGCGCTGGCCCTGTACCTGGCGCTCGGCGGACTCGCCCTGCATCACGGCCTTCACATACGCATAGCCTTGCTCATCGATGTCTCCCTCGCCGCGCAGCTTGCATTGCAATGCCAGCAACGGCAGTTGAATGCGCAAGTGCTGGACGTAGAGCGCGCGCCTGCGTGCGGACTCCTGTGGATCACCCAGCAGCGTTCGCTGGATCAGCGCCGGGTAGGTGCTGCCGATGTCCACGCGGTTGATCAGGCCTTCCAGGTAGTCGACGGTCAGCCAATCCGGTAGCGCAAGCGGTTTGCGCAGGCGCAGGGATTTGATACCCAACGGCAAGGCAATCAGGTTTTGCAGGGCCAGTTCTGCCAGGCTGAACACCGTGGTCTCGATTTGCCCCGGCACCGCGAAAGTGCCCCAGACCACGGGGCTGCGCACGACGATGTCGAGGTCGCTCAGCCACTGCGTGAGTGCGTCAGGGTGGTCCTTGAGCATTTCGGCGCTGAGCTGTTCGAGCGTGTATCGAGGCAGCGGGTTGATGCCTTCGTCGTAGGTGCGGCCCTCGTTGGCGCTGTGCAGGGTTGCCAGGTCCTTGAGGTGGCGTGAGTACGCAGCCTGGTCTGATGTAGAGGCGCTGGTCAGCCACTCGGGGAGCGCCTGGATGTAATTGAGCAAGTCCGGTGCATTCCGTTTGACGCGGGGTGTGGGGGGTTGCGCCAGGTTGTGTTGTGAAGCGTCCGGCTCGCGCAGGTAGGAAAAGTCGATAGCTCCAATCGCCTTGATCTGGATGCCGATGAAGGCACTGGCCAGGTAGTCGAAGAAATCCCCGTCAGGTTCGACCAGGCGCCACTCCAGTTTTTTATGCCTCGCCAGCAGCGGCAGGTCCTTGCCCAGCTCGTCTAGGGAACGGTACTTCTTGAACCCCGACATCAACGAATGGGTGAGCACCACCTCGGTGCCCTCCGGCTTGCCGATGAGCACACTGATCAGGTTTTCATCCAGGTGGGAGGTGTTGCCCGCGTCATCGACCTGGTCGACATCCACCACATAAGCTCGACCTTCGGCCGGGTCATCCCGCTTGCGCGTGGCCGCGTCCGGTGTGCGGAACAGCTGGCGTGCCATCTGGCAATCGGCAGCGCTCCAGCCGGGCATTCGCTCCAGGTTCCAGTGGTCGCGCAGCACATCCGACAGCGCATGCCAGCGTGGGTCGCTGTCACCTTCGGTGGCGTTCCAGTACTCCAGTTGGGCCTGTTGGTAGCCGCGCAACATCACGGGCGCCAGGGTATTGAGGATGCTGGCGATATCGAGGATGCGCACTGGCAGGTGGACCGCCGGTTCAATGACCGGCAGTTGGGTCAGAAAATGCTGGCCTTCGATGTAGAGCGTGGGCACCGCCAGTACGGACTGCACGGCGAGGACGTCGGTGAGCACCTGGTAATGGCGGCCGGCCGGCACCACCTGGTCATCCTCGATGTCCCACAGCGGAGTGCCGACCACGGCGGTATTCGGGTCGATGTCCAGCGTGGGGTACAGCGCCTGCAATTGCTCACGCAGCAAGAGGGCGGCCACTTCGCGAAACGCGGGGCCGCTGGACATTTGCGCGATCAGCGTGTCGGTGAGGCTTTGGGTGGGTTCAGATGATGGGGATGAAGTCATGACGCTTCCTGGCACGAAAGAATGGCAACGAGCCCAGTAAAACCTGGGGCGTTGCCATGCTAGGGAGCGTCGTGCCGGGTGCGGTGGTGCTTATCTAAGGCGGGTACTCAGCGCAGCTCGCCGCACAGGTCCAGTTCCACCAGGCGGCGGACTGTCTGGGTGTCGAGCCCGCTGCCGAGCAGCGCATTGAGCTTGCCGAACGCCGCTTCGCGGGTCATGCCACCGCCGGACAGCACACCGACGCCGCGCAGGCGGCTGCCGGCTTCGTAGACATCCAGCTCCACGCCGCCCTCATGGCATTGGGTGATCGCCACCACCACAATACCCAGTTCCTGGGCGCGCTGGAGGCTGGCGAGAAAGCCTGGATTGTCACTTGGGCCGGTGCCGCTGCCGAAGCATTCGAGAATCAGGGCCTGGATGCCGCTGCCGATCATGGCGTCCAACTGCGCAGCGCCAATACCCGGCACCAGCGGCAGTACACCGACGTTGGCCAAGGCTTTGGGCTGGCGATAGTCCAGGACCGGGGGAAGGGTATCGGCACGGGCCGCACCGCCTTGGCGATTCAGCGCCGCGAACGGGTTGCGGCCGAAACTGCGGATCTTCGCGCAGCGGGTCGGCGCGATCATCGCGCCGTGGAAATGCAGGTGCACACCCGGCGTCAGGCCTGTGCCCAGTGCCTGCAAGGCGCCGCTGACGTTTTCCCACGCATCGCTGTCCGGCACGCCGGCCGGCAACATGGAGCCGGTGAACACCACCGGTGCCGGCAAGCCCAGCAGTTGGAAGCTCATCGCGGCCGCGCTGTAGGCCAGGGTGTCGGTGCCGTGCAGGATCAGCACGCCATCGCAGCCCTGGTCCACCGCATCGATCACGGCGATGCGCAGGCGCTGCCAGTAGGCGGGCGTCATGTTGGCGCTGTCGATCAGCGGGGTCATTTCCTGGAAGCGCCAGGCGGGCAATGGCTGGCCGGCAAGCTGTTCGCGCATGCGCGCTTCGAAACCGGATGCGGGGGCCAGGCCGTTGGCGCTGGCCTGCATGCCGATGGTGCCGCCGGTGTAGAGCACCATGACGTGGTTGGATGCTGACATTGAGATTCTCCTGAACGAAAAACGCCGCCGGGCCCAGAGCATGCCCAAGGCCGGGCGGCGTGTCACTGCTTAGCGTTTCAGCGTTGCGTTTGAGCGTTCAGCTCTGCCGACACCGCCACGTCCGGTTTCACCGGGTTGGCCGGCCAGGCCTTGAGGTCCAGGTCCAGGTCAGGGAACTGGCTGGAGTCGAACACCGGGGTCTTGATCCCCGCTGCACGCTGGTTGTCGTAGTCGTTGAGGATGCGCATGGCGATCTTGAACAGGAATGCCAGGGCGAACAGGTTGACGAACGCGAGCATCGTCATGGTGATGTCGGCGAAGGCGAACACGGTGCTCAGGTTCTCGATCGAACCCCAGAAAATCAGCGCCAGCACCACCGCACGGTAGGCCATCAGCATCTTGCGGTTGTTGCCCACCAGGAAGCGCAGGTTGCTCTCGCCCAGGTAGTAGTTGTACATGATCGACGTGAACACGAACAACGCCAGGGCCACGGAGATGAACATGCGGCCCCAGTCGCCGACTACAGCAGCCAGGGAGTTCTGGGTCAGGGCAATGCCGTCGCCTTCAAAACCCGGGGTGTAGAAACCGGACAGCAGGATCAGCAGCGCGGTGCAGGTGCAGATCACGAAGGTGTCGAGGAACACGCTGAATGCCTGGACCACGCCTTGGGCGATCGGGTGTTCTACGGACGCGACTGCGGCCACGTTAGGCGCACTGCCCAGGCCGGCTTCGTTGGCGAACACGCCGCGCTTCACACCCATGATGATCGCGCTGCCAACAAGGCCACCAAAGGCCTGGTCGAGGCCGAAGGCGCTCTTGACGATGGTCGCGAGCATGGCCGGCACGTGGTCGAACTGCAGCACGATCACGTAGAGCGTCACGGCGATGTAGATCAGGGTCTTGACCGGTACCAGCAGGTCGGCGATCGAGGCGATGCGCTTGATCCCGCCAATGAACACCATGCCCAGCAACACGGCCAGGGCCAGGCCGGTGTAGGTGGTGTCGAGGCCAAAGGCGCTGTTCAGCGAGTGGGTCACGGCGTGGGCTTGCAGGCCGTTGAAGGCGAAACCGAAGGTCACCAGCAACAGGAACGCGATGACCATGCCCAGCCAGCGTTTTTGCAGGCCGTGCTGGATGTAGTAGGCCGGGCCGCCACGGAAGGTGCCTTCGGCATCGGTGCGTTTGTACAGCTGGCCGAGGGCGCATTCGATAAAGCTCGACGACATGCCCACCAGTGCGGTGACCCACATCCAGAACACGGCGCCCGGGCCACCCAGGGTCACGGCAATGCCGACACCGGCAATGTTACCCGCACCTACACGACCGGCCAGGCTGAGCATCAGCGCCTGGAACGAGCTGAGTTGGTCGGAGCTGTTCTTCAAGCTGTCGCGAAACACCGAGAACATGTGGAAGAAGTGACGCAGTTGTACGAAACGCGAGCGAATCGTGAAATAACCGCCGAGCCCGACAATGAGCACGATCAGTACTTTCCCTGAGAGGAAGTCGTTGATGACTTCGAGCATGGAGTGTTCCTCGCTGATTTTTCTAATGGCAAACGCAGGACGGTCCGACGCATCGCTCAGCACCAGGCAGTGCACGACGCTTGGAACCCAATCCTTTTGCGGGTGTTGTTATTCATGCGCTTTCGCGTTGTGTCCGGGCCTCGTTACCGACGGCCGCAGGCGCGAAGAGGGGCGGCACTATACCTAGGCAAGCGTGATCCGTCTGCACGGGGCGATTAAAGGTTTCAGCCTAGCTGTGGCGGGGGTAGTGGGTTTGCAGGGCGATATTGGATTTTTTATAAGCGTCATTTCACAACCTTGAGGCAAAAAAAAGGGCCTGAAGAACGAGCCTTCAGGCCCTCAAAAGGTGAGAGGTGTCTAGTCCCTCAACCTGGTGAGCGGTGCAACAAACGCTTAGGCCTTCAGTGGAACCAAGCGTGGGGCAATCATGTTTTCGGGGCGCAGGATGTCGTCGAGCATGGCGTCGTCGAGCAAGCCTTCTTCGCGCACCAGTTCCAGCACGCCGCGGCCGCTTTCAAGGGCGATGCGGGCGATGCGGGTGGCGTTTTCGTAGCCGATGTACGGGTTCAGCGCGGTGACCAGGCCGATGGAGTGCTCCACCAGCTCGCGGCAGCGGGCTTCGTTGGCGGTGATGCCGGTGATGCAATGCTCGCGCAGCATGTCCATGGCGCGTTGCAGCAGGCGGATCGAGTCGAAGATCTTGAAGGCGATCAGCGGCTCCATCACGTTCAGTTGCAGTTGGCCGCCTTCGGCTGCCATGGTCAGGGCCAGGTCGTTGCCGATCACTTGGAACGCCACTTGGTTCACGGCTTCCGGGATCACCGGGTTGACCTTGCCGGGCATGATCGAGCTGCCTGGCTGGCGTGCCGGCAGATTGATCTCGTTGATGCCGGTGCGTGGGCCGCTGGACAGCAGGCGCAGGTCGTTGCAGATCTTCGACAGCTTCACGGCAGTACGCTTGAGCATGCCGGAGAACAGCACGAAGGCGCCCATGTCGGAGGTGGCTTCGATCAGGTCGGCGGCTGGAACAACCGGCTGGCCACTGATGACGGCCAGGCGTTGTACGGCCAGGGCCTGGTAGCGCGGGTCGGCGTTGATGCCGGTACCGATGGCGGTGCCGCCCAGGTTCACTTCGGTCAGCAGTTCTGGCGCCAGTGTTTTCAGGCGGGCCAGGTCTTCACCCAGGGTGGTGGCGAAGGCACGGAATTCCTGGCCGAGGGTCATCGGCACGGCGTCTTGCAATTGGGTGCGGCCCATTTTCAGCACGTGGCTGAACTCTTCGCCTTTGGCGGCGAACGCCTGGATCAGGCTGTCGAGGCTGGCCAGCAGCGCGTCATGGCCCAGCAGCAGACCCAGGCGGATCGCGGTCGGGTAGGCGTCGTTGGTCGACTGCGCCATGTTCACGTCGTTGTTGGGGTGCAGGTACTGGTATTCGCCCTTGTTGTGGCCCATGGCCTCCAACGCGATGTTGGCGATGACTTCGTTGGCATTCATGTTGGTTGAAGTGCCAGCGCCGCCTTGAATCATGTCCACCACGAACTCTTCGTGGAAATCGCCGCGGATCAGGCGGGCACAGGCTTCGCTGATGGCCGCGTGCTTGGCTTCGCTGAGCTGACCCAGCTCGCGGTTGGCGTCTGCCGCCGCTTGCTTGACCATTGCCAGGCCGACCACCAATTTCGGGTAATGCGAAATCGGAACACCCGAGAGGCGGAAGTTGTTCACCGCTCGCAGTGTCTGGATGCCGTAATACGCTTGAGCCGGTACTTCGAGTACGCCAAGCAGGTCTTTTTCTGTGCGGAAAGATGCAGCGGAGGACATGACGGAAATCATCTCGATATGGACCCGGAACTGGCCGGAACGCTGCGAATGCTAGGCTTGTAGAAGTTTTTGGGCCAATGCTGTTAAGCACTAACCTATGCACAAACGGCATAATATGCGTGTGACCCGGTTATCATGGCGGGCGTGTGTGCCAAAATGGTGCGTACCCGTGGGAGGAACTGATGAACCTTGAGAGCAAATGGCTGGAAGACTTCAGCGCCCTGGCGGCGACGCGCAGTTTTTCCCAGGCGGCAGAGCGGCGCTTTGTGACCCAGCCGGCGTTCAGCCGCCGTATCCGTAGCCTGGAGGCGGCGTTGGGGCTGACGCTGGTCAACCGGTCGCGTACGCCAGTGGAATTGACGGCGGCGGGCCAGCTGTTCCTGGTGACGGCGCGCACCGTGGTCGAACAGCTGGGTGAAGTGTTGCGCCATTTGCATCACCTGGAAGGTGGGCAGGGCGAGGTCATGCAAGTGGCGGCAGCGCACTCCCTGGCGCTGGGCTTCTTCCCGCGGTGGATCGCGCAACTGCGCAACGAAGGCTTGAACATCGCCACACGGTTGGTGGCCACCAACGTCGGTGATGCTGTGCACGCCCTGCGCGAAGGCGGTTGCGACCTGATGCTGGCGTTCTACGACCCGGATGCGGCCATGCAGATGGATGCCGAGATTTTCCCTTCGCTGCACCTGGGCAATACCGAAATGCTCCCGGTGTGTGCCGCCGATGCCGACGGCAAGCCGCTGTTCGACCTGGAAGGCGAGGGCAGTGTGCCGCTGCTGGCCTACAGCGCCGGCGCGTTCCTTGGCCGTTCGGTGCACCTGCTGCTGCGCCAGCGTGCGCTGCGCTTTACCACCGTGTACGAAACCGCCATGGCCGACAGCCTCAAGAGCATGGCCCTGGAAGGCCTGGGCATCGCCTGGGTGCCGCAGTTGAGTGTGCGTGCGGAGTTGGCGCGCGGTGAGCTGGTGGTATGCGGCGGTCCGCAATGGCACGTGCCGCTGGAGATCCGCCTGTATCGCTGTGCGCTGGTGCGCAAGGCGAATGTGCGGTTGTTGTGGCGCAAGCTTGAAGGTGGGGCGGCCAGCGCAACACTGTGAACGGCGGATGAAGCCCGGGGCAATTGTGACCTGTTGAAATTGACTGGGAGGGTGGCTCAGTCGAATTTATCAAGGTATTTGCGAATGTTTTGTTTGTTCGCGTCGGAGTAGTTCAAATCATTGCCGCGCAGAACGGACTCGCCGTTGTATTTCATAAACGTATCATTCCACCAACCGTTATAAGTGATATCCGCGTCCTTGCGCGTTGCGCCCAGCAAAAGTCCAAGTGCGTGCGCTGCGCCTCGAGGATTGTTGTAAGAAGTCATTCCAAACTCATGGCCGGAGTCGGCCTTGGCAGGTTCGCTGAAGCTTAAATGGGCCGGTGTTACGAATAACGTTTTCTGCAGCTCGGGCTTTTTCGATTTGTGGTTGTGACCTGGGTTCTCGTTTCTGTTCCAGTGCTCGCGAAGGCCACGCTCGACATCATTGTCGGATTTGTAGTTGAAGTCGCGCATTTTGGGGTCGCGGATCACATTGATGACAACTTCTCGTCCTGAAATCTTCTGAATATGCTTTTTGGCCAACGCCAAATGAGTTTGCTCGAATTCCTGTTCGGCGACATAACCCAAATCTTTGTGGAAAACTACATTTACATGAATCGGTTGTTTGGGGGGGCGCTCGGATTTTTCCGTTATTGTTGGGGTTCCTTGTGAAGTGATTCGATAGAAATCGAAGATGGAATTAGCGCTCACGGATATATCCCTCGTGCTTCGTGTTGAAAATTAAGTAGCCAGGGACAAGCGTATAATTTATGCGTTTTCATGAAGTATTAACTTATCTGAACAGTTAGTGGGAAACTGTGTCTGGTTTTGTAAGTTTTTGGTTATTCGTGTGGCGTATTTAATGGGTTTAAATAGAAATTGGCTGACTTTTGAGTCAGTAAATCGTCTTGAGCGATACGCTAGACAGATGGTCATGCCAGGGGCTGTTTATCTTGATTATTACGGTATACTGCGCGGCCTTCGGCCGGTCCAACCGGCCAAATTTCGTACAACAAGCCACGCCGGATTTCCCGCGTGGCTTGTTGTTTTTTGACGCGCCTGCGGGCGCCCAGAGAGAAGAGGCACGACGATGAGTGCATTGGTTGGCGTGATCATGGGCTCCAAGTCCGATTGGTCCACCCTTAGCCACACCGCCGATATGCTGGAAAAACTCGGCATTCCGTATGAAGTGAAAGTGGTCTCTGCCCACCGCACCCCGGATCTGCTGTTCCAGTATGCCGATGAAGCAGAATCCCGTGGCATCGAGGTGATCATCGCCGGTGCCGGCGGTGCGGCGCACCTGCCAGGCATGTGTGCGGCCAAGACCCACCTGCCGGTACTCGGCGTGCCGGTGCAGTCGGCGATGCTCTCGGGCGTGGACTCGCTGTTGTCCATCGTGCAGATGCCGGCCGGTATCCCGGTGGCCACCCTGGCAATCGGCAAAGCGGGCGCGATCAACGCCGCGCTGCTGTCCGCCAGCATCCTGGGCGCCAAGCACCCGCAGTTCCACGCGGTGCTGAAAAAATTCCGTGCTGAGCAGACAGACAGCGTGCTGGACAATCCAGACCCACGCATCGCCTGAGGTTGTTGACGATGAAAATCGGTGTAATCGGTGGCGGCCAACTGGGTCGCATGCTGGCCCTGGCGGGAACTCCGCTGGGGATGAACTTCGCTTTCCTGGACCCGGCGCCGGACGCTTGCGCGGCTGCATTGGGTGAACACCTGCGTGCTGACTACAGCGACCCGGACCACCTGCGTCAACTGGCGGACGAAGTCGACCTGGTGACCTTCGAGTTCGAAAGCGTCCCGGCTGAAACCGTGGCCTTCCTGTCGCAGTTCGTGCCGGTGTACCCGAGTGCCGAAGCCTTGCGCATCGCCCGCGACCGCTGGTTCGAGAAAAGCATGTTCAAGGACCTGGGCATTCCGACCCCGGCCTTCGCCGATATCCAGTCCCAGGCAGACCTGGACGCGGCCGTTGCCAGCATCGGCCTGCCGGCCGTGTTGAAAACCCGCACCCTGGGTTACGACGGCAAGGGTCAGAAAGTCCTGCGCACTGCGGCTGATGTGGTCGGTACCTTCGCCGAGTTGGGCAGCGTTGCCTGCCTGCTGGAAGGCTTCGTGCCGTTCACCGGTGAAGTTTCGCTGATCGCCGTGCGTGCCCGCGATGGCGAAACCCGCTTCTACCCGTTGGTGCACAACACCCACGACAGCGGCATCCTCAAGCTGTCCGTGGCCAGTACCGACCACCCGTTGCAGGCCCTGGCCGAAGATTATTCCAGCCGTGTGCTCAATCAGCTGGATTACGTGGGGGTGATGGCGTTCGAGTTCTTTGAAGTCGACGGTGGCCTCAAGGCTAACGAAATCGCCCCGCGTGTGCACAACTCCGGGCACTGGACCACCGAAGGCGCCGAGTGCAGCCAGTTCGAAAACCACCTGCGGGCGGTAGCGGGCTTGCCATTGGGCTCCACGGCCAAGGTCGGTGAGAGCGCCATGCTCAACTTCATCGGCACCGTGCCGGCGGTGGAAAAAGTCATCGCCATCGACGACTGCCACCTGCATCACTACGGCAAGGCCTTCAAGGCCGGGCGCAAGGTGGGTCACGCCAACCTGCGTTGCAAGGACCGTGCGACGCTGCAGGCGCAGATCCTCAAGGTTGAGGCGCTGATCGCCGAGCAATAAGCCGAGTCCGACGGGAACCATTCGGTAACCGTCGTCCTCTGATTGCAGGATGCCAAAGCCTGACTAGGCTTTGGCATAGTTCACTTCATTCAGAGGGAAATGCCATGGGTATCATCGGAACCATCTTTATCGGCCTGATCGTCGGCCTGCTGGCGCGTTTCCTCAAGCCAGGCGACGACAGCATGGGCTGGATCATGACCATCCTGCTGGGTATCGCCGGTTCCCTGGTCGCCACCTACGGTGGCCAGGCGCTGGGTATCTACCAGGCGGGCCAGGGCGCGGGCTTCATCGGTGCACTGATCGGTGCCATCGTGCTGCTGGTGATCTACGGCCTGATCAAAAAGAAATGATCTAAGCGACAAAGCCCTCTGCGCTGCGCAGGCGCAGAGGGCTAGAATGCTCGCCACCTGTATTTGTCGAGCCTCTCCATGCGCCGTCTTCTGTTGACTCTTCTCTTGCTGGGTTCCGGCCTTGCACACGCCGGCGAATTGCCGGAAACCGACTGGCTCGACCTGATGCCGCTGTCGGATCAGAAAGCCCTCGAGGCCATGCCCGAGATCGATCACAACTCCCCTGAAGCCCAAGGCACGTTCACCGAAAAAGGTGGCTTGAAACAAAGCAAAGGCTTGCCGGCGGTGATGTACTCCACCAAGACCGTGGCCGCCATGAACGGCAAGAGCATCCGCATTGGTGGCTACCCCGTTCCGCTGGAAACCGACGCCAAGGGCCGCAGCACCTTGTTCTTCCTCGTGCCGTACCCGGGCGCCTGCATCCACGTGCCGCCACCGCCGCCTAATCAGCTGGTGCTGGTGCGCTACCCCAAGGGCTTGAAGCTGGATGATATCTACACGCCGTTGTGGGTGACGGGCACGTTGAAGGTGGAGAAGGTCAATAACGACCTGGCGGACGCCGCGTATGCGCTGGATGCGGGGAAGGTGAGGGTGGTGAAGGAGTCGGATCTCTAAAACCCAACACCTATCAATGTGGGAGCTGGCTTGCCTGCGATGCAGGCACCTCGGTGTATCAGTGTCACCGAGGCGATGCTATCGCAGGCAAGCCAGCTCCCACATTTGGATCGGGTTTACAGCGCGATACTGGTGATGCTCACGCCCAAGGTGTGGTGTTGGCCTGGTGCCAAGGTCACCACATCATCCAGCACATTCGCCGTTTCGATGCACAGCATGCCTTGCCAGCCATCATCGGCCATGTCGTCGAACGCCTTGGCGCGTTCGGTCCACGGGTTCCAGATCACGGTGGACTTTGAACCCTCGGCCGTGAGCTGGAGGCGGCGCTGCCAGTCTTTGTCGACGATGTGCAGTTGCGCCGGGGTGTCGAGGTAGATGCGGTCGGTCTCGGCGGTGAAATGCAAGAGGCCGGACTGCGTCTTCTCGGCCCAGCCATCGGCGGTGTCGATATACGCCAGCCCGTCCAGGCCTTCTACCTGCACATTGCGCACGTCGCTCACGGCGAAGTAGGTGTGCAGCGCCTGGCTCAGGGTCGCGGTCTCGCTGCCACGGTTATGGCTGATCAGGCGGATGTGCAACTGGTCGTCCAGCAACAGGCTTAGCGTCAGGTCGACTTGATGGGGCCATCCCGGGAAGCCGCCCGCCGGGACTGGAAGCGCCAGGTCCACTCGCAGCGCTTCGCCTTCGAATGCGGTCCCGGCCAATTCCCAGAGTGCTGTACGCACAAAGCCATGGGCGCCGGCAGGCCGTTCGCTCTGGCGCATCGCCTTCACGCTCTGTGGGTTGCGGTCGAATACGCCGAACCACGGCCAGCACACCGGTACGCCGGTACGAATGCCCTTGCCTTGTTTGAACACCGCCTCAGGGTTGGGCCAGATCAACGGCTGTTCGCCTTCGCGCCGGTAACTGAAGATGTGCGCGCCTTGCTGGGCGATCATCAGTTCGGCGCCGTCGTGGCGAATGCGCCAGCAGTCCAGCTCGTCGATTTTCACGGTTTCAACGTGGGGCACAGGCATACAAAGCACTCTTTATGGCAGGCAATGGGGCAATTGACCGTCAAAACCCAATGAGGTTTAACGTGCGCGCGACGGAACCGAACGCGTGCGACCGCTGCCATCGATGGCGACGAACACGAACACCGCCTCGGTGACCTTGCGCCATTCGCTGGACAGCGGGTCATCGCTCCACACTTCGACCATCATCTGGATCGAGCTGCGGCCGATTTCCAGGGCCTGGGTATAGAAGGACAGCTGCGCGCCCACTGCCACCGGTACCAGGAACGCCATGCGATCGATGGCCACGGTCGCCACGCGCCCGCCTGCGACTTTGCTGGCCATGGCGGTGCCGGCCAGGTCCATCTGTGCGACCAGCCAGCCGCCGAAGATATCGCCAAAACCGTTGGTTTCACGCGGGAGCGCGGTGATTTGCAGGGCGAGATCGCCTTGCGGGATAGGATCTTCTTGTTCGAGTTCGATCATGCCAAGGGTGCCTCTGACCCGTAACGCTTCATGGGTATTTCAAGTGGATAGCCGTCTTCGAAAAAAACGTTTCAGCACCAACATACACCGCGTGATGCGTTTCTCGTAAGGCGTACTAAAGGGAAACTCTGCCAAATCGGCTGGATGGCACCCAACGACGTTTTGGCACAGCAGCCCCTCAAGACAGCGGGTTTGGCGCTTGCAAGGGCCGAGTATATCGAGACGCTGGCGTCGCGACGACCTCCCAGCGTTCATTTGGTCGCCAAATCCCAGCTGTAATGGGGCTTTTTCCGGAAACTGTGCTCGTGGCACGGAATATTTGCCGGGCGTGGGGTGTTGTTCCGGCAAGTACCCGTCTTTATAGAGAAGCCTTGCCGATGTCTACTTCTGCGCCCCTCGTGCGCTCGCTGACCCGCAGCGACTACAAAACCCTGTCGCTGTCCGCCCTGGGCAGTGCCCTGGAGTTCTATGACTTCATCATTTTTGTGTTTTTCGCGGCGGTGGTGGGCAAGCTGTTCTTCCCCGCCGACATGCCTGAATGGCTGCGCCTGGTACAAACCTTCGGCATTTTCGCTGCGGGCTATCTGGCGCGCCCGCTGGGCGGCATCATCATGGCGCACTTCGGCGACCTGCTGG
This sequence comes from Pseudomonas sp. P7548, assembly GCF_013386585.1. Taxonomy (GTDB): domain Bacteria; phylum Pseudomonadota; class Gammaproteobacteria; order Pseudomonadales; family Pseudomonadaceae; genus Aquipseudomonas. The sequence goes on along the minus strand of NZ_JACARO010000018.1, from coordinate 137,565 downwards.
GCCGCAAGAAGATGTTCACCCTGAGCATCTTCATGATGGCCGTGCCGACCCTGATCATGGGCCTGCTGCCCACCTACGCGCAGATCGGCCTGTGGGCGCCGCTGCTGTTGCTGCTGATGCGCGTCATCCAGGGCGCGGCGATCGGCGGCGAAGTGCCGGGTGCCTGGGTGTTTGTGTCCGAACACGTGCCACCCCGTCACATCGGCTACGCCTGCGGCACCCTGACCAGTGGCCTGACTGCGGGCATCCTGCTGGGCTCGCTGGTGGCCACCGCCATCAATACGCTCTACAGCCCGGAGCAGGTCTCGGACTACGCGTGGCGTATCCCATTCCTGCTCGGCGGCGTATTCGGCCTGTTGTCGGTGTACCTGCGCCGCTGGCTGCATGAAACGCCGATCTTCGCCGAAATGCAGCAGCGCAAAGCCTTGGCGGCCGAGTTGCCATTGCGTGCGGTCCTGCGTGATCACCGTAGCGCCATCGTGCTGTCGATGCTGCTGACCTGGCTGCTGTCGGCCGGTGTGGTGGTGGTCATCCTGATGACCCCGACCGTGCTGCAGACCGTCTACCACTTCAGCCCGACGGTTTCGTTGCAAGCCAACAGCCTGGCCATCGTTACCCTCAGCCTGGGCTGTATCGCCTCTGGCGCCCTGGCCGACCGCTTCGGTGCAGGCCGCGTGCTGGTGATTGGTTGCCTGCTGCTGCTGGCAACCTCGTGGACGCTGTACCACAGCCTCATCGAGCACCCGAACTGGCTCTTCCCGCTGTACACCCTGACCGGCTTGTTTGTGGGCGTGATTGGTGTGGTGCCCTACGTGATGGTCAAGGCCTTCCCGCCGGTGGTGCGCTTCAGCGGGTTGTCGTTCTCGTACAATGTTGCCTACGCCGTGTTTGGCGGCCTGACGCCGCTGGCGGTGTCGCTGCTGATGAAGGAAAGCCCGATGGGCCCTGCCTACTATGTCGCCGTACTGTGTGTGATGGGGACGCTGGTGGGTGGCTACCTGTGGAAACGCGGGCGCTGACTCACTGATAACCCTGTGGTGAGGGAGCTTGCTCCCGCTGGGCTGCGCAGCAGCCCCAGAAAAAAGCGGGAGCGCTACGCACTCCAGCGCGAGCAAGCTCGCTCGCCACACAGTTTGTTTATGCCAACGTTTTCAGAGTGTTTCTGAAACATCGCCTAAATCCCCGCTTTTCCCCCGCAAGCCCCGGTTTTATTGATCTTTGCCCTTCCTGTCAGGATTTTCACAAATGCTGGCCTTTCATCTAATTGTCATATTCCAGACATAGAGTGTTCACACGGCCTACCGATACTTGGCCCCGATCCAACTATCCCTATCTGCTAGGAGCAAGGCATGAAACTGAAGCGTTTGATGGCGGCAATGACTTTTGTCGCTGCTGGCGTTGCGACCGCCCACGCGGTGGCCGCTGGTGTTGACCCGGCAATTCCGGCTTACGCCAAGACCACCGGTGTATCGGGCAACCTGTCCAGCGTTGGTTCCGACACCCTGGCTAACCTGATGACCCTGTGGGCTGAGTCCTACAAAAAGGAATACCCGAACGTCAACATCCAGATTCAGGCTGCCGGCTCCGCCACTGCACCTCCTGCGCTGACTGAAGGCACCTCCAACCTGGGCCCGATGAGCCGCAAGATGAAGGACACCGAACTGGCTGCCTTCGAGCAGAAGTACGGCTACAAGCCAACCGCTATCCCGGTTGCCGTGGACGCCCTGGCCGTGTTCGTACACAAAGACAACCCGATCCAGCACCTGACCATGGAACAAGTCGACGCGATTTTCTCCTCGACGCGTCTGTGCGGCGCCAAAGCCGACGTGAAAACCTGGGGTGACCTGGGCGTGACCGGCGACCTGGCCAACAAGCCAGTGCAACTGTTCGGTCGTAACTCGGTATCCGGCACCTACGGCTACTTCAAAGAAGAAGCCCTGTGCAAAGGCGACTACAAGCCAAACGTGAACGAACAACCAGGCTCGGCTTCGGTCGTGCAGTCGATCAGCTCCTCGCTGAACGGCATCGGTTACTCGGGCATCGGCTACAAGACTGCAAGCGTGAAGACCGTTGCTCTGGCCAAGAAAGGCAGCACTGACTTCATCGAAGACAGCGAAGAAAACGCCCTGAACGGCAAATACCCGCTGTCGCGTTTCCTCTACGTCTATGTCAACAAGGCCCCGAACAAGCCTCTGGCTCCGCTGGAAGCTGAGTTCGTGAAGCTTGTGCTGTCGAAGCAGGGTCAGGAAGTTGTGGTGAAAGACGGCTATATCCCACTGCCAGCCAAAGTGGCCGCCAAGGCCCTGGCTGACCTGGGTCTGAAAGAAGGCAACTAAGCCTGCAACACCTGTAGGAGCTGGCTCGCCAGCGATGGAAGTGACGCGGTCTGCCAGGCACACCGCTTCGCTGGCAAGCCGGCTCCTACAGTCCATTTTCTAGTCCGCTGCCAGCCCTGCTACGCGGCGGCTTTGTTGCGTCACTGCATTGTCATCTTTCTGTCATACAGGATCGCTAGGGTGTGCGCATGAATGATCTGGCCAATTCCACCATGACGACTACTTCTCCCCCCAAGCGCATTGATTTCAATACGCCTGAGCTGCAACGCAAGCGCCGCATTCGCGCGCTCAAAGATCGCCTGACCCGTTGGTACGTCTTGATCGGCGGCCTCGCCGTCCTCGGCGCCATCACCCTGATCTTCTTCTTCCTCGCCTATGTCGTCGCGCCTTTGTTCCAGGGTGCCTCGTTGACCAAGGAAGATGCCCTCACGCCTGCGTGGATCCAGGACGCCGGCAAGCCGCTGATGATCTCTCTGGAAGAACAGAACCAGGTCGCCATGCGGGTTTCCGACAAGGGCCAGGCGCTGTTCTTTGATGTGGACAGTGGCGCCGAGATCAAGCGCGTCGACTTGCCGTTGCCGGCTGGCAGCCAAGTGGTGTCCATTGGTAAAGACCAACCGGGCAGCCCGTTGGTGATCCTCGGTTTGTCCAATGGTCAATCCCTGGTGTTCCGCCACACCTATAAAGTGTCGTACCCGGACGGCAAGAAAACCATCAACCCAGCAGTCGAATACCCTTACGGTGAAACGCCAATCGTGCTGGACGATGGTGGTCGCCCGCTGGAACACGTTGCACTGAACGCCACTGACTCCTCCCTGGTGGTCGCCGGTTCGTCGGGCTCGCACTTGAACGTGCTGTCACTGAGCCGCGAAGAAAACATGATGACCGGTGAAGTCACCAGCGAGCAGAAGCGTATCGAGCTGCCGCAAATGACCGAGCCGGTGAAGGCGATCTTCATCGACCCACGCCAGCAGTGGCTGTACGTGATCAACGGTCGCGCGTTGGCCGATGTGTTCAGCCTGCGTGACAAGAGCCTCAACGGTCGCTACAAACTGCTCGAAGACGGCGCTGCCGAGATCACGGCCAGTACCCAACTGGTGGGCGGTATCTCGCTGATCGTCGGTAACTCCAAGGGTGGCCTGGCCCAGTGGTTCATGGCCCGCGACCCGGACGGCGAGCAACGCCTGAAACAGATCCGCACCTTCCAGATGGGTACTGCACCCATCGTGGAAATCACCGCTGAAGAGCGTCGCAAAGGCTTCACTGCCCTGGATGCTTCCGGCAAGTTCGGCGTGTTCCACAGCACCGCCCACCGCACCCTGCTGGTCGACCCGGTGGTTGATGGCCAAGGCCTGTTCGGCCTGTCGCCACGCGCCAACCGCGTGATCGTGGAAGCCGGTGGCAAGCTGCAACCGCTGCTGCTGGACAACCCGCACCCGGAAGTGTCCTGGAGCGCGTTGTGGAGCAAGGTCTGGTACGAAAACTACGACGAGCCTAAGTACGTTTGGCAATCGACCGCCGCCAACACCGACTTCGAACCGAAGATGAGCCTGGCTCCGCTGACGTTCGGTACGTTGAAAGCTGCGTTCTACGCCATGCTGCTGGCTGCACCGCTGGCCGTTGCCGCTGCGATCTACACCGCTTACTTCATGGCCCCGAGCCTGCGCCGCAAGGTCAAGCCGGTGATCGAGTTGATGGAAGCGATGCCGACGGTGATCCTCGGCTTCTTCGCCGGCCTGTTCCTGGCGCCGTATGTGGAAGGGCACCTGCCGGGCATCTTCAGCCTGCTGATGCTGTTGCCGATTGGCATCCTGGTGGCTGGTTTCATCTTCAGCCGCCTGCCTGAGTCGCTGCGCCTGCGCGTTCCTGATGGCTGGGAAAGCGCGATCCTGATCCCGGTGATCCTGTTCGTGGGCTGGCTCTCGCTGTACATGAGCCCGTACCTGGAAACCTGGTTCTTCGGCGGCGACATGCGCATGTGGATCTCCCACGACCTGGGCATCACCTACGACCAGCGCAACGCACTGGTAGTCGGCCTGGCCATGGGTTTTGCGGTGATCCCGAACATCTACTCCATCGCCGAAGACGCCGTGTTCAGCGTGCCGCGCGGCCTGACCCTGGGTTCCCTGGCCCTCGGCGCTACACCATGGCAGACCATGACTCGCGTGGTCATCCTGACCGCCAGCCCGGGTATCTTCTCGGCGCTGATGATCGGCATGGGCCGTGCGGTCGGCGAAACCATGATCGTGTTGATGGCCACCGGCAACACCCCGGTGATGGAGATGAACCTGTTCGAAGGCCTGCGCACCCTGGCGGCCAACGTGGCGGTCGAGATGCCGGAGTCGGAAGTGGGCGGTAGTCACTACCGCGTGCTGTTCCTCTCGGCACTGGTACTGCTGCTGTTCACCTTCATCATGAACACCCTCGCCGAGCTGATCCGTCAGCGTCTGCGCAAGAAATACTCGTCGCTTTAAGAAAGGTAGAAGTCTGTGAAACAGAACTCCCTGAATGGATGGTTCAAGAGCGGCGCCCCCGGCGTCTGGATCAGCGGTGGCGCGGTGTCCATCGCGGTCATCATGACCATTGGCTTGCTGGCGGTGATTGCCGTGCGTGGTCTCGGCCACTTCTGGCCGGCCGACCTGATCCAGGCCAACTACAGCGTGCCTGGCCTGGAAAACCATATCGTCATCGGCGAAGTGGTGCAGAAGGAAGAAGTGCCGCGTGAGCGCCTGAAAAGCGCCGGTCTGCCCGTGCCGGAGCAAGGCCCGGAATTCATGACCCGCGAGCTGATCAAGGTCGGTAACCGGGACCTGAACGGCAACGACTTCACCTGGATCGTCGGCGAGTGGTTGAAGGACCAGACCAAGCCTGCGGACCTGATGGCCATCGAGCGTCGCGAGTGGGGCAACTTCTACGGCACCCTGGTCAACGTGAAACAGGACGGCAAGGTCATTGCTGAAGGCGAGGCCGCGTGGCCTGAGCTGCAGGCGCGTGTCGACCGTGTGAACAAGCTGGCAGCTCAGCTCAAAAGCCTGGAAAAAACCGATATCGGCGCGATCAACGCCGGGCTGGAGCGCATCCGCCTGCACGGTCGCAAGCTGGAGCTGGAAGGCAAGCTCGACGCCACCGCCCAGGCCGACATGGACACTGGCCGTGCCGAGCTGAACAACCGCTATAAAGAGATCGAAGCGCGCCTGGCTGACCTGCACACCCAGTTCAACCGCGACTCGCTGACGGCCCGCGATGGCAACGGCAAGGAAGTGGAAATCGGCATCGGCAAAGTGGTGCACGCTTACCAGCCGAACGCCATGGGCACCCTGACCAAGATCGGCTTCTACTTCAGCAAGGTCTGGGAATTCCTCAGCGATGACCCACGGGAAGCCAACACCGAAGGCGGTATCTTCCCGGCCATCTTCGGCACCGTGATGATGACCCTGATCATGGCGATGATCGTGACCCCGTTCGGCGTACTGGCGGCGGTGTACCTGCGTGAATACGCCAAGCAGAACACCCTGACGCGGGTTATCCGCATTGCGGTGAACAACCTGGCGGGCGTACCGGCCATCGTCTACGGCGTGTTCGGCCTGGGCTTCTTCGTGTATGTACTGGGTGGCTCGGTTGACCGCCTGTTCTTCGCCGAAGCCTTGCCGGCACCGACCTTCGGTACGCCGGGCCTGCTGTGGGCTTCGCTGACCCTGGCGTTGCTGGCGGTGCCGGTGGTGATCGTGGCCACTGAAGAAGGCCTGGCGCGAATTCCTCGCACCGTGCGTGAAGGCTCCCTGGCACTGGGCGCGACCAAGGCGGAAACGCTGTGGAAGATCGTGCTGCCGATGGCCAGCCCGGCAATGATGACCGGCATGATCCTCGCCGTGGCCCGCGCCGCCGGTGAAGTGGCGCCGCTGATGCTGGTTGGTGTGGTGAAACTGGCGCCGTCGCTGCCGCTGGACGGCAACTACCCGTACCTGCACCTGGACCAGAAGATCATGCACTTGGGCTTCCATATTTATGACGTCGGCTTCCAGAGCCCGAACGTCGAAGCCGCACGGCCGCTGGTGTACGCCACCGCCTTGCTGCTGGTGCTGGTGATCGCCACGCTCAACCTGTCGGCAGTGTGGATCCGCAACCACCTGCGCGAAAAGTACAAAGCGCTGGATAGCTGATCTGAATTGAACGCGGACTCAATGTGGGAGCGGGCTTGCTCGCGAATGCGGTGTCTCAGAAACACATAGGTCGACTGACCCGACGCCTTCGCGAGCAAGCCCGCTCCCACACAACGAATTGGTAGCACAGGGAGCATCCCATGCAACACGAAACCCCTACCCACGGCATCAACATGTCTGCCCTGGGTCGCGACAAGCAGAGCCTGAGCCTGGCCCAGGAAACCGTGGCCATCGAAGTGCCGGGCCTGAGCCTGTACTACGGTGAAAAGCAGGCGCTGTTCGACGTCAGCATGAACATCCCCAAGCAGCGCGTGACCGCCTTCATCGGCCCGTCGGGCTGCGGCAAGTCCACGCTGCTGCGTACCTTCAACCGCATGAACGACCTGGTGGACGGCTGCCGTGTGGAAGGCGCCATCAACCTCTACGGCAGCAACATCTACCGTAAGGGCGAAGACGTGGCCGAGCTGCGTCGCCGCGTGGGCATGGTGTTCCAGAAGCCGAACCCGTTCCCCAAGACCATCTACGAAAACGTGGTCTACGGCCTGCGTATCCAGGGCATCAACAAGAAGCGCATCCTCGACGAAGCCGTTGAGTGGGCGTTGAAAGGCGCGGCGCTGTGGGATGAGGTCAAGGACCGCCTGCACGATTCGGCACTCGGCCTGTCTGGTGGCCAGCAGCAACGTCTGGTGATCGCCCGTACCATCGCCGTGGAGCCGGAAGTATTGCTGCTCGACGAACCGTGCTCGGCACTCGACCCGATCTCGACGCTGAAAGTCGAAGAACTGATCTACGAGCTCAAGTCCAAGTTCACCATCGTGATCGTGACCCACAACATGCAACAGGCGGCACGGGTTTCCGACTACACCGCGTTCATGTACATGGGCAAGCTGGTGGAATTCGGCGACACCGATACCCTGTTCACCAACCCGGCCAAGAAGCAGACCGAAGACTACATCACCGGTCGCTACGGCTAGAGCACGCTGGTTCTGATTGCACTGAATGCTGCGGTTCTCCGCACCTTACCGGACGCTCCAAGGACACCCACATGATTAGCAAAGAAGGCCTTACCCATCACATCTCCGCGCAGTTCAACGCCGAGCTTGAGGAAGTGCGCAGCCACCTCCTGGCGATGGGCGGGCTGGTGGAGAAGCAAGTCAACGACGCCGTCACCGCGCTGATCGAGGCCGACTCGGGCCTGGCCCAGCAAGTGCGCGAGATCGATGACCAAATCAACCAGATGGAGCGCAACATCGACGAAGAATGCCTGCGCATTCTGGCCCGTCGCCAGCCAGCGGCCTCCGACCTGCGCTTGATCATCAGCATCTCCAAGTCGGTGATCGACCTGGAGCGCATCGGCGACGAAGCCACCAAGATCGCCCGTCGTGCCATCCAGCTGTGCGAAGAAGGCGAAGCCCCGCGCGGTTATGTGGAAGTGCGCCATATCGGCGACCAGGTGCGCAACATGGTGCGCGACGCGTTGGACGCTTTCGCCCGCTTCGACGCCGAGCTGGCGTTGTCGGTGGCGCAGTACGACAAGATCATCGACCGCGAATACAAGACCGCGCTGCGTGAGCTGGCCACCTACATGATGGAAGACCCACGCTCTATCTCGCGGGTCTTGAACATTATCTGGGTGCTGCGTTCCCTGGAGCGTATCGGTGACCACGCACGCAACATTTCCGAGCTGGTGATTTACCTGGTGCGCGGCACCGATGTGCGGCACATGGGCCTCAAGCGCATGAAAGCCGAAGTTGAAGGCACAGCCGACCAAATCCCTAATGTTCCGGGCGAACCTGACGATAAGTAAGGTTGCCCGAGAAATTAACGCCCGGCCTCAGGCCGGGCGTTTTTGTTTGTGGCACATGAATTTTTTGCGCAGCCGGGGCAATAAAGTCCGACTGTGACTACCGAGTTTTGGCAAAATGCCATCAGTCAGGCGTCTTGCGTGCCGTTTATAGGGTGAAGGGTCGATGAGTAAAGTCAGTGTATTGGTGGTGGATGACGCCTCGTTTATCCGCGACCTGGTGAAGAAGTGCCTGCGCAACTACTTCCCCGGGATCAAGATTGAAGATGCGGTAAACGGCAAAAAGGCCCAGGCCATCCTGATGCGCGAGACCTTCGACCTGGTGCTGTGCGACTGGGAAATGCCGGAAATGTCGGGCCTGGAGCTGCTGACCTGGTGCCGTGAGCAAGCCCATCTGAAGGCCATGCCTTTCGTGATGGTGACCAGCCGTGGCGACAAGGAAAACGTGGTCCAGGCGATCCAGGCCGGCGTCTCCGGCTACGTCAGCAAGCCGTTCACCAACGAGCAGTTGTTGAACAAGGTCAAGCAAGCCCTGCACAAGATCGGCCGCCTCGACGCCCTGATCGCCAGCGCCCCGACCAAGATGAACTCGGCTTTCGGCAACGACTCCCTGAGCGCCCTGACGGGCGGCAAGCCCGAAGCCGTGCGCCCGGCACCGGTGGCTGCAGCGGCACCCGCACCGAGCAAAGGCCTGCTCAACAGCCCACCGGTCCAGGCGCCTGCTGCCGCGCCGGCGGGCGGTCGTGGCCAGGGCCAACTGCGTTTGTCCAGCGGCAACCAGCAATGTGTGATCAAGGCGCTGAGCATCAAGGAAGCGCTGCTGGTGGTACGCCGCGGTGAAGTGCTGCCTCAGGTACTGGAAAGCGCGGTGCTCGACCTTGAGCAAGGTGACAACGCCGAAGTGGCGCGCCTCAACGGCTACCTGCACGCTATCGTCGCCTACGAACCCAAGCCCGACAGCGACTGGCTGCAACTGACCTTCCGGTTCATCGACCAGGATGCGCAGAAGCTCGACTACATCTCCCGCCTGATCGCCCGCGGCACGGCGCAAAAACACTTCGTGCCAGGCGCCTGATAAAAACCTATCGCCCGATTGCAGGGCTTTTGTAGTGAGCGGGCTTGCCCCGCGCCGGACCGCGCAGCGGCCCCCATTCAGGCACTGCGGTCCTTCAGTCAAACCGCGCTGCCAGGTGTCGGGCGGCTTCGCCACCCAGCGCGGGGCAAGCCCGCTCACTACAATCGTCATGTTCGCTTGCTAGCCTGCCGTTCAGTCATTCTGGCAGGGACACGCCATGCTCATGCGCGTATTGCTGTGCTGCGGCCTGGCCACGGTCGTTCCTTCGGCCCTGGCCATGACCGTCTACAAATCCATTGATGCCCAGGGCAACGTGGTCTACAGCGACCGGCAAACCCCCGGGGCCCAGGCGTTCGTGATCCAGGAGCGCAAGCCTGCGCGTTTGCTGCTCGAAAGGCCGAAGCCGACTTATCCACCACAAGCCTACCGCTACCCGCTGCCCTGGCGCGGCGGCCCGTTTCGCCTCACCCAAGGGCCCAACGGCAACTTCAGCCATACCGACGCCAAAAGCCGCTACGCCATGGATATCGCCATGCCTGAAGGCACGCCAATCATTGCGGCGCGCAGTGGCATGGTGGTGAAGACCGAGAACGAGCAAGTCGGGCGCGGCAATGATGCGTCAGGGAATTTTGTACGGGTGCGCCATGACGATGGCAGCGACGCGGTGTACCTGCACCTCAAGCAAGGCTCGGTGAGTGTCAGGGCTGGGCAGCGTGTGAGTGTGGGGAGCCCGCTGGCGCTGTCGGGCAATACGGGCAACAGCAGCGGGCCGCACCTGCACTTTGTGGTGCAGCGTGCCACGGAGGCGGGGCTGGTATCGATTCCGTATGAGTTCAACCAGCCGGTGGGCACGCTGCCCAATTTTGCAGCAGGCCTGTAGGCGCCCGGCTTGCCGGCGATGGGGCCAGTGAGAACATCACAGTTTCCACGGTCGCTATCGCCGGTAAGCCGGGCTTCTACGGGGGGGTTAGTCGAGCAACAGGACCTTGGCCAACACGATCTTCGGGCCTTTCATCTTCTTGATGATGATGCGCAGGCCTTCCACTTCCAGCACTTCTTCCTCTTCCGGCACGCGCTTGAGCGTGTCGTAGATCAGGCCGGCCAGGGTTTCGGCTTCGATGTGGTCCAGGTCCACGCCCAGCAGGCGCTCCACCTTGAACAGCGGCGTGTCGCCACGCACCAGCAACTTGCCCGGCTGGTACGCCAGGATGCCGCGTTCGGCCTTGCGGTGTTCGTCCTGGATATCGCCCACCAGCACTTCCAGCACGTCTTCCATGGTGAGGTAGCCGATGATCTTGCCGTCAGCCTCTTCCACCAGGGCGAAGTGCGCGCCGCCTTTGCGGAACTGCTCCAGCAACTGCGACAACGGCATGTGCCGCGATACGCGCTCCAGTGGGCGGGTCAGTTCGGCCAGGTTGAACGACTCGGGGATGTGGTCCAGGGCTGCCAGTTCCAGCAGCAGGTCCTTGATGTGCAACAGGCCCACGAATTCGTTGCGGTCGGCGTCGTACACCGGATAGCGGCTGAATTTGTGGCGACGGAACAGCGCGAGGATTTCCTTGAGCGGGGCGTTGAAGTCCAGGGTCACCAGGTCTTCCCGGGAGTTGGCCCAGTCCACCACTTCCAGTTCGCCCATTTCCACGGCCGAGGCCAGCACGCGCATGCCTTGGTCGCTCGGATCCTGGCCACGGCTGGAGTGCAGGATCAGCTTGAGTTCTTCGCGGCTGTAATGGTGTTCGTGGTGCGGGCCAGGCTCACCCTGGCCGGCAATGCGCAGGATCGCATTGGCGCTGGCGTTGAGCAGGTAGATCGCCGGGTACATGGCCCAGTAGAACAGGTACAGCGGCACTGCCGTCCACAGCGACAACAGCTCGGGTTTGCGGATGGCCCAGGATTTGGGCGCCAGCTCGCCGACCACGATGTGCAGGTAGGAAATCACGAAGAACGCCGCAAAGAACGACACGCCCTTGATCACTTCCGGCGATTGCACGCCCACCGCGCTCAGCAGTGGCTCGAGGATGTGCGCAAACGCCGGCTCACCGACCCAGCCCAGGCCCAGGGAGGCGAGGGTGATACCCAACTGGCAGGCCGACAGGTAAGCGTCGAGCTGGCTGTGCACGGTGCGCAGGATCTGTCCGCGCCAGCCGTTTTTGTGGGCAATGGCCTCGACCCGGGTGGCGCGTAGTTTGACCATGGCAAATTCCGCCGCAACGAAGAAACCGTTGAGCAGTACCAGGATCAGTGCAAAAAGAATCATGCCGAAGTCGGCGAAGAGTGTGGCGAGGGTGATACCAGGGGAAGGGTCCATGATGGGGTTTTGCAGGTTCCGTGTGTTCAATAAGGGGTGGCAGGTGGGCCGCAAAGGCAGGCGCAAGTCGGCCAATGTAGCGGCTGACGGGGCGCTTGCCTAGTGCCCGCTGCCGGGTGGGACGTGGAAAGTCGTATAGCCGAACCCCTGTAGGAGCTGGCTTGCCAGCGATAGCGGAGTGTCAGGCGACCTCTCTATTGGCTGTGCCAATGTCATCGCAGGCAAGCCAGCTCCCACACCGGGCAACTGTTACTTCAGGTTATTCATCATTTTCGACCAGCCGCGAACGGGTCATCTGCACCGGGGGAAAGTGGCAGGTAAAGGTACTGCCATGGCCCAGCACGCTGCTGATCTCCAGGCGCGCACGATGGCGCAGCAACACGTGCTTGACGATGGCCAGCCCCAGCCCGGTGCCGCCGGTGTTGGAGTTGCGACTGGAATCGACACGGTAGAAACGTTCGGTCAGGCGCGGCAGGTGCTTGGCGTCGATGCCGATGCCCGAGTCCTGCACGCTCAGGTGCGCGCCGTGCTCGTCGGCCCACCAGCGGATGCGGATATTGCCCTTGTCCTGGGTGTACTTCACGGCGTTGAACACCAGGTTGGAAAACGCGCTGCGCAACTCGCCTTCGCTGCCCTTGAGCAACACGGCCGGGTCGGCTTCCAGGGTGATCTGCTGCCCGCGCTGGCCGGAAAGGGCCTGGGCGTCGTTCTTGATGGTCTGCAGCAGGCTCTGCACGGCCACCGGGTGGTTGTCCGACGGGTAGTCGGTGGCTTCCAGCTTGGCCAGCAACAGCAGGTCGTTGAGCAGGGTCTGCATGCGTGAACCTTGCTGCTGCATCTGCTGCAGGGCGCGGCTCCAGCGCGGGTTGATCTCGTCGACGTTGTCCAGCAACGTTTCCAGGTAACCGCAGATCACCGTCAACGGCGTGCGCAGTTCGTGGGAGACGTTGGCGACGAAGTCTTTGCGCATCTGTTCAAGCTGGTGGATGCGGGTGACGTCGCGCACCAGCATCAAGTGTTCGTTGTTGCCGTAACGCGTCAGGTACAGCTGGATGCGCACGCGGTCGTTGGTGGGCGAAGGGATTTCCAGGGCTTCTTCGTAGTTCTCCTGTTCGAAGTACTCCTTGAAGCGCGGGTGGCGCACCAGGTTGGTCACCGGTTGGCCGCTGTCCTGGGGTGTCTTGAGGCCCAGCAAAGTCTCGGCGGCGCGGTTCCACCATTCCAGGTTGCCGTCGCTGTCGAGCATGATCACCGCGTCTTTGAGCGCGGCAGTGGACTCTTGCACGCGGTCGATCACCGCTTGCAGGCGCCCGCGTACCCGTTGGTCGCGGCGTTGCAGGTGGTAAATGCTGTCGAACACCTCGCCCCACAGGCCATAGCCGTCGGGTGGTGCTTCATCGGGTTTGTGCTGGCGCAGCCATTCATGCAGGCGCAACAGTTGCTTGAGGGTCCAGCCCAGGTACAGGCCGATACCAACGGCCAGGCTCCAGCCGTAATAACCGCTGACCAGGCCCACCAACAGGCAGCCGGTGATCAACAGAAGCATGTGGCGGATCAGGGTGCCATGCCAGTTCTGGTTCACTTAAACATGCGTCCTTGTCAGCTGTTAAGGAAGGAAAGGGGCTGGCTCAGCCTTTGGTGGAAAAGCGATAGCCAGTGCCGCGCACGGTTTGTACCAGATTCTCGTAGGCATCGCCCAAGGCTTTGCGCAGGCGACGGATATGCACGTCTACGGTGCGTTCTTCCACGTATACGTTGCCGCCCCAGACCTGATCCAGCAGTTGGCCACGGGTGTAGGCGCGCTCCTGGTGGGTCATGAAAAATTGCAGCAGGCGGTATTCGGTCGGGCCCATCTCGGCCGGCTTGCCGTCGATGGTCACGCGGTGGCTGATCGGGTCCAGGATCAGGCCGTCGACTTCGATCGGCGCTTCACCGTCGGTCGGGCCGGCACGGCGCAATACGGCCTTCAGACGCGCGACCAGCTCACGTGGGGAAAACGGCTTGGTGATGTAGTCGTCGGCGCCCACTTCCAGGCCCTGGATCTTGTTGTCCTCTTCGCCCTTGGCGGTGAGCATGATGATCGGGATGTCCCCGGTCAGCTCGTCACGCTTAAGGCGACGGGCCAGCTCGATGCCGGAGGTGCCGGGCAGCATCCAGTCCAGCAGGATCAGGTCCGGCTTGCGGTCGACGATAATGGCATGGGCCTGCTGGGAGTTCTCCGCCTCCAGGCAGTCATAGCCGGCCATTTCCAACGCAACGGCGATCATCTCGCGAATGGGCGCTTCGTCGTCAACGATCAGAATGCTCCTGCCAACCATGCCTAAATCCTCTTGTCATTTAACTGTCTTGCGCCGCATTAGATAACGGAATTATTGCAGTCGTGTGACAGTAATTTAGTCGCTTGGGCAATTCGCGCCTCTCTGGACTACGCTTTGGGTCCGAATCCTTACAACCACAAAAGGAAGGTTCCGATGGCTATCAACAGTGTTTCCTGGAAAGCCCTGCTGGTCACGGCGGCGTTGACGCTGCCGACGCTGGCCTTCGCGGCGGAACCCGCGATGACGAAAGACGGGATGCTGGTCGACCACAAGGGTATGACGCTCTACACCTTCGACAAAGACGCAGGCGGCAAGTCTGTATGCAAGGATCAGTGCGCAACCAACTGGCCGCCGCTGAAGGCTGAGTCTACCGACAAGTCCATGGGCGATTGGACCGTCATCACCCGCGATGACCAGAGCAGCCAATGGGCCTACAAAGGCAAGCCGGTCTACACCTACAAGGATGACCATAAGGCTGGGGACAAGACTGGCGACGGCAAGGGTGGGGCGTGGCACGTCATCAAACCTTGAGCCCGAGGCGCCACTGAGACCTTCGCGAGCAAGCCCGCTCCCACATTTGGATTTGTGAACACAGTCGAATGTGGGAGCGGGCTTGCCCGCGAAGGCGTCAGCCCAGCCGCCGCAAAATTTCAGCGCAGGGCGTAGTCGGCGACGATACCGACAAAGATCGCCAACCCTGCCCAATGGTTATGCAGGAATGCCTTGAAGCATTTCATACGGTCCTTGTCCCGTGTGTACCAGAACTCCCAGGCAAAACAGCCCGCCGCGGCCAACAGTCCCAAATGGAACCAGCCCCCCAGTTCGAACCGTGCACCCGCCAGTAACAGGCACAGCAGCGACAGGCCCTGCAGGGTGAGGATGATCACGCGGTCGGCATCGCCGAACAGAATGGCGGTGGATTTCACACCGATCTTCAGGTCGTCGTCACGGTCGGTCATCGCGTAATAGGTGTCGTAGCCCACCGTCCACAGCAGGTTGGCAATATAGAGAAGCCAGGCCGTGGCCGGCAGGTGGCCGGTCTCTGCGGTGAACGCCATCGGCATGCCCCAGGAAAACGCCGCGCCCAGCACCACTTGCGGGTAATAGGTGTAGCGCTTCATGAACGGGTAGCTCGCCGCCAGGGCCAGACCGCCCAAGGACAGCAGGATGGTGGTGGCGTTGGTCAGCAATACCAGCAGGAAACTGATGCCCATCAGCACCGCAAAAAACACCAGCGCCTCTTTTGAGCTGATCTTGCCGCTGACCAGCGGGCGCTGCTCGGTGCGCTTCACATGGCCATCGACCTTGCGGTCGGCCCAGTCATTGATCACGCAACCACCGGCGCGGGTCAGCACCACGCCCAGCACGAAAATCACGATATTGATCAGGGAAGGCGAGCCCTTGCCGGCAATCCACAGCGCCCACAATGTCGGCCACAGCAGCAGGTAGATGCCGATCGGCTTGTCCATGCGGGTCAGCTGAATGAAGTCCCAGGCCCTGGGATTCAGGTGGTTCAAGGACTTGAGCAGACGTTGGTACATCAGCAGTTCTCCGGGTGGTCGTGCAGCGCGTGCCAGAAGCTCGGCAAGAAGATTTCCGCCACCAGCACGCTCAACGCCCCACGGTCGAAACGCGAACGGCGCCCCCACAACCCCTCGGCCTTGTCCGCCGCAGGCAGCCAGTCGCTTGGGTAATGGCACACCTCAATGGCTTGGCGGGTGAACGCCTGGTCGCAAAACAGCAGCTCGCCCAGCGAGCGGCTGCCCAGTTCATCCATGTGCAGGCCGTCGCCTTGCAAGGCACTGCGTGAGGCCACGCTACGGGCGAACACCCACGGCTGGCCGTGCCCACGCAGGTACACCTCGCGCACCCAGCCGATGGTGGCCGCAGGCAGGCCCAGGGCCGCGCACTCGTCTTCGCGCAGTGGCTGCCAGCCTTCGAACAGCGGCGTCACGCTGAAACCATCGTTGGACAGCCACGTCAGCCGTCGCGTCAGCGAGTCTTCGTTGAACAGCCAATTGAGGGTCAGGGGCGTGGGCAAGGGGCTCAGAAGGCTCTGGGTCAGCCATTGGCAAGCATCGGGACGGGCGATTGAGTGCGGCACGGTGAGTCAGTATTGGCAGCAAAAGAGGCGGCGAGCTTACCATGGCGTCTTGATCTTTTGCCGGGCTGAACCGGCCCCATGCGTCGATCGTGCTTGCATCTGCCGGCCCCGATCAGTACAAAACGCCCTGAGCCGCACGGCAACGCGGGTCTATCGACCGTCGGCCAAGAAGCCTGGACCCTGAGGAAGCAAGTAAATGAAGAAGTGGCAATGTGTAGTCTGCGGCCTGATCTATGACGAGAAAGACGGCTGGCCAGATGACGGAATTCTGCCTGGCACCCGTTGGGAAGACGTCCCGGAAGACTGGCTGTGCCCGGACTGCGGCGTGGGCAAGATGGATTTCGAGATGATCGAAATCGGCTGATCTGAATTTTAAGAACCGTATTACAAGGAGAAAGGAATGAACGCACCTGTCGTGATCATCGGCACAGGATTGGCCGGTTATAACGTGGCCCGGGAGTTTCGCAAGCTCGACAGCGAGACCCCATTGCTGCTGATCACCGCAGACGACGGGCGCTCCTACTCCAAGCCCATGCTCTCCACCGGCTTTGGCAAGAACAAGGAAGCCGATGGCCTGAGCATGGCTGAACCCGGCGCGATGGCCGAGCAACTCAAGGCCGAAGTGCGCACCCACACCCGCGTCAGCGGCATCGACCCCGGCCACAAGCGCCTGTGGATCGGCGAGGAAGCAGTGGCCTACCGCGACCTGGTCCTGGCCTGGGGCGCCGAGACTGTGCGCGTGCCGGTCGAGGGCGACGCCGCTGAACTGATTTTCCCGATCAACGACCTCGAAGACTATGCGCGCTTTCGCGCGGCGGCTGCCGGCAAACGCCGGGTGTTGCTGCTCGGCGCCGGCCTGATCGGCTGCGAGTTTGCCAACGACCTGATCCTCGGTGGCTATGAGATCGACCTGGTGGCGCCCTGCGAGCAAGTCATGCCGACCCTGCTGCACCCGGCGGCCGCCGCTGCCGTGCAGGCCGGGCTCGAAGGGCTCGGCGCACGCTTCCACCTGGGCCCTGTGCTCAATCGCTTGCAGCGCACGGCGGACGGCCTGGAAGCGCACCTGTCCGACGGTGAAGTGGTGCACTGCGATCTGGTGGTCTCGGCCATCGGGCTGCGCCCGCGTGTCGACCTGGCGGCCGCTGCCGGCTTGCAAACCAACCGTGGGATCATGGTAGACCGCCATCTCAAGACCTCCCATGCCAATATCTACGCCCTGGGCGACTGCGCCGAGGTTGATGGCCTGAACCTGCTGTACGTGATGCCGTTGATGAGCTGCGCCCGTGCCCTGGCCCAGACCCTGGCGGGCAATGCCACGGCCGTCAGCTATGGGCCGATGCCGGTCACCGTGAAGACGCCGGTCTGCCCGCTGGTGGTATCGCCACCGCCACGGGGCACCGAAGGTGTGTGGAGCGTTGAAGGCCAGGGCGCCGACATCAAGGCCCTGTGCCGCGACGCAGGCGGGCGCCTGCTGGGTTACGCCCTGACCGGCACCGCCGTCATGGAAAAACTGGCCCTGAACAAAGAACTTCCGCCGTTGCTGGCGTAAATACCTGTCGTTCTGTCGGAATCAGCACGTTCTTACCCCTAGAAAGGTCGCCGCGAGACTGGCGGAGCGTGCGAGGGCATGCCATCCTCACTCCCGTCTGCCGCAGAGTAGAGCCTGCGGCGCCTTGGGCGCTGCTCCAGCAGAGAGCAGCACGGACATAACAACAAAAAACCGTCAAAGAGGCTTCACTTATGCGTAAACCAGAACTCGCAGCCGCCATCGCTGAAAAAGCGGATCTCACCAAAGAACAGGCCAACCGCGTCCTCAACGCCGTTCTCGAAGAAATCACTGGCGCCCTGCACCGCAAGGACAGCGTCACCCTGGTTGGCTTCGGCACCTTCCTGCAACGCCACCGTGGCGCCCGCACCGGTAAAAACCCGCAAACCGGTGAGCCTGTGAAGATCAAGGCCAGCAACACCGTTGCGTTCAAGCCGGGCAAGTCGCTCAAAGACAGCGTCAACCCGTAACAGCGACACCGTCTCGAAGGGAGGCGGGGCGGTAAAAGAATGGGCACGCCGACAGGGTCGGGTGCCCATTTTTTGTAGGCTGGAGAATGTCAGACCAGTAGTCACCTCCCGGTTACAACTCCCCCCAAGGATCGAATTTATAAGTGGCATCCAACGGTGTGAACGCTAGCCCAAAAAGCGCCTTGGATTCGAACATCGCCTTGAATTCAGCCGAACAGACCGTTTCGTTAATATCCGTGCATAGAAACAGGTGTTGATGAATACCTGGTTTTATCTTGAATGATTCGATGGACTCAAAAACGATAGCGGGTACATCACTTTCTTCTGGTGTCTTGAGTTTGCCGGTGTATTTGTCGCGGTCGATGGTGAATACCGAATGCTCAAGATCAAGCAGGCTGAGTCGGGCGGTCGGAACGAAAAGGTTGTAGCGTTTTTCAGGTGTTTTTTTTCCTTTTAACTCTATCTCGACCTGACGCGTGATATGAGGAATTTCGAGCGTTGCGCAGATGTTCAAGACGGCATCTGTCGCCAGCAACTCCTCAATCATGAGGTCCGCTTTCAACTCCTTGATCTTGGCCTTGACTTTATAAGCACTGGCAAACTGACTCTCATCCGGTGTTTCTGACGGGTAATGAAACTCCGGGACGCCAGGAGTCCAGTCCGACTCAAAGAAGCTGGGCGCATCCGCCCCGTTGGTGTGGTAGTTCACGATGAAGAAATCAGCGCTGGCGCCGGTCATAAAAGTCGTCCTGTAACTGCATCAGTTTTGAAGAGGCCATTCTGCAGCCCGCCGCTCGCCCATTTTTGGATGTTCGAGACTTCCAGTGCGAGGTCCATGTCAGATAACCCGGCTTGTTGTTTGTTCAAGCCCCTGAGCCTGTCCCTGACAGCATCGGTGTACTTGTTATGGTTCGACCAATGTCCAGGAAGCTGCGTTTTGGCGGCAAGGTCCTTTGATCCTGGCAGGAAAGCACCGTTGGAGGCGCCATCCGGATCCCAACCTATCTTTTTCAGCCTGGAGAACATTTTGCCGAACTCTTTGTGTTTGATCAGCTCCTCGGGTATCAGGTGATGGTTGGCCATACCGTCACCTTTGCGAGCCCCCATGTTCTTGCCTAGCTTCGTCGAGCACCAGCCCAGTGGGTCACTCCAGCCCAGAGGGTTGGGGGCGTACTGATAGAGGTTAATGCCACCCAGTAATCCAACCGGGTCTTCTGTAGTGAATCTGCCGATATCGGGGTCATAAAAGCGGAACGTGTTGTAGTGCAGTCCGGTTTCCCGGTCCAGATACTGGCCCTGGAAGCGAATATTCTGATCTTCCAGATAATAGGGTTCCCGTTCTTCACTAACGGTATTGCCCCACACCTGATAGATCGCTTTCCAGACGATGTTTCCATCGCTCTCGGTCAATTGCTCGGGCAAACCATTGAGGTCGTTGTGGTAATAACGGGTCTTCTTGTGCACGCCCAATCCATCGACTCGCGCCAAGGGCTCGTGTCCTTGATTGAGATAGACATAGAGGCTGCTGCGTTCATTTTGCGTCTCTGAGAGCAGTCGCAGACCGTCCCAAATGAAGCTGACTTGGCTCAAGGTATAACCATTGCGATCCTGTTCGGTCTTTTTGATACGCCGATCCAGCGCGTCGTAGGCCATCCGAACCACATGGCCCTTTTCATTGCGTACTTCTACCAGGCGGCTTTCGGCGTCATAGCTAAACCTTTGTACACCGTATCGCCCGCTGCGCTTTTCGATTACTCGGCCGAAGCCGTCATAGCGATAACGCTTGTCTTGAAAGCTGACCAACCTGTTGTGGAGCACCTTCCACTGGCTGGGGTGGACGCTGTCAAGCAAGTTGGCTGCTGCGTCATATGCAAAGGTCTCACGAGTGCCGTACAAAGAGTCTTGGCTCGCGATAAGGCGGTCTGTTGCGTCGTAATGAAACAGTTGTTGATGGCGCGCAGAGGACCGCTGATCCAGCTTTCCGATCAAATTGTCAGCCGGGTCGTACTCGAACTGTCTTTGCATATCGGGTGGCAGCAAGGCGGGCTGGCTGTCATGACGGCGTATGCGAGCACGTAAGCGGCCGACGGGGTCGTAGTCGCTGCGCGTACTAAGCTGACCCTGAGTGCGCAAGACTTCACGATGGAGTCGGTCACGCTCGAAGTCACTGATCACCTCGCCGTCAAGATTGATCTGGTGCAAATGACCGCTCCCGTAGTAGAGGCGGTTGAGCCAGCGGCCATCAGGTACTTGGGTTTGTATCAGGTTGCCGAGTTCATCATAGCGATGGTGAAGGCTGCCAGAGGCACTGTGTTCCTCAAGCAATTGGCCGAGCGCGTTGTAGGCAAAGCCAAGCCTCTGTTCAGCGCCCGACGCCTCCTTGAACGTGACGGCGCTGAGTTGGTTCAGTGGATCGTAGTGGTATTCGGTGCGGCCATCATCCGTGACTTTTGCGATCAGTCGTCCAACGGCGTCGCGTTCCAATTGATGAATGATCGGTGCTTCAGGTGCGCGGGGGACAATTGCGAGCCCGGTGCCATAAGGCGCTGGAGTGGACGTCACGCGGATCAGGTTGTCCAGCCCATCGTAGGCGTAGGATTTTGTGCCCCCGTCGAGGCCATGTTGCTGGATCATCCGATCACAGGCATCCCAGGTGAACCGATAGCGCTCACCATTTTCGTTGCTCAACGACTGTAGCCGGCCGAACGTGTCATAGCCCAGGCTAACCTGGCGACCCTGTGCATCCGTACGTTGGCAGACCTGGCCCCTGCGATTGTGCTGGTAAAGAGTCGTGTGCCCCGCAGGGTCTGTATGACCCAGCAGTAGGCCGGCACTGTCGCGCTGGAAATATTCGGTTCGACCGTCCGGAAATTGCTTGCTGATCAGCCGACCCTGGCGGTCATGCTGGAACTGCGTGCGTTCGCCCATTGCATTGGTAATCTCCTGCAAGTACCCGTGAGGGTCGTAGCCAAAGCGAGTCGGGAATCCCGAGCAATCCAAGTGGTCGGTCAGTTGCCCGAGCGTGTTCCATTTCAACTGTTTGCTTTTGCCGGTTGCATCTATGACCTCCACCACCAAGCCTTGTGCGTTATAGCGATAACGGGTCATATGGCCCAGCGGGTCGGTCTCGGCGACACAATTACCGCGTTGATCATAGCGATACTGCCACGTGTTACCGGCGGCGTCGGTTTGTGTGCGTGGCAGCGACCAATGCTCCAGCCAAAGTGTGGATACGCTACGCCCGAGTGGATCCGTCTCAGCCGTCAGGTTGCCGGACTCATCGTAGCTGTATTCGTAGCGCCCTCCTTGAGGGTCCGTAGCGCTCAGTAACTGACGCTCGTCGTTCCACTCGAATAGCCAGGTTTTATCCAGATTGTCGGTGAATGCGATTATCTGATGCTGGGCATTCCACTGACGAGTACTGACACGTTGCAGGCTGTCTGTGACGCGTGTGATGCCCTTTTGCAAGTCATACTCGAATTGGTAGGCGTCGCCCTCGTCGGTCCAGTGTCGTACCACTCGCCATTCAGTGTTGTCGATGTGGCCCCACTCATAAAAGCAGCGCAGACCGGTAGGGAGCTGGTGTTCAATCATCCTGCGACCGGCGTCGTACGCAAAGCGTCGCTGAACCTCGCCGGACGCGTTGCTTACTTGCGCCAATTCACCTATCGCGTTGTAGCGGTAGCTGACGAGAACCTCACGCGACTGGTCGGCGTACAGGCGTTCGATTCGCTCCAGGCGATCCTGGTCGTAAACCAGCTCAACCTGGACCTGGTTCGATGTGTCCCGCAGGCGCGCAATGCGGCCGTTCTCGTGGTAACCGACGAAAATCCGATTGTCATTGCGATCCCCCAACTGACTCAACCGAAGGTGCGTGGTCGAACCTGGTGTGAGATCGAAGAGGCGATACAACCCATCATCGCTCTCGATCAATAACTGACCGTTGTAATGGCGCCTGAAGCTCAGTACTTCTGCAGGGCTGAACATTGCGCTGCCTGGCACAAGCGAACCCAGGTTGATACGCCGCCCTTGCTCATCTGTATAGATCAGCTCTTCGCCGCCTTCAGGATGCATCAGGACTTCGACACTTACCTCATAGGCAACGCTCCAGCCCGCGCCGAAGAGCCCTGCTGTGCGTATATCGTGGCTGTTATAGACGCGCTGCCAGGCCATGGGCAACGCACCTGGCAGCACAAAATCCAATTCATTCGTGCCGCCCAGTATTTTGGCGCCTGTCGCGGTATGCACGGGGTTAAGTGAAGACATGGCGGCGTTTGTCATGGCGCCGATGGCCTGGCTCACGGCAAAGGAGCTGACACCGCCCAACAACATGCACGGCAAATTACTCAGCGTCTTGCCCTTGGCTCCTTTAAGCATCATTAATGCTTCAATCGCCAAGCCAACGCCGGGGGTCTTCCCGCTGCGAATTTCCTGCACCACCACCGTCCCACCACCAATGGTGACGTTTGGCGAGATCAGCCCCGATGACACCACCGTCGCCTCGCACATGCTGCGATCACCGCTGCGCACGGCGGGCTGGCCGTTGATGGTGACTTTGTCAGACCCTTCGGCCAGAAGCTGTGGCGGCATCGGCGGATGGCGGGCGCACAGGACCATGTCGGTGAGGGCCGGCACCACACCCGGTGCAGGCGTGGCGACGGTGGGCCGCCATAGCTGGGAGAAGAAACCCTCGGCCATGTCCAGGAAGCCAGGCTCGGGTTTTGGCTCGGGGTCGAGCTCCGGCGGCGCTTGCTCAAGCTCCGTACCAGCGGGCGCCACGTGCGAGGGAATGGAGCCCGCAGCCCGCGCAGCCGGAATGCCGTTGACGAAGGTGTCGGTCGAACCCACCGCAATCGTGGCTTCCACCACGGGCGGGAACAGCGCATTGGCGAAGCTCTCGCACATCTTACTGAGGCCCTTGTCGGCCCCCGTCTTGCTCATGGCCATGCCGACGACGATGCCCACCACCGCACCGAGGATGCAGCCGCCGATACCGGCGGTAGCAATTGTCACCCCCACGGCAGCCGCTACAGCTGCAGTCGCCAGCGCAGTAATCGCCACGTTGGCCGCCACCTCCAGCACGCCGCCGAGGATATCGGCCATCATGGAGGTGTGGGTCAGCGCATCGCCCATACGGGCTGCCCATAACGCGTCAGACATGCAGGCAGCTCATCAGGAAACAGCGTCGAACGATAGCGAGTGTTTGATCAACGCCCAATGC
Organism: Pseudomonas sp. P7548; assembly: GCF_013386585.1. Classification (GTDB taxonomy): domain Bacteria; phylum Pseudomonadota; class Gammaproteobacteria; order Pseudomonadales; family Pseudomonadaceae; genus Aquipseudomonas. The sequence goes on along the minus strand of NZ_JACARO010000018.1, from coordinate 114,223 downwards.
GCCGCCTCGGCATCCCCAAGCTTGTCGGCCTTCACGTAACTCAAGGCGAGCATCTTGCGCGTACCCGGTAGTACCAGCGCCAGTTGATACTGGAACACCTTGTCATTGCCCTTGTTGAATTGGCTGCGCAGCTCGATGCCTTCCACCTCTTGGGCCGCGCCCAAACGCACGTCGACACCGGGTTGATAGCGTAAATCCTGCACCTGTTTTTCCAGGCGCTGGAGTTGGTCATTGAAGTTGCTGTGCAGGGTTTCACCCTCGGCGAGCAGGCTGCGGCTGACGATCAGTGAAGTCCCCAGTTCCGGGAACTTGAGGATATTGATCGTCGCGTCCTGCAGCTCGCTGGCCGGCAGTTGGAACTGGAATTCGTTGATTCGATACGTCATGAAAGCAGGTCTCGTCAGGAGCTTTTAGGCGCGGGGAACGCGGCTTTGATATTGGCGTCGATGGCGCCTTTCTGGCCCTGGCCATCGGGCGTGGCGCCGGGGCCACCGCCGTTGTTCAAGTGCAGCACGCCGCCCGTGTTGAATTCGGCATCGCCGCTGGCATAGAAGCTGATTTGCACGCCGGTCAGGTTGATCTGCCCGCTGGCGTTCAACTCCAGAATGCTTTCGCCGCAGACCAGCCGCAGGTTTTCACCCACTTCGATGACATAGCTCTGGCTGATGCTATCGGTCTTGCGCTGGCCCACCGAGAGGATGTCTTCCTGCTTGACGATGCGCAGGCGGTTGTTGCCGATGGTCACCGTCTCGTTGTGGCCGATGCTCTTGTTGCGGTCATGCCCCACCGAGTGGCTCTCATCCACCTCCACCACAATGTCCTGGTTACGCTCGGCGTGGATATACAGCTGCTCCAGGCCCTTCTTGTCCTCCATGCGGATTTCATTGAAGTTGGCCGGCGTGCCGCCCTTGCTCGAACGGCTTTTCATGCCGCTCTGGGTCGCGTTTTCCGGCAGGTCGTAGGGCACGGTCTGCTCGGCGTTGTAGACGCGGCCGGTGATGATCGGCCGGTCGGGGTCGCCTTCAAGAAAGCTCACAATCACTTCCTGGCCGATCCGTGGGATCTGCATCGAGCCCCAGTTCTTGCCGGCCCAGGACTGCGACACACGAATCCAGCACGAGCTGTTTTCGTTGGATTGGTCATGGCGGTCCCAATAGAAATGCACCTTCACGCGGCCGTACTGGTCGGTCCAGATTTCCTCGCCCTTGGGGCCCACCACCAAGGCGGTTTGCGGGCCTTTGACGATAGGCCGGTGGGTGTTGGCCAGCGGGCGGAAGCTCTGTTGGGCGTCGATACAGGTGAGGCTGCTTTCAAACTGCGCCGAACCCGAGCCGCCGCCGCTTTCCAGGCTTTCCTGGACGATGTAGTAGCGGCAGCCGACGATCAGGTATTCGCGGTTCTGGTCCTGGCGGCTGAAGCCGGTGAGGCTGAACAAATGGCCGGAGCCCAGGCCTCGCGCATTGCCGCTGAACTCGATTTGTTCGTGCAAGGTTTGCAGGGCTTCGATGCGGGTGCGCGCGTAGTGTTCGCCGTCTTCGCTCTGCACGTAGGTGCCGGGGTAGTCGTACAGCGGGTAGTCGCCGGCGGTGTGCGGGCGCGGCATGGCGGAACGCACATCGATGCTGGCGCTGGGGCGTTGGAAGTCGTAGTCGTTGAGCTCCAGCGAGCCCGGCTGCACCTCGTGCGCCAGGTGCCAGTTATGCATGTGGTCACGTTCGCGCTGCTGCTCGTCCTTGGGGTAATACGGGATCGACGCGTAGCCGGGCACCGTGGTGTGGGCACCGTAGGCATCGGCCAGCACCAGCACATGGCGGTCCTGCTCATGGCGGAAGAAGTAGTAGATCCCTTCCTGTTCCATCAGGCGGCTGACGAAATCGAAACTGGTCTCGCGGTACTGCACGCAGTATTCCCACTCGCGGTACGGCCGGCTCAAGGCGTCTTCGAAATCGGAAAACCCCAGGTCGCGGAACACCTGCTTGATGATCTGCGGGATGCTCAGGTTCTGGAAAATCCGGCAATCGGAGGTGCGGCTGAGCAACCACAACCACGGGCGCAGGGTCACCTGGTAGCTGGCGAACTGGCCCTGGTCGATATTCTGGCTGCACCGCGCGACGATGCCGTGGAAGTGCCGCTCACCGCCATCCGCCAATTGCAGGCCCACACTCATGGGTTTGCCGAGCAATTGATTGAGGTCGATGTTGGCGTCCAGGGACGTCAGTTGCAGCTCATAGTTGAACAGCCTGCCCAGCTCTTCACCACCGCCCATTTCATTGAGCAGCAGCACATCCGGCCCGAGGGGGCTGGTGACTTTGGCCAGGCGTGAGGCTTGGTTGAATAGCATCGGTTAACCCGTAAATACCGTTTTCACTGACGGAACCGGATCAAATGTGGGAGCTGGCTTGCCTGCGAAAGCGGTGTATCAGTCAACATCAAAGTTGAATGTCAGACCGCTTTCGCAGGCAAGCCAGCTCCCACACTGACCGCATCCACCTTTAGTTACTCGACTTCGCTGAAGTCGTAGTGCAATTCGTTATCCCGGTTGCTGATCCGCACACCCGCCAACGCCTTGCCCTCCAGCATGCGCGTGAGGAACTCACGGCTCATGTCCGGCAGCAAACTGTTGGTGAGGAGGGTGTCGATCATGCGCCCGCCGCTTTCGGTCTCGGTGCACCGCGAGACGATCAGGTCGACCACCGCGTCGTCGTAGTCGAAGGCCACCTTGTGCGTACTCTCCACGCGCTTCTTGATGCGGTTGAGCTGCAGGCGGGTGATCGCCTTGAGCATCTCGTCGCTGAGCGGGTAATACGGAATGGTCACCAGGCGGCCGAGCAGCGCCGGCGGGAAGATTTCCAGCAGCGGCTGGCGCAGGGCCTTGGCGATCTCTTCTGGCTCCGGCACGTTCGCCGGGTCTTTGCACACATGGGAGATCAGCTCGGTACCGGCGTTGGTGGTGAGCAGGATCAGGGTGTTCTTGAAGTCGATCACTCGGCCTTCGCCGTCTTCCATCACGCCCTTGTCGAACACCTGGAAGAAGATCTCATGCACGTCCGGGTGGGCTTTTTCCACCTCGTCCAGCAGTACCACGCTGTAGGGTTTGCGTCGTACGGCTTCGGTCAGCACGCCGCCTTCGCCATAGCCGATGTAACCCGGTGGCGCGCCCTTGAGGGTCGACACGGTGTGGGCTTCCTGGAACTCGCTCATGTTGATGGTGATGACGTTCTGCTCGCCGCCGTACATGGCTTCGGCCAGGGCCAGGGCGGTTTCGGTCTTGCCCACGCCGGAGGTGCCGGCCAGCATGAACACGCCAATCGGCTTGCTCGGGTTGTCGAGGCCGGCGCGGGAGGTCTGGATGCGCTTGGCGATCATCTGCAGGGCATGGTCCTGGCCGATGATGCGTTTTTTCAGGTGCTGGTCGAGGTTGAGCACCGTCTCCAGTTCGTTGCGCGCCATGCGACCCACCGGAATGCCGGTCCAGTCGGCGACCACCGAGGCCACGGCCTGGTAATCCACGGTCGGTAGGATCAGCGGGGTTTCGCCTTGCAGGGCGCTGAGGCGCTGTTGCAGGTCGACCAGTTGGGCACGCAGTTCGTCGCTCTCGTTATTACCAGCAGCGCTATCCACCACGCCTGCGTTTTCACGCAGCGTTGCACGGGTGGCGAGCAGTTCGTCCACCAGCGCTTTCTCTTCAGCCCAGCGGCTTTCCAGGGTCGCCAGGCGCTCACGCTCAGCACTCAACAGCGCGTCGGTCGTGGTCTGGCGCGCGCCAATCGCAATGCCGATGGCATGCTCGCGGGCGATGATTTGCAGCTCGGTTTCCAGCGCCTCGATGCGGCGGCGGCTGTCGTCCACTTCGGCCGGCACCGCGTGCAGGCTGATGGCGACGCGGGCGCAGGCGGTGTCCAACAGGCTCACGGATTTGTCCGGCAACTGGCGCGCCGGGATGTAACGGTGAGACAGTTTCACCGAGGCTTCCAGCGCTTCGTCGAGGATCTGCACCTGGTGGTGTTTTTCCATGGTCGACGCCACGCCGCGCATCATCAGCAGCGCCTTGTCTTCCGACGGCTCGGCCACTTGTACCACCTGGAAGCGGCGGGTCAGGGCCGGGTCTTTCTCGATGTGCTTCTTGTACTCGGCCCAGGTGGTTGCGGCCACGGTGCGCAAGGTGCCGCGTGCCAGGGCCGGCTTGAGCAGGTTGGCCGCATCGCCCGTACCCGCAGCACCACCGGCACCCACCAGCGTGTGCGCTTCGTCGATGAACAGGATGATCGGCTTGGGCGACGCCTGCACGTCTTCGATGACCTGGCGCAGGCGCTGTTCGAACTCGCCTTTCATGCTGGCGCCGGCCTGCAACAGGCCCACGTCCAGGCTGCGCAGCTCCACGTCTTTCAGGGCGGGTGGTACGTCACCGGCAACGATACGCAGGGCGAAACCTTCGACCACGGCCGTCTTGCCCACGCCGGCTTCACCGGTGAGGATCGGGTTGTTCTGGCGGCGGCGCATGAGGATGTCCACCAATTGGCGGATTTCTTCATCACGGCCAACGATCGGGTCGAGCTTGCCGCTGCGCGCTTGTTCGGTCAGGTCCACGGTAAAGCGCTTGAGGGCTTCCTGCTTGCCCATCGCGCTCGGCGCCATGGCCCCGCTGGCTTCGCCCGGTACGGCGCCGGCATTGAAACCGTCGCTGGCGCTCAGCGCGTTCTCCGGCGAGTCGCCGACGTACTCGTCAAAGCGTTCGCTCAGGGCCTCGGCCTTGATCTTGTCGAACTCCGACGACAGGCCCAGCAATGCATGGCGCAGGCTTGGCGTCTTGAGGATGCCGAGCACCAGGTAGCCGGTACGCACCTGGCTTTCGCCGAACATCAGGCTGCCGTAGACCCAACCGCGCTCCACGGCTTCTTCCACATGGGACGACAAGTCGGTGATCGAGGTTGAGCCGCGCGGCAGGCGGTCCAGGGCTTCGGTGAGGTCACGGGCCAGGCGCGCCGGTTCCACGTTGAACTGGCGGATGATGCGGTGCAGGTCCGAGTCCTGCAGTTGCAGCAACTGGTGAAACCAGTGGGCCAGTTCCACATACGGGTTGCCCCGCAGTTTGCAGAACACGGTGGCGGCTTCGATGGCCTTGTAGGCCACGCTGTTGAGTTTGCCGAACAGTGCGGCGCGACTGATTTCACCCATGCTCTGGATTCCTTGAGGTGGTGGCCTGATCGGCGTAATGCCGGGCCAGGATTAGGTCGTTGGCGTCTCGCTCGGGCTGGCCAAGCCAGGTGTTGAAGCCCAGGCGGAACCTGCCGTTGAGTTGCAGCGCCGGGACTTCGGGTTGTTGCAGGACCAGGTTCAGGTCCCAGTCCAGTTCATGGCCCAGGTACTCGGCCACCCACGCCACCAGCTCGTTGAACGGCTGCTGGCCGGGCAGCATGCTCATGTAGTCATCAAGCTTGAGCGGGCCCAGGCGGATGCGGAATTTGTGCTGGCGGTCCCACACGAAGCTGCCCAGGCAAAAGTCCACGCCCAAGCGGTTGGCGCTCACGCTGACGCGGCTGCGCTCGGGCAGTTCGAGCCATTGGCCGACGTACTCTTCGATCTGCACCGGCAGGCCGAAATACTCGCCGAGAATGGCTTTCAGGCCGTCCGGGTAGCGGGTTTGCGCCGACAGGTGGCCGCTGTAATGCAGCTTCGCGGTATCCGGGATGAGCCCCTGGTTGAGCAGGCTCGGCATGCCGCGTCCACTCAGAGCGGCGAGGCGTGCCGACCAGTAGTCATCGTCCGGTCGGTCATGGCTGACTGTCGGCCGCGCCTCGGCCCAGGCCCGATAGAACAGGCTGAGCAGGCGATGGTGGAACACATCCAAAAACTGTTTGCTGGTGCTGTCGGCGTTGTTGCGCTGACGTTCGCGCACGTACTCGGTGATGTGCAGCGGTAGCGGGCCGTTGGGGCCGCCAAGGCCGAAGAAGAACTGCTCCAGGCGCGCCGGCTTGCCGTCACCACCGGGGTCGACCGACGCCAGGGTGGCCGGGGCAAAGGTGCAATCGGCCTGCTGGCCCAGGCGCAACGGGTCATCGGCCAGGCGCAGGGAATGGCCCAGGCGGGGCAGCTCCGGCGATTCGCACTCGAGACGGCGCAGCGCCTGGAAGAAATCGTATTCCCAGGGTTCCTGATGCATCGCATCCAGTGTGTTCACAGGGTCGGACGCCGTCCGGGCTTGGCTTTCCATCGCATGATCTCGCCGCGTTCGGTGGTACGGATCACCGTCTCGGTAAAACTGTTGATCGACACGTAGCGCGCCAGGAAACGTTCCAGCACGGCACCGAGCAGGAACACGCCGGTGCCGCGAAACGCGTTTTCATCGAATTCCAAGGTGATTTCCAAGCCACGGCCAAACACGATCGGGCCGGGCATCGGCAGGCGCCGGGTCACGGCCTTGCTGCTGACTTCACGCAGGCCTTCGATCTGCAATTGCAGGGCGGCGTCGTTGCTGTCGCCGTACAGGCGCAGCAGTTCGCGCAAGGCACCGGCGCCCTGGCCTTGCTCGCTCAACGACAAATAGTTGAGCGAGAGTTGGCTGATCAGGCGCCAGGCCTTGGCGTCATGGGCATGGCTGGCACGTGGCCGACTCGGGCCGGCCACGCAGCGCACGGCCAATACCGGTGCGCTGTCGGCCAGGGTGAAGTCGGTCTTGCCATTGCCCACGCTCATGAACAGCGGCAGGTCGCGGTTGGTGCACAGCGCGGTCACGCCGAGCTGGCGCAGGTCGTGGCCGTAGGGGGCCTGCCGGCTGTCGACCAGGCTGACAAAGGTCTCGCTGCCCACATAGGTCGAGCGCGGGCCGTTGCGGCGCTGGTCGCTGGACAGCACACGCGGCTCACGGCGCACGGTGTAGTAGGCCTGGTCGCGGCCGTACCGCGACGGGTCGCGCACCGCGTAGAACGGCAAGAATGGTTGCTCCGGCCCGGTGCCGTGGCCGGTGATGCCGCTCAACGAGTGAATCTCGAAATCCATCGGCCGTGTGCGGTCGGCGATTACATGGTGTTCGTTGACCCGGTCAGACAAGTGGATACGGTCCACCCGCTTGGGAAACAGGTTGATCGCCGGCGTGCAGAACGGCAGGAACTGCGCCGCGCCGACGCTGCCTTCCAGGCTCGGCTCGTGGCGGTCAAACAGCACGATCAGTTCCAGCTCCTGGCCGTCGCAGCGCTTGACCGCACGGCTCAGTTCGGCGAACTCGACGAACAGGAAGCGGTGGGGCAGGGCGAAGTATTCCTGCAGCAGGCGATAGCCCTGGAACGCTCGTGCGACAACGGGCATGGCGGCGTCGGCATCGTCGAAGCCGCGGGAGCGCAGCGCATCCTGGGGCAGGCGCTCGACCCAATCGCCCCCCGGCTTGCGTGCGAACACTGCGCAGGCATTGCCCAGCAGTTGCTCATAGAGGCGAAACGGCTGCTCGTCGGCGCCGCTGAGGTACAGCGGCAGGCTGTCGAGGTCGAGGCTGTTGAACGGCAATTCGGCGCCCGTGCGCAGGGTCAGGCGCAAGCCGGCCTTGGCTTTCGGCTCGCTGGCGGCCAGACGCCCGAGCACGGCAGCGGGGTTACCGAAGTATTCGGCATTGGCCACTTGCAACGGCCACAACGTCACCGGGTGGGCAGTGCGGTACTCGCAGCAGGTCTGGGTTTCGCGGCCCAACGCGGCCCGCAATACACTGTCGCGGGGCAACGGAAACCCACTGGCCAGGGAGCCTTCGTCCGGGTCGGTCTGCAATTGCACCACGGTCATCGACGGCGTCGGCGCCAGGTAGTGCGGGTAGGCGATTTCCAGCAGGTTGTGGGTGAAGGTCGGGTACTCGGCGTCGAGCTTGAGCTGCACGCGGGCGGTGAGGTAGGCAAAACCTTCGAGCAAACGTTCGACGTACGGGTCGGCGCAGTCCATGCCGGACAGGGTCAGCCGACTGGCGATCTTCGGGTATTCCTTGGCGAACTCGGCGGCGCTTTCGCGCACGTGGTGCAGTTCCTGGTTGTACAGCTCCAGCAGGCGCGGGTTCATGGGCGTCTCCGCTGGTCGGCATTGACCACGCGCACGTGGCCTGACTCCAGGTCGAGGTCGGTTTGCAGCAGCAGGCGCAACGGCACCGGCTGTGCCCACAGGTCGCCCTCGATCTCGAAACTCAGCGCGTTGTGGTTCATCTCGCCATGGCCGACGCGGGCTTTGACGCGCAGGGTGTGGCGCAGAATACGTGGCTCAAAGGTGGCGATGGCCTGGTAGATCAGGGCTTCGAGGGCCTTGATGTCCACGCTGGAAACACTGTTGCCCGCCAGTGCCGGCAGGCCGTAATTGACCACCGACGTACCGGCCGGGGTGTGCAGTGTGGCATCGGCATCGAGCAACGACGTGGTGTTGAGCAGCCACGCCAGGTCACGCAGCACCGAGGCTTTCAATTGGGTCAGGGATAGCACGCGTTTATCGGCGCTTTCCTTGGGATTGGTCGGATCGTCGTCGGTCAACCGGTCCAGCAGGGACGGTTGCAGACGGTCGCGGGAAGCGATTTCAGTGACCACCAAAGCGGCTCCACGGACGGGGTTTGAGAGGGGCAAGTGGGCTGTGGCCGTGGCGCGAAGCCACGGCCTCAAGGGCTATCAGCGCTTGGTGTTGGAACGGATGTTCCAGCCAAACTTGATCGCGCCGCCGTCTTTGGTGCCGTCGGCTTTCTGCGGCTGGTAGTCGACCATCACTTGGGCAAAGTTCAGGGTGACGTTCTCGGTCAGGCGGTCATCGGTGCCCGAACCGCCGGTGCTCAGGGACGTCACCAGCACTTCTTCCAGGTTGATCACCATGTACTCGACCTGGCTCTCGCCACCGGCCTTGCGCACGGTCAGCTTGACCTTGTCGATGTGCTTGCCGCTGGCGCAGTGCATCATCAGGTTCGGCGAGGCCTTGTCGACGTACTTGGTCAGCGACAGGTCCTGGATATTCACCTTGCCCGCGCCGCCGCCACCGCCCACATGCATGTTGCCGGACTGGGCCATGCCCCAGCTCCAGTTCAGCACGTCGATTTCGTCCTTGTGGGCCTTGTCCATGGACTCGCCCTTGATGTCGCCGATCTTGATGAAAATATCAACAGCCATGTTTTCTCCCTGTGTGGCCCAGGCCACGAAATTTGGTTAAGCCCAAGGGGGCTTTGCTTTTCTGTGGGAGCTGGCTTGCCTGCGATGGCATCACCGCGGTCTGCCTGCCGGACCGCGCCGCCTGCATCGCGGGCAAGCCCGGCTCCCACAGAAGAGCCGGTTCAACAGCTACTTACGCGCTCTTGGCCGAGGGCAGCTTCGATACCAGGCGCAGCGACACCGTCAGCCCTTCAAGCTGGTAGTGCGGGCGCAGGTAGAACTTGGAGTTGTAGTACCCCGGGTTGCCTTCGACTTCTTCCACGATCACTTCGGCCGCCGCCAACGGGTGCTGGGCCTTGGTGGTTTCGGTGGAGTGCGCAGGGTCACCGTCCACGTAGTTGAGGATCCAGTCCTGCAACCAGCGCTGCATCTCGTCCTTCTCTTTGAAGGAACCGATCTTGTCGCGCACGATGCACTTCAAGTAGTGAGCGAAACGGCAGGTGGCGAACAGGTACGGCAGGCGCGCGGCCAGGTTGGCGTTGGCAGTGGCGTCCGGGTCGTCGTATTCGGCCGGTTTCTGCAGCGACTGGGCGCCGATGAACGCGGCGAAGTCGGTGTTTTTCTTGTGCAGCAGCGGCATGAAACCGTTCTTGGCCAGTTCCGCTTCGCGGCGGTCGCTGATGGCGATTTCGGTCGGGCACTTCATGTCCACGCCACCGTCATCGGTCGGGAACGTGTGGGCCGGCAGGTTTTCCACTTCACCGCCCGATTCCACGCCACGGATGCGCGAGCACCAGCCGTAGTGCTTGAACGAACGGTTGATGTTCACTGCCATCGCGTAGGCGGCGTTGGCCCAGGTGTACTTGGAGCTGTCGGCGCCGTCGGTGTTTTCTTCGAAGGCGAAGGCTTCCACCGGGTCGGTCTTGGCGCCGTACGGCAGGCGCGCCAGGAAGCGCGGCATGGTCAGGCCGATGTAGCGCGAATCTTCCGATTCACGCAGCGAACGCCAGCCGGCGTATTCCGGGGTGGTGAAGATCTTGGTCAGGTCGCGCGGGTTCGACAGTTCCTGCCACGAGCCCATGCCCATCACGGTTGGCGAAGCAGCGGCGATGAACGGGGAGTGCATGGCGGCGCAGACTTTCGACAGCTCGCCCAGCAGCTCCACGTCGGGAGGCGACTGGTCGAAGTAGTAGTCGCCCACCAGGCAGCCGTAAGGTTCGCCACCGAACTGGCCGTATTCTTCTTCGTACATCTTCTTGAAGATCGGGCTCTGGTCCCACGCGGTGCCCTTGAATTTCTTCAGGGTCTTGTGCAGGTCCGGTTTGGAGATGTTGAGCACGCGGATCTTGAGCTGCTCATCGCTCTCGGTGTTGTTGACCAGGTAGTGCAGGCCACGCCAGGCGCTTTCCAGCTGCTGGAAATCCTGGTGATGAATGATCTGGTTGACCTGGGCGGTCAGCTTGGCGTCGATGGCGGCGATAATCGACTCGATCGACTTGATCGCGTCATTGGACACCAGGTCGGTTTGCGCCAGGGCCTGTTCGGCCAAGGTGCGCACGGCGGTTTCCACGGCTTCGCGGGCACGCTCGGTCTTGGGCTTGAACTCTTGCAGCAGCAGGTTCGCGAATTCGCTGGCTTCTTCGGTCTGGGTACCCAGGATCTGGGAGCCTTCGCGGGCGGTATTGTCGGTCATGATTACTGGTCCCCTGCAGGCTTCGGCGCGCTGGCAAGTGCCTGGAGCAGTGCCGGGTCCTTGATCGCCTTCATGATGATTTCTTCAGCGCCGGTCTTGCCGTCCATGTAGGTCAGCAGGTTGGCCAGCTGGGTGCGGGCTTCGAGCAGTTGGTTCAGTGAGTCGACCTTGCGGGCCACGGCGGCCGGGCTGAAGTCGTCCATGCTCTCGAAGGTGATGTCCAGGCTCAGGTTGCCTTCACCGGTCAGCTCGTTGGGCACGTGGAACGCCACGCGCGGCTGCATGGCCTTGAGGCGCGAGTCGAAATTGTCGACGTCCACTTCAAGGAACTTGCGGTCGGCCACGGGCGCGAGCGGCTCGGCAGGCTTGCCGGCGAGGTCGGCCATCACACCCATCACGAAGGGCAGCTGGACCTTTTTCTCGGCGCCGTAGAGCTCGACGTCGTACTCGATCTGCACTCGAGGCGCACGGTTGCGCGCGATGAATTTCTGAGAACTTTGCTTCGCCACGTTGCTGCTCCTGGTCGCTTGAGCGACGGTGTTGTTACTGCACGTTGGCGCGGCTTACTCGCCGTCCGGACCGCGCAGGTTTTCAAATTGGGACATGCCGTCGGGAATCAGGTTGCGCACGATGGCCGCGAAGTCGGCGTGCACCAGATGCTTCGCCCGGTTCAACAGCACCGGCAGCGGGCTCGAAGGCTCGTGACGGGTGTAGTACGCAAGGATCTTGTCGAGGCTGCGCAGCACGTCGTCGCGGCTGGCGATATCGCCGACCGGACGCTGTACTGCGGGGGCGGCAGCGAAGTCGGCCGAGGGGGCATTGTCGTCACTGACGGCCTCGGGTTCGCTGCTGCTGTCGGTGCCGGGCACCGCTTGGTTGAGTATCTGCAGCGCTTGCTTGAGCGGCTGCTTCAGGGCACTGAGGTCCACGCCCTGGGCGGAACCGACTTGATCGTTGACCTGTTGCTCGATGGCTTCGCAGGCCGCGCGCGCGGCGCTCAAGGCATCGCGGGTGGCTTGCAGTTGCTCGGGGTCGCTGTCGAGGAAGGCGGCGTTGAGCTGCTGGGCGCCCAGTTGCTCATCGGCAAAGCTCTGCAGGCCGCTGGCGTTGAGCGCGGCGCGCAGGCTCACGGGGCCGAAGGTGCGCGAGCGCGTGAGGATGCTTTCGCGCAGCAGGCGGATGTTCGTGTCGCAGGTCAGGCCGGTGAGGGCGTTGATGCGCACGGTGGGGTCGTTATCGTCGTCGGCGTCCAGGCGCGGGTGCAGCTCGGCCCAGTAGTCGCGCAACAGCGCGTTGATCAGCGAAAGGGCTTCGGCCAGCCCGGCAACGCCTTGCAGGGCGAGCGAGCTTTGCACCAGAAAGTGGGTGATGCGCAGGTCTTTGCTGCGCGCCAGCAGGTCGAGGCTTTGCTGCTGGATGCTGCGCCATTCCGGAGGTTCGGCGGGCAGGATCGAGTCGCCCATGCTGCGCTCGGGCTGACCCTTGGCGGCACGCTCCAGGTGGAGAAAGTCCGCGTCATATTCCATGTCTTCGCCACAGGGCGAAGTCGCGGAAACGGCGGTGAGCAGCAACGGCACATCCACTGAAATTGATCTCCCTATCAGCCCGTTAGATGGCGGGCAATGCATGCATTAGTTGCGCGAGGAACTAGGCATGTTTTCTTGGTCATATTGGAACTTTGAACTCAAGTTGATTTCAAAGTGCCATCACTGGTATTCAAGAAGTTGTGCATTTTTGGTGTAGTACTTATGCCTTGTCAAGGTAAGCTATTCGCCCTCTGTGACAGATGTGCGGTGCTTAACAACCTGCGCGACTGATGGGTCTGGTGGCGCACCAGGACAGGATTTTTGTCATAGAGGCCAGTTAAGATCAGCGATCATGCTGACAAAAGCAGGTTTTTAAGGTCGATTGCACGGCCTGGTGGGGATCTCCCGGGAAACGCTGTCCTGGGAGCCGACCGCGCGCGAAGTATCAGCAAGGAGGCAAGATGTCGCTGTGTTTGACTATCACTAGTTATCACAAGATTACCCCTGGGCAGTGTCCGGAAAAGTCCTTGAACCAGGGCTCGATGGCTATTGGCCGCAGCTCGGATAATGACTGGGTATTGCCTGATCCTGAGCGTCTGGTTTCTTCGCAACACTGTGTTATTCAATACAAAGATGGCCGTTATTATTTAACCGATAACAGCACCAACGGCGTGGAGTTGGTCAACGCCGGTATTCGTTTGCGCCGGGGCAACAGCGAGCCCCTGCAGGACGGCGAGCTGATCCGTATCGGCGATTACGAGATCCAGGCCCGCATCGACTTCAATGTGCAGGCCGTCGACAGCCAGCCGTTTGTCGGGGACTCACCCAACAGCTTCGAAGCACTGATGGGGGCCGTGGTGAACACGCCCACGCCGGCCCCCGTGCCGGTGATCGCCCCGCAATTTCAGGGCGCGTCCTCGATGGACACCTTGCCCGACCTGTTCGACTTCCTCAGCCCCACCGCCGTGCCGCCGCCGACCGTGGCGGACCATGTGCCTTCCGAGCAGCACGATTTCCGCCCACCGACGCCCGTGGCAGTCCCAGTGGTCGAAAAACCCGTGGTGTCCGGCTCGGTGATCCCCGAGGACTGGGACCTGTTCGGCGACACGCCCGCGCCCGCGCCTGTGGTGGCCACGCCCGTACCAGTCGCCACACCTGAGCCGCCCCCTGCGCCCGTCATCGCGCCGCCGGTGCTTGCCGATACCGCGCAGCCCGACCTGCTGCAAGCCTTCCTGCGCGGTGCCGGCCTGGACCAGCTGCGCCTGGACAAGGCCGACGCCTGCGCCCAGATGGAAAACATCGGCCGCAGCTACCGCCTGATGGTCGAAGGCCTGATCGATGTGTTGCGTGCCCGGGCCAGCCTCAAGGGCGAGTTCCGCATGCAGCAGACGATGATCCAGCCCGCTGAAAACAACCCGTTGAAATTCGCCCCGAATGCCGATGAAGCCTTACTGCTGCTGCTTCGCCACGGCAACCAGGCGTTCATGGCGCCGGACGCAGCAGTGCGCGACAGTTTCGACGACTTGCGCGCTCACCAGTTGGCGGTAATGGCCGGGGTGGAAGCGGCCATCAAGCACCTGCTCAAGCGCTTTGAACCGGCCCAGCTGGAAGAGCGCATGGGCAAGCCGGGCGGGCTCTCCAGCCTGTTCAACGGTTCGCGCCAGGCCCAGTACTGGCAACAGTTCACCGAGCTCTACAGCAATATTTCCCGCGAGGCCCAGGAAGACTTCCAGGACCTGTTCGGCCGCGAATTCAGCCGAGCCTACGAAGAACACAGCGCCCGACAGCGACGCTGACACGCAGTACATGGATTAACGGATAGCTAAGTACGTCATTGAGGACGCAGGATGATTCCCAGGTTTTTACTCGCAGCCGCCACGGCGCTTCTGCTGACGGCGTGTGCCACGGACGCCGCCAAACCCGACGCACCGGCCGAGGCTGAAGCCGACACCGCTGCCGTCGAATTGCACTTCCACGCGATTGCCGGACTCAACCCCGGTGCCAACGGCCAGGCGGCACCGGTGCGGGTGCGCATCTTCGAGCTGAAAAACGCCGCCACCTTCGGCCGTTCCGATTACTTCGCCCTGGCCGACCGTGCGCAATCCACCCTCGGCCTGGACCTGCTGGACCAGGACGAAGTGATGGTGCAGCCCGGCCAGCAATTGAGCATTCAGCGTGACCTCGACCCGTCCACCCGCCAGATCGGCTTGCTGGTGGGTTACCGCGAGCTTGATCGCGCGCAATGGCGCACGGTGATCAATGTGCCGGCGCGCCAATACACCGAATACCAGATCAGCCTCGATGTGCGTGCCGTGCGCGCCGACGTCGTGGTTCCCCCATCCAGCCCTGCCAGATAAGAAGCAATCGGAGCCCCCATGTCCTGGAACAATCGCGTGGTCTGGTCGGAAGGCATGTTCATCGGAACGCAGCACTTCCAGCAGCATGACCGTTACCTGGAAAACCTCATCGATGCCCGCAGCCGCCCGTTGTCGGCAGGCAGCTGGGGTTTTTCCGAATTGCTGATCGACCAGGGCCTGCTGGCCCAGGGCAAGCTGGCCATTGTGTCTGCACGCGGCCTGTTGCCCGACGGCACACCGTTCAATATCCCCCAGGACGACCTGGCGCCGAGCCCACTGAACATCGACGACAACCTGCGTGACGGTCTGGTGTACCTGGCCTTGCCGCTCAAGCGTGCAGGCGCCCGCGACACGGTCGACGAGGGCGAAGCCCTTGGCGCCGCGCGCTATGTGAGCCAGGTGCGCGAAGTGCGTGATGACAACGCGCCGTTCGAAAACCGCGCGCCGGTGGCCGTGGGTTCCCGGGCCCTGCGCCTGTTGACCGCCCAGGACGGCATCAGCGATTACGCCGCCGTGGGCCTGGTGCGCATCAAGGAAAAACGCGCCGACCGTGCGCTGGTGCTCGACGACACCTATATCCCGCCGGTGCTCGACGTGGCCGCCAGCAAACCGCTCACGGCGTTCCGCAGCGAACTGCTGGGCCTTTTGCACCAGCGTGGCGAAGCCCTGGCCGGCCGCGTGGTCGCCTCGGGCGCCGGTGGCGCGTCGGAGATTGCCGACTTCATGCTGCTGCAATTGGTCAACCGCGCCCAGCCGCTGATCCAGCATTTCAGCCAGTTGAGCCCGTTGCACCCGGAGCGTTTTTTCAGCGAGCTGGTGAGCCTGGCCGGCGAATTCTCCACCTTCTCCACCACCGGCCGGCGCCCCCAGGAATACCCGCACTACCAGCACGACGACCTGGCCTTGAGCTTTGCCCCGGTGATGGCGGCGCTGCGCGAGGCCCTGTCGATGCTGATCGACAGCAAGGCCACGCCGATCCCGATTGTCGAGAAAGCCTACGGCATCCACGTGGCGATGCTGGCCGACAAGACCCTGATCGACAGCGCCAGCTTCATCCTCGTGGTACGCGCCGATGTGCCCGGCGAAACCCTGCGCGCGCGCTTCGGCCAGCAGAGCAAGGTCGGCTCGGTGGAACACATCCGCGACATGGTCAACCTGCAACTGCCGGGCATCGGCCTGCTGCCGTTGCCGGTGGCGCCACGGCAGATCCCCTACCACGCCGGCTCCACCTATTACGAACTGGACCGGGGCAGCGAGCACTGGCAGCAGTTGAGCAATTCCGGTGGGTTTGCCTTCCACATCGCCGGGCAGTTCCCGGGCTTGAACCTGGCCTTCTGGGCGATCCGAGGATAATCCGCGATGCATCCCAATGATGACGACCGCACCCAGTTCATGCCGCGCCCGGGTGGCCGTGCGCCAGAACCCGCGCGTGCCGAACCCGCGCCTTTGTCGATGCCGGCCGCGCCGATGCTCACCGGCAAGAGCCAGGGTCTCAACCCGCTGGAAAGTGCGGCTGGCCCGTTGTTGGCGCTGCTGACGCGTCTGCGCAACACCATCGCCCACCCGGCGCCCGCCAGCCTGCGTGCGCAGTTGCTGGCGTACCTGCGCCAGTTCGAAGAGCGCGCCGAAGCCGCCGGTATTGCGCGCAATGAAGTGCTGCTGGCGCGCTACGCGTTGTGCACCGCCCTTGATGAAGCGGTGCTGAGCACGCCGTGGGGCAGCACCAGCGATTGGGGCAAGCAGAGCCTGTTGATCACCGTGCACAACGAGGCCTGGGGCGGCGAAAAGGTCTTCCAGTTGCTCGACCACTGCCTGCAGAGCCCACGGGAACGCCTGTACCTGCTGGAGCTGTTGTACCTGTGCATGTGCCTGGGTTTCGAAGGCCGCTACCGCGTGATGAACGACGGCCGCAGCCAGCTGGAAGCGTTGCGTGAACGTACCGCTGCGGCGATTCGCAGCGCCCGTGGCGAGCACGAGCGTGAGCTGTCGCCGCACTGGCGCGGTGTGACCGTGGCCCGCGATCGGCTGGCCCAATTCATGCCGCCGTGGATCGCGGTGGCCATCGGCGTTGCGCTGTTGCTGGCGTTGCTGTTCGGCTTGCGCCTCAAGCTGGCGTCGGATGCCGAGCCGGTGTTCAAAAATATCCATGCTCTGGGCGAGATTCCAGTGCAAGCCATCGACCGCCCAGTGGCGCAGCCCAGGGTGATCGAGCGACCCCGCCTGGCGGGCTTCCTGGTAGAAGACATCAAGGCCGGGCGCGTGGCCGTGGAAGACGCAGTGGACCGTTCGGTGGTGACCATCCGGGGCGACGAGCTGTTCGCGTCCGCCAGTTCCAGCATCGTCGATGACTACCAGCCGCTGATGCTGCGCATCGCCGACGCCATTCGCAAAGTGAAAGGCCAGGTGCGCGTCACCGGCCACAGCGATAACCGGCCGATTGCCACGCTGCGCTTCCCGTCCAACTGGGCGCTGTCGGAAGCGCGGGCCAAGTCGGTGCTGGAGATCCTGGCGGCCAAGACTGGCCAGGCCGAGCGCTTCAGCGCCGAAGGCCGCAGCGACACGGAGCCTGTTGCCACCAACAGCACAGCCGAAGGCCGTGCCCGCAATCGTCGGGTTGAAATCACTGTATTGGCGGAGGGCGTCGAGTGAAGGCGTTTTTCAGTTTCATGATTCGCTGGGTGATCCCGGTGCTGGGCCTGATCGCCTTGAGCCTGATCATCTGGTTTGTCGGGCCGTTGCTCGATGCCTTGGTGCCGGAAGGCCGCCGCTGGGCGCTGATCATCCTGGTGTTCGCGGTGTGGATCGCCTACCGCGTATTTCGCATCATCCAGGCCCGTCGCCAGGCCGCCGAAGTGATGCGCAGCCTGGCCGCCGAAACCCCGGCCGACCCCAACAGCGTGGCCACCGCCGAAGAACTCACCACCCTGCGCCAGCGCATGGACGAGGCCCTGGCACTGCTGAAAAAGGCGAAGTTGGGTGGCGATGAGCGCCGCAACCTCTACGAGCTGCCGTGGTACGTGATCATCGGCCCACCGGGTTCGGGCAAGACCACCGCGCTGGTCAACTCCGGCCTGCATTTCCCATTGGCGGCCCAGTTGGGCGCCGGTGCCGTGCGCGGCGTCGGCGGCACACGCAACTGTGATTGGTGGTTCACCGACCAGGCGGTGTTGCTCGACACGGCAGGCCGCTACACCACCCAGGACAGCAACTCCACGGTGGACAAGGCCGCATGGCTGGGCTTTCTCGACCTGCTGAAAAAGCAGCGCTCGCGCCGCCCCATCGATGGCGCGTTTATCGCCATCAGCCTGTCGGACCTGTTGCTGGGCACCGACGCGGAACGCGCCGCCCACGCGGCCGCCATCCGCCTGCGTATCCAGGAGCTGTACACCCAGTTGGGCGTGCGCTTCCCCATCTACCTGATGCTGACCAAGCTCGACTTGGTACCAGGCTTCATGGAGTTCTTCGACAACCTGAGCAAGGAAGACCGCGCCCAGGTGTGGGGCATGACCTTTGCCCTGGACGATGGCAAGAACAGCGACAGCCCGCTGGCGCACCTGCAAAGCGAATTCGCCGGGCTGGAACAGCGCCTCAACGAACGCCTGGTGGAACGCCTGCAACAGGAGCGCGACCCGGCGCGCCGCGACCTGATCTACGGCTTCCCGCAGCAGTTCGGCGCGTTGAAAGATTGCCTGCAAAGCTTCCTCGAAGGTGTGTTCAAACCCAATGCCTTTGAAGAGCGCGTGTTGCTGCGCGGTGTGTATTTCACCAGCGGCACCCAGGAGGGCAGCCCGATTGATCGCCTGATCGGCGCCATGGCCCAGAGCATGAACCTGGACCGCCAACAACTGGCGCGCCAGAGCGGCACCGGGCGCAGTTACTTCATCGAAAAACTCTTCACCGCCGTGGCGTTTGCCGAACGCGGGCTGGTGGGCGTGAACCCCAAGGTCGAGCGTCGACGCAAGTGGATTGCGCGTGGCGTGCTGGCGGCCACCGTGGCGGTGGTCGTGGTGGTCAGTGGCCTGTGGTGGGTGAGTTATCGCGCCAACCAGGCCTACATCGCCCAGGTTGACCAGAAGGTCGCGCCGCTGGGGCAGGCGGTACAGAGCCTGAGTCCGGCGCAGCGTGAAGTCCTCGCCGTGCTGCCATTGCTCAACGCGGTGAAGCACCTGGCGGGTGACTCGCCGAGCTGGTCCGAAGGGCTGGGGCTTTACCAGGGCGACATGCTCGAAGCCGAGTCGGCCAGTGTCTACCGCAAGCTGTTGATCGCCGTGTTCGCGCCACGCCTGGTGACGCGCATCGAAGAGCAACTGCACGGCGGCGGCAATTCCGACTTCCTCTACGAAGGCCTCAAGGCCTACCTGATGCTGGCCGACAGCGAGCATTACGACCCGGACTTCATCAAGGCCTGGATCGCCCTCGACTGGGACCGCAACCTGCCGCGCGACCTGCCGGCCGATCAGCGCCAGGCCCTGAGCGGGCACTTGCAGGCGCTGTTCGAGCGCCATCCGCCGAATGCGCGCCTGGACCCACGCTTGATCGACGACCTGCGCCGACAACTGCAACAACTGCCGGTGGCGCAGCGTGTGTATGACCGGGTCAAACGTCAGAAACTGCCCGAAGGCATCCCGGATTTTCGCCTCAACGAAGCTGCAGGCCGTGATGCGGCGCTGGTGTTCAGCCGCAAAAGCGGCAAGCCCCTGGGCGAGCCGTTGAGTGGGTTTTTCACCGCCAAGGGCTATCGCCAGGCGTTCTTGCTCAGCAGCCTGAACCAGACCGGCACCCTGGCCGAAGAGCAGTGGGTGCTGGGCCACGAACAGGCGGATCAGCAAAACGTGGTGAGCCTGGCCGGCGATGTGCGCCGTTTGTACTTCCAGGACTATCAACGCCAGTGGGACGCGCTGCTGGCAGATATCGACTTTGTGCCGATCACCAGCGTGGCCCAGGCGGCCGACGTGCTGCGGGTGATCTCCGGCCCGACCTCGCCACTGAAGAAACTGCTGGTGGCGGTGGCCAAGGAAACCGACCTGCAAGCCGAAGAGCGCCAACTGGCCGCCAAAGGTGTGCCGGTGGAAGGCGGCGTGGACAAGCTCAAGGAGCGCCTGGGCAGCCTGCTCGGCCAGGAGCAACCGACGGCCAGCGCGCCGGCTGCTGCGGATGATCCGGTGACCGCGCACTTTGCCGAACTCAACAGCATTGTCAGCAAAAACGAAGGTGAGCCAGCGGCCATCGATGGCCTGCTGGCCGACATGAATGCGCTGTACGTGCAGGTCAGCGCCATGGTCGGTGCCAGTGGCGACGCCTTGCTCGGCGAGGCGAAGAACCAGGCGGCGGCTGCGGCCACGCGGGTCAGCCTGAATGCCGAGCGTCAGCCGCCGCTGGTGCAAGGCATGGTCAAGTCGGTGGTCAACTCCACCACCAACACCATGATGGGCGGGGTGCGTAACCAACTGAACGCGGCGTGGGTCAGCGAAGTGGTCAACGTGTATCGCCAGTCCCTGGCCGGGCGTTACCCGATGGCGCCGGGCAGTGCACGGGATGCCACCCTGGACGACTTCGGCCAGTTCTTCGGGGTGGGCGGGGTGATGGATAACTACTTCCGCAAATACCTGCAGCCTTACGTGGACACTTCGGCCCAGACCTGGCGCTGGCAGCCGGGCGCGGCGCAGAAACTGGGGATTGCGCCGGGCGTGCTGCAAACCTTCCAGCGTGCGGCGGCGATCCGGGATGCGTTCTTCCGCGTCGGGGGCACCCAGCCCATCGTGCGTTTTGAACTCAAGCCGGTGTCGATGGACCCGACCATCACCCAGTTCCTGCTGGATCTGGATGGCCAGCAACTGAGCTACGACCACGGCCCCAGCCGCCCGGTGGCCATGCAATGGCCAAACCCCGGCAGCATTGGCGTGGTGCGGATTTCCATCATGCCGCCGTCGGCCAGTGGCCGTTCCGGCGTGACCCTGGACGGGCCGTGGGCCTGGTTCCGCCTGCTGGAGCAGTCGGACCTCACGGCCGGCAACTCGCCGGACCGCTTCAACCTGCGCCTGCGGGTCGACGGCGCAAGCATCGCCTACGAGTTGCGCGCCAACAGTGCCTTCAACCCGTTCAAGAGCCGGGTACTCAGCGGCTTCAGCCTGCCGGAGCGGCTATGACGACGCTGGGCTTCTACGGCAAGTTGGCCAGCCGGGGTGACTTTGTCAGCCGTGCCTTGCCCCAGAGCTTTATCGGCCCGTGGGACAGCTGGCTGGCAGCAGGTTTGCTCGCCAGTCAGAACAGCCTCGGCGGTGACTGGCTCAACACCTACCTGGTCAGCCCACTGTGGCGTTTTGTGCTGGCGCCGGGCGTGTGCGGGCCGGACGCCGCAGCGGGTGTGGTGATGCCGAGCATTGACCGGGTCGGGCGTTATTTTCCGCTGGCGGTGGTCACCTTGCTCGACCACGACACCAACCCCGCGTCTCTGGTCGGCGGGCCGGACACCTGGTTCGAGCAAGCAGAAGAACTGCTGCTCAGCACCCTGGAGGCCGGCGCCACCTTCGAACGTTTCAACGAGGGCCTCGACAACCTGGGCCTGCCGAGCAGTGAGGCTCGTGCGGTGGACAGCCGTTTCGCTGGCCTGCAACGGGTGGCCGCCACCGTGCCCCACGGGCGCCTGGCCGCGCTGGCCGAACAGGCCTGCGAAGGGGCGAGCCTGTGGTGGGGTCGCGGTTCGCAACAGATTTCCCCTGGTTTATTACGGTGTCAGGGCCTGCCTGCCGCCGGCGATTTTGCGCAGTTTTTGCTCGGACAAGAAGGTGTGGTGTAGATGGGGTCGACGTTCAAATCCGCGAGCAAAAGCCATGTGGGCATGGTCCGCCAGGTCAATGAAGACGCGTGCCTGGACCTGCCGGAGAACCGCCTGTGGGTGGTGGCCGACGGCATGGGCGGGCATGCGGCGGGCGACTATGTCAGCAGCCTGATCGTCGACAGCCTGCGCGGCGTGCCGGTGGGGCGTTCCCTGGACGAGTACTCGGCGGCCCTGCGCAATGACCTGATCCGCATCAACGCCGCCGTGCGTGAAGAAACCGCCAACCGTGGCGTGAGCCTGATGGGCAGCACCGTTGTGGTGCTGGCGGCGCGCGGTCTGCGAGGCGTGTGCCTGTGGGCCGGCGACAGCCGTTTGTACCGCCTGCGCGATGGCGTGCTGGAAGGCATCTCCCGCGATCACAGCTACGTGCAGGACCTGCAAGACAGCGGCCTGCTCAGCGAAGCCGACGCCCGCGTACACCCGCGCGCCAACATCGTCACCCGCGCCATCGGGGTGGAGGCGCAGTTGGACCTGGCTGTCACCGACCTGCTGATCGCCCCCGGCGACAGCTACCTGCTGTGCAGCGATGGCCTGAACAAGACCGTCGAAGACCATGAAATCCGCGAAGTGCTGAGCCACGACGCCCCCGACGAAATCGTGCGCAGCCTGGTGCACCTGGGGCTTAACCGGGGCGCACCGGACAACATCACCGCCATTGTCGTGAAGGTCTCGCCATGAACATCGTGATTCCGGGGTATGACATCGACGGCGAGATCGGCGAAGGCGCCATGGCCAGCGTATACCTGGCGACCCAGCGTTCGCTGGAGCGCAAGGTGGCGCTGAAAGTGATGGCGGCGGCCTTGGCGGCGGATCCGACTTTCTGCGAACGCTTTTTGCGCGAGGGCAAGACCCTGGCGCGGTTGTCCCACCCGCACACCGTGACCATCCATGACATCGGCAATGTCGGTGAGTTGTATTACATGGCCATGGAATACCTGCCCAATGGCACGCTCAAGGAGCGCATTGCCGCCGGCATGACCCCGGAGCAGGGCGTGACGCTGATCCGCCAGATTGCCTCGGCGCTGGGCTATGCCCATGCCCAGGGCCTGGTGCATCGCGACGTGAAGCCGGCGAACATCCTGTTTCGCGCCGATGGCACGGCGGTGTTGTCGGACTTCGGTATCGCCAAGTCTCTGGACGATCGCACCCAGTTCACCCAGGCCGGGTTTGCCGTGGGCACGCCGAGCTACATGAGCCCGGAGCAGGCGCGAGGCCAGGAGATCGATGGCCGCGCCGACCTTTACGCGTTGGGCGTGGTGCTCTACGAAATCCTGGTGGGCAAGCTGCCGTACACCGGCACCGATGCGCTTTCCACGGCGCTGGCACACCTGACCGAACCCCTGCCGGAGTTGCCGGTGCACCACGGCCGTTATCAGGACGTGCTGCGCAAGCTGTTGGCCAAGGACCCGGCAGAACGCTTTCCGGATGCGGCGGCCTTGCTGCGTGCGCTGGATCAACTGCCGGCAGACTCGCCGGAAGCGACGCTGGTACGGCCGTTGCCGATACCGGTTCCGACTCCAGTCAGTTTCGACTTGGCTGGCATCACACCAGAGTCCATCGAGATCCCCACCGACAAACCCCAGCCGGTGCGCCAACCGGTGGTGCCGCCCACCCAGCACAGTGAGCAGCGTCGCGGTCCGGTGTTGGCACTGGCGGCCGTTGCGGTGGCGGTTGCATTGGCCATTGGCGGCGCCAGTTACTGGTGGTTGAGTGGCAGCGATACCCCTGCCGCCAAGCCTCCGGCTGCCGTGGTGCCGACGGTCACACCACCGCCTACGCCCGTTGCATCGGTGGCCGAGGTGGATGGCGGCCAGCGCCCGTTGCTGATGGCGGGCAAGAAGACCCTGTTCCAGCGGGTCCTGAGTAAGCCCGGCGCCAAGCTTTCGGCAGAGGCCGGCAGTGCGCCGGGCAAGGCGTTGCCGGCGTTTTCCGTGTTGTATGTCTATCAGCGCAAAGACGTTGACGGCAGCCCGTGGGTTCGCGTCGGTGCCGCCACCGATGGGCGCAGCGACGGCTGGCTGCCTGCGGCCCAAGTCAGCGACTGGAAGCAGAGCCTGGTGCTCAAGTTCACCGAACGCTCGGGTCGGGCACCGGTGATGTTCCTGCGCCAATCCGCTGAGGTGGAAAAGCTGTTGGCTGACCCGGCAGCCGCCAAAGGTGTATTGGCCAAGGCGCAGAAAAACCGTGACGACAACGGCCAGGTGCTGGCCCTGGAACCCACGGCGAGCGCGGTGCCGCAGAACCAGTTCTACCTGTTGCCGATCTTCGATTCCAAAGAGAGCTTCGACGAAAACGGTCAGCCGGTGCAGCTGCTCAATGTGGCGTCCATCGACCCCGGCGGCGCAGCGGCCAAGCCCGCCACGCCGGTGATCAGCGCCAACGCCGACGCCTTCCGGACCGCCGTGGTGCTGGTGGTGGACACCACCGTGTCGATGCAGCCCTATATCGACCAGGTGCGCGACGTGGTGCACGAGCTGCAAACCCGTATTGCCGAGCGCGGCGAGCTGGACAGCGTGAGTTTTGGCTTGGTGGGGTTCCGTAACAGCATCAAGAAAACCCCGGGCCTGGAGTATGTGGCCAAGACCTTGATCACCCTCGACCAGGGCCGCGACCCGCAACGCTTCCTCGACATGGCGCGCCAGGTCAAGGCGTCGACCGTGTCCAGCCATTCCTTCAACGAAGATGCCTTCGCCGGTGTGATGCAGGCGGTGGATGGCATGGACTGGTCTGGCTACGGCGGGCGCATCATCCTCTTGGTGACCGATGCGGGTGCGCTGCGCAAGAACGACCCGTTTGCCGCCACCCAGATGAACGAGGCCGAGGTGCGCCAGGCGGCGCTGGGCAAGCAGATCAAGATCTACGCCCTGCACCTGCGCACCGATGCCGGCAAGAAAACCCACGCCGGCGCCGAGAGCCAGTACCGCATCCTCACGGCAGACGCCAACCCGCAGATCGGCGACCTGTACACGCCGGTGCCGGGTGGCGACGTGCATAAGCTGGGTGAGCGGGTGGACGAGATCGGCAGCGTGTTCGCCAACCTCGTGCACCAGGTGCGCAGCAACACGCCGCAACCGGTGCCGTTGCTGAGCAGTGCACCGAGCCTGGCGGACAAGTCGGCGGCGGTGGGCTATGCGATGCATATGGACTTCCTCGGTCGCAAGAGCGCAAGCCAGGCGCCGCAGCTGGTCAGCGCCTGGACCGCCGACCGCGACCTCACCAACCCGGCGCTGCCGGCGTTCCAGGTGTGCGTGATGTTGACCAAGTTGCAGCTCAACGACCTGCAGCAGTCGCTGAAACTGATCGTCGATGCCGCACGCAAGACCCAGACCTCCCCCAAGGATTTCTTCCAGGAAATCGCCAGCGCTTCGGCCTACATGAGCCGCGACCCGCAAGCTTTGCGCAAAGGCGGCAACCTGGCCGACGGCGGCATTCTGGGCGAATACCTGGAAGGCCTGCCGTACCGCAGTAAGTCGCTGAACATGACCCAGGACCTGTGGTTGTCGTTGAGCGTGGCCGAGCAGGAAGACTTTATCGACGAGCTGGATTCGAAAATCCGCCTCTACGAAACCTTCCACAATGACGTGACCAACTGGGTCCGTTTCGGCGATGCCGAGCCGGGCGATGCGTTGTACCGCGTGCCGCTGTCGACGTTGCCGTGATGTTGAACCTGAGCGCGGTGCACAAGAGCCGGGGCGTCGGTAGCCAGCGCTATAGCCTGGTAATCCCGGCGCTGGCGCTGCGTGCGGGTGAGCAAGTGGCAATCGTCGGGCCCAGCGGTTGCGGCAAGAGCACCTTGCTGGACCTGCTGGCGCTGGTGTTGGCGCCCGATCAGGTCGGGCAGTTTGAATTCCATCAGCACGACATCGCCGGGCTGTGGCGCGGTGATCAGCAAACCACGCTGGCCGCCCTGCGCAGCCAGCACTTGGGGTATGTGCTGCAAACCGGTGGCTTGCTGGGCTTTCTCGATGTGCGCAGCAATATTGCGTTGTCCCGCCAACTGCTGGGTTTGAGGGATGACGGCAGCGTGATGCGCCTGGCCGAACAGTTGGAGATCAGCGACCAACTGGCCAAGAAGCCCGCCGCCTTGTCGGTGGGTCAGCGCCAGCGCGTGAGCTGTGCCCGCGCCCTGGCCCATGCGCCGCAATTGGTGTTGGCCGATGAGCCGACCGCCTCCCTCGACCCGCTGAACGCCGAACGGGTGATGCAGGCGTTGCTGGCCCAGGCCCGCGAGCACCGTGCCGCCTGTGTGATCGCCACCCATGACGAACCTCTGGCCCGTGCCAGTGGCTTGCAGGTAAGGCGCATCAGTTGCCGTCGTGATACCGACGGCGGCGTCACCGCCACCCTCGGGGAGGCGTACTGATGCGTATCGGTTTGGTGGCGTCGCTGGCCTGGCAGGACTATCGCAACGACGCCTGGCTGTCGGCTTGTTCAGTGCTGGCGCTGGTGGCGGTGATCGCGCCGCTGCTGGTGTTATTCGGCCTGAAATTTGGACTGGTTAGCAGTTTGACCGAACGTTTGGAGACCGACCCCGCCACCCGTGAAATTATTCCGCTGGGCGGTGGTCGATTCAGCAGCGCTTTTATCCAGCAGCTTGGCGAGCGCAGCGATGTGGCGTTTGCCGTACCGCGCACCCGGCAGATTGCGGCGACGGCACAGGTGGGCACCTTGACCCTGGAAATGCTGCCGACGGCCTCGGGTGATCCGCTATTGAACGGCCTGCCGATGCCCATGGGGCTGGAGCAGATTGTGCTGAGCCACACCGCCGCTGAAAAGCTGGCGGCGCGGCCTGGCGATTGGTTGGACGCAAGCTTTGCCCGGCAAGTGGCGGGGCGTGTCGAGGCCCGGCGCACACGCTTGCAGGTGCTGGCGGTGTTGCCGCTGGAAGCCTTTGCCCGTGACGGTTTGTTTGCCGACCTGGGCTTGCTGGAATCGGCGGAAGATTATCGCGATGGCCGAGCAGTGCCGGCGTTGGGCTGGGACGGTGAAGCGGCGGGTGTGGGTGAGCAGCGGGTGTATCCGGCGTTTCGCTTGTACGCCCGTAACCTGGCGGATGTGGAGCGGCTGCGAGTGTTTTTCGCCGGGCAGAACCTGTTGGTCTCGACCCAGGCCCAGACCATCGCGCAGGTGCAGTCGTTGAGCCGCAACCTGTCGATTGTGTTCTGGGTGATTGCCGGGGTGGCGTGGGTGGGGGCGTTTGCGGCGATCTTCGCCGGGGCGTTGGCCGCCGTGGCGCGCAAGCGTCGGGAATTGTCGGTGTTGCGCCTGTTGGGGTTTTCCACCGGTGGGCTGTTGCTGTTTGTGGTGGTGCAGGCGCTGTACAGCGCAAGTGCCGCCGCCGTGCTCAGTGCTGCGCTGTATGGCGTGGCTGAGGCGGGTTTGAATCAACTCTTTGTGCAGGTGCCGGGCGAATACGCCAGCCATCTGCTGGCGCGTCACTACGGCCTGGCCCTGGTTGCTGTCCTGGGCGTAAGCGCCGTGGCGGCAGCCTGTGGGGGTTGGCGAGTGGCGCGTATCCAGGCTTCTGAAGGAATCAGAGATGTATAAGTTACTGGGCGCCTGCGTGGCGCTGAGCCTGGCCTCGATGGCCTGGGCCGATGAGGCGAGCGACAAGCTGGACAACCCCAAGCCGTTGGAAGGCGATGTGAGCCTGCCGCTGCCGTGCGACGGCAACATGCTGTTCCGCTACGCCTACGTGCTGGCCCAGGGCACCCTGGATGACCGCGAGATCAGCCTCGGCTACCCCTTTGCCGAAGGCGAGGCGGGTTATCAGCAGTCGTTCATTTCCGGCTACCGCCGAGACTTCATCAACGGCCAATTCACCCTCAAGGACCTGCCCAAGGACTGGAATAAGGTCATCGCGCCGTTGATGCCCAAGACCGACGCCAAGACCCCGCTCAAGCCGATGCTGTACTTCATCGGCAAGTACGAAGTGACCACACGCCAGTACGCGCAAGTGATGTCCCAGGCGCAGTCCCTGGCCAGCGGCGAGCCGGCCCCGGCGTGCGATGCACCGACGGGCATGGCGGCGCGTTTGCCCAAGGTGAAACTGTCGCGCTTCGAGGCCGAGCGCTTCTCGGCGGTGTACAGCGCCTGGCTGATGAAATACCACCGCGACCTGCTGCCCGTGAGCGGGCGCGGATCTTCGGCCGAAGACGGCGGCCTGGGCTTTGTGCGCCTGCCCACCGAAGTGGAGTGGGAGTTCGCCGCACGCGGTGGCCAGGCGGTGAGCCGCCAGGACCTGGAAGGGCGCCTGTTTCCTCGTCGCGCCGAGGGCAGCGACAGCGACGGCCCGCTGGCCGATTACGCGGTGTTCAACCAGGTTGCCGGTGGCACCGGCCAGGCTGCTCGCCTGATGCCCATCGGCACCAAGTTGCCCAACCCCATCGGTATGTTTGATGTGATCGGCAACGCCGCAGAAATGGTCCAGGAATCCTTCCAGCTGGTCCACGCCGGTCGCCGCCAGGGCACCTACGGCGGCTTTGTGGTCAAGGGCGGCAACTACCTGGAAGGCGAGGGCACGCTGTTCACCGGCATGCGCCGCGAGTACCCGCTGTTTGCCGCCGATGGCACCGAGCAAAGCAACGAGACCACAGGGTTTCGTGTGGCGATTGGCGCGCTGTCGGCGCCCCGTTCGCGTTACAAGGAGCTGTTTGCCCAGTGGCAGAAAGAGGGCCGCCTGGCCTCGCTGACCGACGCCATCGACGACGCCCAGGACCCGACCAAGCGCCTGGACAGCATCATCGCCGCCAGCGTCGACCCCAAGCTGCAAGCCGAGCTGGGGCTGGTCAACGAAGAGCTCAAGCGCAACGTCTCGCTGATCGCCCAGCAGCGCGAAGAAGCGGCGGGCAACCTGATCCAGTCGGCCGCGTTGGTGGCCGAGACCATCAGCAACTACAACATTCGCCTGGCCAACCTGCAGAAGAGTCGCCAGCAGGCCCTGGACAACAAGGACGAGGCCAGCGCGCAGCTGTTTGCCACGGCCATCGACAACGGCCGCAGCGCGCTGGATGGCGCAGTGGCGATCTACATCGACAACCTGGCCACCGGCACGCGTTACACCGATGCGGTGATCCAGGCGCAGTTTCAACGGATCAAGGAAGAGTTGGATCGCAAGCCAGTGCTCGGCAAGAGCCTGGTGACGCGCGCAACACTGTTCGTTCGCCATGTCGGCAATTACCGCAAGCAACAGCGGGCCGACCCGGCAACGATCTTGAAGGAATTGCTCGCAGCGAGCGGACAGCGATGATCGCTGGCTGTATGGCGAGCTTGGAAGGGACTCAGGCGGCGGTGGGCCGTGCTGGGCAAGTCAAACTTAAAAGAGAACACACCTATGCTTTTTTCCCGTAAGGCGGTTTCCAAGCGTCACTTGCTGCTGATCGCAGCCGGCTTCAGCACTGTGCTGACCGGTTGCGCCACGTCGCCGACCTCCAAAGTCGCGTCGAGCACCAAGGTCGAGTACTACCCCAACTGCTACGAGCCGGTGCAGCACCTGCGTGCCACCGATTCGGACATGACCAAGTCGGTCGTCACCGGCGCGGCCCTGGGTGCGGCGGGTGGTGCATTGTTGGGTGCCCTGACCGGCGACTCCGACAAGCGCGGCCGCAACGCTGCCATCGGTGCGGCAGGTGGCGCCTTGGCCGGCGGTGCTGCCGGTTACTACACCGAGCGTCAGAAGCAGATCAGCGATGACAACCAGCGCATCGCGTCTTACTCCACCGACTTCAACAAGAGCGCCTCGGACATTGACCGCAGCACCGCCTACGCCCGTGCGTCGCAGCAGTGCTACCAGAGTGCGTTTACCAAGCTGGTTAACGACCGCAAGGCCAAGACCGTCAACGACACCGAAGGCCGCAAGCGCCTGGCGGAAATCGTCGCGGGCCTGAAAGAATCCAATGACCTGATCGTTGCGGTCAACGGTAAAGCCAGCGAAGACCTGAACAACTACACCCAGGCCTACGAGAAAGACCTGCAGCAAGTGGGTGTGCAGCGTACCGACGTGGTGACTGTGGCCCAAGCCGACACCACGCCGCCGGTTGCGCCGACCAAGGGCAAGAAAGCCGTGAAGCCTGCGAAGAAGCCAGTGCTGCCTACCGTGCCGAAAGAAGCGGTGACCACCGAGAAGAGCATCCAGACCGTGCAGGCCAAGCAAGCTGAAAGCAAGCAAGTGGCCAGCGCCGGTAAAGCGCAGATCGAAGGCACTTGCCGCGATCCGAACCTGGCTGACTGGGCGCCGGTGCCTTGCCCTAACGTCTAAGTAACATGTTGCTATAAGCGTTAAACGCCAACCGATCTCCTGCTAAAGCGCGAGATCGGTGGCGTTCCCCAGACAAATCGTTACACTGCTGCGGCCACTCAATAATTACACCGAGGCCGTGTGCATGAAATTTCGTCTTCTCCTGTGGGTGCTGGGCCTGATGATGGGCAAAGCCAGCCGCACCAATCCCGCCTTTCAGCAACAGTTGGGTGACAAAGACCTGGCGTTCCAGTTGCAGACCCTCGACGGCAAGGTTGCCCGTCACTTCATCGTCAAAGACCAGCGCATTACCAGCCGCTCGGGTGTTCACCCCTCGCCGGCGTTCGCCATCGCGTTCAAGGACGCCGCCTTCGGCTTCGCCACGATGCAGGCGAAGAACAAGCAACTGGCGTTCATGACGGGGATTCAGGACAAGACGATCCAGATCAAGGGCAACCCGGCGCTGGTGATCTGGTTCCAGGGGTTGACCAAGTATTTGAAGCCGAAGAAAAAGAAGTAGGGTTTTTCAGGTAAACCGAGTGGGATTCATCGCAGGCAAGCCAGCTCCCACATTCAACCGCATTCCAAAGAATGTACTCGGTCAACTGTGGGAGCTGGCTTGCCTGCGATAGCGGTCTGACTGGCTAAAGAGTCAGCCCTGACTGAACTGGGACGCCAGCTCACGCAACAGCACTTCGGCATCCAGCACCTTGCCCACCACTTCCTCAGCCTTGTCTCGGGTCAGCCCCAGACGCTCAAGCAGCGCGTCCGGAATGGCCTCATCCGGGCCAGAGCCAATTCCACGGCTGCGCAGGAGGCGCACCGCCAGGCACACCAGGTTCGGGTACTCGGCGTATTGGCCGTCGTAGGTTGGGTCGTGCTGGAAGCGCAGGGCTGTGGACAACTCGTCCGGCATGTCCCAGTAGCGCATCAGCCACGCGCCAATCTGCTCGCGGCTGATGCCGAGCAGGTGCTGCTCCACATAGCTGTGGCACAGGTGCGGGTTGACCTCCAAGTGACGGCAGATCAGCGAGAAGTGCGGCGGGAACACGTGGGCCAGCAACAGGTAACCGAAGTTGTGCAGCAGGCCGGCGAGGTAAGTCAGGCCGGCTTCCGGGCGCTGGGCGCGCGGCATGGCACGGGTCAGGCCTTCGATCACGGCGGCGGTGTAGATGGACTGGTGCCAGTAGGGCGTGGACTGGTGTGGGTGGTCCTTGGGCAGGCTGAGGGTCTTGCCCAGGGCCAGGCCGAGTGCCAGGTTGATCACCAGGTCGAAGCCCAGCACGCGCACGATGGCGTCTTCCACGGAGCGGATCTTGCCCGGCGAGGCGTAGTACGGCGACGCCGCCCAGCTCACCACTTGTGCGGCCAGCGCGGGGTCAGTCTCGACCACGCTGGTGATGTCATCAATGGTGGCGTTGGGGTCGACCCGCAGCTTGATGATCTTCTGCGCGGTGTCGGCCAGCGGTGGAATCTCGATGGTCGCTTCCAGGCGCTGCTGGATGCGGCGGGCGGTGAACGCCTGCATCGCCTGGGTGATTTCCTCGCGGTCATCGTTAGGGCGGTCGAGGTTGGGGCGGATATTGCTCAGCGGCTCGCCGAAGTGGCCGGCGCTGGCCTTGGTGAGCATGGTCTTAAAGTCGTCGCTGGAGATTTCCAGCAGCAGGCCGGCTTCACCCGAATGCACCAGCAGGCTGGGCTCGTTGAGCAGGCTGCCTTCGTACAGGCACGGCGAGGTGGTCAGTGCCGGCAGGCCCGGCAGCAGGCTCAGGTCATGTTTGCCCAGCATGCGTTCGACACGCTCCGGCGCGACGGCGGTGAGGCGGCGCCCAGTGAGCTCGGCGAGGCGGTTGAGGTCGAGCAACTGGCTCTGGGGGAACAGCACCATGAGTGCGCCCACGGCATCTTCCAGCAGCACCGCCTGGACCTTTCGTGCGGGATTCAGGCCAGGTTGTTCGGCAACTTCCGTGTAGCTGATGGCGAGCTTTGCGAGCAGAGCCCGAATAACCGGTGGAGCGGTCAGCGGGGCTGTGGCGAGGGCTACTTCTGACATGGCCTGATCCAATTTCTTACAGTTCCCGAAGTATAACCAGCTTGATACAACTGTTGGTCGACTAACTGTGGTTTGTGACGTGGTTGGCGTGTGGCGAGGGGGTTGTCGGCGGGAACGGGGCTGCTTCGCAGCCCAGCGGGAGCAAGCTCCCTCGCCACAGGGTCACAGGAAAGCGGTCAGACCTGGCCGTATTGCTGGCCGTGGCGCAGCCAGCGGTCGAGCAGGGGGCTGACGTGATCCGGCCAGCGTTCGAGCAGGGCTTGGGCGGCATCGCGAACGGCGGGCAGCAGGTCGGCGTCGCGCATCAGGTCGGCGACCTTGAATTGCAGCAGGCCGGTCTGGCGGGTGCCGAGCATTTCGCCGGGGCCGCGCAGTTCGAGGTCTTTTTCGGCGATGACAAAACCGTCGTTGGTTTCACGCATGATGCCCAGGCGCTGGCGGCCGATCTGTGACAGCGGCGGGTGGTACAGCAGCACGCAGTGGCTGGCGGCGCTACCCCGACCGACGCGGCCGCGCAATTGGTGCAGTTGGGCCAGGCCCAGGCGCTCGGGGTTTTCGATGATCATCAGACTGGCATTGGGCACGTCCACGCCCACCTCGATCACCGTGGTGGCCACCAGCAGTTGCAGGTTGCCGGCCTTGAATTCGGCCATCACTGCGGCTTTTTCGGCGGGCTTCATGCGGCCGTGGATCAGCCCGACCTTGAGCTCGCCCAGGGCGCTGGTGAGGTCTTCATAGGTGGTTTCAGCCGCCTGGCAGGTCAGCTCTTCGGACTCTTCGATCAGCGTGCACACCCAATAGGCCTGTCGGCCTTCAGCGCAGGCACCGCGCACGCGTTCGATCACTTCGACGCGGCGGGTGTCGGTGACCAGCACGGTATTGACCGGCGTACGGCCGGGCGGCAGTTCGTCGAGGATCGAGGTGTCGAGGTCGGCGTAGGCGCTCATGGCCAGGGTGCGCGGGATCGGCGTGGCGGTCATGATCAACTGGTGCGGGCTCATGCGCCCGCCCACGCCTTTCTGGCGCAGGGCCAGGCGCTGTTGCACGCCAAAGCGGTGCTGTTCGTCGATGATCACCAGCGCCAGGTTCTTGAACTGCACTTCGTCCTGGAACAGCGCGTGTGTGCCCACCACCATCGGTGCGCCCCCGGCAATCTGTTCCAGCGCGGCTGTGCGGTTCTTGCCCTTGAGCTTGCCGGCCAGCCACGCCACCTCCAGGCCCAGCGGTTCGAGCCAGCGCTTGAAGGTGATGAAGTGCTGCTCGGCGAGGATCTCGGTGGGCGCCATCAGCGCTACCTGGTAACCGGCTTCCAGGGCCTGCAGGGCGGCGAGGGCGGCGACCACGGTCTTGCCCGCGCCTACGTCGCCTTGGATCAGGCGCAGCATGGGTTCCTTCTGGCTGAGGTCGTAGGCGATCTCATTACCCACCCGCTGCTGGGCACCGGTTGGGGCGAAGCCGAGGTTGGCCAGGTATTGGGCAGGCAGTTTTGTGGCCTTGGGCATGGCCGGCGCGCGCAGGGAGCGCATGCTTTCGCGCAGGCGCTGCTGGGACAACTGGTGAGTCAGCAGTTCTTCGAACGCCAGGCGATGCTGGGCCCAGTGATGGCCCAATGCCAATTCATCGACATCGGCATCGGCCGGAGGGTGATGCAGGTAGCGGATCGCATCGGCCAGCGGCGCCAGCTGGTAGTCACGGGCCAGTTCCAGGGGCAGCCAGTCGGGCAGGCTTTTCGGGCCAAGCATCGTCAGGGTCTGCATGCACAACTGGCGCAAGCGCTGCTGGGTCAGGCCCTCGGTGAGCGGGTAGATCGGGGTGAGGGTGGTGTCTACCGGCGGCGGTTCGTCGCCGGTGATGGCGCGGTATTCCGGGTGGTAGATCTCCAGGCCCGACGCGCCCGGGCGTGCTTCGCCGTAGCAGCGTACGCGCGTGCCGCGCTTGAGGCCTTCCTTCTGCGCATTGCTGAAATGGTAGAAGCGCAGGCTCAGGCCGCCGGTACCGTCCTGCAGGCGCACCACCAGGCTGCGGCGCTTGCCCATCACCACGTCGGCGCCGCTGACGGTGCCTTCGACCACCGCATCCTGCCCAGGACGCAAGTGGCCGATGGGCACCACGCGAGTGCGATCCTGATAGCGCAGGGGCAGGTGGAAGAGTACGTCCTGGAGGTTTTCCAGGCCGACCTTGGCCAATTTCTCGGCCATGGCTTCACCGACACCCTTGAGTGCCGTCACCGACACCTGTGACAACTCGGTCATACGGCTAATCAGCCCGCAACAGGCGGCTTGGCCACCGAGCAGAGGCGGATCGAGTCGGCCAGGATCTCAATGGCCTTTGGCCGTGGGAAGCTCGCGCGCCAGGCGATCGCCACGGTACGGAACGGCACCGGTGGCGTGAGCGGGCGCACTTCGATCACGCCGGGGGCGTAGTGATGGCTGTCCACGGCCGACAGCGGCAGGATCGAAATGCCCAGGCCGGAGGCGACCATATGGCGGATGGTTTCCAGGGAGCTGGATTCCACGGTGGTGTGCTTGGCGCCGTCGTTGCCCTTGGTCAGGGTCGGGCAGGCTTCCAGTACCTGGTCGCGGAAGCAGTGGCCTTCACCCAGCAGCAGCAGGCTCTTGTCGTTGAGCAGGCCGGCGTCGATGGTGTCTTTTTGCGTCCACGGGTGGGTGGCCGGCATCAGCACGTAGAACGGCTCATCGTAGAGCGGCAGCGTGAGCACGTCCGCTTCGTTGAACGGCAGGGCGATGATGATCGCGTCCAGCTCGCCGTTGCGCAGTTTGTCGCGCAGTACGTGGGTGAAGTTTTCTTCGATGTACAGCGGCATCTGCGGCGCAACGCGGTGCAGTTGCGGGATCAGGTGCGGGAACAGGTACGGGCCGACGGTGTAGATGGCGCCGACTTTGAGCGGTGCTGTCAGCTGGTTTTTGCCGGCCTGGGCCAGTTCGCGAATGCTTTGGGCTTGCTCCAGGACCTTCTGGGCCTGGGCAACGATGCCTTCGCCCACCGGAGTCAGGCGCACGGCGCTCTTGCTGCGCTCGAAAATCAGCACACCGAGTTCGTCTTCAAGCTTTTTCACACCCACCGACAGCGTCGGCTGGCTGACATGGCAACGCTCGGCCGCGTGGCCGAAGTGCTGCTCTTGGGCGAGGGTCACGATGTAGCGTAATTCTGTAAGAGTCATAGCGAGCGTCCATGAGGTTGCGGGCCAAGCATACCGGCTGCAATCGATAGACGCACGTTATCAGAACTTTGGTGGGGATTGAGCGGGGAATAGGGAGGATTTTGCTGATGCAGTAAATCAATGTAGGAGCTGGCAAGCCAGCTCCTACAGGTGTTAGCGGCGGCGTTTCTCGATGTTGTAAACGAACGGCGCAACAATTTCGATGCTGCCGCCTTTCAACATGTCAGCCGGTGGCTTGGGCAGTGGCTGGGCATCACGGATCATGGCCAGGGTCGCACGGTCCAGGTCGGAGTTGCCGGAGCGGCCCACCAACTCGAAGGACAGCACATTGCCTTCGCCATCCACCACAAAGCGCAGACGGTTCATGCCTTCCTTGCCACGCTGCAAGGCGCCTGGCGGGTACTTCTTGTACTTCTGCAGGTGAGCCAGCAGGGTGCCTTCCCAGGACGCCTTGGCCGCGATCTGCTGAGGCGACGGGCCGGGAGCCGGTTGGGCCGATTTTTCAGCGGGCGCGTTGGTCGGTGGCGTTTCGCTCGGCGGCTCCTCGGAGGGTTTCTCCTTGGGCGGCTCGGGCTTTTTCTCCACGGGCTTGGGCGGTTGCGGCTTGGGTTTTGGCTTGACCGGCTTGGGCACCTGGATCGTTGGCTTGGGCGCCTCGGCCAACTTCGGCAGGGGCAGCTCTTCCACCGGTGCAGGCGGCTGCGGCGGCGTGATCACCTTGGGCGGAGCCGGAGGTGGCGGAGCTGGCATCGGTGCCAGGTCGATGACCATGGCCGCCGGCGGCAACTGCACCTGATGCGGCGCAGACCATTGGAGCGCGATGATGATCGCGACGGCATGCACGCCCAGCACGACGGCGAGGCTGGTGCCATACCGCGTCAGTTTGTGGCGCGTCGTGATCATTTCTTGGCTGCCGTCTCAAGTCCGACCAGGCCGACCTTGAGGTAGCCGGCTGCCCGCAGGGCATCCATCACGCTCATCAGGTCACCGTAGTCCACGCCCTTGTCGGCCTGGAAGAAGATGGTCGTGTCTTTCTTGCCTTGGGTCTTGGCGTCGAGCACCGGGCCCAGGGTTTCCGCTTTGACTTCTTCTTCGCCCAGGAACAGGCGCTGGTCGGCCTTCACGCTGAGGAAAATCGGTTTTTCCGGCCGCGGCGCAGGCTTGGCGCTGGACGCAGGCAGGTCGACCTTGATGTCCACGGTCGCCAGGGGGGCTGCCACCATGAAGATGATCAGCAGCACCAGCATCACGTCGATGAACGGCGTGACGTTGATTTCGTGGTTCTCGACGAGTTCGTCGTCGCCTTGATTCAAATGCAGGCCCATGGCCGATTACCCCACTTTCACCATGTGCGGTTGCGAGCTGCGCTCGGTAGGCAGGTGGTCGAGGTCACGGCTGACCAGCAGCAGCACTTCTGCCGACGCGTCCGACACCTGGGCCTTGTAGCCGGCGATGGAGCGGGCGAAGACGTTGTAGATCACCACGGCAGGAATCGCGGCAACCAGGCCCAGGGCCGTGGCCAGGAGGGCTTCGGCGATGCCAGGGGCAACGACGGCGAGGTTGGTGGTCTGGGTCTTGGCGATGCCGATGAAGCTGTTCATGATGCCCCACACGGTGCCGAACAGGCCCACGAAGGGAGCGGTGGAGCCGATGGTTGCCAGCACGCCGGTGCCGCTGCTCATGTTGCGACCGCAGGCAGCGACCAGGCGCTCCAGGCGGAAGCTGACGCGTTCCTTGATGCCTTCTTTTTCGCGGGTGTTGGCCGACAGGCGCATTTCTTCCAGCGCGTCGTGGACCAGCAGGTTGGCCAGGGTGCCCTTCTTGGTCGCGGTTTCGCTCGCTTCCTTGAGGGTGGTGGCCTTTTTCAGGTGGACGATTTCAGTGCGCAGGCGGCGTTTGGCGCCCAGCAGCTCAAAGCCTTTGGCGATCCAGATGGTCCAGGTGATGATCGAGGCGATGGCCAGGCCGATCATCACGGCTTTCACCACGACGTCTGCGTTCTGGTACATGCCCCATGGGGACAGGTCGTGGGCCATGCCCAGGGAGTTGTCTTCTTCCAGCACGACGCCGGAGTCGTCGGCTGGGGCAGGGGCTGCAGCCTGGGCCGGGTCGGTGGCCGCAGGTGCCGCGCCAGGCGCTGCCGGGGTGGCTGCGTTGTGCTCGGCAGCAGCCGGAGCGGCTGGGGCAGTGGCGTCAGCGAATGCGGCGGTCGGCGCCAGCATTACGCTGAACAGCAACGCAGCAATCGCGCGCCAGGCGCGGGATGGGCTGTGAGGCTTGGTTGGCGAAGCGGGGTTTGTATTACGTGTCATGCTGGCCGGACCTGAGAGAAAAAATGAGTGATCGTCCTGCCAGACCCGTGGGGGTCGAGGACAAATGGGTGGTTATTATTGCAAGTAATTCTTGTTAACAAAAGTAATACAGTTACTTAATTTGTCCTTTTACTGGCCGCTGGTCATCTCCGGCGGCTAATCTGCGCCTTTAGTCATGGAGTTTTGTAATGTCTGCGCCTTCTGTTGTGATTGCCGGTTGCGGTGATGTGGGTAGTCGGCTGGCTAGCCAGTTGCTCGCCTCTGGATGGGAGGTCCATGGCCTGCGCCGCGATATTTCGCGGCTTCCACAGGGGGTGATCGGCATCGCTGGTGACCTGTTCAACAAAGACTGCCCCGACACTTGGCCGATCGGTGGCGTGGATTATCTGGTGTATTGCGCGGCGGCGACCGATCACGATGAAGCCGGCTATCGCGCTGCTTATGTGCAAGGTTTGCAGCATGTGTTGGAGTGGCTGCAGGACTACGGTCAGGCGCCGAAACACCTGCTGTTTGTATCCAGCAGCAGTGTGTATGGGCAGCAGAATGGCGAGTGGGTCGACGAAACGTCCGACACCCAGGCGCAGGGGTATTCCGGAAAGGTCATGCTTGAAGCCGAGCAAGTGGCGCTCAGCAGCGGCATCCCCGCGAGCATCGTGCGCCTGACGGGCATTTACGGCCCGGGCCGTGAGTGGCTGCTGACCCAGGTGCGCCAGGGCTACCGCGTGGCCATCGATCCGCCTTTGTATGGCAACCGCATCCATGCAGATGACGCGGCGGGCTTGCTGGCGTTTTTGTTGCGGCAC
The DNA here is from genome assembly GCF_013386585.1 of Pseudomonas sp. P7548. Classification (GTDB taxonomy): domain Bacteria; phylum Pseudomonadota; class Gammaproteobacteria; order Pseudomonadales; family Pseudomonadaceae; genus Aquipseudomonas. The sequence continues at coordinate 76,132 of NZ_JACARO010000018.1, read as the reverse complement.
GTGGAGCAGGGCGGCGCGTTGGATAAGGTCTACATTGGCGTCGACGATGCGCCGGCACCGTTGGCCGAGGTGGTGGGTTGGTTGCGTGAGTACTTGGGCGTGACCGAATGGGCGGACGACGCGAGCGTGCGGCGTGCGGGGAGCAAGCAGTGCAGTAATGCACGGGTCAAGGCGTTGGGCTGGAAACCGACGTATCCAACGTATCGCGAAGGCTATGCCGCGATTCTCAAAGGCTGAAACGCGGTAAAAAATCTGGGAGCTGGCTTGCCTGCGATAGCGGTGTGTCAGTCACATCTGCATTGGATGTGACACCGTCATCCCAGGCAAGCCAGCTCCCACATTCAGATCTATGTGATGCCGTGCTTACTGTTTTTCCAGCAGCCATTGGCGAGGGCCTGGGGTGAACTGCGGTACTTCATCCGCCTGCGCAGTGTTTACCGCCTGGAAGATTTCCAGTTGCTTGCCCTTGCGCGCAAAGATCCACGGGTTGCCCTTGCCGTTCAGTTGCAGCCAGATGCTGTCGTAACCGCCGCTCATGGAGGCGCAGTCGCCCGCCAGGCACAGCGAATACTGGTCGACGCCCGGCAGGCCAGCCACTTGGCCATTGGCCTGGAACTGTACGGTGGCGCCGTCACCGTTGCCGTCCTTGATCTTCCAATCCCCGCCCATGTAGGCCGCATACAGTGCGCGTTCGAAGTTGGCGCCCAGCGGCGCGCCTTCCGGGGCAGGGTCTTTGGCACGGGCGAACAGCTGCTCAGGCTCGTTATCATTGGCCACTTGCAGCAGTTGCTTGCCTTTGCGTTTGAGTTCGGTGGCTGTGCTGCCGTAGAAGTCCACGCTCCAGGCGCCGGATTTCTCACCGAGCAACTTGCCTTCGGCTACTTCAAAACCGTTGTAGTAGCGTGCCTGCGAAGCCTTGGTGTTCACTTCCCATTCAAGGTTGGGGCCATAGGTTTGCAGGGCTTCACGCAAAGGGCCGCCCTTGGCTGCCGCATCGATGGCGACCTGGTTGATCCAGGTGCCGCTCACATCCAGGTCGGCGGGGTTGCTGGCACAGCCGCCGAGCAACAGGGCGAGCAACGATGAGGCTACAAGCGCTTTGCGCATTACGAAATCCTTCTGAAACAAAGTCGGCGCAGCCTTTGGGGGCTGCGCCGGGTGTTTTACTCGATGACCAGAATCGCGTCCATCTCAACCTGTGCGCCCTTTGGCAGGGCGGCAACGCCGATGGCGGCACGGGCTGGGTAGGGTTGTTCGAAGTACTTGCCCATGATCTCGTTGACCTTGGCGAAGTGGCTCAGGTCGGTGAGGAAGATGTTCAGTTTGACGATGTCCTTGAACGAACCGCCAGCGGCTTCGGCAACGGACTTGAGGTTCTCGAAGACCTGTACGGTCTGGGCTTCGAAGCCTTCCACCAGTTCCATGGTCTTCGGGTCCAGCGGGATCTGGCCGGACATGTAGACGGTGTTGCCCGCCTTGATTGCCTGGGAGTAGGTGCCGATGGCGGCCGGGGCCTTGTCGCTGGTGATAACGGTCTTGGTCATGTGTGACTCCTTGTAATGAAGTGGGTTAGGCACGCATGCGGGTGATGCGGATGACCCCGGTCAAGGCGCGCAGTTTCTTGATCACGCGGGCCAGGTGCACGCGGTCGTGGACGCTGACCACCAACTGGACCACGCTGATGCGGCCATCGCGCTCGTCCATGCTGATTTTCTCGATATTGCCGTCGGCCGCGTTGACGCTGCTGGCCAGCAGCGCGATCAGGCCGCGCTGGTGTTCCAGCTCCACCCGCAGCTCGACGTTGAATTCGCCGGTGACATCCTTGGCCCACGAGAGCTGGATGCATTTTTCCGGGTTGTGGCGGATTTCGGTGATGTTGCGGCAGTTGTCCAGGTGCACCACCATGCCTTTGCCCGCCGACAGGTGACCGACAATCGGGTCGCCCGGGATCGGCGTGCAGCACTTGGCGTAGCTGAGCACCAGGCCCTCGGTGCCGCGAATCGCCAGCGGGCCTTCGGGGCTTGGCAACTGTTCGCCTTCGCCGAGCAGGCGACGGGCGACCACGTAGGCCATGCGGTTGCCCAGGCCGATATCTTCCAGCAGGTCCTCGATGGTTTCCTGACGATATTCGTGGAGCATCGCTTGGACGCGCTCGGCCGGGATCTTGTCCAGGGCGCTGTCGAAGCCGTTGAGCACCTTGTTCAGCAAGCGCTCGCCGAGGCTGATGGACTCGGAGCGGCGCTGCAGTTTCAGGGCGTGGCGGATGTGGGTGCGCGCCTTGCCGGTGACCACGAAGTTCAACCAGGCCGGGTTCGGGCGTGCGCCCGGTGCGCTGACGATCTCGACCGTGGAGCCGCTTTGCAGCGGTTCGGACAGCGGCGCGAGACGACGATTGATCCGACAGGCAATGCAGCTGTTGCCCACGTCGGTGTGCACCGCATAAGCGAAGTCGACCGCCGTGGAGCCTTTGGGCAGCTCCATGATCCGGCCTTTGGGCGTGAACACGTAGACCTCGTCCGGGAACAGGTCGATCTTCACACTTTCGATAAATTCGAGGGAGTTGCCGGCACGTTGCTGCATTTCCAGCACGCCCTTGACCCACTGGCGGGCACGGGCATGGGTGCCTTTTGGCTGCTCGTCACCGCTGGATTTGTACAGCCAATGGGCGGCGATGCCGTTGTTGGCCATCTCTTCCATTTCGCGGGTGCGGATCTGGATCTCGATCGGCACGCCATGCATACCGAACAGCGTGGTATGCAACGATTGATAGCCGTTGGCTTTGGGGATCGCGATGTAGTCCTTGAAGCGCCCCGGCAGGGGTTTGTACAAATTATGTACAGCGCCCAGCACACGGTAGCAGGTGTCGACCTTGTCGACGATGATCCGGAACGCGTACACGTCCATGATCTCGTTGAAGGCCCGGCGCTTGCCGCGCATCTTTTTATAGATGCCGTAGATGTGTTTCTGCCGGCCGCTGACCTCGCCCTCGATCTCGTCGATCGCCAGGCAATGGCTCAGGGACTCTTCGATCTTGTTGACGATTTCCTTGCGGTTGCCCCGGGCGCGCTTGACCGCCTGGTAGATGCGCGCTGAACGCATCGGGTGCATGGCCTTGAAGCCGAGGTCTTCGAATTCGATGCGAATGGCGTGCATGCCCAGCCGGTTGGCAATGGGCGCGTAGATTTCCAGGGTTTCCTTGGCGATGCGCCGGCGTTTTTCGCCAGACAGCACTTCCAGCGTGCGCATGTTGTGCAGCCGGTCGGCCAGCTTGACCAGAATTACCCGGATATCGCGGGCCATGGCCATGGCCATCTTCTGGAAGTTTTCCGCCTGGGCTTCGGCCTTGGTCTCGAAGTTCATCTGGGTCAGTTTGCTGACCCCGTCGACCAGTTCGGCCACGGTTTCGCCAAACTGCGCGCTGAGCGCTTCCTTGGCGATGCCGGTGTCTTCGATCACGTCATGCAGCATCGCGGCCATCAGGCTCTGATGGTCCATGTGCATCTCGGCAAGAATGTTTGCCACCGCAAGAGGATGGGTGACATACGCCTCGCCGCTGCGGCGGCGTTGGCCGTCGTGGGCTTGTTCGGCGTAGAAATACGCTCGGCGGACCAGGTTGACCTGGTCTGGGCCGAGGTAGGTCGATAAGCGATCGGCGAGGGCGTCTATGCTCGGCAAAGTGTTAACTCCTGCCGTTGGCTGTGACCCCGCGCCGTGCTACGTCGACCAGGCATAGGCTTAGACGGCCTCGTTGGACTCGTCCTCGAACGCTGCAAACAGCGGTTCGTCTTCAACGATTTCAGCGTTGGCGATGAACTCGTAGCTCATCAGGCCTTCAGCGATTTCACGCAGGGCTACAACGGTAGGCTTGTCGTTTTCCCACTGGACCAGGGGCTCTTTGCCGCCAGTGGCCAGTTGACGGGCACGCTTGGTAGAGAGCATGACCAGCTCAAAGCGGTTATCCACGTGTTCTAGGCAGTCTTCAACGGTTACGCGGGCCATGGTATTCCTCGGAGCGAATGCAAGATGCGCGCTGCCCGGTTGGGCGAGCGGACTGAGCAGTTTAAAAAATCACCAGCGTTTAGGGAAGCGCTGATTTTTCGCGAGCCTTCGTAAAACCGCTGCAAGCACCAATGTAAAGCCCTTGCAGCCATTTTGGGAAGAGCCAATCAACCGAGCAGTTCGGCCAGCAATTTGCCGAAACGCTGCTGTTGGCGCTTTTGCTGGAGCTGATTGGTGCGGAAAATCGCCCTCAAATCCTCCAGCGCGTGGGAAAAGTCGTCGTTAATGATCAGGTAGTCGTAGTCGACGTAGTGGCTCATTTCGCTGACGGCCTCACGCATGCGGCCTTCGATGATCTCGTCGCTGTCCTGGCCACGGTTGGTCAGGCGCTGGTGCAAGGCTTCCAGGGACGGCGGCAGGATGAAGATCGAACGCGCCTTGGGCATCAGCTGACGTACCTGCTCGGCACCCTGCCAGTCGATTTCCAAGATCAGGTCGTGGCCTTCGTCCAGGGTCTGCTGCAGGTGACTTTGTGAGGTGCCGTAGAGGTTGCCGAACACTTCGGCGCGCTCCAGGAAGTCGCCGTGCTCGATCATCTTCACGAACTCGGTGCGCTCGACGAAGTGATAGTGCACGCCGTTCACCTCACCCGGGCGCATGGCGCGGGTGGTGTGGGAGACCGAGATGCGGATCTGCTCGTCGGCGTCGGTCAGGGCCTTGACCAGGCTGCTCTTGCCCGCGCCCGAGGGGGCGGAAATGATGTAAAGGGTGCCGGTGCTGTGGGTCATGGAAGTTGCCTTACTCAATATTCTGTACTTGTTCGCGCATCTGCTCGATCAACACCTTGAGGTTGACCGCAGCTGTGGTGCTGCGCGGATCGAAAGCCTTGGAGCCCAGTGTATTGGCTTCGCGGTTGAGTTCCTGCATCAGGAAGTCCAGGCGCCGACCGGCGGCACCCGCCGACTTGAGCACGCGGCGCACTTCAAGGATATGGGTACTCAGGCGGTCGAGCTCCTCGGCCACGTCGCTTTTTTGTGCGAGCAGCACCATTTCCTGCTCCAGACGCGTCGGATCGAGGTCGGCCTTCATGTCGGCGAAACGGTCGAGGACCTTCTGGCGCTGGGTGGCGAGCATCTGCGGCACCAGTTCGCGCAGGGTGACCACGTCTTCTTCGATGGCGGTCAGGCGCTCGCTGATCAGGCGGGCCAGTTCGGCGCCTTCGCGCTCGCGACCGGCCTTCAGCTCCTTCAAACCTTGAGTGAACAGGGCGAGGGCTTCGGCGTTGAGGGCCTGTGGGTCGGTGGCGTCGGCCACCAGCACGCCAGGCCAGGCCAGCACTTCCAAAGGGTTCAGCGCGGCGGGCTGCTTGATCAGGCCGGCGATGGTTTCGGCGGCGGCGACCAGTTGCGCGGCACGGTCGCGGTCGACCTGCAGCGGCTTGCCGGTGGTTTCCTCGGTAAAGCGCAGGGTGCATTCCAGCTTGCCGCGGGAAATGCCCTGGCGCAGAGCCTCGCGCACGGCGCCTTCGAGGTCGCGGAACGATTCCGGCAGGCGCAGGTGCGGCTCCAGGTAGCGGCTGTTGACCGAGCGCAGTTCCCAGCTCAGGGTGCCTTGGGCGCCGGCTTTTTCGACGCGGGCGAAGGCGGTCATGCTGTGCACCATGGAGGTACCTCGCGTTGCAGCCCGCAAACACGGGCTGATGGTTAAGAAGGCGCAGGATTGTAGCGCAGTGGGGCGGACGCGCCCAAACTCGACCATTGGTAACCGAATTTTTTAGCAGTGCCCCGAAGCGGTTCACGGCTCTATAATGCTCGGCAGTTTTTCGTCCTCAGTACAGGTATCCCCTATGAAACGTCCAAGTGGTCGCGCTGCCGATCAGCTCCGCTCGATCCGCATCACCCGCAACTACACCAAACACGCCGAGGGTTCTGTACTGGTCGAGTTTGGCGATACCAAGGTTATCTGCACCGTCAGCGTCGAAAATGGCGTGCCACGTTTCCTCAAGGGGCAGGGCCAGGGCTGGTTGACCGCCGAATACGGCATGCTGCCGCGCGCCACCGGCGAGCGTAACCAGCGTGAAGCCAGCCGTGGCAAGCAAGGCGGCCGTACCCTGGAAATCCAGCGCCTGATCGGCCGCTCCCTGCGCGCAGCCCTGGACATGTCCAAGCTGGGCGACGTGACCCTGTACGTCGACTGCGATGTGATCCAGGCTGACGGCGGCACTCGCACTGCATCCATCACCGGCGCCATGGTGGCGTTGGTCGATGCGCTCAAAGTGATCAAGAAGCGCGGCGGCCTGAAGGGCGGCGACCCGCTCAAGCAAATGATCGCTGCCGTTTCGGTGGGCATGTACCAGGGCGAGCCTGTACTGGACCTGGATTACCTGGAGGACTCGGCGGCCGAGACCGACCTGAACGTGGTCATGACCAGCACCGGTGGTTTCATCGAAGTGCAGGGCACTGCCGAAGGCGCGCCATTCCAGCCGGCTGAGCTGAATGCCATGCTCGCGCTGGCCCAGAAAGGCATGACCGAGATCTTCGAACTGCAAAACGCCGCACTGGCTGACTGAGCCGGTCGGCCTCAAGGAGAAACGCCATGAATGACAGCCAACTGCCGCAACCCTCGCTTTCCTACGAAGTGCGTCAAAGTGCGATGTTGTGTCATCTCGCGGCGTTTCTGGGGTTTGTGTTCCCCTTCGGCAGTGTCGTGGGGCCGCTGATCCTGTGGCAGATGAAGAAGGAAGTCAGCCCGTTCATCGATGATCAGGGCAAGGAAGCGCTGAATTTCCAGATTACCGTGGCCATCGCCTGGATCGTGTGCATCGTGCTGGCCTTTGCGGTGATCGGGTTCTTCCTGATGACGGCCCTGGCCATCGCCAGCGTAGTGCTGACGATCATTGGCGCGATCAAGGCCAATAAGGGGATCGCCTATCGCTACCCCTTGACCTGGCGACTGGTCAAATAATGAACGCCCACAAAAAAACCGACAGCAATGTCGGTTTTTTTGTGCCTGGAAAAAGACCTCAGATGGTCAGTGTCCAGTCGTAGTCCACGATCAGCGGCGCGTGCTGCGAGAAGCGCGGCTGACGCGGCAAGCGCGCACTGCGAACGAACCGGCGCAGACCTGGGGTCAGCAACTGGTAGTCGAAACGCCAGCCCAGGTTGAGCATCTCGGCCTGTTCGTTATCCGGCCACCAGCTGTACTGGTCGCCCTCTCGGCTGACTTCACGCAGGGCATCCACGTAGCCCATGTTGCCGACAATCTCGTCCATCCAGGCACGTTCCGGCGCCAGGAAACCCGGGGATTGCTGGCTGTCGCGCCAGTTCTTGATATCCAGCTTTTGTTGCGCCACGTACAGCGAGCCACAGTAAATGTACTCGCGACGTTTGCGCCGCTGTTTATCCAAGTAACGGGCGAAGTCGTCCATTAGCTTGAACTTCTGGTTCAAGTCTTCATCGCCGTTCTGCCCCGAAGGGAGCAGCAAGGTCGCGATGCTGACCTTGTCGAAATCGGCTTGCAGGTAGCGCCCGTAGCGGTCGGCTGTCTCGAAGCCGAGGCCGCTGATGACCGCCTTGGGTTGCAACCGCGAGTACAAAGCCACGCCACCTTGGGTGGGCACTTCGGCATCGCAGGCATAAAGGAAGTAGCCATCCAGTTGGAAGGCTGGGTCGTCCAGTTCAAAGGCGGAGGCGCGGGTGTCCTGCAGGCAGATGACGTCGGCATTCTGTGCTTGCAGCCAACTGAGCAAACCACGCTCGACTGCAGCCTGAATACCATTGACGTTCACACTGATGATCCGCATAAATGGCCCCAAAAATCGCGTGCGTGTATGATACACGCCGTCTACCTAATTAGCTAAATCCGTGGTATCTGAGGCTTTTTTCATGCAGGCGTATCAACGCGATTTCATTCGTTTTGCCATCGATCGCGGCGTTTTACGCTTCGGCGAGTTCACCCTCAAGTCCGGGCGCACCAGCCCGTATTTCTTCAATGCTGGCTTGTTCAACTCGGGTTCGGCCCTGGCCCAGCTGGGTCGTTTCTATGCGGCCGCCATCGTTGAAAGCGGTATTCCGTTCGACGTGCTGTTCGGCCCGGCCTACAAGGGTATCCCCCTGGCGGCGGCGACTGCCGTGGCGTTGGCCGAGCATCATGGCCAGGACCTGCCTTGGTGCTTCAACCGCAAAGAAGCCAAGGCTCACGGCGAAGGCGGAAGCCTGGTCGGCGCTCCGCTCAAGGGCGAAGTGCTGATTATCGACGACGTGATCACCGCTGGCACCGCTATCCGTGAAGTGATGCAGATCATCGCTTCCCAGGAAGGCGCCAAGGCCGCCGGCGTACTGATCGCGCTGAATCGCCAGGAGCGTGGCAACGGCGAATTGTCGGCGATCCAGGAAGTGGAGCGCGACTTCGGCATTCCGGTGGTGAGCATCGTGTCGTTGAACCAGGTACTGCAGTTCCTGGAAGATGATCCGCAGCTCAAGCAGCATCTGCCTGCTGTTCGCGCCTACCGCGAGCAATTTGGCGTCTGACCCAAATCATCCCCATGTGGGAGCGGGCTTGCCCGCGATAGCGGCGTATCAGGCGACGGAATTGTTGAATGTGCCGCCGTCATCGCAGGCAAGCCAGCTCCCACATTTGGACCGAGTACAAATAAAAAAGCCCCGCTCAATTTGATTGAGCGGGGCTTTTTTATGTGCGGCAGTTAAGGACGCTTGCGATTACTGATCAGCGTACCCATGCCGGTATCCGTGAAGATCTCCAGCAGCACCGCATTCGGCACCCGGCCATCGATGATCAGCGAGCTGCCCACGCCGCCTTGCACCGCTTCCAGTGCGCAACGGATCTTCGGCAGCATGCCGCCGTAGATGGTGCCGTCGGCGATCAGGTCGTCGACTTGCTGGGTGGTCAGGCCGGTCAACACCTTGCCTTCCTTGTCCATCAGGCCGGCGATGTTGGTCAGCAGCATCAGCTTTTCGGCTTTCAGCGCTTCGGCCACCTTGCCGGCCACGAGGTCGGCGTTGATGTTGTAGGACTCACCGTTGGCACCCACGCCGATTGGCGCGATCACCGGGATGAAATCACCCTTGACCAGCAGGTTCAGCAGGTCGGTGTTTACGCCAACCACTTCGCCCACTTGGCCGATGTCGATGATTTCCGGCTGGGTCATTTCCGGCGTCTGGCGGGTTACCGTCAGTTTTTTCGCACGGATCAGCTCCGCATCCTTGCCGGTCAGGCCGATGGCGCTGCCGCCATGGCGGTTGATCAAGTTGACGATGTCCTTGTTGACCTGGCCGCCGAGGACCATCTCCACCACGTCCATGGTCTGCGCATCCGTGACGCGCATGCCATCGATGAAGTGGCTCTCGATCGACAAGCGCTTGAGCAGGTCGCCGATTTGCGGGCCGCCACCGTGAACCACCACCGGGTTGATTCCCACGGCTTTCATCAACACGATGTCGCGGGCAAAGCCGGTTTTCAGCTCGTCGCTTTCCATGGCATTGCCGCCGTACTTGATCACCAGCGTCTTGCCGACATAGCGTCGGATGTAAGGCAACGCTTCGGACAAGACCTTGGCAGTGTTGGCAGCGGCTTCGCGTTCGAGGGTCATTCAGGGCTCCGGTAAAAAATCAGAACGGTAATTGGAGATCAGGGGCAACACGTTTCAACTGGGCGTGGAACACGTCCTTGATGCGCTGCAACTCAGCCTCGGTATCCGCCTCGAAACGCAGGACCAGCACCGGTGTGGTGTTGGACGCGCGAACCAGGCCCCAGCCTTTGGCGTAATCGACTCGCACACCATCAATGGTGGTCAGGTTGGCGCCTTCGCCCCATTGCGCATCGTGCAGTGCGTCAATGATGCTGAATTTGCTCTCTTCGGTCACATGGATATTGATCTCTGGCGTAGAAATATCATTCGGGAAGGTCTGAAACAGCTCCTGCGCCGTGGATTTTTCCTTGCTGAGGATCTCCAGCAGACGGGCGGCGCTGTAAATACCGTCGTCAAAGCCGAACCAGCGCTCCTTGAAAAACACGTGGCCGCTCATTTCACCGGCCAGCAGGGCGCCGGTTTCCTTCATTTTCTTTTTGATCAACGAGTGGCCGGTCTTCCACATTAGTGGGCGCCCGCCGTATTCCTTGATCAGCGGCGTCAGGCGGCGGGTGCACTTCACGTCGAAGATGATCTCGGCGTTGGCGTTGCGCGCCACCACATCGCGGGCGAACAGCATCAGCAGGCGGTCGGCGAACACGTTTTCGCCGGTATTGGTCACCACACCCACGCGGTCGCCGTCACCGTCGAAGGCCAGGCCGACATCGGCCCCGGTTTCCTTGACCTTGGCGATCAGGTCCACCAGGTTCTCAGGCTTGCCTGGGTCCGGGTGATGGTTGGGGAAGTTGCCGTCGACCTCGCAAAACAGCGGGATCACTTCGCAGTTCAGGGCTTCGAGCAGCTGTGGGGCGATCACGCCGGCCGCGCCATTGCCGCAATCCACCACCACTTTCAGGCGGCGTGCGAGTTTGACGTCACGGGTGATTTCATCAGAGTAGCGTTGCAGGATGTCGACTTTGGTGATGCTGCCCTTGCCGCTGGTCAGGTCGTTGGTCTTCAGGCGGTTGTGCAGGGCCTGAATCTGTTCGTTGGCGAGGGTGTCGCCAGCGATGACGATCTTGAAGCCGTTGTAGTCCGATGGGTTATGGCTGCCCGTGAGCATCACGCCGGATTTGCCAGCCAGTACATTGGCGGCGTAGTACAGCGCGGGTGTTGGCACCAGGCCGACGTCGCTGACGTGGCAGCCGCTGTCGGCAAGGCCCTGGATCAGTTGCTCGACCAGTTCCGGGCCGGACAGGCGGCCGTCACGGCCTACCGAGACGTTGGGCTCATCCTGGGCCAGGCTCTGGGCGCCGATGGCACGGCCAATCCAGTAGGCGGTTTCGGCAGTCAGGGTCTTGGGCACTACGCCACGAATGTCATAGGCGCGAAAGATGCTGTCGGGAAAAGTCGGGGCTACTCGGGCTGCGGTACTCATCGCGGGGGGAAACTCCATCTGAAGGGGGCAAAGCTGGCCTGAATGTGGCTGACCGGCGGGCTCAAACTGAAGGGTATGACGGCGTTTTCGGCAGAGAGTTCGTGGTGCAAAAATGCCATCGGCGCTCGCGCTCCGTGCTTTTTTGCGTGTAATGCATTGATTTCAATGACGAAATCTCGCTGATAAGGTGCGCGCATTCTTCATCCTGGAAAGCCATGCGGTGGCATCGGGCCGGGGAGGGCGCCCGGCCTGATTCAGCTTAGTCAGTGGCTGCCGGAATGCCCAAAACCACCTGCGCCGCGTTGTGTTTCAACAAATTCCTCAACCAGCTCGAAGTGCGCCTGTACCACCGGTACCAGCACCAGCTGGGCGATGCGTTCACCGACAACGATGTTGAACGCGGTCTGGCCACGGTTCCAGCACGACACCATCAGTTCGCCCTGGTAATCGGAGTCGATCAGCCCCACGAGGTTGCCCAGCACGATGCCATGTTTGTGGCCCAGGCCGGAGCGCGGCAGGATCAGCGCCGCCAGACCGGGGTCGCCGACGTAGATCGACAGGCCGGTCGGAATCAGGACGGTCTGGCCCGGTTCAAGGACAGTGTCCTCTTTGAGCATGGCGCGCAGGTCCAGGCCGGCAGAGCCCGGTGTGGCGTAGGCCGGCAGTGGGAAGTCGGTACCGATGCGTGGGTCGAGAATCTTGGCTTGCAAAGCGTGCATGTGAATTAAACCTGGTTCAGCCGTTGGGCGATAAAAGAGATCAGTTGGCGGGCAATCTTGCCCTTGCTGGTCTGGGCGAAAAGGGTGGCGTGCAGGTCGCGGTCGATCACGCTGCAGGCGTTTTCCTCGCTGTTGAAGCCGATGCTCGGGTTGGCGACATCATTGGCAACGATCAGATCGAGGTTTTTGTCTTTCAATTTACGTGCGGCGTAGTCCAGCAGGTGTTCGGTCTCGGCGGCGAAGCCGACACTGAACGGACGGTCCGGACGGGTGGCGATGGTGGCCAGGATGTCCGGGTTGCGCACCATTTGCAGGAGCAGGCCGTCGCCGCTCGTAGGGTCTTTCTTGAGCTTTTGCGGGGCGACGACTTCCGGGCGGTAGTCTGCAACCGCTGCCGAGGCGATGAACAGGTCGCAGGGAATGGCCGCTTCGCAGGCCGCCAGCATATCGCGGGCGCTGACTACGTCGATTCGCGTGACGCGATCAGGGGTCGGTAAATGCACCGGCCCCGTGATGAGGGTGACGCGCGCGCCTGCCTCAACCGCCGCTTCGGCCAAGGCAAAGCCCATTTTTCCTGAGCTATGGTTGGTGATGTAGCGCACCGGGTCGATGTTTTCCTGGGTCGGGCCGGCGGTGATCAGTACGTGCTTGCCGGTCAGGGCCAAGTGTTGGAAGCACTCGGCGGCGCACAGCGCCAGGTCGGTGGCTTCGAGCATGCGGCCCATGCCGACGTCGCCACAGGCCTGGCTGCCGGAGGCCGGGCCGAACACCTTGAGGCCACGGCTTTGCAGGAGTTGGGTGTTGGCCTGGGTCGCCGGGTCGCGCCACATGGCCTGGTTCATGGCCGGGGCGATGGCGACGGTGGCGTCGGTGGCCAGCACCAGGGTGGTCAGCAGGTCATCGGCGATGCCCTGGGCCAGGCGGGCGATCAGGTCGGCGGTGGCCGGGGCGATCAGCACCAGGTCAGCCCATTTGGCCAGTTCGATATGGCCCATGGCGGCTTCGGCTGCCGGGTCGAGCAGGTCGAGGTGCACCGGGTGGCCGGAGAGGGCCTGCATGGTCAATGGGGTGATGAACTCGCTGCCACCACGGGTCATGACCACGCGCACTTCGGCGCCTTGGTCCAGGAGCCTGCGAACCAGCTCTGCGCTCTTGTAGGCGGCGATGCCGCCGCCGACGCCGAGAACGATGCGTTTCCGATACAGACGCTGCATTGGTTTGCCTTTCCAGTTCAGTGATGCCAGTTCAGTGACGCCTGCGACGCCCCCTCCCCAGGGGAAATCGCAGGCAAAAAAGAGGGCTTAAGATAACACAGCGTCTGCCTGGCAACAGCGGCGCACGTACACACGGAGGTGGGATGAGTATTCGCGATTGGCCCTTGGCGGAGCGACCACGGGAGAAGCTTTTGGAGGGGGGCGCGGCGAGTCTGTCCGACGCCGAGTTGTTGGCGATCTTCCTGCGCACCGGCGTTTCCGGCCGTAGTGCGGTGGATCTGGCACGCCACTTGTTGGCGCAGTTCGGTGGCCTGTGCCCACTGCTTGAGGCCAGTCAGGCGCTGTTCAGTCAGCATCTAGGCTTGGGGCCGGCGAAGTTTGCCCAGTTGCAGGCGGTGCTCGAAATGTCCCGGCGCCATATGGCAGAGAAACTGCGCAGCGATTCGGTACTGGAGAGCCCGCTGGCGGTGCGCAGTTACCTCAAGGCGCTGTTGCGGCATGAACCCCACGAGACGTTTGGTTGCCTGTTTCTGGACTCGAAGCACCGGGTGCTGGGGTTCGAGGCGTTGTTTCAGGGCACCATCGACTCTGCGGTCGTTTACCCCCGACAGGTGGTCAAGCGTGCCCTGGCCTACAACGCGGCGGCGCTGATCCTGTGTCACAACCATCCTTCCGGGAATGCCGAACCGAGTGCGGCTGATCGAAAAATGACCAAGTTGCTGCAGAAGGCCTTGGAGGTGGTGGACGTGCGCGTGCTGGATCACATCATCGTGGGTGATGGCGACCCGCTGTCGATGGCTGAGTACGGATGGCTGTAGGCGCCGGCTTGCCGGCGATAGCATCAATGAAACGGGACGCCATCGCCGGCAAGCCGGCTCCTACACGGGCGGGGTCAGGGTTTCAGGCTGACGTTGGAGAAGTCCTGTCGGCCGAATGGGCTGACCTTGTACCCCTCGACATTCTTGCGGGTCAGCGCGAATGCCGTCGGGTGAGCCAGTGGCAGCCAGAGTGCCTGCTGCTGGATCTGCGCCTGGGCCTGCTGGTACAGCTTGCTGCGCACGCCTTGTTCGCTGGTGGTCTTGCCCGCGCTGATCAGCTTGTCCAGGGCCGGGTCGCAGTAACGGGCGAAGTTGGTGCCGGACTTCACTGCCGCGCAAGAGAATTGCGGCGTGAGGAAGTTGTCCGGGTCGCCGTTGTCGCCGGCCCAGCCCATGAACAGCAAGTCATGCTCGCCGGCCTTGGCGCGGCGGATCAGCTCGCCCCATTCGATCACGCGGATCTCTGCCTGGATACCGACCTTGGCCAGGTCAGCCTGCAGCAGTTGTGCGCCGAGGTTCGGGTTGGGGTTCAGCAGGCTGCCGGTGGGGCGGGTCCAGATTGTGGTCTTGAAACCGTCCTTGAGGCCAGCCCGGTTCAGCAGGGCCTTGGCCTTGGCGAGGTCCTGTGGATAACCCGGCAAGTCCTTGGCATAGCTCCAAGTGTTGGGCGGGTAGGGTCCGTTGGCGGCTTCGGCGGTGCCTTCGAACACGGCCTTGAGGTAACTGCCCTTGTCGAACGCCAGGTTGATGGCCTGGCGCACTTCCGGCTTGTCCAGGGGCGGGTGCTGGCTGTTGATGGCGACAAACGCCGTCATGAACGCTGCGGTTTTTTCCACCTTCAACGCTGAGTCTTTCGCGGCTTCACCCACGTCCAGGGGCTTGGGCGACAGCGCGATCTGGCATTCATCACGATGGAGTTTCTGCAGGCGCACATTGGCATCCGGCGTGATCGCGAAAATCAAGTTATCCACAGCCGGTTTGCCGGCGAAGTAGTCCGGATTGGCTTTGTAGCGCACCACGGCGTCTTTCTGGAACCGAACGAACACGAACGGGCCGGTGCCGATCGGCTGGCTGTTGAGCTTCTCGGGGGTGCCGGCCTTGAGCAGCTTGTCAGCGTATTCGGCCGGGTAGATCGACGCAAAGCCCATGCTCAGGGCGGCGAGGAAGGTGGAGTCAGCATGGTCCAGGGTGAAGCGCACGGTCAGCGGGTCGAGCGCGTCGATTTTTTTGACCAGTGTTGGCAATTGCAGGGATTGTGCGTGTGGGAATCCGCTCTGGGCGATCTGATGCCATGGGTTGGCCGGGTCGAGCATGCGCTCGAAGCTGAAGCGCACGTCTTCGGCAGTCAGGGTGCGGCTAGGGGTGAAATACTCGGTGCGGTGGAATTTCACGTCCGGGTGCAGCTTGAAGGTATAGGTCAGGCCATCGGGCGAGACTTCCCAGCTGTCCGCCAGGCTAGGCACCAGCTTGCCGCTGGCCTCGTCGTAGTCCACCAGGCGGTTCATCAGCACGTCGGCCGAGGCGTTGGTGGTGGTCAGCGAGTTGTATTGCACCACGTCAAACCCTTCGGGGCTGGCCTCGGTACACACACTCAGGTTGGTGGCCGCCTGGGCCAGTGGCGCCATAAAGAGAGGGGCAAGCAATAGCGGTAGGGCAGCGAAGCGCATATTCGGTTTCCTTTGCAGATCGAAGGCCCATCTGCGAGTGCAGTCTGGAAAAAGACTACCGTAGTGGTCTGATTGGCAAATGACTAGCCCATTTTTGCCTGTGCTTTTCGCCAAAATACTGTTTTGATGACGCCTCAGCGCGTTTCGCTCTTCACTTTTCGGTGCGGGCGTGCGCTGTCAATCATTCTGTGCGACGAGCGGTCGGCTATTACAGCGGCCCCTCCTGGCAACGGTTCAGGCGTCTGCTGCCAAGATTTACGCCGGTAAAAACACACGGGCTGTTGTTGCACTGGGGTCTTTCTGGTATAAAGCAGCGCTCTTTTCTAGGGGCCCGGTTCCTTCGCTTGTAGGTGTAGCCGGTAAGACCCTAAAGAAACGCGGCGCCTGGCGCCAAATGACTGAGAGATTAAGCGGCCAACCCATGCCGGGTTGGGCATGTGGTTTTAGAGGGCTGAGGCATGTCGAGAGTCTGTCAAGTTACCGGTAAGGGTCCGGTGACTGGGAATAACATTTCCCACGCAAATAACAAAACCCGTCGTCGTTTCCTGCCGAACCTGCAGCATCACCGCTTCTGGGTTGAAGAAGAGAAACGTTTTGTTCGCCTGCGTGTATCTGCTAAAGGCATGCGTATCATCGACAAGCGTGGCATCACTGTCGTGCTGGCCGAAATCCGTGCCGCTGGCAAGATCTAAGGAGCTCTATCATGCGTGAATTGATTCGAATGATCTCTAGCGCCGGTACTGGTCACTTCTACACTACCGACAAGAACAAGCGTACTACCCCGGACAAGCTCGAAAAGAAAATGTTCGACCCGCGCGTTCGCAAGCACGTGATCTACAAAGAAGGCAAAATCAAGTAATTGATTTTCCTCCTTGTGAAAAAAAGCCCGTCTCTCACGAGTCGGGCTTTTTTTTGCCTGCGATTTTCTGATCAGGCCTTCTGCTCGAACACCACGTAGATCTTGCGGCACGGCTCCAGCACTTCCCAGGTACCGCTGAAACCAGCGGGAATCACGAAGCGGTCGCCGGCGCGCAGGGTCTTGGCATTGCCCTCGGCATCTCGCAATACCGAAACACCCTGCACAATCTCGCAGTACTCGTGTTCGGTGTAGTTGACCTTCCATTGCCCGACCTCGCCTTCCCACACCCCGGCGCTCATCTGGCCGCACGGGCTGTTGTAGTGGTTGTAGATCGTTTGCTCCGGGTCGCCCTTGAGGATTTTTTCCGCAGCGGGGCGGTAGCGATCGGGGGCGGTGTTGGCTTGGCTGAAGTCGACGATGTCCTGGATGCTCATGTGCGTGTCCCGTCTGGCCTGCGGTTGGAGAGCCCAAAGTCTATGTTTATTAAAATGAACATCGCAAGGGCGTTTGCCGGCGTTATGTCAAATATATTGAAACATCCCCAGCCGCTGGTTTAGGGTGGCAGCTGCCTTGAGCCGAACAGCTGGCTGGCCGGGCAAGAATTCTGTGAGGCTGCCGGGGGACATCGCCTGGCCCTTGTATTCAATAAGAGGAGGACACTCGCATGACCACCCTGACCCGTGCCGACTGGGAACAACGCGCCAAGGATCTGAAGATCGAAGGCCGCGCCTACATCAACGGCGAATACACCGCCGCTGCTTCCGGTGACACGTTCGAATGCATCAGCCCGGTCGATGGCCGCCTGCTGGCCACTGTTGCCAGCTGTGACGCCGCCGACGCCCAGCGCGCCGTGGAAAACGCTCGCGCTACCTTCAATTCCGGTGTGTGGTCGCGCCTGGCGCCGGCCAAGCGCAAGGCCGCCATGCTGCGTTTCGCCGATTTGCTCAACGCCAATGCCGAAGAGCTGGCGCTGCTTGAAACCCTGGACATGGGCAAGCCGATCACCGACTCCCTGGAAATCGACGTCCCTGGCGCCGCCAATGCCCTGAGCTGGAGCGGTGAAGCCATCGACAAGATCTACGACGAAGTCGCCGCCACCCCGCACAACCAGCTGGGTCTGGTGACCCGCGAGCCGGTCGGTGTCGTGGGCGCCATCGTGCCGTGGAACTTCCCGTTGATGATGGCCTGCTGGAAGCTCGGCCCGGCGCTGTCCACCGGTAACTCGGTGATCCTCAAGCCGTCCGAAAAATCCCCGCTGACCGCCATCCGCATCGCGGCCCTGGCGGTTGAAGCCGGCATTCCAAAAGGCGTGCTGAACGTATTGCCAGGCTACGGCCACACCGTGGGTAACGCGCTGGCGGTGCACATGGATGTCGACACCCTGGTGTTCACCGGTTCCACTAAAATCGCCAAGCAGCTGTTGATCCGCTCCGGCGAGTCGAACATGAAGCGCGTCTGGCTGGAAGCCGGTGGCAAGAGCCCGAACATCGTGTTTGCCGATGCCCCGGACCTCAAGGCCGCTGCCGAATCGGCGGCCGGCGCCATCGCCTTCAACCAGGGCGAAGTCTGCACCGCCGGTTCGCGTCTGCTCGTCGAGCGCTCCATCAAGGACAAATTCCTGCCGCTGGTGATTGAGGCCCTCAAGGGTTGGAAGCCAGGCAACCCACTGGACCCGGCGACCAACGTCGGCGCCCTGGTGGACACCCAGCAGATGAATACCGTGTTGTCGTATATCGAGGCTGGCCACGCCGATGGCGCCAAGCTGGTCGCGGGTGGCAAGCGTACCCTGGAAGAAACCGGTGGCACCTACGTCGAGCCGACGATTTTCGACGGTGTGACCAACGCCATGAAGATCGCCCAGGAAGAGATCTTTGGCCCAGTCCTGTCGGTGATCACCTTCGACAGCGCCGAGGAAGCGGTGAAGATCGCCAACGACACCGTCTACGGCCTGGCCGCAGCGGTGTGGACCGCCGACATCTCCAAGGCGCACCTGACCGCCAAGGCACTGCGTGCCGGTAGCGTGTGGGTCAACCAGTACGACGGCGGCGACATGACCGCCCCGTTTGGTGGCTTCAAGCAGTCGGGCAACGGCCGCGACAAGTCGCTGCACGCGTTCGACAAGTACACCGAGCTGAAGGCGACCTGGATCAAGCTCTGATTTTCAGGGCTTATTGCGGTTAAAAATGTGGGAGCGGGCTTGCTCGCGAAGGCGGTGTATCAGTACCAGATTGACTGGCTGACGGACCGCATTCGCGAGCAAGCCCGCTCCCACGCTGTTTTGTGTGATCTTAAGAATTATCCACAGGAGCGTGGAAATGCGTTGGGCGACTTATTTCGCCGTCTTGGCCTCAGTCCTCAGCGTCGGCCTGGCCCTGGGTGTGAGCATGCCGCTGGTGTCCCTGCGCCTTGAAAGCTGGGGTTATGGCAGCTTTGCCATTGGGGTGATGGCGGCGATGCCAGCCTTTGGCGTCCTGCTGGGGGCCAAGGTCTCCAGCCGGATGGCATCGTGGCTGGGCACCGCCAACCTGATGCGCCTGTGCTTGTGGGCGGGCGCGGTGTCCATCGGCCTGCTGGCCATCCTGCCTAGCTACCCGGTGTGGCTGGTGCTGCGGCTGATGATCGGGGTGATCCTGACCATCGTGTTTATCCTCGGTGAAAGCTGGATCAACCAGTTGGTGGTGGAGCAGTGGCGGGGCCGGCTGGTGGCGCTGTATGGCTGCAGTTATGCCTTGAGCCAACTGTCGGGGCCCCTGCTGCTGGGAGCGCTGGGTACCGACCACGATTATGGTTTCTGGGTGGGCGTGGGGTTACTGGTGGTGGCGCCCTTGCTGTTGCTGGGCCGCAGCGGTGCTCCGACTGCCGAATCCTTCAGCGTGACCCTGGGCGACCTGTGGCGCTTCTGCCTGAGCCTACCGGCAATTGCCTGGGCGGTGGCCTTGTTCGCCGCGTTCGAAGCGATGATTCTGACGCTACTGCCGGTGTATTGCCTGCAACAGGGGTTCACGGCCGAGATCGCCTTGGCCATGGTCAGCACGGTGGTGGTCGGCGACGCGCTGTTGCAGTTGCCTATCGGCGCGCTGGCCGACTACCTGCCTCGGCGCACGCTTTTTCTGAGTTGTGCGGTGCTGTTGCTGGCGTCGAGCCTGGCGATTCCCGTGGTGTTGCACACGCTGCTGATCTGGCCGGTGTGGGTGTTGTTCGGTGCCAGTGCGGGCGGGTTGTTCACCCTGTCGTTGATCTTGATCGGCGAGCGTTATCGCGATGACGCGCTGGTGCGCGCCAATGCCCACATTGCGCAGTTGTGGGGGATCGGTTGCCTGATCGGGCCGTTGGTGGCCGGCGCGGGCAGCCAGTGGATCAGCGGGCATGCGTTGCCACTGTTGATGGCTGCCGGGGCGTTGGGCCTGGTGGTGTTGCTGTTGCGCCAAGGTGCATTCGGCGCCGCGCAACCGGCCTGACCTTGAAATGCGATCAATTTGTAGGAGCTGGCTTGCCTGCGATGGCATCTCCTCGGTGTAACTGAAAAAACGAGGTGCCTGCATCGCAGGCAAGCCAGCTCCCACATTCAATCTCCATTGTTCTTACAGCATACGTTCAAGGCCGACTGAGGTGGCGAACCATGCATTGAAGCGACGCCACCAACTGCCCGGCTCGCGGGTCAGGGTGTGCAACTGGCCGTTGTCTTCAGTCACCCATACCACCTGGCCATCCTGCAATTTCGCCTCATAGCTCAACGCCGGCGCCATGCCTTGCAGCGCCAGGCCGCGCACGTGCTCGGCCAGCTCGGGACTGTCCACCAGCACGCCGACTTCGGTGTTCCACAGTACCGAACGCGGGTCGAAATTGAATGAACCGATAAACGACTTCTCGCGATCAAAGATCATCGCCTTGCTGTGCAGGCTCGAGTCCGAGCCTCGGAACGTACCGCGACGAAACAGGTGCGGGCCGCTGCCGCCTCCGGCATCGCCCGGTTGGCGACGCAACTCATAGAGTTTCACGCCGTGCTCGAGCAACGCCTTGCGGTAGGGTGCGTAGCCACCGTGCACGGCAGGCACGTCCGTAGCTTCCAAAGCGTTGGTCAGCAGGCTTACGGAGACGCCCGCATCCGCGCGGCCGGTCAGGTAGACCAGGCCGGGCGGCCCCGGCACGAAGTACGCCGAGATCATCATCAGCTCGTGATTGACGCCTTCCAACTCCGGCGCCAATTGGGTGGTCAGCAGCAGCCGCGGGTCCGGCTCGGCCGTGGCCAGTACCTTGCTCGGCGCATCCCACAACGCCTGGTTCCAGGCCCAGATCAGTTCGCGGCGCCAAATATCCATGCGCGGTTGGGTCTGGTAGGTGCGCAAGCGGTTGTACAGCGCATGGTTCTGCTGGCGCGATTCGGCCAGCGAGGCTTCCAGGCGCACGCGGGCTGCGGCCAGGTCGCCTTTGGACGGGGCGTTGGAAACAAACTCATCGATGGGTTTGCTCAGCGCGCTGTTCCAGTACTGGTCGAAGCTGTGGCCCAGTTGCTCGGCCACCGGGCCCACGCTGAGCATGTCGATGTCGGTGAAGTTCAGGTTGGGCTCGGCGTCGAAATACTCATCCCCCAGGTTGCGCCCGCCCACAATGGCCACGCTGTTGTCGGCCAGCCACAGCTTGTTGTGCATACGACGGTGTTGCAGCGACAGGTTGAACAGTCGGCCCATGGCTCGCGTTACGCCCGTGCTACGCCCCAGGTGCAGGGGGTTGAACAGGCGAATCTCAATCTTGGGGTGGGCGGCGAGGGTGGCGATGATCTGGTCAAGGCCGTCGCTCGTGGTGTCGTCCAGCAGGATGCGGATGCGCACGCCCCGGTCGGCGGCCTTGAGCAGCTCGTCCACCAGCATGCGGGTGCTGATGCCGTCGTGCACGATGTAGTACTGCAGGTCGAGGCTGACCTGGGCGTTGCGGATCAGTTCGGCGCGGGCCATGAAGGCTTCGCTGCTGTTGGGCAGCAGGCGAAAGCCCGAGCGCCCTTGATGGGGCGCCGCCTGGGCCTGGATCGAGCGGCCGAATGAGGATTGCTCGGCGGGCAGCGCGTCGCTGGGGACACGCGGTACATCCACCGTCGCACACCCACCCAGGGCCAGGGCGCCCAGCATTAAAAACGGTAAAAGCCGTCGAATCATCAAGGGCGCTGCTTCCAGTTCAGGGCGGTTGTGGGCATATGACGGCCATTTCCCGCGAAAGGTCAGTCGGCCGCCTCGGCCAGCAACTTGATTGCGGCGGCACCGACCTTGCGCACCGCGTCTTCAATCTGCGGGGTTGGCTTGGCAGCGTAGTTCATGCGCAGGCAGTTCCGGTATTTGCCCGAGGCAGAAAAGATACTGCCCACCGCCACCTGTACGCCCTGTTCCACCAGGCCACGGTTGAGCTTGAGCGTGTCGAAGCCTTCGGGCAGCTCGATCCAGAGCATAAAGCTGCCCTGGGGGCGGCTGGCCCGGGTGCCGGCTGGGAAGTAGCGGCTGACCCAGTCGATCATCAAGTCGCGATTGCGCTGGTACTGGGTGCGCATCCGCCGCAAATGCGGCTCGAAGTGCCCGCCTTTGAGAAATTCGGCGATGGCGATCTGCGGCTGGGTCGCCGTGGAGCCGGTGCTGATGTATTTCATGTGCAGCACCCGTTCCAGGTAGCGCCCCGGCGCCACCCAGCCAATGCGCAGCCCGGGCGCCAGGGTTTTCGAGAACGAGCTGCACAGCAGCACGCGGCCGTCTTCGTCGAACGACTTGATGGTGCGCGGGCGGGGGTAGCTGTAGGCCAGCTCGCCATACACATCGTCTTCGATAATCGCCACGTCAAAGCGCTGCGCCAGGGTCAGCAATGCTTTTTTGCGGGCCTCCGGCATGATGTAGCCCAGGGGGTTGTTGCAGTTGGGCGTCAGTTGGATGACCTTGATCGGCCACTGCTCCAGGGCCAGTTCAAGGGCTTCGAGGCTGATCCCGGTGACCGGGTCTGTAGGGATTTCCAGGGCCTTCATGCCCAGGCCCTTGAGGGTCTGCATGGCACCGTGAAAACTCGGCGAATCCACCGCAACGATATCGCCGGGCTCGCAGATGGCGTGGATGCTGGCGGACAGCGCTTCGTGGCAACCGGTGGTGATCACAATATCTTCGGCGGTCAGTTGGCAGCCCGAATCCAATGACAGCCGTGCAATCTGCTCGCGCAGTTCCATACAGCCGAGGATATTGTCGTAATACAGGCCCGGCAGATCCTGGCGCCGGCTCACCCGTGCGAGGCTGCGCAATAGGGGTTTCATGGTGGGCGACAATACGTCTGGCATGCCACGACCCATCTGTATGACGTCTTTGCGTGGCACGGCACGAATCAGTTCGAGTACCTGGTCCCACTGGGAAATTTCCACCGGGCGCTGTGCCGGGCGACCCACTTCCGGCAGTGCCGGCAGCTCGCGACCGACGGGCACAAAGTACCCGGACTTGGGCTTGGGCATCGCCAGGCCGTTGTCCTCGAGCAGGCGGTAGGCCTGCTGCACGGTGCTCAGGCTGACTCCATGCTCCACGCTCAAGGCCCGTACTGAGGGCAAGCGGTCGCCCGGGCGGTAGAAGCCCTGCTCGATGCGGGTACCCAGCAGTTCGGCGAGGTTGACGTAAAGGGTCATGGCGGTCGCTCCCAAGAGACCAGTACAGATAGGGGGAAAATACAGGATTCAGGCGTCGATAGGCAGTATCTGTATGGATTTAATAAACACGGGTTGAATCTGTATCGCTTTTGGCTCACCGCCCATTCTAGTCACTCATGGCAACAAGCAAATGAGGGGCAGCAAAATGAGCGGCATGAGCGATGTGCGGTTGGCGTTATACAGCCAGGAACTGGAGGCCGGAGAAGAGCGGGCGAGGGCGCCGCGCAATATCAGTCGCTGGGACTTGTTCTGGCACCGCCGCCACACCCGCAAGGCATTGCTGCACCTGACTCGCGAGCAGTTGCGCGATGTCGGGCTGACCGTGGAACAGGCACGCCAGGAAGGCCTGAAGCCGTTCTGGCGCGATTGATCAGACCAGTTCCTTGAGGCGGTGCCAGAGCATGCCCAGCGCCAGCAGCGGTGAGCGCAGGTGCTTGCCGCCCGGGAAGGTGATGTGCGGCACCTGGGCGAACAGATCGAAACGGCCCTGCTGCTGGCCACTGATGGCTTCGGCCAGCAGCTTGCCCGCCAGGTGGGTGGCGTTGAGGCCATGGCCCGCGTAAGCCTGGGCGTAATACACATTGGGCTGGTCGGCCAACCGACCAATCTGCGGCAGACGGTTGGCACCGATGCCGATCATGCCGCCCCATTGGTAGTCGATTTTCACGTCGGCCAGTTGCGGGAACACCTTGAGCATTTTCGGACGCATGTAGGCGCCGATGTCCTGGGGATCGCGGCCGGAATAGTGACAGGCACCACCGAACAGCAAGCGTCGGTCGGCGGACAACCGGAAGTAGTCCACCGTCACCCGCTGGTCGCACACTGCCATGTTTTGTGGCAACAGATTATGGGCCTGCGCTTCGCTCAGCGGCTCAGTGGCGATGATGTAGCTGCCGGCTGGCAGCACCTTGCCACCCAGCTGTGGGTTGAGGTCATTCAGGTAGGCGTTGCAGGCCAGCACCAGGGTCTTGGCGCGCACGTTGCCCGAGGCGGTGTGCACGTTAACCTCGGGGCCGTAGTCGATGCGGGTCACTTCGGATTGTTCGTACAGTTTCACGCCCAATTGCTGCGCGGCAGCTGCTTCGCCGAGGGCCAGGTTCAACGGGTGCAGGTGGCCGGAACCCATGTCGATCATGCCGCCCACATAGCGGTCGGAGCCGATTACGCTGCTCATCTCGTCGGCTTGCAGCAGGCGTACTTCATGGCGATAGCCCAGGCTGCGCAGCTCGTCTGCGTCCTCGGCAAGGCCCAGCAGGTCGCGGGGTTTGTTGGCGAGGTCGCAATAGCCCCAGGTCAGGTCGCAAGGAATCTGATAACGCTCGATACGCTCGCGCACGATCTCCACCGCTTCCAGGCCCATCAGCTTCATCTGGCGCACGCCGTCGGTGCCGATCACGTGGGTGAACTGGTCCAGGCCATGGCCGACGCCTCGGATCAACTGGCCGCCGTTGCGCCCACTGGCGCCCCAGCCGATCTTGCGCGCTTCCAACAGCACCACGCGCAAGCCACGCTCAGCCAATTCCAGCGCGGTGTTGAGCCCCGAAAAACCGCCGCCGATCACGCACACATCCGCCGTCACTTCACCGGCCAGCGCCGGGTAATCGGGTTGCGGCACGCTGCTGGCGGCGTAGTAGGAAGCGGTGTGCCGGGCGCTGGCGGTCATGGGGAGCATCCCTGTTTGGAAAATTTGACGCAGGATACAGCGGTCGGGCGAAGCTGTCTCACCGCAGGCTTTTGCGGCAGAATCCACGCCTATTCGCCGTTCGGTACGTGTTTCGATGAGTTGCAACAGTCAGAAAATCAGCGCGCTGCGCCGTCAGATCCCATCGTTCGAGTGCGTCCCGGGTTGCCACGACTGCTGTGGGCCGGTGACCACCTCGCCCGAGGAAATGTCGCGCCTGCCACGCAAGACCGCTGCCGAGCAGGATGCGGCCATGGACGCGCTGAACTGCGTGCACCTGGGGTCAAACGGCTGCACGGTGTATGACGAGCGCCCGCTGATCTGCAGGTTGTTCGGCACCACCAAGACGTTGCCTTGCCCCAATGGGCGGCGGCCCGTGGAGCTGATTCACCCGCGGGTGGAGAAACAGATCCACGAGTACATGGCCAGCACTCGGCAAGTGCTGGTTTAACTCGGTTAATGTGGGAGCTGGCTTGCCTGCGATGGCGGTGGGTCAGTCACCACCGCTATCGCAGGCAAGCCAGCTCCACATTTGACCCAGTTGTGTCAGTTGGTTAATCAGGAATCGGCAGGTTCAGGCTCTCCTTCACCTCTTCCATCACGATGTAGCTCTTGGACTCCCGCACATGGGGCAACTTGAGCAGGATGTCACCCAGCAATTTGCGGTAGGACGCCATCTCGGAAATCCGCGCTTTCACCAAGTAGTCGAAGTCGCCTGATACCAGGTGGCACTCCAGCACGTGGGGCAGTTTCAGCACGGCGCGGCGGAATTCTTCAAAGGTGTCGCCAGACTTGTAATCGAGGCTGATCTCGACAAATACCAGCAAACTGCCCTTCAAATGCTGCGGGTTGAGCCGTGCGTTGTAGCCCATGATGATCCCTTCGCGTTCCAGCCGACGGACCCGTTCGGTACACGGCGTGGTGGACAGCCCGACCTTTTCTCCCAGTTCCGTGAACGAGATTCGCCCATCGGTCTGCAGGATGCGCAGGATGTTGCGGTCGATCTTGTCCAGCTCCCGCTTGGTCTGGGTGTTGGTACGCATAGGGGATACGCCTCTGTGAAAAGGGTTTTTGCCAAGAATTGTCGCCAAATATAGGCACTTATATAGTGAAATGCACTGGCAATAGTTTTTTACACTGCGCACATCATTGCTCGAACAACACACGTCAGCGGCCATGCCCGCGATGAGGATATAAAAATGCGCGTTCTGGTCTTGGGTAGCGGCGTCATTGGTGTGACCAGTGCCTACTATTTGGCTCGGGCCGGCTTTGAAGTCGTGGTCGTCGACCGTCAGCCTGCCGCTGCCATGGAAACCAGTTTCGCCAACGCCGGCCAGGTATCCCCGGGCTACGCGTCGCCATGGGCCGCGCCGGGTGTACCGCTCAAGGCCATCAAGTGGCTGCTGCAACGCCACGCGCCGCTGGCCATCAAGGCCACCGCCGATATCGATCAATACCTGTGGATGGCGCAGATGCTGCGCAACTGCACCGCCAGCCGTTATGCGGTGAACAAAGAGCGCATGGTGCGCCTGTCCGAGTACAGCCGTGACTGCCTCGACGAACTGCGCGCCGAGACCGGCATTGCCTATGAAGGCCGCAGCCTGGGGACTACCCAGTTGTTCCGCACCCAAGCCCAGTTGGACGGTGCCGCCAAAGACATCGCCGTGCTGAAAGAGTCCGGCGTGCCGTTTGAGTTGCTCGACCGCGCCGGCATCGCTCGCGTCGAACCGGCCCTGGCCAGTGTCACCGACATCCTCGCCGGCGCCCTGCGCCTGCCGAACGACCAGACTGGCGACTGCCAGATGTTCACTACCCGCCTGGCCGACATGTGCAAGCAGTTGGGCGTGGAGTTCCGTTTCGAGCAAGACATCCAGCGCCTCGACTACGCCGGTGACCGCATCAACGGCGTTTGGATCGACGGCAAGCTGGAAACCGCCGACCGCTACGTGCTGGCCCTTGGCAGCTACTCGCCGAAGCTGCTCAAGCCGCTGGGGATCAAGGCGCCGGTGTACCCGCTCAAGGGTTACTCGCTGACCGTGCCGATCACCAACCCCGCGATGGCGCCGACCTCGACCATTCTCGATGAGACCTACAAGGTCGCGATCACCCGTTTCGACAACCGCATCCGTGTCGGCGGCATGGCTGAAATAGCCGGTTTTGACCTGTCGCTGAACCCGCGTCGACGTGAAACCCTGGAGATGATCGTCAACGACCTTTATCCTCAGGGCGGCGATTTGACCGAGGCCAGTTTCTGGACCGGCCTGCGCCCGACCACGCCCGACGGCACGCCGATTGTGGGTGCCACACCGTTCAAGAACCTGTTCCTGAATACCGGCCACGGCACCCTCGGTTGGACCATGGCCTGTGGCTCCGGCCGCCTGCTGGCCGACCTGATGGCGAAGAAAACGCCGCAAATCAGTGCCGCAGGTCTCGATATTTCCCGTTACGGCAACCACCAGGAGTCCGCAAAACATGTCAATCCAGCGCCAGCTCACCAATGAGCGCATGAGCCAGATCGTTGTCCACAGCGGCACCGTGTACCTGGCAGGGCAAGTCGGCGACGACATGAGTGCCGGAATTGAACAGCAGACCCGTGAAACCCTGGCCAATATCGAGCGTTTGCTGGACCTGGCCGGCACCGATAAGAGCAAGTTGCTGTCGGTGACGATCTACCTCAAAGACATCGACGCCGACTTCGCCGGCATGAACGCGGTGTGGGACAAGTGGCTGCCCAAAGGCGTCGCTCCGGCCCGTGCCACGGTTGAAGCCAAGTTGTGCGAACCGGAAATCCTGGTAGAGCTGTCCGTCGTGGCGGCGCTGCCTTAAACCTGGATCCCTCTCCCGGTGCCGACGTTGTCGGTCGGTGCCGGTTTTTCTTTACTCTGCCGCCTAGAAGCCTGCCGCCATGCGTCCTGCCCGTGCCCTGATCGATCTCCAAGCCCTGCGTCACAACTACCAATTAGCCCGCGAAGTCACGGGGGCCAAGGCCCTGGCCGTGGTCAAGGCCGATGCCTACGGCCATGGCGCCGTGCGTGTGGCACAGGCGTTGGAAGCCGAGGCCGACGGGTTTGCCGTGGCGTGCATCGAAGAGGCATTGGAGCTGCGCGCAGCCGGCATTCGAGCGCCGGTGCTGTTGCTCGAAGGCTTTTTTGAGGCTGACGAGCTGCCGCTGATCAACGAGCATGATTTGTGGTGCGTGGTGCATTCGTTGTGGCAGTTGGAGGCAATCGAGCAGGCCAGGCTGAGCAAGCCGCTGACCGTCTGGCTCAAGCTCGACTCCGGCATGCACCGGGTTGGCCTGCATCCCAAGGATTACCATGAGGCGTACCAGCGCCTGCTGGGCAGTGGCAAAGTCGCCAAGATCGTATTGATGAGCCACTTCGCCCGCGCCGATGAACTCGACTGCGTGCGCAGCAATGAACAAGTGGCGGTGTTTGAAGCGGCGCGCCAAGGCTTGTCGGCCGACGTCAGCCTGCGCAACTCGCCGTCGGTGATGGGCTGGCCGAATGTGTCCAGCGACTGGGTACGCCCGGGCATCATGCTCTACGGCGCCACGCCGTTTGGCGAAGACCAGGCGGTGGCCGCACGTTTGCAGCCGGTGATGACCCTGGAGTCCAAAGTGATTTCTGTGCGTGAACTGCCGGCCGGCGAGCCGGTGGGCTATGGCGCCAAATTCATCACACCCAAGCCGATGCGCATAGGCGTGGTAGCCATGGGCTATGCCGATGGCTACCCGCGTCATGCGCCGACCGGCACGCCGGTACTGGTCGCCGGGCAACGCAGCCAATTGCTCGGCCGCGTTTCGATGGACATGCTGTGCATCGACCTGACGGACGTGCCCCAGGCCGGCCTTGGTTCTACGGTGGAGTTGTGGGGCAAAAACATCCTGGCCAGTGATGTTGCGGTGGCCGCCGAGACCATCCCCTACCAGATCTTCTGCAACCTGCGCCGCGTGCCAAGGCTCTATTCCGGCGCTTGACCGCCGGGTACGAACGCAGGTGCCCGGGATTTAGGCCCAAGTGTTGTAAATACTGAACGCTGTCGCCATGATAACGCTCAATTACAACAACGCCTGAATCCTAGGAGGCTCCTGCATTGGACGTCGGCGAACGACTGCAATCCATCCGTAAACTCAAGGGTCTTTCCCAGCGTGAGCTCGCCAAGCGTGCGGGTGTCACCAACAGCACCATTTCGATGATCGAAAAAAACAGCGTCAGCCCCTCGATCAGCTCCTTGCGCAAGGTGCTGGGTGGCATCCCCATGTCCATGGTCGAGTTCTTTTCCGAGGAGATCCTCCAGGAAATACCGACGCAGATCGTCTATAAAGCCAATGAGCTGATCGACATTTCCGACGGTGCCGTCACCATGAAACTGGTAGGCCGGGCGCACCCCAGCCGGGCAATTGCATTCCTGAACGAGATCTACCCGCCAGGCGCCGACACCGGCGAAGAAATGCTCACCCATGAGGGCGAAGAAACCGGGATTCTGGTGGAAGGTCGCCTGGAGTTGGTGGTCGGTCTTGAAACTTTTGTGCTCGAAGCCGGCGATAGCTACTACTTTGAAAGCACCAAGCCCCATCGTTTTCGCAACCCGTTCGATGTGCCGGCGCGACTAATCAGCGCAGCCACACCGGCGAACTTTTGACAGAAGAGGCGTGCTGCCAGCGTTGCAGACACACCCGTCGCTGTAACCGTGACGCCGAATCTCCCTTTATTTAATAGGGTTGTTTCGGCCGGGCGGGCTAACCGTTATACTTTCGCCGCCTGCGAAACCGTGGCCGCAGGCGTGAATAGCCACCATTGAGGGTGAACGCGTGAACCTAATTATGAAAATGCTGGCTGCACCAGCAACCGTACTGGCCCTATGGGCTGTCAGCGCTCAAGCTGCGACCAATGATGAAATTGCCAAGCGCCTGGAGCCCGTGGGCCAGGTCTGCGTTCAAGGCCAGGAATGCAAGGGCATGGAAGTGGCCGTGGCCGCAGGTGGCGGCGGTGCTGCCAAGACCCCGGATGACGTGATTGCCAAGCACTGCAACGCGTGCCACGGGACTGGTTTGCTGGGCGCCCCGAAAATCGGTGACACCGCCGCCTGGAAAGACCGCGCCGACCACCAGGGTGGCCTCGACGGCCTGTTGGCCAAGGCCATTACCGGCCTGAACGCCATGCCGCCCAAAGGCACCTGCGCCGATTGCTCGGATGATGACCTCAAAGGCGCGATCAAGAAGATGTCCGGCCTCTGATCCGCCGATCTTCGTCAAAAAAGCCGCTTGTAAGCGGCTTTTTTGTGCCCCCCATTTGTGTTTCGGCGCTGTTCATTGCAGCAAAGACCCGGCAAGCTCGGTCCAACCCCTAATCATGGAATGTTCGGGAGGGTCGGATGGTGCAGTTGTGTTCAATTGAGCAAGCCGTTGACGACGTATTGGCGCGCTTGCCCGCGCATATACACATGGGCATGCCGTTGGGCCTGGGCAAGCCCAACCTGTTCGTCAACGCGCTGTACCGGCGTATTGCCAAGTTGCCCGAGCGGCAACTGACGCTCTACACCGCCTTGAGCCTGGGCCGTCCGCCATTCGGCGATGGTTTGCAAAAGCGCTTTCTCGGGCCCTTTATCGAGCGGGTGTTCGGCGACTACCCCGAGCTGGATTTTCTCGCCGACCTGCACAAGGACAGCCTGCCGGCCAATATCCACGTGCAGCAGTTCTTCATGCAGCCCGGCAGTTTGCTCCACAGCCGTTCGGCGCAGCAGGACTACGTCAGCAGCAACTACAGCCACGCCGCCCGCGACATCAACGCCGCCGGCCTGAACCTGGTGGCGCAACTGGTCGCCAGCAGTGCCGAACACCCCGACCGCCTGAGCCTGAGCTGCAACCCGGATATCACCCTCGACCTGCTGCCGATGATCGCCAAGCGCCGCGCCGCCGGGGAAACCATCCTGGTGGTGGGCCAGGTCCACAGCGACTTGCCCTACATGCCGGGGGATTCCGAGCTGGGCATGGATGCGTTCGATTACCTGATCGATGAAAAAGACAGCACCACGCTGTTCTCCACACCAAACATGCCGGTGGGGTTCCAGGACCATTTCATCGGCCTGCATGCCAGCACGTTGGTGCGTGATGGCGGCACGTTGCAGATCGGCATCGGCTCCATGGGCGACGCGCTGACCGCCGCCTTGCTGGCCCGCCAGGCCGATAACGAGGCTTACCGCCTGCTGCTGACCGACCTTGATGTGTACCAATGGGCGCCGCTGATCAGCCATGAAGGCGGCGTCGCGCCGTTTGTGCGGGGCCTGTATGGCTGCAGCGAGATGTTCGTCAACGGCTTGCTGGTGCTGGCGGATGCCGGGATCGTGCGGCGCAAGGTGTACCCGGATGTGGCCACCCAGGAGCAGGCCAACGCTGGCACGCTGGACGACGCCGCGCAGCCCGACGGCGTGTCTATCCATGGCGGCTTCTTCCTCGGGCCGCGCAGTTTTTACCAGCGCTTGCAGGAGATGACCCACACCAAGCGCCTCGAATTCAACATGACCCGCATCAGCTACATCAACGAGCTGTACGGTCAGGAAGAACTCAAGCGCCTGCAGCGCCTGGATGCGCGGTTTATCAACAGCGCGATCATGGTCACGCTGCTGGGCGCGGGCGTTGCCGACCAGCTGGAAGACGGCCGTGTGCTCAGTGGTGTGGGCGGGCAATACAACTTTGTCGCCCAGGGCCATGCATTGGAAGGCGCACGCTCGATCCTGATTTTGCGCAGCTGGCGCGAATCGGCGGGGGAGGTGAGTTCCAATATCGTCTGGGACTACGGCCACTGCACCATTCCGCGACACCTGCGGGACATTGTCATCACTGAATACGGTATTGCCGACCTGCGTGGTCAGACGGATGCCAAAGTGATCGAGGCGTTGCTCAAGATCACCGACTCACGCTTCCAGGATGATTTGATCGAGCAAGCGCAAAAGGCCGGCAAACTGCCCGAAGGTTTCCAGTTGGCGCCGCGTTTTACCGACAACACCCCGGAGCGGCTCAAAGGCATTCAGGCGCGGCATCGGCGATTGTTTCCGGAGTATCCGCTGGGCAGCGATTTCACGGAGGAGGAGCGGGATCTGTTGCGGGCGTTGAACTGGCTCAAGAGCAAATTCAAGCTGACGGAGATTCTGGAGTTGGGCAAGGCTGCGTTGGACGCGCCGGAGCCAGAGGCGTTTCCCGAGCATTTGAAGCGGATGCGTTTGGATAAGCCCGAAGGCTTGAAAGAAGACCTCTACCAGCGCCTGCTACTCGCCGGCCTACAAGCCACCGCACACTAACAAACAATGCAAATCAAATGTGGGAGCGGGCTTGCTCGCGAATGCGGTGGACCAGTCAATAAATTCAGCGACTGATACTCTGCATTCGCGAGCAAGCCCGCTCCCACATTTTGATCCGTGTTCACTGGGAATTTGCCATGTGGCAAATTATTCGATGAAGGTGACCACGCCGCCTTCCAACGACTTCACCCGTGCCAGCGACTCAACCCGGTAACCTTGTG
This sequence comes from Pseudomonas sp. P7548, assembly GCF_013386585.1. Taxonomy (GTDB): domain Bacteria; phylum Pseudomonadota; class Gammaproteobacteria; order Pseudomonadales; family Pseudomonadaceae; genus Aquipseudomonas. The sequence continues at coordinate 43,972 of NZ_JACARO010000018.1, read as the reverse complement.
CATCCAGCTCCGCCCGACCACCCTGGAACGACTTCTCGATCACGATCCCCAAGCCGGCCACGGTAGCGCCCGCCTGCTTGATGATCGAAATCAGCGCCTGGGACGCCTTGCCGTTGGCCAAAAAGTCGTCGATCACCAGCACGCGGTCGCTGCTGGTCAGGTGACGAGGGGAGATCGCCACGGTGCTCTCGACCTTCTTGGTGAAGGAGTACACCGTCGCCGACAGCAGGTTTTCCGTCAGGGTCAGGGACTGTTGCTTGCGCGCGAAGATCACCGGAACGCCCAGGTTCAAGCCGGTCATGATGGCCGGTGCTATCCCTGAGGCTTCGATGGTGACGATCTTGGTGATGCCCGAGTCCTTGAACAGCGCGGCGAATTCGTCGCCGATCAGTTTCATCAGTGCCGGGTCGATCTGGTGGTTCAGAAAGGCGTCGACCTTGAGTACCTGATCGGAAAGCACGATGCCTTCTTCGCGAATTTTCTTGTGCAGTGCTTCCACGGAAAGCTTCCTCTGTTGACGCAACGGGCGCCGAAAGTAGATTAAAAAGTAGTCGATTCTAGCGCTTTAACATCGCGCGTATATCCGCCAGCGCGGTGTTGCCGCGAACGGCCTTCACCTCGGTCGGGGTGTCGTCGTTGCCTTCCCAGGCCAGGTCGTCCGGCGGCAGCTCATCCAGGAACCGGCTGGGGGCACAATCGATGATTTCGCCGTATTGCTTGCGCTTGGCGGCAAAGGTAAAGGCCAGGGTCTGACGTGCGCGGGTAATGCCCACGTAGGCCAGGCGGCGTTCTTCCTCGATGGTGTCGGCTTCGATGCTGGAGCGGTGCGGGAGGATTTCCTCTTCCATGCCCATGATGAACACGTAGGGAAATTCCAGGCCCTTGGACGCATGCAAGGTCATCATCTGCACGCCCTCGGCGCCATCTTCTTCTTCCTGCTGGCGCTCGAGCATGTCGCGCAGCACCAGCTTGCCGATGGCGTCTTCGACGGTCATTTCGCCGTCTTCGTCTTTCTCCAGGGTGTTTTTCAGCGCTTCGATCAGGAACCAGACGTTGCCCATGCGGTAATCGGCGGCCTTGTCGCTGGAACTGTTGGTGCGCAGCCAGTTCTCGTAGTCGATGTCCATGACCATGCTGCGCAGGGCACTGATCGGGTCTTCGCCGGCGCACTGCTCGCGCACCTTGTCCATGAAACGCTTGAAGCGCGACAGGCGATCGGTGAAGCGTGTGTCCAGGTGTTCGCCCAGGCCGATCTCGTCGGTGGCGGCGTACATCGAGATCTTGCGCTCGGTGGCGTAGTTGCCGAGTTTTTCCAGGGTGGTGGAGCCGATCTCGCGGCGCGGCACGTTGATCACGCGTAGGAAGGCGTTGTCGTCGTCCGGGTTCACGATCAACCGGAAGTAGGCCATCAGGTCCTTTACTTCCTGGCGTCCGAAAAAGCTGTTGCCGCCCGACAGGCGATACGGCACCTGGTGGTGCTGCAATTTCAGCTCGATCAGCTTGGCCTGGTAGTTGCCGCGATAGAGGATCGCGAAATCGCTGTAAGGCCGGTCGGTGCGCAAGTGCAGGCTGAGGATTTCCACGGCCACGCGCTCGGCTTCGGCGTCTTCGTTGCGGCAGCGGATCACGCGGATCTCGTCGCCGTGGCCCATCTCACTCCACAGTTGTTTTTCAAACTCGTGGGGGTTGTTCGAGATCAGCACGTTGGCACAACGCAGGATGCGGCTGGTGGAGCGGTAGTTCTGCTCCAGCATCACCACTTTCAGGGACGGGTAGTCGTCCTTGAGCAGCATCAGGTTTTCCGGGCGGGCGCCGCGCCAGGCGTAGATCGACTGGTCGTCATCACCCACCACGGTGAACTGGTTGCGCTTGCCAATCAGCATTTTCACCAGCAGGTATTGGCTGGCGTTGGTGTCCTGGTATTCGTCCACCAGCAGGTAGCGCACCTTGTTCTGCCACTTTTCGAGGATGTCGGCGTGTTCCTCGAACAGTTTTACGGGCAGCAGGATCAGGTCGTCGAAGTCTACCGCGTTGAACGCCTTGAGCGTGCGCTGGTAGTGGGTGTAGACGATGGCGGCCGTCTGTTCCTTGGGGTTGCGCGCGTTTTCCAGGGCCTGGGCGGGCAGGATCAGGTCGTTCTTCCAGGCGCCGATCATGTTCTTGATCTCATCCACGCCGTCGTCGCCTGCGTACTCCTTCTGCATGATGTCGGTCATCAGCGACTTCACGTCGGTCTCGTCGAAAATCGAGAAACCGGGCTTGTAGCCCAGGCGCACGTGCTCCTTGCGGATGATGTTCAGGCCCAGGTTGTGGAAGGTACACACGGTGAGGCCACGGCCTTCGCCACCCTTGAGCAGGGTGCCGACGCGCTCCTTCATTTCCCGTGCCGCCTTGTTGGTAAAGGTCATGGCGACGATGTACTGGGCGCGGATGCCGCAGTGCTGGATCAGGTGCGCGATCTTGCGGGTGATCACGCTGGTCTTGCCGGAGCCTGCGCCGGCGAGCACCAATAGAGGGCCGCCGACGTAGTTCACGGCTTCTTGCTGCCGGGGATTGAGTCGGGACATACAGAATTTCAGGAGTCGTTATTCAAAAGGGCGGGCATTTTAACAGGCTCGCAGGATTCTGCTCTGTCAGAACGACAGTGTGACGTACCACTCGATCTAAATTTGCCGGTTTTGATACTTTGCCGCAGGATGTGGTGGGCTTTTTGTGGTTTGGGCCAAGACGAATGTTTACAGCCGGCGTATTTGATAACCCCTATCATTGGTGATTATCAGGCCGCACGTCATAATGCCCGCCGCCAACGAATTCTTGCAGAGTCTAGGGAGCTAGCTTGTCTACGCCTGTCGAACCCTTGCGTTTGCTGCTGCTGGCCGATGAGCCCGCGTGGGCAGCGTTATTGCGCGAGTGCCTGGCGCCGATGGGCGATGGGGCTGTGCTGATCAGTGCGCCAAATTGGGATTCCGTGAGCCGTCTGTTCGATGACGACCACGGTGCCGTGCTGTTGACCACTCCCCACCTGCAACCCGGTCCGGGCCGCTGCAGCTTGCCTTGTGTATTGCTGCTGGAGCAGGAGCCGCTGGTTTCGCCCCTCGGTGTCAGCGATTGGCTGATCCGTGATGTATTGGACGCCGATACACTGCGCCGCTGCCTGCGCCATGTGCGCGAGCGGGGTGTGCTGGAAAACACCTTGCAGCGCCTGGCCGAACAGGACCCGCTCACCGGTATTGCCAATCGACAGGGCTTCCAGACCTTGCTCGCGGCGCGACTGGCCGAGAACGAAGGCCGCGGCCTGGCCCTCGGGCATCTGGACCTCGACAATTTCCGCCACGCCAACGACGCCCTCGGCCACCAGGCCGGCGACCGGTTGATCCTGCAAGTGGTCTCGCGGCTCAAGAGCCAGCTTGAGGCCGGGGACCAACTGGCACGCCTGGGCAGCGATGAATTCGCCCTGCTGATCAACACCCGCCGTGCGCCCCAGCGCGCCGAGTGGATGGCCGAGCGCATCACCGAAGTCATGGCCGAACCCTACTGGGTCGATGGCGAGAGCCTGCTGATCGGCTGCAGCCTGGGCGTGGCCCATGCTCGCGCCCGTGCCGGTGCTGACCCGCTGATGTGGCACGCGCATATCGCCATGCAGCAAGCCAAGAGCACCCAGGGTTGCACCTTTCATATCTTCAACGAGCGCATCAACCGCAATGCGCGCAGCCTGGCCGACCTGGAAAGTGAGCTGCGCCGCGCCCTGCGTCGGGATGAACTGGAACTGCATTACCAACCGCGCCTGGACCTGGACGATGGGCATATCGTCGGCCTGGAAGCCCTGGTGCGTTGGCGCCACGGTGAGCGCGGCCTGTTGCCGCCGAGTGAATTCGTGCCCCTGGCCGAGCAGAGCGGCCTGATCGTGCCCCTGGGCTACTGGGTAATTTCCCGGGCCCTGCGCGACATGCAGGACTTGCGCGAACGCGGCCTGCCGCCGTTGCACATGGCGGTCAACCTGTCGTTCCGCCAGTTCCAGGACAGCCAGTTGCTTTCCACCCTCAGCCGGCTGATTGCCGAGCGCGGTGTTGAAGCGCAATGGCTGGAGTTCGAGCTGACCGAAACCGCCGTGATGCGCCGCAGTGATCTGGTCAAGCAGACCATGGACGCACTCGGCCGTTTGGGCGTGCGGTTTTCCCTGGATGACTTCGGCACCGGTTTTTCCTCGTTCGTGCACCTCAACAGCCTGCCGATTGCCTTGCTGAAGATCGACAAGAGCTTCGTCGGCGGCATGGAAGAGCGTGAAGAGAACCGCAAGCTGGTGCACGCGATGATCAACCTGGCCCACAACCTGAACCTGGAAGTGGTGGCCGAAGGTGTGGAAACTCCTGAGCAACTGGCGCTGTTGCGTTTGTTTGGCTGCGACCAGGCCCAGGGTTACCTGATCAGCAAACCGTTGCCGTTGCCGGAGCTGGTTGAATACCTGACCTTCGGCAAGGGCCAGCAGGCCCTGCTGGGCTGAATGGCGAACCCCACCAACTGTAGGAACCGGCTTGCCAGCTCCCACATTTGGACCGGTGGATCCCCAGCTTCTTCAGGCGATAATCCTGATCTGCGCCGCTGCCGTCTGACACAACGCGGATAAAACTGTGGGAGCTGGCTTGCCTGCGATGGCGGTGTATCAGCACCAGATGAGTTATCTGACCGCGCACGTCCTCTAGTCAGGCTGCATAGCCTGGAATTCAGCGCGGGTCTCAGGGTTTTTGCGGATCATGCGTTTCATCTTCGCTTCGAATGCCCAGGTCAGGCTGATGGCCGCGCAGGCCAGGCCCAGGGCCAGCCCCCACCACACCCCGGTCGGGCCCCAGCCCAGGTGGAAGGCCATCCACCAGGCCGACGGCGCGCCGATCAACCAGTAGCAACCCAACCCCACTAGGAAGGTGGTCTTGGCGTCCTTCAGCCCACGGATGCAGCCCATTGCGATGGTCTGCACGCCGTCGAACAGCTCAAACCACGCCGCCACTGCCAACAGGCTGACAGCCAGCACGATCACGTCGTGGAAGGCCGGATCGTTATGGTCGAGGAACAGCCCGATCAGCGGGTCGGAAAACAGCCACAGCACTGCCGCAAATGCCAACATCACTGCCGCGCCAAACCCGATGCCCACCCGCCCGGCCAGGCGTGCCTGCAGCAACTGCTCGGCGCCGTAGTGCTGGCCGATGCGCATGGTCACCGCGTAGGACATGCCGGCCGGCACCATAAAGGCCACCGACACGATCTGCAGGGCAATCTGGTGCGCCGCCAACTGCGTGCTGCCCATGGTGCCCATGCACAGCGCGGCGAAGGCAAACAATCCGACTTCCACCGCATAGGTGCCGCCGATCGGCAGGCCCAGGCGCCACAGCTCGCGCAAATACTGGGTGTTGAGACGCAGCAGGCCTTTGCCCAGCGGGTAGGCCGAGTAGGTCCGATTACTGCGGATGTACCACCACAGCGCCAGGGCCATGCTGTTGGCGACAAGGGCGGTGACCAGGCCAATGCCCATCAGCCCCAGTTTCGGCAGGCCGAACATGCCTTCGATCAGTGCGTGGTTGAGCAGGTAGTTGGCCACCGCACCGCACAGGCTGATCACCATCACCGGCTGCGCCTTGCCAATCGCGCTGGTAAAACCGCGCAGTGTCATGAAACTGAGGAAACCCGGCAGGGCAAACGGCAGGATCGTCAGGAATTGCCCGGCCGAGTGCACGTTGGCTTCGGTCTGGCCAAACATCAGCAACAGCGGCTTGAGGTTCCACAGCAGCAGACCCGCCGCCAGCGCCATCAGCCACGCCAGCCACAGCCCGGCCTGGGTCAGGCGGGTGGCGCCGTCGATATCGCCCGCGCCGTGCCGAATGGCCACCAGGGTGCCCACGGCAGCAATCACGCCGATGCAGAAAATCGACACAAAGGAATAGCTGGCCGCGCCCAGGCCACCACCGGCCAGGGCTTCGGGGCTCAGGCGGGCCATCATCAGGGTGTCGGTCAGCACCATCAGCATGTGCGCCAACTGTGAGGCAATCAACGGCCCTGACAGCCGCAGGATGGCCCAGAGTTCGGTACGCGCCGGATGCTGCATGATCATCACGCTCGAAAAGTCAGAGGGGTGGGGAAGGGTCGATTCTCGGCGCTCCTGGTGCATTGCACAAAAGGATAAAAGCGATCGTTCGCATGACTAATACTCATGTATACGGATTCTGCTAGGGTGCTGCTTTGGTTTGTAGGAGTTTTCCGTATGTCGCGCCGCCTCCCTCCGCTTTATGCCCTGCGTGCATTTGAGGCTGCGTCCCGGCATAACTCCTTCACGCGCGCCGCCGAGGAGCTGTCGATCACCCAGAGTGCGGTCAGCCGGCATATCCGTACGCTGGAAGAGCATTTTGCCTGTCGCCTGTTCCAGCGCAGCGGGCGCACCCTGCAACTCACCGAAGCGGCGCGCCTGCTGTTGCCCGGCGTGCGTGAAGGCTTTGCCGCGCTGGAACGGGCCTGCCATACACTGAATGCCGAAGACGACATCCTGCGCATGAAAGCACCCTCGACTCTGACCATGCGCTGGCTGCTGGCGCGGCTCAGTCGTTTCCGGGCGTTGCAGCCGGGCAACGAGGTGCAACTGACCAGTGCGTGGATGAGCGTGGATGAGGTGGACTTCAATCAGGAGCCGTTCGATTGTGCGGTGCTGCTGAGCTACGGACATTTCCCGGCCGATTGGGAAGCCAGTTACCTGTTCCCCGAGTTGCTGATTCCAGTGGGGGCGCCCAACCTGCTTGAGGATGGGCCCTGGGATGCAGCGCGCCTGGCCACCGCCGAGTTGCTGCATCCCACGCCCGACCGTCGCGACTGGCGCAATTGGCTGGAGCGCATGGGCTTGTCGTCCCAGGTGTCGCTCAAGGGCGGGCAGGTGTTCGATACCCTTGAACTGGGCATGATCGCTGCCGCGCGGGGCTACGGGGTGTCCATGGGCGACCTGCTGATGGTGGCCGAGGACGTGGCTCAGGGGCGGTTGAGCCTGCCGTGGCCCACCGCAGTCGCCAGTGGTGAAAACTATTACTTGGTGTGGCCGAAAACCCGCCCCGGGGGAGAGCGGCTGCGACGTTTGGCGGAGTTTCTTCAGGGCGAAGTCAAGGCGATGGAATTGCCTCAGGTGCAGCGCCTCGACTGATGCGCGGCCTACCGTTCGTGCAATCGTTTGCGCGATATCCCTGTGAATCGCTCAAGTATTGCCCGCGCCCGCCGAAGAAGGTGTGTTGGAACCATCGTGCACCAACGTTTCCCACCAGATAATTTGCCGAGCAGCGCTATGAGATCAGGATGATCCTGGCCTCGGCCAGGAGCTGTCATGTCTCAACCTCGCGCTCGGATCGCCTCCCAACTAGGCCTCGCCTTGGCCGTTATTCTGGCTGTCGTCATCAGCGGCAGTACCGTCTTTGCCTTGCGTTCCCTCGACTCGGCCAACCTCGACACCCGCGAGGAACACCTGGCCAGCGAGGCGCGTTTGCTGGCCGACCAACTCAATACCTTCCACAGCACCTTGCGCGAGAGTACCCAGCGTTTGAGCGGGCTGTTCGAAAAGCGCTTCGGCGCCGGCCTGAGCGTGCGTGCAGACCAGCCAGTCACCGTGGCCGGCGTGCAAACCCCAAGCCTGTACCTGGGCGAGGAGGTGCTGAACAACAACTTTGATGAAGTGGATGAGTTCAAGCAGATGTCCGGCGGCGTGGCCACGGTGTTCGTGCGCAGCGGCGAGGACTTCATTCGTATCAGCACCTCGCTGACCAAGCAGGACGGCAACCGGGCCATCGGTACCGTGCTCGACCACCAGCACCCGGCGTACCAGCGCCTGCTGTCAGGGCAGAATTACGTGGGCCGGGCCGTGCTGTTCGACCGCTCCTACATGACCCAGTACACCCCGGTGCGTGACGCCAGCGGCAAGGTCATCGCCGTGTTGTTCATCGGCTTTGACTACACCGACGAGCAGAAGGCCCAGTTCGACAACCTCAAGCGCTTCCGTATCGGCCAGACCGGCTCGCTGGCGCTGTTGGACGAACAGAAACATTGGTTGGTGCCACCGGCGGGCGTGCAGGCGCTGGATCAGGCGATCCCGGTGATGCTCGACCTGGCGAAGAAGCCCGGTGAAGGCCGCTTCTGGAGTGACAAGAACGAAGATTTCTACAGCGTCTCGGTGCCGTTCGAAGGCGGCCCGTGGTCGGTGGTGGCAAGCATGCCGAAGTCCGAGATCCGCGCAGTCACTTGGGCGGTAGGTATTCGCCTGGTGATCGGCAGCGTGCTGGCAATGCTGCTGGCGGTCGGCGCGGCGGTCTGGCTGCTGCGCAGCAAACTGCAGCCGTTGAGTGACCTGGTGCGCCAGGCCGAAGCCCTGGGCGCCGGCGATTTGAGCGCACGCTTGAACGTGGCCAGCCATGACGAAATCGGCCAGTTGGCGCGCAGCTTCAACCAGATGGGTGAAGCCTTGTCGACCATGGTCTCGCACATCCGCAAGGCGGCCGAAGAGGTCAACAGCCGGGCACAGGCCTTGTCCGGGTTGTCCGGTGGCGCTTATGAAGGCATGGAACAGCAGTCCGGCGAGATCACCAGCATGGCCGGTGCGGTGGAGGAGTTCAGTGCCACCTCGTTGAACATCGCCGACAACATGGGCAACACCGAACGCCTGGCCCAGGAAAATGCCCAGCAGACGCGCATCGGTCGCACCTCGATGCAAGAAGCCTCGTCGTCGCTGGAACATATCGCCACGGCACTGAACAGCACGGCCACGGTGATCAACACCTTGGGCCAACGCTCCCAGGAAATCGGCGGGATTGTGGGAGTGATCACCTCGATTGCCGAGCAGACCAACCTGTTGGCGCTGAACGCCGCCATCGAAGCTGCGCGGGCCGGCGAGCAAGGCCGTGGTTTCGCGGTGGTCGCCGACGAGGTGCGCAACCTGGCGTCGCGTACCCGTGAGGCCACTGATGAAATCTCCGGGATGATCCAGAGCATCCAGCAGGAAACCGGCAACGCCATCAGCACCATGGAGCGCGGCAATGTGTTGATGCAAGAAGGCCTGTCGCGTAACGCCGACGTGGCTTCGGCCCTGGCGCGCATCGACGAGCAAAGCCGCTCGGCCGGCCAGCAATTTGCGGCGATCACCACCGCGACCCAGGAACAGAGCAGCACCGCGAACGTGCTCAGCAGCAACCTGCAAAGCATTGCGCTGGCCAACAGCGAACAGCGTGAAGTGGTGTCGAACCTGGCGATCACCGCCAAGGAACTGGAAACCCTGGCGGCGGGCTTACGCCAAGAGGTCGACCGCTTCCGCTGACACCCCGCCCCCTGTAGGCGCCGGCTTGCCGGCGATGAGGCCCTCAGGCCTCGCGCAAACCTTGAGGCAGCCATCGCCGGCAAGCCGGCTCCTACCCTGGTAGGTGTTGCGCTCAGGTGATGGCTGCCGGCCGATATTGCAGGGCCTCTTGCAGGTGATGGCGTGCGATTGCGTCTGTCTGCTCAAGGTCGGCCAGGGTCCGCGCTACTTTCAGCAGCCTGTGAGCCGCCCGCAGGGACAAGGTCAGCCGCTCGCAGGCGGTCTCCAGCCAGCCTTCATCGACCTTCGACAGCTGGCAGTGCTGGCGTAACCCCGGCAGGTCCAGAAAGGCATTGGCACAACCCTGGCGCCGTTGCTGGCGTTCACGGGCTGCGCAGACCTGCCTGGAGGCACTGGCGGTATCGTCGCCGGCCTGCGGTGTCGGGTTCAGCGCTGTGCTTTCCCGTGCAACGGTCAGGTGCAGGTCGATGCGGTCCAGCAGCGGCCCGGAGAGCTTGTTGCGGTAGCGTTGTATCTGTTCCGGCGTGCAGCGGCAGCGCCCACTGGGTTCGCCCAGGTAGCCGCAAGGGCAGGGGTTCATGGCCGCCACCAGCTGGAAGCGTGCCGGGAAACTCACCCGGTCGCGAGCGCGGGAAATCACGATGTGCCCCGACTCCAGGGGTTCACGCAGCACCTCAAGCACCTTGCGATCGAACTCCGGCAGTTCATCCAGGAACAGCACACCGTGATGGGCCAGTGTGATCTCCCCCGGCTGCGGCTTCGACCCGCCCCCCACCAAGGCCGGGCCGGACGCCGAATGGTGGGGCTGACGAAATGGCCTATGAGGCCAGTGGCTCAAGGGAGCCAGGCTGACGACGGACTGAATTGCCGCGACTTCCAGGGCTTCCTGTTCACTCAGCGGTGGCAGCAGGCCCGGCAGGCGGCTGGCGAGCAAGGTCTTGCCCGTACCGGGTGGCCCGCTCAACAGCAAGTTGTGGTAAAATACACCCAATTCAATATAGACGTATTGGCCAATGACCAGCAGACCTAAAGCCTACAGCTACGTGCGTTTCTCAACCCCAGAGCAGGCGAAGGGAGATAGTCGTAGGCGCCAGTACAAGGCCGCTATTGAATATGCAGACAGGCACGATTTAGAGCTGGTAAAGGACAGCAACTACGCTTTCTTGGATGCAGGTGTAAGTGCGTATAGGGGAACTAATGTTAATCGGGTTACAAGTAGTCTTGGTCGGTTTTATGACTATGTGAAACAAGGCAAGATTGTTTCTGGTTCTTACTTGTTAGTAGAATCACTTGATAGGCTTAGTCGAGAACAGGTAACGGAAGCGTTGCCACGATTTCTGGACCTTTTAAACAGTGGGATCGTTGTCGTTACTTTCGGCGACGGCACTGTTTACCGTAAGTCTGCCGAACCGATGCAGTTGGTCATGTCCATATTTCATATGTCTCGTGCTCATTCCGAATCTTCGGTAAAGGGTAAGAGGGTTTCGGAAGCATGGCAGCAGAAACAGTCGTTGGCCCGATCTGAAGGTCTGCCGCTTGGGGCTGCATGTCCCCAATGGTTATCGTTTGATGGTGAGGCGTATAGGGTCATTGCTGACCGTGCAAAAACTGTGAGAAGGGTGTTCGACCTGACGGTTCAGGGTTATGGGCAGCGTGCGATTGTTAAGTTGTTTAATAGTGAAGGTGTGCCGGTTTTTGGTTCTGAAAATAGGAACAAATCTGGGCTGTGGGGGAATAGCTCAATCGCCAAGATACTGACAAACAGATCAGTGCTTGGAGAATATCAACCAAACATTTGGACCGAGGGTCAGCGTCGTACTTCTGGCGAGCCAATCAAGGGTTTCTATCCGGCAGTAATTGATGAAGAATTGTATTATGCGGCGTTGGATGGTCGTAGGTCTCGAGACGTTTCAAAAATAACGAAGACGACATCGAACTTCAATGTTTGGGCAAAAATTGCTTTATGTGCATACTGCAAATCGCCGATGCATTTGGTTAATAAAGGGGCGCCACCGAAGGGCCAGAAATATCTTCGTTGTTCTAAATCCGCGAAGGGAGCATGTATTAATCGGTCAGTTCGATTAGATGTAAGCGAACTGGTTTTCAAAGAAATGCTTGCCAAACTGAATATGACATCCTTGATCAAGGATAATGCGCAATTGCTACGCAAACGTATTAGTGAACTTGATGGAAGGTTAGAATCGGCAAGGGTGAAGCTTGTAGATATGTCTGCATTGATGGAGTCGCACCCCTCAAGAACACTTGCAGAAGCCGCTGCAAATATCGAAGGTAATATGTCAAAAATGGAGATTGAACTTGATCAATGCAAACTCGATCTTTCATCTGAGTATGTGGCCGACAAATTTGATTTCTTCAAGAAGCTTGATTTGGTTTCTTATGAGGGTCGATACTTAGCAAATCAGCAGGTACAGCGGCTAGGAGTAAAGGTTCGAATTAAACACGATGATATCCGTGTTCAATATGGTGTGATGGTGGGAGAATTTCCGAAATTTTTCTATATGGCAGACCATGGGCAAGCCCTTCTATTTGTACCTTTTTCCAGTGACTTACTGCGTGCCGGTATCCGTCAAAATGACTTGCAAGCGACAAGATTTATCACCAAGCCTGGTGGAATGCTGAAAGAAGCGTTATCAGACGAGTCGATGGCAGCATACAAAATTAATGTGCCGGGTGATATTGATGTGCATCAGTTTCAGTTCAGTGCGGCAGATAACGAAGCTGCTAATCAAAAGTTATTGAAGATGTTTGTGAAACAATCTCGAGGTGGGGATAAAGGGGGGAGTTGAAGGGTGCCGAATGTTTGAATTGATCTTCGTCGCATGGAACCGTGGATGGTACCTAAATCTAACCCCTCCGGGCCTACGGGGGGACTAAGCCCCACGCTTGATTCGGTATACTGTAGCAACGCCAACTTCTGCAAGTTTGGCAATATTTTCTGCTGACATTGTTGGGTGTTTAGCCATTAACATTTGTACTTTAGCCCACTTTTCAACATTCTTGCTTTTCCCCTTTGGCGTCCAGGCTGGGTCTGCCAAGCGTTTGTTTTCCAATCCCTGCTTGATTCGCTCCACACGTTTTTCTTGGTCTAGGCGAGCCATCGTCGCCATGAGGTCCAACAGCATACTGTTGATTACTTCCATTATCTGACCAGTCATTCCCTTGTCTTCAATCAACATATGACTTGTAGGCAAATCTGCAATCACAAGGCGTAAACCCTTTGCTTTGATCTTGGCTTTCAGAGTTTCCCAATCTGACTGGGACAGACGACTTAGACGGTCGACGCTTTCACATACAATGCATTCACCGGGTTGTGCTGCGTCCAACAACCGCATCAATTCTGGGCGGTCTAGCTTTGTTCCGCTGATGTTTTCAGAATATACCCCAGCAATGACAAGGCCTTTTTCAGTTACAAATGCATCCAAGCTAGCTTTAGCTCGCAACGCATCTTGGTCTTTGGTGCTGGCACGCAGGTACAGATGTGCTTTCAAATTTTGTTATCCTTTATAGTATGTTTTGATAGATCAATGATAATTTGATCATATAGCTTTCCGCAATAGGTTTTTGATAGATCGGAACCACGTTCCGTCGGACTACCAAAAAAGTAGAGTCTTTTGATAATGAGAATTGGGCTAGCTTCGCAGAGCCCTTATAGCTGATCCTATGCTTTCGGCATTTGTATCCAGCGTTTCTAAAGCTCCCAAAACGTTGCGGGCCGTGTCTGTAGAGCCACGTTCAGCTACCCATTTCGCTAATTCTTCAATGGCAGCACCGATCCCATTTTGATTGATAAGTAGCAGTTCCAATGCATTCGCTATCGATTCATTTGGGTCTGACACGATAATTGCCCTTCATAGGTGTGTGGAGGTTGCCGGTCGATGCTTACCCTATGGGTTGGAAAGGAAACTATTTCACATCTATTTGTTTATCAAAATCCTGAATCAACTCGACAAAGTTACAGCGTAAAACAACGCATAGGTCTCGGATTTGAATAATATCAAGTCGTCTAATACCACGCTCGACGTCGCTCATGAAAGATTGCGGTCGTCCTAGTGCCTTGGAACATTCCCCTTGTGTCATGCCTGCGAGAGTTCGTCGCTGCTTGAGCAATGATAGAAATACGTCGTATTCAGGCCGGTAAATAGCTTTTGGCATAAGGCTGTCTCAAATTGAGCAGCTCTCAATCTATAACTGGTTTTCAGATATCTGATTTTCAGATAAATTATGCTTGCCAAGGCATCCACAGTTGGTGGGCCGGCATAAGAAGGAAGCAGGTATGAAGCTTTACATTTCCATATTCATTGCAGCGGTCTCCATGCCGCTAGCCAGCATCGCGGGAATTTGCTCGCTGGAGTTCGGCTACGTTTCCAGCTTCCGACAAGCATTTGGCGTTGGCGTCCTGGTGGCCTCTGTGCTGCTGTTGGTGGCCTTGACCTTGTTTTTGGCAGGGATTCCCTCGTCTCTGCGGCGTCTGCGTACCCAAGTCCTTCCCCGTCCGTAACAGGAGCGCAGATGAAATATTCGTTGATGGTCGCGTTGCTGTCGGTCTCATTCGTGGCTCAAGCTGACTACGATAATGGGGCGTCGAGCTACTTCAATACACGGTTGTTAAATGTCGTCGAAACCACGGATTGGAATTTTTCAAAAGCCGTAGGCGCTACCCAAATCTTCAACGATTGGCGGGCAAATCAAGCGCGTGCAGAAATCAAATATTCTCAACCTAGGCTTTACCACGGTCGTATCGATAAAATCGTCGCGGACAACGGTAATGCCAATTTCATCTTGGATTTCGGAAAGAAAACGGCTGTGACCGTTACTCTGGCACCGGTTCAAGCCGCATCTTGGTCGGTCGTTGGTAACCAATTAAAGGCTGCCGAGTTACAGCCTAATCGGGAGTTCGCTGCCAATATCGATGTCGGTCGTGAAATGTACTTTCAGTGCATGCGGGCTGAATTCGGGATGGGTGTATATCTTGTTAACTGCATCGCGCTTCCACCGAGCATTGCATTAGGCAAGGCTCGACCTGATGTGATCTACGATCTGGAAGCCGCGAGTATTAGTGACTTGGTCAAAGCCAGAGCCTCCGAGGGCTGGACCCGTCCTCCAAGTGCGCGGCGCAACTTGGCTACCACAGTTCAAATCGGTATGGCTGCCGACGGAACGATCACATCGGCGGATATCACAAAGTCGAGCGGAGATGCCCCTTACGATCATTCTGTGGTAGTAGCTATCAAGAATATTGGTCGATTGAATGAAGTTCAGGGCATGAATCCAAGGGACATCAAAGCATACCGTTCATTCGGTATGACATTTACACCAGAAGATTTAGCTTTATGACAAATGCGGTGGCATAAAGTTAAAGCAGTCATACTGTTTACAAAAGAACGCACGCGGCGCATATGCAGCTTTTGGGAGGCCACGAAGCTCCCAGGGCTGGCGTGCCATTGCCAAATGTTTAAAGCCGCTCCTGCGCGCTTGCAGATAGCCTGAATGGCATTAGGCTATTCAGGCTGCCATTAATTCTTCCAGTACAGTTGGCGGCATCTGCTTTGGTGTTAGTTTCGAAAACCCAAATCGACGGTGCGTTTCGCCAGTCCCAAAATGTTTATCCCTGATTTTGGCAAGGTAGCTGAGATGGTAAAAACAATCGGCAAACTCCTGGCCGTGATCACGCTCTAAGAAGTGCGGCCTGATGAGCTGCACAGAACCGCCTGTAAGCTCTTTCCAGCGTCGCTCGAACAGTTCCCACATGCCTGTATGACCATCACCTGAAATCAACCCCAGGTTGCGGTGCAGGGTCTGGAATCCGAAAAACAAATGATAGTGTGGCTTACCAGAATTACCAATTTCCTTCACCCACCCATGAATAACACGTTTATGCTTGCTCCAATCCTTTGAACCAAGATCAGCTTTACAAGTTTTGATATACCGACTGATGATCGTATTTTCGCACTTATGGTCATGCGTGTGGCTTGCTGGAAAATGCAGATCGATTCGAACCACTGTTATACGAGAGTGGTAGCTCTGCAGATTAATCATTTGGCTGTACATACGATCTAAAATGACAGGATATACGCCGTAGCGCTTGGCTTTGCTGGCATTTACTTTAAGGCCTTTGAATGTATCATTGAAACTTTCTTTCATTTTCATTTTTCGATTTGTTACCTTGTTTTTGGTTCTATATTATTATGGTCATAATGTATAGAATGTTATGGGTTAGATAAGGCTATGCCTATAGGTACATGTTCATAGATATTAAAAGAGTGCACGCAGGGATATACGCTCAAAGCAGTACTGTTGGCGGCGTGCAAAGGATTTTCGATTGGGCAAAAGCGGTTTGCTTTTCGCTCTGTCAAATCAGAATAACCGACAAAAAGTTGATTCTAAACATTGAGTGCGAAATTTTCGGTTATTTCAGTGGGCTGTGCCCGTCAGCGGGAGGCGCGTTTGGTGTAGGCGTCATGGTGCGTCATGTGGTATGGAATGATCGAACACATCAAATGCTGTGTTGCATACATTGCTTGATGTGTGAGATAATGCTGAACTGACATTTGGGGCTGGTACAAATGACCTATGAAGAGTTTCGTAGGCAGCTCGGTAAAGCTGGCTTATCGGTAAAGGCGTTCGCAGAGTTGATCAAGCAAAACCCCAACTCGATTTCGAATCACGCAGTGCAGGGGGGCGTACCACCACATATTGCCGTTATCGCTGCGTTAATGGCTGAAATGGCGGAGCGGGGCATTGATTATCGGACCGTGCTAACTAGAATCGATTTTTCACCGTGTAAGCCGCGAGGCGGAAGCAATAAGGGTAAATTTCGCGGTAGTAACGTGGGATCACCTAAAGTTACAGCGAATTTATAAGGGCGGCATTCATGAACTTTATTGAAAACGAAACGGCCCAAAAGCTTCGCGGTGGATATTACACCCCGTTTGACTTGGCATTGTTTCTCACGCGATGGGTGGGCGAAATTGCACCCAAAAGAATTCTAGAGCCAAGCTGTGGTGATGGTGTCTTTTTAGAATCAGTGGCGGAAGTTTCGGCAGTACGTAATGCCGAGGTCATGGGCTTTGAGCTGGAGCCAGATGAGGCAGCGAAGGCTCATGATCGAGCAAAAAAGGCAGGGTCGAAGAGTACTACCATACTCAATGAAGATTTTCTGGGTTGGTCCATCAGAAGTATGTGGTCAAGCAACGTTAGGTTTGACGCTGTACTTGGTAATCCGCCTTTTATTCGCTACCAATACCTGCCGGAACCGTTTCAGGCGAACGCAGAGCTGATCTTTAAAGGGCTAGGTCTTCCATTCACAAAGCATACAAATGCTTGGGTTCCTTTTATCCTTGCATCGTTAAAGTTATTACGGCCGGGTGGTCGTCTTGCAATGGTAGTTCCCGCTGAAATTATCCATGTGACACACGCTCAATCGTTGCGGTCATACATGGGTCATGAGTGCAGCAGAATTGTCATAGTTGATCCTGAGGACCTGTGGTTTGAAGGGACGTTGCAAGGTGCTGTGATTCTGATGGCGGAAAAAAAGCTAGACCCTGATGAAATAACAGAAGGACTGGGTATATACCCGGTGAAAGGGCGGGACTTTGTTCACTTGAACCCATCGGAAGTATTTCGTGCACCCAAGGCTATAAACGGAGAAACGGTAGCGGGGAAATGGACTCGCGCGTTACTTGATGTGAGCACTAGAAATCTATTTAACGAAATATCCAGACATAAAGATGTACATCGATTCAAAGATATAGCGAAGGTGGAAGTTGGAATTGTAACGGGTGCAAACAAGTTTTTCCTCGTTTCTGATGAAACTGTAGAGTTAAACAAGCTGCACAAGTGGGCATATCCAATGTTCGGTCGTAGTGAGCATTGCCCTGGTATAATTTACGATGATCGTCAACATAAAGCGAACGCGAAAAAAGGTTCCCCAACAAACTTTTTGTGGTTCAAGGATGGTCTTGAAGGGCTTGATGAAAATGCAAGGTCTTACATAGCACAAGGAGAAGCTGAAAATCTGCATACTCGTTACAAATGCAGAATTCGGACGCCATGGTTTAAAGTCCCCTCTGTTCATTACAGTGAGATAGGTATGCTGAAACGATCGCATAACACTCCACGGTTAATATTGAACCAGTTGGGGGCATATACTACTGATACGGCCTATCGAATTAAGTCATACGGCGTTGCGGCAGAGCAGCTTGTTGGCTGCTTCATTAACCCGCTGACAGCACTAAGTGCTGAATTGGAAAGTCGACACTATGGAGGGGGGGTGCTGGAGTTAATTCCGTCTGAAATTAACAAACTGGTAATACCAACGCCTAACGTTTCGATTGACCTTTTAGAATTGGATAAGTCAATCAGAACTCGTTCGACGCATGAGGTTTTGACTCGCCAAGGATGGTTGGTTTTGGGTGGGCTTGGTGTCTCTAGAGCCGATCAAGATCAGATTTTAGAAGGTTGGCGTATGCTTCGTGATCGTCGTCAGAGGTCGACTAGCGAGCCACTGGATGAGCTCATTTAACATACGCCTAGTTGGAGTGGTTCTCCTCTACGGGATGTCAATATAGAATCGGACCTCAGGGTCCGTTGTCTCGTAGAGGGATAGCCAGTGATCCGTCAGATTTAGACCTGGGATAATTGGTGTGAATTCCCGCCCCCAGCGCAGTATCGTTGTATAGTTGTTCTGACCTGCTTCGCCGTCGGGCTTGTGACTAACTTCGAAGAAATGCACTCCATAATCGTGATTTCTAATTGAAATCCTCATTGGGATGACTGCGACTTCTTGACTGGAATTTCGATTTCTACCCAGTTCTTGCTGCCAATGATAGTTGCTGAACAAATTTCGGAAGTATTCGGTCTGATCTATGCGTTCATTCGCTACCTCAAAGCGCGCCTGGGTCAAGCGTACGCCCCCTACAGGGTTCGATCCTGGCCTTGTAGATAGAACGTCACTCGCTGAGAGCAGTTTACGCCATACAAGTACTCCGGTAGGCCTGACATTTGGCTGAAATACTGGTGGGTTCTGAATCATAGGAGCGGGAGCAACCGCTTGCTCGCGTGCGCGCAAGTGGCTAGGCAGCAGCGGTGGCAAGGGATGTGCCATTGGACTAAACGGATTTGGCGGGAGTCCAGCGCCCACTGGGTTAACCGTATAGTTGCGCCGTCTTCTTGCTTCTTGCTCCGAAACAATGGTTCCACGTTGTGACAATTCGTGAATCAATTGTGATGTAAGCAATTGAGTCGTTAGTCCACTGGGGTTTAGGAATTGTTGCAACTGCATAATTATGTTATGAAAATTGTGTTCGTCTTGGGGGAAGGCGAATTCATATTTGGTGGCTAATTCGTAGTTTGTGTAAAGTCCGCCATCTGTCCAGTTGTTTGACCCCACATACAAAACAGCAAAGTTTTGTGACTTGAAGTAGTATAGTTTCGGATGAAATGTAATTCTTGGAATAGGGTTGTGAACGATGTGAGTTGTTGCTGGCCAGGAATTCAGTTCTTCTAGGACATCTTTGCTTGTGCCACCAAGATCAATTCCGACAGTGAAGTTAATGCGACTGTTGTTTTGGGCGTGATTTTGAAATTTGTCTTTCAGTCGAAGAACAGCCCGTAACCCAACAAATGCGGATACAAACGCTATTTCTTGGAAAATGTAGCCCGAGTCTAATAGGTTTGATATTTCGTTCCCAAGTTGTTGGCCGGGCTGCGCGATAATCGAAACTTGCATTATGTATCCTTATAAAGTCACATCCGTTTTAGTGTTGGGGTCACAGCCGGACTCACTATAACCGTTTCATTCCTAGAACTGGAACTTCTATCAAAAGCGATTGGGTGTTTTGTCACACAACATCAGCAGGTTATGCGCGCCCGCCGCCGCGATCAGCAGCGCACGCTTGGCTGCCAGTTGACCCTGGACTTCGCTCAAGTCCGGGTAAGGTTTGTTCAGGTACTGCAAACCATCAGATGTGTAGGGCTCGATGGGCTGATGCCCATTGAGGTGCGCCACCACTTGCAGCAGATGGTCCGCCGCGATCACCTTCAACCCCGCCGCCAGGCACGCCTCCTCGGCATTCGCCCGGGGCACTATCACGGTGCGCCCGGCCTTGCGTGCCGCCAGCGCAGCTGGCAACACTCCCTTCACTGCGCGCACCTCGCCCGACAGCGCAAGTTCTCCCAGGCATTCCACATCGTCGAGCATCAACGACGGCACCTGCACGCTGGCCGCGAGGATCCCCAGGGCAATCGCCAGATCAAAACGCCCGCCGTCCTTGGGCAGGTCGGCGGGCGCGAGGTTGAGGGTGATACGGCGGGCGGGGTATTGCAGTGCGCTGTTGAGGATCGCGCTGCGTACGCGGTCTTTGCTCTCCTTGACGGCGGTTTCGGGCAGGCCGACCAGGGTCAGGGATGGCAGGCCGTTGGCCATGTGCACTTCGACGGTGACGGCAGGGGCTTCAACGCCGATTTGGGCGCGGCTGTGGACGATGGCGAGGGACATGCTCGTTCCTTGAATGGAGGGCCGCTTCCTGCGGTTTTTCAAGGGTAGACGAGGTGGGAGAGAGCGAGGCGGGGGAGGTTTTACAGAACGTATCGGTAACCTGTAGGAGCCGGCTTGCCGGCGATGGCGACCTGGAGGCAGGTGTTGAGCCTGAGGGCCTCATCGCTGGCAAGCCAGCTCCTACAGAGGGCGGCGTTATTCAGTGGGCGGTGTCAGCCGTGCTTCCAGCTCTGCCACCTTCGCCTCCAGGCTCTCCAGCCGTGCACGCGTACGGGCCAGCACGACCATCTGGCTATCAAACTCTTCCCGGCTGACCAGGTCGAGTTTGCTGAAGCCGCTTTGCAGCAGCGCCTTGAACTGGCTTTCGATTTCGTTGCGGGGCAGCGGGGTGTCGCCGCTGAACAGGCGAGAGGCGTGGCCGCTCAGGGCGTCGAGGAGGTCTTTGGGCGCGAGCATGGGAAATATTCCGGAAAACTGTTGGCCGGCAGTGTACCACGCACCGTCTATAGTCTTTTTCACGGGCGGGCGCGCACGCTTTTCGCGCAGTGGGGCGGGCAGTGGCGCACTGTTTTTGTGCGCATTGCCGCCGCGAAAAAGCCCCAGAGGTTGGCATAAGTGGGCAAAGGACTGATTTCAGTGATTTTTACGGAGCTGGCAAGGTTTCTGCTTAGACGATCATGACCCATGCACTGATGCAGTCGCTGTGACGAATGCAGTGCGCCGACGGATCAGGGGTACAGGTTTCGTCACCAGTGGTTCGCTGGCGTCGCAAAGGCAAATGCCGAGGCGACGACGCGTTACAAAGCCAGGCACTGCGCTTAGACTTGAGACGGGTTTGTTTTCCTGGGGCAAGTCCACCAATTCGGGAGAGAGTTTTCATGAAGCTAGTCACTGCCATCATCAAGCCGTTCAAGTTGGACGATGTACGCGAGTCGTTGTCCGAGATCGGCGTGCAGGGCATTACCGTTACTGAGGTCAAAGGCTTCGGTCGGCAGAAGGGTCACACCGAGCTGTATCGCGGCGCGGAATACGTGGTCGATTTCCTGCCGAAGGTGAAGATTGATGTCGCCATTGACGACAAGGATCTTGACCGGGTTATCGAGGCGATAACCAAGGCCGCCAACACCGGCAAGATCGGTGACGGCAAGATCTTCGTGGTCAATCTGGAA
Source organism: Pseudomonas sp. P7548 (assembly GCF_013386585.1). GTDB lineage: Bacteria > Pseudomonadota > Gammaproteobacteria > Pseudomonadales > Pseudomonadaceae > Aquipseudomonas. The sequence goes on along the minus strand of NZ_JACARO010000018.1, from coordinate 22,962 downwards.
CAGGCTATTCGCATCCGTACCGGCGAAACCGATACCGACGCAATCTAAGCCGCCAAACCCCAACGCCCCAGGAGAAAACAATATGACTCTGCGTAAATTCGCAGGGCTAGGAGCCCTGTTGTCCCTCGTAATGCCGGCCCTGGCATTGGCGGCGGATCCAGCCCCTGCTCCAGTCCTCAATTCCGGCGACACCGCGTGGATGCTCACATCCACCGCGCTGGTACTGTTCATGACCATTCCGGGCCTGGCGCTGTTCTACGGCGGCATGGTTCGCTCCAAAAACATTCTGTCCGTGATGATGCAGTGCTTCGCCATCACCGGCCTGATCACCATTCTGTGGTTTGTCTACGGCTACAGCATGGCGTTCGACACCACCGGCATGGAAGCAGGCGTCGTCAACTTCAACTCTTTCGTGGGCGGCCTGTCCAAGTTGTTCCTGTCGGGCGTCACCCCGGCAAGCATCACCGGCCCTGCGGCGCTGTTCCCTGAAGCGGTGTTCGTCACCTTCCAGATGACCTTCGCCATCATCACCCCTGCGCTGATCGTCGGTGCTTTCGCCGAGCGCATGAAGTTCTCCGCGATGCTAATCTTCATGGGCGTCTGGTTCACCCTGGTCTACGCGCCGATTGCCCACATGGTATGGGGCGGTCCGGGTTCGTTGCTGGGCGACTGGGGCGTGCTGGACTTCGCTGGCGGCACCGTAGTGCACATCAACGCCGGTGTGGCTGGCCTGGTGGCGTGCCTGGTACTGGGCAAGCGCAAAGGTTTCCCGACCACGCCAATGGCACCGCACAACCTGGGTTACACCCTGGTGGGCGCGGCGATGCTGTGGGTCGGCTGGTTCGGCTTCAACGCCGGTTCCGCTGCGGCGGCTAACGGCACTGCCGGCATGGCGATGCTGGTTACCCAGATCGCGACCGCTGCTGCGGCCCTGGGCTGGATGTTCGCCGAGTGGGTCACCCACGGTAAGCCAAGCGCACTGGGCATTGCCTCGGGTGTCGTGGCTGGCCTGGTCGCAATCACTCCGGCCGCTGGCACCGTGGGCCCGATGGGCGCCCTGGTGATCGGCCTGGCAGCGGGCGTGGTGTGCTTCTTCTGCGCCACTACCCTGAAACGCAAACTGGGCTACGACGACTCCCTGGACGCCTTCGGCGTGCACGGCATCGGCGGTATCCTCGGCGCGATCCTGACCGGCGTGTTCGCTGCCCCTTCGCTGGGCGGCTTCAACGCGGCCACCACTGACATCGCGGCGCAAGTCTGGATCCAGTGCAAAGGCGTCGGCTTCACCGTGATCTACACGGCCATCGTGACCTTCATCATCCTCAAGGTGCTGGATGCCGTGATGGGGCTGCGGGTTACCGAAGAAGAAGAGGCGGTTGGCCTCGACCTGGCGCAACACAACGAACGCGGCTACAACTTGTAAGTACGCGAAAAAAAGATGCCCGGCTTGCCGGGCATTTTTTTGTCTGGTGTTTGTCAGTCATAGGGCGCTGTACCGGTTTTTGCGTCGAGTTTGTGATGGGGCGCACGCGGCACTTTTGAGCATGCGAATGTCTTACAGGCATGTAGGCGTATTCGACACTTTGTTTTTTCCCAGAGCGCGCTAGAATGCGCGCCGATGGGCGGAGAACTGTATGTGGCAACAGACCCTGATTACCCTGCGGGCAAAGCCCCGGGGCTTTCACCTGGTGACCGATGAGTTGCTGGCCGGCTTGCCTGAATTGAAGGCCTGTCGTGTGGGGCTTTTGCACCTGTGGCTGCAGCACACCTCGGCCTCGTTGACCGTCAACGAGAATGCCGATCCGGCGGTTCGCCGTGACTTCGAGCGTTACTTCAATTCGCTGGTGCCGCAAGGCCGCGCCGGATTCGAACACAACGACGAAGGTCCGGATGACCTGCCGGCGCACTTCAAGGCCAGTCTCCTGGGCTGCCAGCTGAGTTTGCCGGTCAAGGCCGGCCGCTTGGCGATGGGGACCTGGCAAGGTGTTTATCTGGGCGAGCACCGTGATCATGGCGGTGCTCGTAAAGTCCTCGTCACCTTGCACGGTGAAGAGGCATAAGCCACTGGAAATCCAGTGGATGTTGATTTTTTTCCGGCAGCCTTCGACAGTTGGTGAAGCTGGGCTATAACTAATCTGCTTTTCGCAAGTCATGAGGTAGAACATGAGCGACGATGATCTGGAAAACGACGAACTCGAAGTAGGTGACGAAGACGACACCGAAGAAGGTCTTGAAGCGGCGGCGGAAGACGTTGCTGACGACGACGGTGGCGATGATGTACCTGCTCCAGCCGCCAAAGGCAAAGCCAAGGCTGCTGTGTCGGTAGACGAACTGCCGAGCGTTGAAGCCAAGAACAAAGAGCGCGATGCGCTGGCCCGTGCGATGGAAGAATTCCTCGCCAAAGGCGGCAAAGTGCAGGAAGTCGAGGCCAACGTGGTGGCAGATCCACCGAAGAAGCCGGATAACAAGTACGGCAGCCGACCTATCTGAGGTCAGCCACCTGCTTGTAGGAAAGAGCCCGCCGTCGCTGCGGGCTTTTTCATGCCTGGAATAAGTTTTTCTACAAGTCACTGTGAATCTAATGTGGGAGCGGGCTTGCTCGCGAATGCGGTGTATCAGTACCAGATGAGCTGGCTGACCCACCGCATTCGCGAGCAAGCCCGCTCCCACATTTTGATCGCTGGTGTTACTGCCAGTTGCGCAGCAGTGGCGGCAGCTCGTTCAAGCTGCGGATTTCTGCATCCGGGCGCTTATCCGCGTCCCACACCTTACCCGTCGGGTTGAACCACACCGCCCGCAGCCCCGCCTGCTGTGCCCCGGCGATGTCATCTCCCGGATGATCGCCAATATGCACCGCCTGGCTCGCGTCCACGCCGCCACGTTGCAACGCCTCCTGAAACAACCGCGCATCCGGCTTGGCAATGCCGATGTCTTCGGCACGCAAGGCAAAGTGGAAGTATTCGGCCAGGCCAACGCGTTGCACATCGGCGTTGCCGTTGGTGATCACCCCCAGCAGGAAGTGCTGGCGCAGGGCCTGGAGCATGGGCTCGGCTTCGGGGAACGGGGTGAGTTGATGGCGCGCATGAATGAACGCTTCAAAACACACATCCGCCATTTCCGTAGCTTGTGGTTGTGCATATCCGGCCTCTTCGAACGCATGCATCAACACGCGATGCCGCAAGATGCTGATGCGGTGTTTGAGCTCGGGATGACGCTCCAGCACTTGCTGGCGCAGGCTGGCGAAATGCTCCAGGGGCAAGTCGCCGACCTTGGACGCGTTAACCGCCAGCCATTCGCGCATCGACGCTTCGGCGCTGATGATGACCGGTACGTTGTCCCAGAGCGTGTCGTCCAGGTCGAAGGTGATCAGCTTGATACTCATGAGTCGCCGCCCTTGATGCGTTTGGCCCGTGGATGGGCGCTGTCGTACACCGTTGCCAGGTGTTGGAAGTCCAGATGGGTGTAGATCTGCGTGGTCTTGATGTCGGAGTGGCCGAGCAGTTCCTGCACTGCGCGCAGGTCCTGGGACGATTCCAGCATATGGCTGGCAAAGGAGTGCCGCAGCATATGGGGATGCAGGTTCTGCCCCAGCTCGCGTTCGCCGGCTGCCTTGACCCGCACTTGAATCGCCCGTGGCCCCAGGCGTCGGCCTTGCTGGCTGATGAACACTGCGTCGTCCACGGGGTTGGCCAGGGCGCGCAGCGGCAACCACAGTTGCAAGGCTTCCCGGGCCTTCCTGCCCACTGGCAGTACGCGGGTTTTGCTGCCCTTGCCGAGTACTTGTACCAGGCCGTCCGCCAGGTCCAGTTGGTCGAGGTTCAAGCCGGTCAGCTCCGACAGGCGCAGCCCCGAGGAGTAGAACAGTTCAAGAATCGCCTGGTCGCGATGGGCGAGGAAGTCATCTTCGACAGCACCGTCCAGAAGCTGCAAGGCACGATCAGTGTCGAGGGTCTTGGGCAGGCGCCGTTCGCCTTTGGGCGGCGACAGGCCATTGGCCGGGTCGTGATCGCACAGGCCTTCACGGTTCAAGTAGTGATAGAGCCCACGCACTGCCGACAGCAGGCGGGACAGACTGCGCGAGGATTGCCCGGCCTGGTGCAGGCGTGCGATCAGGCTGCGCAGGCTCTGGATGTCCAGGGCCTTCCAGCTGCTGATCTGCTGCTTTTCGCAGTACGCCAGGACTTTGTTCAAATCCCGTCGGTACGCTTCCAGCGTATGGGGCGACACCTGGCGCTCGTTGCGCAGGTGAGCGCAATAAGCGTCCAGTTGCCGTTCCATGGCTAGCGCACCGCGCGCAAGGCGGTGGTGAAGCGTGGCAGCACGCGGCCCAGCACTTCGGCGATGTAGGTCAGGAACAGCGTGCCCACCGAGCTTTTGTAGTGCGCAGGGTCGCGGCTGGCGATGGCGAGTACGCCATGCAAGCCTTGGTGGCTGAGGGCAACCACGGCGGTGGAGCCGATCTGCTTGCGCTGCTCGGCGCCAAACAGGAAGTCCAGCTCATGCTCACGCAAGGTGCCACTGATGGTCTTGCCTTCGGACAGCAAGCCGCCAATGGCGGTCTGCGCTTCGCCGCCGCTGACCCAGCGTCCCACCGGCATCGGGTTGTCGCTGAACAGGATCAGGCTGACAAAGGGCACCTGGAAGTCCTGGCGCAGGCTGTCTTCCACGGCGATCACCGTTTCTTCCAGGCTGGTGGCGTCCATCAGGGTCAGGATCAGGCGGCGGGTTTTCTCGAACAGGCGATCGTTGTCGCGGGCGACGTCCATCAAGTGCGAGAGCTTGTGGCGCATTTCGATATTGCGCTCGCGCAGGATCTTCATCTGCCGCTCCACCAGCGACACGGTGTCGCCACGCCGGTGGGGAATGCGCAGGGCCGGCAGCAACTCTTCGTGTTCGACGAAGAAGTCCGGATTAGCCTCAAGGTACGCCGCGACGGCGGCGGCCTCCAGACTTTCGCTCGGGGACGCATGTGCGGGTACTTGAGGCTTATCGGTCATTGGCTTGGCTCACTCATAGACGGACCTGTCCTTCGTATACGCGCGAGGCCGGCCCGGTCATCATCACCGGGTGGCCAGGGCCTGCCCATTCGATGGACAGGCGTCCACCGGGCAGGTCGATCAGCAGGGGCGAATCCATCCATCCCTGGCTGATCGCGGCCACGGCAGCGGCGCAAGCACCGGTGCCGCAGGCCTGGGTTTCGCCGGCGCCGCGCTCCCAAACGCGCAGTTGCGCGCGGGAACGGTCGATCACCTGCAGGAAGCCCACATTGACCCGTGCCGGAAAGCGCGGGTGGTGTTCGATCTTCGGCCCCAGTTCATGCACGGGGGCGTTGTTGATGTCATTGACCCGCAGCACCGCATGGGGGTTGCCCATGGAGACCGCTGCCAGGTCGACGATCTGGCCGTCGACGTCGACCGCGTAGCTGGACGCCTGCTCGGTGGCCTGGAACGGGATGTCTGCCGGCACCAGGCGTGGCGCGCCCATGTTGACGCTGATCTGGCCGTCGCTGCGGATATCCAGCTCGATCACGCCGCTCTTGGTCTCGACGCGGATCTGCCGCTTGGCGGTCAGGCGCTTATCCAGCACGAAGCGGGCGAAGCAGCGGGCACCGTTGCCGCACTGCTCCACTTCGGAACCGTCGGAGTTGAAGATCCGGTAGCGGAAATCCACCTCCGGGTTGCTCGGCGCCTCGACGATCAGCAGTTGGTCGAAACCAATCCCGGTGTGACGGTCGCCCCACTGTTTGGCGTGCTTGGGCAGGATATGCGCGTGCTGGCTGACCAGGTCCAGGACCATGAAGTCATTACCCAGCCCGTGCATCTTGGTAAAACGCAGCAGCATGGCTTACTCCGGCAGCAGGCTTTCGCCAGCATACAACTCGGCTACCGTCTCGCGGCGACGCACTTCAAACGCTTGATCACCGTCCACCAGCACCTCGGCGGTACGACCGCGGGTGTTGTAGTTGGAACTCATGACAAACCCATAGGCACCGGCCGAATGCACGGCCAGCAGGTCGCCTTCTTCCAGGGCCAGCTGACGATCCTTGGCGAGGAAGTCGCCGGTCTCGCAGATCGGGCCGACGATGTCATAGGCGCGGGCTTCGCTTTGGCGAGGCGTCACGGCAGTGACATTCATCCAGGCCTGGTACAGGGCCGGGCGGATAAGGTCGTTCATCGCCGCGTCGACGATGGCGAAATCCTTGTGCTCAGTGTGCTTGAGGTACTCGACCTGGGTCAGCAGCACACCGGCATTGGCCACGATGTAGCGGCCTGGCTCGAACATCAGCGTCAGGTCGCGGCCCTCGATGCGCTCGCGTACTGCCTGGATGTAGTCGGCGATCAGCGGCGGCTCTTCGTCGCGGTAGCGCACACCCACGCCGCCACCGAGGTCGATGTGGTGCAGGTAGATGCCGCATTCGCCGAGGCGGTCGATCAGCGCCAGCAGGCGGTCGAGCGCATCCAGGAACGGCGGCAGGCTGGTCAGTTGCGAACCGATATGGCAGTCGACACCCAGCACTTCCAGGTTCGGCAGCTGGGCGGCGCGGATGTACACGTCCTCGGCGTCGGCAATGGCGATGCCGAACTTGTTCTCTTTGAGACCGGTGGAAATGTAGGGGTGGGTGCCGGCGTCGACGTCCGGGTTGACGCGCAGGGAAATCGGCGCACGAACGCCCATCTCGGCGGCCACGACCTGCAGGCGTTCGAGCTCGTCGGTGGATTCGATATTGAAGCAATGCACGCCGACTTCCAGGGCGCGGCGCATGTCTTCACGGGTCTTGCCGACACCGGAGAACACGATCTTGTCAGCCGTGCCGCCAGCGGCCAGCACACGTTCCAGCTCGCCACGGGAGACGATGTCAAAACCAGCGCCCAATCGCGCCAGGACATTCAATACACCCAGGTTGGAGTTGGCCTTGACCGCGTAGCACACCAGGTGCGGCACGCCGTCGAGGGCGTCGGTGAAAGAACGGTACTGGGCTTCGATATGCGCACGGGAGTACACATAGGTCGGGGTGCCAAAGCGCTGGGCAATCGCGGACAACGCCACGCCTTCCGCGAACAGCTCGCCGTCCCGGTAGTTAAAAGCGTCCATGGGTTTCCCTTATTCGTAGGTGTCGTGCTTATGCGCTTTGGCTGGCTTTTGCGACGATTGCGCCTGTTCATTCGGGTCTTTGCTGTCATCGGGCAGGTACAGCGGGCCTTTTTGACCACAGGCACTAACGAGGCAAGCGACCGCGACGAGCGCAGCAAGAGAAGAGATCAGGCGCTTCATGGCGAAATCCTTGAATATGCATTAATTGCGCCCGAGTATACCGACCACCCGCCAGCTTGCCTATGCGCTGGAATACCCGTCTGGCGGGGCTTTGCCGAGAGAGTTCGGATGCGTACTACGCTGGCTGAGGATATTTCATGCCGTCACCTGTGATGAAATCGGTATCCTTTGCAATCGGCGAAGCTCGCCCGTATCGTGCGGCGCTTGAGCAAAACCAGACACTTTTGAGGTTGCCACAATGAGTTTGACCGAAGCCCGTTTTCACGACCTGGTGGATTCGACCCAGCAGGCGCTGGAAGATATTTTCGACGACAGCGGCCTGGACGTGGACCTGGAAAACTCGGCGGGCGTGCTGACCGTCAAGTTCGAGAGCGGTCAGCAATTGATCTTCAGCCGCCAGGAGCCTTTGCGTCAGCTGTGGCTGGCAGCACGTTCCGGTGGCGTTCACTTCGACTATGACGAAGAAAGCGGCAAATGGCAGTGCGACAAGAGTGAGGAGCTGTTGGGTGAAATGCTCGCGCGGCTGGTCGAGGAATATACCGGCGAAGCGCTGGACTTTGATGAGTTGGGGCAGGACGAGAACTGACCGTGACCCAGCCTGCACCCGTCCGTCCGCCCAAGCCGCTGTTCAGTAATGTCAGCCCGGCGGTGCCGTCACCTTGTATCAGTTTGTGTCGCCTGGATGAGCAAAAAGTCTGCCTCGGTTGCTTCCGCCACGTGGAAGACATCCGGGAATGGCGCTCCGCCGACGATGCGCGGCGCCGGGTGATCTGCGCCGAGGCCGAACAGCGCAAGGCGCGCGCCTGAGGTCGTCTTGTTTATTTGTGACGCTGTGGTAGTGTCCGGGTACGCCTCAACTCATCGAGGCCCGTGAGAACCCCGCCTTTTTCTGGCGGGGTTTTGCTTTTTTGTGCAGAAAAAAGGAGTCTGCCTGAATCATGACCACCGCACCGTCCATCATCCTCACCCGTCTTGACGTGCAGCGTCTGGAGCAACTGATCGACCGCCTGGGCGACGAATCTCCCGGCGTCGAAGCGTTGCAAGCCGAACTCGACCGCGCCGAAGACGTGGTTGGCCACGATGAAGTGCCTGCGGGTGTCGTGACCATGAACTCCAGCGTGCATTGCCGTGAGCAGGGCAGTGGCAAGGACTACCATCTGACCCTGGTCTATCCGAAGCACGCGAATGCCGACGAGGGCAAGATTTCGATCCTGGCACCGGTGGGCAGCGCCTTGCTGGGCCTGCAAGTGGGCCAGCACATCGACTGGCCGGCTCCCGGTGGCAAGACCCTCAAGCTGGAATTGCTCAGCGTTGAAGGCCAGCCGAAAGACGGCGGCGCGTTTCCTCTCTAAAGCTGGCTCAACGCCTCGTTGAGCGACAGCTCCAGCTCGGCCTTGTAGCGCAGGTACAGGTTGCTAGGGCTTTGCACATCACCGAGCAGGCCGGACAGGTCGAGGTCGGTGATGTAGCAGCGGTAGCGCTCGGTCTCGCGGCGCTGCCCGACAATCTCCTGGGCCACCACGGCAAACAACTGGTCACCAAATTCCAACTCGGAAAATTCCCGCTGGTTGCAATACAGGGTGATGCCAACCAAACCCGGCGCCGCCTTCCCGATGATCGCCTGCACATCGTAGAACGGCTTGTTCGCCGGGTTCTGCGGCGCTGGCCGTGGTTCGATGCCGCGAGCACGGGTACTGCCAGACGGTAATAACTGGTAATACAGGGTTTGCACACCGCCCAAGGGGTGTTGAGTGTTCAGGGGCGAGAGCGCCTCGCGACGATAGATGATCGATTGCAGGAAGCGCTGCAACGGCGCCAACAGGCTTTGTTCATCATGAAATGGCAGGCGCTGTTGCCACAGCGCATTGAACTCATCCAGCACGTACAGCTCGGCGAACCCCTCGTTGACCCTGTAGAACACCTGCACGCAATCGGCCTGACCCATGGGTAGCAGCAGTGCCAGGTCATGGTCCTCCAGGGCCATGGCGTCCAGGTGCAGCGGGCTGTAGCTGGCCAGCTCTTCGCTGAGGTAGGCGATCAGCGCCTCCTGGGTCGGCAACGAGACATGGGTGGCTTGCCCCGGCATCAGCTCCATGACGTGATAATGCTGCTGCACTTGGAGCAGGTAGCGATGGTTGCCCTGGCCCAGCAGCAGGTTTTGCGCCGTGTCGAAAATTTCCTCGACGCGCTGTGCAATGAATTGCGCACGATTGTGACAGAAGCAGCGCACCCGCAGCCGGGGCAGGTGATCTGACGGCAGTTGGTTGAGGTAGTCGCGCAGGCAGTCGAGCAAGGCGTGGGGGCCGTCGTAGCGGCTGACCATCACCTCGTTCCAGCTATTGAGCGTGACCTGGTCCAGGGTCAGCACCAGGTTGTCGCGCACCCCGGCGTAGCTCAGGGAGTCGGTACGCTCGGTGGTCATCAGGATGTTCAGGTCGCGGTGATGCTTGAGCGGGTCGACCCCGACGTTAATCAGCAGCAACACGTCCTCCGGCACCGCCGAGCGCAGCAGGCGTTCTTCGTCGACGCTGGCTAGGGGCAGGGCGATGGTCTGCTGCAGGCTGCCGAGCAGGTTGAACAGCTCGAACTCGGTCATGTCGCTGGTGCCCGGGTGCAGGGCCAGGCGTGTGCTGGTGTCGATCACGCCGTTGCGATGGCACCAGGTCAGCATCTCCAACAGATCGCGACTGCGCTTGATCGGCGCAAAGTGCTCCCATTCCAGGGCGGTGAGGTTGCCGTTGTACAGGCCCCAATGGTGCTGGCCCGGCTCCTTGCGGTTGGGCGACTGCACCAGGGTGAGGGTGTCTTCGGCCAGATCCGGGGCGATCCCCGGGTTGATGAACTCGACCTTGCCGGCCTTGCGTTCAAACGCTGCGTACAGGCGCCGGCCCAGCACATTGAGGTCGCGCTTGTTGATCAGGCTGACGGTCTGTTCGGTGCGGGCAAACTGGGTCAGGAAGCGGTAACTGTAGTTCAGCTCATTGACCAGGGCGCGGCGCTCGGACGCCACCTGGCGCACTTTCCACTGGCTGCGACTGTCCAGCAGCGCCAGTTGACGCTGGTCCCAGCCCCATTCATGGGCCAGGCGCTCAAGCAGCAAGCGCTGCCAGCTTGTGCTGCCCTTGCCGGCGCTGAGCTTGCGATTGACCTTCAGGTACAGCGCGCGCCGTACCAGCTCCAGGCGTTCCGGCTCGTTGCGCGCCTTGAGGTGCTCCTCGATGCGGCGGTAGACCACGATGTAAGGGTCCAGCTCGTCCAGGTCCATCTGGTTGGCGAATACCGCGCGTTTGAAGCGCAGGCTCAGGCACTGCACGTTGGGGTGTTCGCTGGCGTAGACCTCGGTGAGCAGCAGCTTGAGCACGGACTTGTAGGGCGATTCGATGCCCTTGAACAGTTGCCACAGGCCGGCACCAATGAACTCCCCCGGAGGAATGTGCGCCAGGTGGCCGAGGTCGAGGGTTTCATCCGCGCGGATAAAGCGCTTGGAGATCAGCGCGTGGGTGAACTCGGCATAGCGGGTTTCTTCATACACCGGCACCAACCACCAGATCGGCGTGCGCCCGGCCAGCCAGATGGCGGTGCGATAGAACTCGTCCAGCAGCAGGTAGTGCTGGGTGGTGCCGCAGTCGTCGGAGCTGAGCTGGGTGTCGCGCTCACCCAGCACAAAGCGTGTGGGCTCGATCAGGAAGAAATGCGCCTCGGCCCCCATGCTCAGCGCCCAGGTTTCCAGCAACTGGCATTTCTTGCGCAGTTCGGCCAGTTCGTTTTCGCCCAGGTCCGGCGCGTGGCACACCCACACGTCCATGTCGCTCTGGTCCGCCTGGGCCAGGGTGCCGAGGCTGCCCATCAGGAACAGGCCGTGGATAGGGCGGGGCGGGTTGCCATGGCGCGGCTTATAGGAAAAGGAACGGGTCAGGCGCTGGGCTTCGGTCAGGGCCTGGGCGTCGGGTTCGAAGTTCGACAGCCCGGCAGGCGTGCTGCCCGAAACATAGCCTGGCAACAGCGGGTGGTTGACGTGGAAAAACAGCGGCAGCAGTGTCAGCACGCTTTGCTGACGCGGTGTCAGCCCCTCGATTGCCCTGGCCATACGGCCTTCGTTGAGGGCCATGAAACGCGCGCGCAACTGGGCCAGCACCTTGCGGTCGATGCCTTCGTCCAGGTCGGGGCGGATTTCATGGGTGCGGGTCATTTCGGCTTCGCAGGCTGCAGGGCCCGACGTGGGCGGCCATGTAGGAGTTTACAGTCAGAAGCGTAGGAGGTTTAGAGGTAAAAGGTTTTTGACGTCAGAATTTTATCGACCCACAGCAACGCCCTCGGAATCCGCAATCGGCGGACTCCATGGGCGATATCACGTGTCAGGCAGCTTCTTTGGTATGGGCGGTGGTCAAGATGGTCAGCAGGGTTTGGGCCTGCTCCGCAGCGTCACGGCCGAGGCTGGTCAGGTAGCCTCCGTCTGGCTGGTCGATCAGCCCTTTGGCGTGGAGGCGTTTGGCAGCGGCGATGGCAGTCGGGGAGGCGGTCTGATGGACTTTCAGGCCTTCTTTGGTGCTGTCCAGGGGGAAGAGTACAAGGATTTCCAGTTCGGCAACCAACTCAGGGGTATACGACATAAGGACTCCAGACTTTCTAAGAATTTATTAGAGGCTAGCAGGCCATAAGGTGAACGCACTTTGCCGAACTGTCCAGCGTGTTGAGTGTGCCGGGGTTATTGCTTTTCAGGCGGCAGCGTCGGCAGCGCGCGCAGTGCAGTTTCATACCATTCGGTATTGAACGCGCGGTCCTCTTCCAGCAAAGCGTCGATCTCGACGGCCAGCACGTGGGCCATCATTTGCAGGATGTCTTCACGCTCGTAACCCACCAGGGTCAGCTTGTTGAACGTGGCCTTGGCGGCAGGCGGGTTTTCGCTTTCGATCTGGTTTTCGATCGCTTCGATCAGGGTGGTCTCGGCGAATTCTTCTTCGTCGTTGTCGATATCGGTCGGCTCGCTCATGGCAGGCTCCTCAAGGAAAGGGCGCCAGTCTACGCCCATTCAGGCGGGTGATGCTGCTGGTCAGGTGGACGCTTCGGATCTATAACTCATGCAGCCAACCCCATACCCGGCCTGGAGGCACCTGCAATGCTCAAGCTCTACGGTTTTTCGGTCAGCAACTACTACAACATGGTCAAGCTGGCGTTGCTGGAGAAAGGGCTGCCTTTCGAAGAGGTGCCTTTTTACGCTGGCCAAACCCCCGAAGCCTTGGCGGTCAGCCCGCGAGGCAAGGTGCCGGTACTGGGCGTCAAGCAGGGGTTTATCAACGAGACCAGCGTGATCCTCGAATACCTCGAGCAAACCCAGGAAGGTCCTTCACTGCTGCCCGCCGAGCCGTTCCAGCGCGCTCAGGTGCTGGCGCTGTGTCGGGAAATCGAGCTGTACATCGAGTTGCCAGCCCGCGCCTGTTTCGCTGAAGCGTTTTTCGGTATGCCGGTGCCGGAGGCGATCAAGGACAAATCCAAGGCCGAATTGCTGCTGGGGGTGGGGGCGCTGGGGCGACATGGCAAGTTCGCACCCTATGTCGCCGGGGAGAGCTTCACGCTTGCCGATCTGTATTTCATGTACAGCATGAACCTCGCCTGCGTGGTGGGCGAGAAGTTGTTTGGGCTGGATTTTCTGGCTGAGATGCCTAAGGCGAAAGCGCTGCTGGACAAGCTGCATGCCATGCCCAATGCGCAGAAGGTTGCGGCGGACAGGGAAGCCGCGATGCCGGCGTTTATGGCGATGATTGCGGCAAAAAAATAATTACGACGAGCGCAGCTCAAAATGTGGGAGCGGGCTTGCTCGCGAAAGCGGTGGATCAGTCAATGTATCGGTGACTGAAATACCGCTTTCGCGACCAAGCCCGCTCCCAGAGGGTTGACCGCGTTGCAGCAGAAAACGAGGTCTAGCGGCTGGCGAGCAGGGCCTGGCCGCGTGCGACGGCTGCCTTGACCTGCGCCGGTGCTGTGCCGCCCACGTGGTTACGGGCATTCACCGAACCTTCCAGGGTCAGCACGGCGAACACGTCCTGCTCGATCTGGTCGCTGAACTGACGCAGTTCTTCCAGGCTCATTTCCGCCAGGTCCTTGCCGGTGTCTACGCCGTATTTCACCGCGTGGCCGACAATTTCGTGGCAGTCGCGGAACGGCAGGCCACGGCGAACCAGGTAGTCCGCCAAGTCGGTGGCGGTGGAGAAACCGCGCAGCGCCGCTTCACGCATGATCGCGTGCTTGGGCTTGATCGCCGGGATCATGTCGGCAAAGGCACGCAGTGAGTCGCGCAGGGTGTCGGCGGCGTCGAACAGCGGTTCCTTGTCTTCCTGGTTGTCCTTGTTGTAGGCCAGAGGTTGGCCTTTCATCAGGGTCAGCAGGCCCATCAGCGCGCCGAATACGCGGCCGCTCTTGCCACGTACCAGCTCAGGTACGTCGGGGTTTTTCTTTTGCGGCATGATCGAGCTGCCGGTGCAGAAGCGGTCCGGCAGGTCGATGAACTGGAATTGCGCGCTGGTCCACAGCACCAGCTCTTCGGAGAAGCGCGACAGGTGCATCATCGCGATGCTGGCGGCGGCGCAGAATTCGATGGCGAAGTCGCGGTCCGACACGCCGTCCAGGGAGTTGCCGCCTACGGCGTCAAAACCCAGCAGTTGTGCGGTGTATTCGCGGTCGATCGGGTAGGTGGTGCCGGCCAGTGCGGCGCTGCCCAGGGGCATGCGGTTGGCGCGCTTGCGGCAATCCACCAGGCGCTCGTAGTCGCGGCTGAGCATTTCGAACCAGGCCAGCAGGTGGTGGCCAAAGGTCACAGGCTGCGCTGTTTGCAGGTGGGTGAAGCCCGGCATGATGGTGCCCGACTCGCGCTCGGCCTGCTCCAGCAGACCTTTTTGCAGGCGGGTGATTTCGCCCAGGATCAGATCGATTTCGTCACGCAGCCACAGGCGGATGTCGGTGGCCACCTGGTCGTTACGGCTACGGCCGGTGTGCAGTTTCTTGCCGGTCACACCGATGCGGTCGGTGAGGCGGGCTTCGATGTTCATGTGCACGTCTTCCAGATCGACGCGCCAGTCGAACGTACCGGCCTCGATCTCGCCACGGATGGTGGTCAGGCCGTCGATGATGCTGTCGCGCTCGGCGTCGGTCAGTACGCCGACCTTGGCCAGCATCGTCGCGTGGGCGATAGAGCCCATGATGTCGTGGCGGTAGAGGCGCTGGTCGAACGTGACGGAGGCGGTGAAGCGGGCGACGAAGGCGTCGACGGGTTCACTGAAGCGGCCGCCCCAGGACTGGTTGGTCTTGTCGGTGCTCATGGATTCGCTCGTGATCTGCTTAAAAGAGGCGTTGAGGTGTGCCGGCGATAATAACAGGGTTGCCCGGGAACGCGGTGCTGCGGGTGGTCGGCATTTTTATTTGTGCGAAGGATGGCTAAGTGCCTTGCCGCCGAACGCGTCCGGGAAGAGACTGGGGGCAGCGGTTTATTGAAACGATATTTGACGATTGCACAATGTCGTCTCAGTGAGCGTCTACAGTTGCACTGATAGAGCGTGAATGCACCAAAGTCGGGTGATGCGGTCAGAACCCAGACTATCCATTTAAAAAGGGGGGTATTCGGATTGTGTATCAGCAAACCCTACGACAGTGCCCGAAGGCAGCAGGTCTTGGGCGCAATTGAACAGGTCCGGGTAAATATGGGTGCCGCTCTCGGGGCACTTTTTGCCGCTCGCGCTAGTCTTAGCGTGGATCGCTGTGACGCAAGTCACCGCACCTGTCTACGCTATCCTTGTGCGAGACTCACGCAGGAATCCAGCGCAATATGAATGTCCTGATCGTTGATGACGAACCCCAAGCCCGCGAGCGACTGAGCCGACTGGTCAGTGAACTTGAGGGTTATACAGTCCTTGAACCGAGCGCCACCACCGGTGAAGAGGCGTTGGCGCTAATCGACAGCCTCAAGCCGGATGTGGTGTTGCTCGATATCCGTATGCCGGGCCTCGATGGCTTGCAAGTTGCGGCCCGATTGAGCGAGCGAGAGTCGCCACCTGCCGTGGTCTTTTGCGCAACCGCTGAAGAGTTTTCCGCGGAGACGCTGGAAGCCAGCGGTGTCAGCTTCCTCACCAGGCCGGTGACGGGCGACGCCTTGCTCAAGGCCCTGAAAAAGGCCGAGCGCCCAACCCGCGTCCAGCTTGCCGCCTTGACTCAGCCGGCAGCCCAGAGCGGCAATGGACCGCGCAGCCATATCAGTGCGCGTACCCGCAAAGGCATCGAGCTGATTCCCCTGAGCCAGGTGGTCTACTTCATTGCCGATCACAAGTACGTGACGCTGCGCCACGAGGCCGGCGAGGTGTTGCTCGACGAGCCACTCAAGGCCCTTGAAGATGAATTTGGCGATCGTTTCGTGCGCATCCACCGCAACGCGCTGGTTGCCCGTGAGCGAATAGAACGCCTGCAACGCACGCCACTGGGGCACTTCCAATTGTTCCTCAAGGGGCTTAACGGCGACGCTCTGATCGTCAGTCGCCGCCATGTGGCCGGTGTGCGCAAGATGATGCAGCATCTTTAGCCCAAGGGCTGGAGCCAGGCCATAATGTCTTATCCCGGTGCGGCGCGGCCAGGGAGGCCCCGCACTTGCTGATTCAAATCAAAGCGTATTTGCCTGAGCTGTTATTATCTGCCGTATCTATTCAGTACGGATTGATCCATGTCCTCTCGCGAAATCCGCATCGCCACCCGTAAAAGCGCCCTGGCCTTGTGGCAGGCCGAATACGTCAAAGCACGCCTTGAGCAGGCCCATCCGGGCCTCAAAGTGTCCCTGGTGCCCATGGTCAGTCGCGGCGACAAGCTGCTCGACTCGCCGCTGTCGAAGATCGGCGGCAAGGGGCTTTTCGTCAAGGAGCTGGAAACCGCGCTGCTGGAAAACGAAGCCGACATCGCCGTGCACTCCATGAAAGACGTGCCGATGGACTTCCCTGAAGGCCTGGGCCTGTACTGCATTTGCGAGCGTGAAGACCCACGTGATGCCTTCGTTTCCAACACCTACGCCTCCTTGGATGATCTGCCCCTGGGCAGCATCGTCGGCACCTCCAGCCTGCGTCGCCAGGCACAGTTGCTGACCCGCCGCCCGGACCTGCAGATCCGCTTCCTGCGGGGCAACGTCAATACGCGCCTGGCCAAGTTGGATGCGGGTGAGTATGACGCGATCATTCTCGCCGCCGCCGGCCTGATCCGCCTGGGTTTCGAGGATCGCATCACCTCGGCCATCAGCGTCGAAGACAGCCTGCCAGCAGGCGGGCAGGGCGCCGTGGGCATCGAATGCCGTACCGCCGACAGTGAAATCCACGCGCTGCTCAAGCCTCTCGATCACCCCGACACCGAAGTCCGTGTGACCGCCGAACGCGCCTTGAACAAGCACCTCAACGGCGGCTGCCAGGTGCCGATCGCCTGCTACGCCGTGCTTGAGGGTGAAAACCTGTGGTTGCGCGGCCTGGTGGGCGACCCTGAGGGCGGTACCTTGCTCACCGCCCAGGTGCGCGGCCCGCAACGCGATGCCACGGCCCTGGGTATCCAGGTGGCCGAAGAGCTGCTGGAAAAAGGCGCCGGCGCCATTCTGCAGAAAGTCTATGGCGAGGCCGGTCCACAGTGACCGACTGGCGTGTGCTGCTGACGCGGCCTGCCGAGGAGTCGGCAGCACTGGTGGCGACGTTGTCCGATGCGGGCATCTTCAGCAGCAGCCTGCCCTTGCTGGACACCGAACCTTTACCCATCACCCCGGCACAGCAGGCTGTGTTCGATGATCTAGGCCGCTATTGCGCGGTGATCGTCGTCAGCAAGCCGGCTGCGCGCCTCACTGTGCAGCGGTTGGACCGACGCTGGCCGCAACTGCCGTGGTTCAGTGTCGGTGCTGCGACTGCGCAGGTACTGGCCGACCAGGGCCTGGACGTTCATTATCCGCAAACCGGTGACGACAGCGAGGCCTTGCTGGCGCTGCCGGCCCTGCGCGAAGCGATTGCACGGCCCGGTGCACGGGTGTTGATCCTGCGCGGGGAGGGCGGCCGGGAGCTGCTGGCTGAGCGTTTGCGCGAGCAAGGTGCTAGTGTCGAGTATCTGGCGTTGTACCGCCGTTTCCTGCCGGCCTATGACGTCGGGGTGCTGATGCAACGCATCCAGTTGGAACGCTTGAATGGCCTGGTGGTCAGCAGTGGGCAGGGTTTTTTGCACCTGCAGGCGTTGGCCGGCCCGGATTGGCCGCTTGTGGCACAGTTGCCGTTGTTCGTGCCGAGCCCGCGAGTCTGTGAGATGGCGCGGGCGGCGGGCGCAGAAAAAGTTGTGGATTGTCGCGGCGCGAGTGCCGCGGCTTTGTTAGTGGCGTTGCGCAGCTCTGTCCCATGAGGCAAGCCGCTCCCACTCTCTGAATACGCAAAGGACGGATACGTGAGCGAAACAGCCTTGCCTAAAGAAGAAGCCCAGCCCGCACTGAGTGCGCCGGTTGAGCCACCGGTCACCGCGCCACGTCGTGGCAATGGTCTGGCAGTCGTGGCCCTGTTGCTCGGCGCCGCAGGGGTTGCTGCCGGCGGTTGGGGGATCTGGCAGGTCCGTGCCCTGCAAGCCAGCAGCCAGCAACAGCTGGGGCAGGTGCAGACCCTCGATGACCAATCCCAGTCGCTCAAGCAGAGCCAGCAGCAACTGGCTGCACGCCTGGCACAGCTGCCCGCCGCAGATGAACTGGAGGAGCGTCGTCGTCTGGTCGCCCAACTACAAGGCGATCAGCAACGCCTGAGCCAGCGCCTGGAAACCGTGCTGGGTGCCAGCCGCCAGGACTGGCGCCTGGCAGAAGCCGAGCACCTGATCCGTCTGGCCAGCTTGCGCCTTTCTGCCCTGCAGGACATCAACAGTGCCCAGGCGCTGGTGCAGGGTGCCGACGAAATTCTGCGTGAGCAGAGCGACCCAGGTTCCTATGCCGCGCGTGAGCAGTTGGCCAAGAGCCTTGTTGCCCTGCGCAGTGTCGAGCAGCCGGACCGTACCGGGCTGTACCTGCAACTGGCAGCGTTGCGTGACCAGGTGGTGCAACTGGCAGCCATCGCGCCGGAATACCAACTCACCGAGCCGGCCTCGCAAGGGCGCCCGACCACCGATACGGAAAGCCGCTGGAGCCAATGGTGGGAGCAGATTTCCCGTTACTTCCGCATCGACTTCAACCCGGATGACAACATCCGTCCGCTGCTCGCCGGCCAGGGCTTGAACCAGGTACGCCTGGCGTTGAGCCTGGCACTCGAGCAGGCGCAGTGGGCCGCGCTCAATGGCGAAACGGCGGTGTACAGCCGTGCCCTCGGCGAAGCGCGCAGCGTGTTGCAGGACAACTTCAATCAGGACAATCCGCAGAGCAAGGCCATGCTTGCGCGTATCGCCGAACTTGAGCCCAAGGCCGTTTCGGTGGTGACACCGGACCTGGCGGCGAGCCTTGCGGCGGTGCAGGCCTACCTGGATCGTCGTCACCTGTCTGCTGATGAAGCCAAGGCGGCGGCGGGTACGCCGGCGACCCAGGAGTAGAGCCGATGAAGCGTTTCTATGTGATCCTGGTGCTGGCCGTTGCGATCGCCCTGGCACTGGCCGTGGGCATTTCGAAACACACCGGCTACGTGTTGATTACCTATCCCCATCTGTTGCATTACGAGTCGAGCCTGTGGGCCACGCTGGTGGCGGTATTTGTGCTCGGCTTGGCGATCTACCTGATCCGCGTGCTGCTGAGCCTGCTCACGACGTCGGGTGGGGTGGTCAACCCGTGGTCGCGGCGCAACCGCAGCCGGCGCGTACAGATTGCGATCGAGCAGGGCCAGATGGACCTTGCCGAAGGCCGCTGGGCCAGCGCCGAACGCCACTTGCACCGTGCCGCAGAAGCCGAGCGCCAGCCGCTGCTTTACTACCTCGGTGCTGCGCGTGCGGCCAACGAGCAGGGGCGTTATGAAGAGTCCGACGGTTTGTTGGAGCGCGCCCTGGAGCGTCAACCCCAAGCTGAGTTGGCGGTTGCCCTGAGCCATGCGCAATTGCAACTGGACCGTGGTGATACCGAGGGTGCGCTGACCACCTTGCAGGCGATGCACGAGCGCCACCCGCATAACGCCCAGGTGCTGCGCCAGTTGCAACGCCTGCATCAGCAGCGCGGCGATTGGTCGTCGGTGATTCGGCTGATGCCTGAGCTGCGCAAAGACAAGGTTTTGCCACCCCCGGAGCTGGCCGAACTCGAGCGCCGTGCCTGGGGTGAGAACCTCAGCCTGGCAGCCCAGCGTGAAGACCAGAGTGAAGCCGGGTTGCAGTCCCTTGAGCGTGCGTGGGAACAACTCACGTCTGCCCAGCGTCAGGAGCCGCCATTGGTCTTGGCCTACGCCGAGCAACTGCGCCGATTGGGTGCCGATACGAAGGCTGAGGAAGTGTTGCGTGGCGCTATCAAGCGCGGCTATGACAGCCACTTGATCCGGCTCTATGGTCTGCTGCGTGGTAGCGATCCGGCCCGCCAGTTGAAGTTTGCCGAAGGCTGGCTCAAGGACCACCCGGGCGATGCCAGCCTGCTGCTGACGTTGGGCCGCCTGTGCCTGCAGAACAGTTTGTGGGGCAAGGCGCGGGACTACCTTGAAAGCAGCCTGCAGGTGCAGCGCAATCCTGAAGCCTGTGCCGAGTTGGCACGGTTGCTTGCGCAACTGGGTGACACTGAACGCAGTAACCAGTTGTTCCAGGAAGGTCTGGGACTTCTGGACAACCGTTTGCTGGCGTCACCCTTGCCAGTGCCCGTGCGAGCGTGAAGTAGGAAAGCAAGCGGAGGCTGGCTCGGAATTTTCTGGAGCCAGCCCTTCGATTCCCTGTAAATACAGGGGCAAGTAGATGAGGAAGCAAATTCCTACTCTTGGCCGCCCCAAGTCATCCAGACTCTGACGGCATATCCTCATGCCCTCGCCGAATCGTCTGCTCCAGCGCGTATTGAAAGGAGTCAGGCCTTTCCTCTACCGTAGCGGCCTGTCTCCTGCGGTACGGATCAACAATGTCTTTGGCCCCTTCACGCTCCTTGTTTTTCCTGGCCTTCCTGGCGGGTGCGCTGACGTTGGGCGCGTCTTTTTATGTCGAGTACGGCGCGCTGCTACGCCCCTGCTTCCTGTGCCAGGTCCAACGCATTTATGTGGCGACATTCACCGTGATCAACCTGGTGGCCGCCCTTCATAACCCCAAGCGCTCTGCGGTCATCCTGTACGGGGTGGCCAGCATGGGGTGTGCATTGCTGGGAGCGGTCACCGCTGTGCGCCAGGTGTTGCTGCAAAATGTCGCATCGGATCAGCCGGCTGACTGCTGGCCCAGCTTGCAGTCCATGCTTGAAAACCTGTCGTTTTGGCAGGCCTTGCAATCGACGGTCAAAGGCTCCGTGGACTGCGTCGAGATCAATTGGACGCTGTTTGACTTGAGCCTGCCTGAATGGAGCCTGTTGTGCTTCGTGGCGATGCTGATCCTTGGTGTCCTGCAGTTTTCACGACTGTTTTTGAGCCAGCCCTCGGGGTTGGCAAAGCGCTGAGTGTGGGCCGAAGGTAGTAGGACGGGATTAAACACTTGTATGAACTTTCTGTCCTGCGTACCTTGAAGCCATAGTCATGCGGGCATAATCTGGCCCGCACGCATCAGTAAAACCGTTTGTCAGATGCAGCCTTGTCCGGTTGCTGCTTTATCCTTGAAGTGTTGCGCGGGCACCAGGCGGC
The DNA here is from genome assembly GCF_013386585.1 of Pseudomonas sp. P7548. Taxonomy (GTDB): domain Bacteria; phylum Pseudomonadota; class Gammaproteobacteria; order Pseudomonadales; family Pseudomonadaceae; genus Aquipseudomonas. Next base: position 1,957 of record NZ_JACARO010000018.1, on the reverse strand, counting down.
AGCGCCCCTACTAGGGAAGAGAGATCATCATGCTGGAAAGTTGTCAGAATGCTCAGGAACGCTGGGGTGGAGTGCACAAGCTGATCGACAGCTGGCTGAAGGCACGTCACGAACTGGTTCGGGCCTTTGATGCTCTCGGTGCCAAGCCCGAAGCATTGTCCCAGAACCGCGAACCATTGCAGGATTTCTGTGGGGTCTTGGTGGACTACGTGTCTGCTGGCCACTTCGGGGTCTACGAGCAACTGACCAAGGAGGCGGAAGCCTTTGACGATCAGCGTGGCCTGGACCTTGCCGAAACCATTTATCCGCGTATCGACGTCATCACTGAAAAGTTGCTGGCGTTCACCGATCTGTGCGACGCCGGCAACTGCGTGGCGGCAAAATTCAAAGAGCTGGGCGCGCTGCTTCACGAGCGATTCGAGCTGGAAGATTGCCTGATCGAAGTGCTGCACAACGCGCACAAGGAAGAGTCCGCCACCCAGGCCTGACCCCTGATGGCGAGATAAAAAAACGGTGCGCATGGCGCACCGTTTTTTATGGGGTCAGTGGCGGGTTCCGAGCAGTTCGATCTCGAATACGAGGGGCGAGTAGGGTGGGATCAACTCACCTGCGCCGTCGGCGCCATAGGCCTGGGCAGAAGGAATCACCAAGCGCCATTTCGCGCCGACCGGCATCTGCTGCAAGGCGCTGCTCCAGCCGCTGATTACGCTGTCCAGGCGGAACCACTGCGGTTGCGTGCTCTGATCGAAGACGGTCCCATCGGGCAATCGCCCCACGTATTTGACCTGTACCTCATCACTGGCCAATGGCTTGCTGCCACTGCCGGGCGAGAGCTCGGTGAGCAGGATGCCATCCGCCAATTCGCGCACGCCACTCAGTGCTTTTTCCTTGGCTAAAAATTGCTGCTCGGCGGCGAGCGCTTTTTCGGTTTGTGGAACCTGGGCATCGGCTTCGCTTTGAGCTTCGTGCTGGGCGAGCACCTGTTCAATGCGCGCATTGTCCAGAGCCAGGGGTTTGCCTTGATAGGCTTGTTTGAGACCTTCGAGCAATGCCTGAATCTGCAGGTCGGGAACCTCTTGGCGCAAGCGCTCGCCCAGGCTGGCACCTAGGCTGTAGGCGAGGTCGTGCGGGTCTGGGGCCGTCGTTTTGGACGGCGTTTGCTCGCCCGCATTGGCTGTGCAAACCGCCAGGCCAAGCACTAGAAAAAGGTAACGCGACATGGGCATCCTCCCGCCGAAAGTGCGACGGATTATGCCAGTGTGGGTGGGTAAAAAGTGGCGCGGTTTTTCGTTATATCGATAAGAATTTTCGCACGTTGCAACGCAACGCAAACGATACTGTCAACATGCCCTAGCGGCGGTAAGAGCAGAGGGCTAGTATGAGCCGCACCCACGTCAGCCAGGAGGTAAACCATGTCGGCCAAACAGAAGCCTGTTAATACCCCGTTGCATTTACTCCAACAACTGTCGGGCAGCTTGCTCGAACACCTGGAAAGCGCTTGTTCCCAAGCGTTGGCCGATGCAGAAAAGCTGCTCGCCAAGCTGGAAAAACAACGCGGTAAAGCGCAAGAGAAGCTGCACAAATCCCGCACCAAACTGCAAGACGCCGCCACTGCCGGCAAGGCCAAGGCACAAGCCAAAGCCAAAGACGCTGTCAAAGAACTTGAGGACCTGCTGGACGCCCTCAAGGATCGCCAAGCTGAAACCCGCACCTACATTTCCCAACTCAAAAAAGACGCTCAAGAAAGCCTGAAACTGGCCCAGGGCGTTGGTCGTGTGAAGGAAGCCGTAGCCAAAGTGTTGGGCGCGCGTACCCCTGCAAAAGCGGTTGCCGTGAAAGCTCCGGCCAAAGCTACCGCCAAGCCAGCCGCCAAGCCTGCTGCCAAAACCGCTGCTGCGAAACCAGCCGCCAAGCCAGCTGCTAAACCTGCTGCTGCGAAACCAGCCGCCAAGCCAGC
>NZ_JACARO010000167.1 GCF_013386585.1 Pseudomonas sp. P7548 | reverse complement strand
GGTGTGTCGGTGTACCTGGCTGAAATGGCTACTCCGGGCCGCAAGGGTTTCTACACCAGCTGGCAATCGGGCAGCCAACAGATCTCCATCGTGGTCGCCGCTGCACTGGGTTATGGCCTGAACGTGTGGATGGAACCGGCCGTCGTTGCCGATTGGGGCTGGCGCATTCCGTTCGCCATCGGCTGCGTGATCATCCCGTTCATCTTCATCCTGCGCCGCAACCTGCAAGAGACCGAAGAGTTCGCCAACCGTAAGCATCGCCCGACCATGCGCGAAGTGCTGGCCACCCTGGCGAAGAACTGGACCGTGGTCATCGGCGGCATGCTGATGGTGGCCATGACCACCACCGCGTTCTACCTGATCACCGTGTACGCACCGACCTTCGGCAAGACCGTGCTGCAACTGAGCACCTCCGATGCGCTGCTGGTGACCTTGCTGGTGGCGGTGTCGAACTTTGTCTGGCTGCCCATCGGCGGCACCCTGAGCGACCGTTTTGGCCGCAAGCCGGTGCTGCTCGCCATGACCGCCCTGACCGTGATCACCGCTTACCCGGCGCTGTCGTTCGTGGTCAACGCGCCGAGCTTCGCCCACATGCTGGAAACCCTGTTGTGGTTCTCGTTCCTGTACGGCATGTACAACGGCGCCATGATCCCGGCCCTGACCGAAATCATGCCGGTTGAAGTGCGCGTAGCCGGCTTCTCCCTGGCCTACAGCTTGGCGACCGCGATCTTCGGCGGGTTCACCCCGGCGATCTCCACCTGGTTCATCCACATCACCGAAGACAAGGCCTCCCCTGCCTATTGGATGATGTTTGCCGCCCTGTGCGCGCTGTGCTCGACCCTCGCGCTGTACCGCCGCGCCAACGCCCGTGGGCAGGTGATGCAGGAGGCGGTGTAATGCGCCCGCTGCTCAAGTCCCTGGCAACCCTGGCCCTCGGCGCGTTCGCGCTGACGGCCCAGGCCGAACAGCTCAAAGTAATGACCTCGGGTGGCTTCACCGCCGCCTACAAATTGCTCGGCCCGCAATACGCCCAGCAAAGCGGCGACACCCTGGACACCATTCTCGGCCCATCGATGGGCAAGGCGCCGGAAGCGATTCCCAACCGCCTGGCCCGTGGCGAACACGCCGACGTGGTGATCATGGTCGGCTACGCCCTGGATGAGCTGATCAAACAGGGCAAGGTCGACAAGGCCTCCCGCGTTGAACTGGCAGACTCGCGCATCGGTTTGGTGGTGAAGGCCGGCGCGGCCAAGCCGGCGATCGGCACCGACGCCGAGCTCAAGGCCGTGCTGAGCCAGGCCAAGTCCGTGGCGTATTCGGACAGCGCCAGCGGCGTGTATGTGGAAAAGGAGCTGTTCAAGAAGCTCGGCATGCCGGCCAAGGGCACCATGATCGAACGCCTCCCGGTGGCCGAACAGGTCGCCAAGGGTGACTACGAAGTGGGCTTGCAACAGGTGGCGGAATTGTTGCCGGTGCCGGGCGTGACCTACGTCGGCAAGATCCCGGAAGACGTGCAATCGGTAACGCGCTTTGCGGCGGGCATTCCGGTCAACGCTGAACACCCGGCCCAGGCCAAGGCGCTGCTGCAGTTCCTGGCGTCGCCCCAGGCGCAACCGGTGGTGCAATCCACCGGCCTGGACTCGGTGTCACACTGACCGAAACGGCATCTCACGCACCAACCGTTCCAACTCCAGCGCCGCTGGCGGCAATGTCCGCCCGCGGCGTTTTATCAAGCCCACATTGCGCATCACCTGGGGTTCTACCAGCGGCACGCTGACCAGAATCGGGTGTGTGCCCGCCGGCATCGCAATTGACGGCACCATCGCCACACCCAACCCCGCCTCCACCAGCCCGATCATCGTGGTCACGTGGTGCGTCTCGCAGATACTCGGTTTTTTCACCCGCACGCCGCGCAAGGCCTGATCCAGCAAGAAGCGGTTGCCGGAGGTTTTGTCGACGGTGATGTAGTCGTGCTCATAGGCTTCGGCCCAGGTCACGCTGTCGCGCTCGGCCAGGGGGTGATCGCGACGACAGGCCAGTACGTAGCGCTCCTGCAGCAGCAATTCGAACTCCACTTCATCGGCCAGGCTGCCGCTGAAACTCACGCCGAAATCCGCCTCGCCACTCTCCACCGCATTGCACACTTCGCCAGCACTGGCATCCAGCACCCGCAGGCGAATTTTCGGATAGAGCTTGTGGAATTCGGAGATCACGTGGGGCATGAAGTAATACGCGGTCGACGGCACGCAGGCGATGGTGACGTTGCCCATGCGCGTGGAGGCGACGTTGCTGATGCCCATCAAGGCCACGTCGAGGTCATCGAGCATGCGTTCCACCTGAGGCAAGAAGGCACGGCCGACCATGGTCAGGCTGACCCGCCGCGTGGTGCGCTCGAACAACTTCACGTCGAGGGCCGACTCCAGTTTCTCGATACGCCGGCTCAGCGCAGGCTGCGAGATGCGGATGGCCTCGGCGGCGCCACGGAAACTGCCCTTGTCTACCACGGCGCGGAAGGCTTGGAGGTCGTTGAGGTCGAAGTTGATGATCACGAGGAAGGGCCAGTGAGGTCGATTTGGGGGACATTATCGTACGAATGCGTCAGCGTCAGGCCACGCGCATTTAAAAAATCGGGTGACCTGCGTAGTCTCGTGCCGAATTCTTTCGACAGAGTGATCAATGTCCAGCGCCTCCCCTAACAAAAAAAAACCGCGTCTATGGCGACTCGGCGCCACCCTCGTGGGCCTCCCTTGCCTGGCGGCACTCGGCTTCTTCGCCTGGCAAAGCTTCTACCCCGTGAGCGCGGCAGCTGGCTGGAGTGTCCAGGTGGTCCACCAGGACGTGGAGAAAGCCGCCTCGCTGATGCCGTTGCCGGACGGTTCGCTGATGGTCAGCCAGGAGCTTGCCAAGGGCAAAGGCAGCATCGTACGTATCCAC
>NZ_JACARO010000166.1 GCF_013386585.1 Pseudomonas sp. P7548 | reverse complement strand
CAGCAAGGCGCCCAGGCCGCCATCGGTGGTAAGCGCCCCAGCGCGGCACACCTGAGCGAAGGCTGGTACTTCGAACCGACGGTGATGGCCAACGCCCGCAACGACATGCCGTTCATGCGCGACGAGCTGTTCGGGCCGGTGGTGGGCGTGATGCCGTTCAGTTCCGAAGAACAGATGATCAGCCTGGCCAACGACACCTCCTACGGCCTGGCCTCGGGCATCTGGACCCAGAACATCGATCGCGCCCTGCGCTTTGCCAACCGCATCGACGCCGGCACGGTGTGGATTAACACCTACCGCAGTTCGGCCTACATGTCGGCCAACGGTGGCTTCAAACAGAGCGGCTACGGGCGACGCGGCGGCTTTGATGTGATGCGCGAGTTCTCCCGCGCCAAGAACGTGATCATCGACTACTCCGGCGAGATGCAGGACCCGTTCGTGATTCGCCTGCGCTGATTATTCAAGGAGCCTCACATGAAATTTGCCGTATCCCTGAGCATGGAACGTTTCTCCCCGGACGTGCCGATGCAGACCGTCATGGCCAACCTGCTGGAGCTGGCGAAGATCGCCGACGAAGGCGGCTTCGAAACCCTGTGGACGTCCGAGCACCACACCCTGGAATGCACCATCGCGCCCAACCCGTTCCAGACCCTGACCTGGCTCGGCCAGCACACCGAGCGCATCCGCCTGGGCACCGCGACCATCGCGGCCGCCTACTGGCACCCGATCCGGCTGGCCGGTGAAGCGGCGCTGTGCGATCACTTGACCAAAGGCCGCCTGGAATTCGGTATCGCCCGGGGTTCCTACCAGTACGAATTCGACCGCATGACCCCCGGCCTGCAACAGCAGGAAGGCGTCGGCTACATGAAGGAGCTGGTGCCGGCGGTTCAGAAACTCTGGGCCGGCGACTACGCCCACGACGG
>NZ_JACARO010000165.1 GCF_013386585.1 Pseudomonas sp. P7548 | reverse complement strand
GTTGAGGGTGATCAGGCCGACACGGCCCTGGACGTCAAGCAGGATGGTTTCGTAACTCATGTATCGGCTCCTTAGAGATTGCGTGAGATGACCATGCGTTGAATATCGCTGGTGCCTTCGTAGATCTGGCAAACCCGCACATCGCGGTAGATGCGCTCCAACGGGAAGTCACTCAGGTAACCGTAACCGCCCAGGGTTTGCAAGGCAGCCGAACAGACTTTCTCGGCCATTTCCGAGGCAAACAGCTTGGCCATGGACGCCTCTACCAGGGCCGGCTTGCCGCTGTCACGCAGGGCGGCGGCGTAGTGCACCATCTGCCGAGCCACGGCGATTTGCGTGGCCATGTCCGCCAGGCGAAAGGCCACGGCCTGGTGCTCGATCAGCGCCTTGCCGAAACTTTCGCGCTCACGGGCATAGTCGCGGGCTGCTTCAAAGGCAGCGCGGGCCATGCCCACCGATTGCGAGGCGATACCGACGCGTCCGCCTTCCAGGTTGGCCAGGGCGATCTTGTAACCTTCACCCTCCTCGCCCAGGCGATTGGCGACCGGCACCTTCACGTCCTCGAACAGGATCTGGCAGGTGTCGGACGCATGCTGGCCGAGCTTGTCTTCGACCCGCGCCACGGTATAACCCGGCGAGTCGGTAGGCACGATAAACGCGCTGATCCCGCGCTTGTCGGCCGCAGGGTCGGTCACGGCAAACACGATGACGATGCCGGCGTTCTGCCCGGAGGTGATGAACTGCTTGCAGCCGTTGAGTACGTAGTGCTCGCCGTCCAGCCGCGCGCGAGTTTTCAGGCTGCTGGCATCGGAGCCGGCCTGGGGTTCGGTCAACGCAAACGCGCCGAGCATGGCGCCGCTGGCCAGGGGTTTGAGAAAGCGCTCTTTCTGGTCGTCGTTGCCGAACGTGAGGATCGGCACACAGCCCACCGAGTTGTGCACGCTCATGATGGTCGAGCACGCCCCGTCACCGGCCGCGATCTCTTCGAGGGCCATGGCGTAGGCCAGGTAGCCGGTGTCGCAACCGCCCCACTGTTCCGGCACCAGCATGCCGAAAAAGCCCAGTTCGGCCATCTCGCCGATGGCTTCCTTGGGAAAGCGGTGCTCGCGGTCCCAGTCCGCGGCGAAGGGTTTGAGGCGTTCCTGGGCAAATTGCCGGGCCGCGTCGCTGATTTGCAGTTGTTCGTCATTGGGCAGCATGGGGGTGAGTCCTTAATACAGGCATTCGACGGCCATGGCCGTGGCTTCACCACCGCCGATGCAGATGGCGGCCACGCCTCGCTTGAGGCCTTTCTGGCGCAGGGCCGAGAGCAGGGTCACCAGGATGCGTGCGCCCGAGGCGCCGATCGGATGGCCCAAAGCGCAGGCGCCGCCGTGGACGTTGACCTTGGCATGGGGAATTTCCAGTTTGCTCATGGTCACCAGGCTGACCACGGCGAAGGCTTCGTTGATCTCGAACAGGTCGACTTCACCCAGGTTCCAGCCGGTCTTGCTCATCAACTTGCGGATCGCGCCGACCGGTGCCACCGGGAACAGCCCTGGCTCATCGGCAAATGCGGCGTGCCCATGAATCACCGCCAGCGGCTTGAGGCCACGCTTTTGCGCCTCGGACTGACGCATCAGCAGCAACGCCGCCGCACCGTCGGAAATCGAGCTGGAGTTGGCTGCCGTGACCGTACCGCCTTCGCGAAAGGCCGGTTTCAGGCTGGCGATCTTGTCGATCTTGGCTTTGGGCGGCTGCTCGTCATGCAGGATGGTTTTTTGCTCTTTGCCTACAGTAACCTGCACCGGCACGATTTCGGCGGCGAAGTTGCCATGGTTGATCGCTTCCTGCGCACGGGTCAGGGAGGCAATGGCAAACGCGTCCTGGGCTTCGCGGCTAAAGCCGTTGTGTACCGCGCAGTCCTCGGCAAAGGTGCCCATCAGGCGGCCTTTGTCGTAGGCGTCTTCCAGGCCGTCGAGGAACATATGGTCCAGCACCTTGCCGTGGCCCATACGGTAGCCGCTGCGCGCACGGTCCAGCAGGTACGGCGCGTTGGACATGCTCTCCATGCCACCGGCAATCACCACGTCGACACTGCCGGCCAGCAGCGAGTCGTGGGCCAGGATCGCCGCCTCCATGCCCGAGCCGCACATTTTGTTGAGGGTGGTGCAACGCGTGGATTTATCCAGGCCGGCGCCCAGCGCGGCTTGCCGTGCCGGTGCCTGGCCAAGCCCAGCGGGCAGTACGCAGCCGAACAGCACTTCATCGACCGCGTCGCTGGCAATACCGGCGCGTTCGACCGCCGCACGGATGGCCGCAGCACCCAGCTGCGGTGCAGTCAGGCCCTTGAGGTCGCCCTGGAAACCGCCCATTGGCGTGCGGACAGCGCTGACAATAACAATCGGATCGCTCATGGGGTGTGCTCCTTACTTGGCTGCCATGCGCAAGGCACCGTCGAGACGGATCACCTCGCCATTGAGCATGCTGTTTTCAATGATGTGTCGCACCAGGGCGGCGTACTCGGCAGGCTTGCCCAGGCGTGGCGGGAATGGCACGCCGGCCGCCAACGACTCACGCACCTCAGGGGTCATGCCCGCCATCATCGGCGTTTCAAAGATGCCCGGGGCGATGGTCATGACGCGGATACCGAAGCGCGCCAACTCACGGGCGGCAGGCAAGGTCAGGCTGGCAATCGCGCCTTTGGAGGCAGAATACGCGGCCTGGCCAATCTGCCCATCGAATGCCGCCACCGAGGCGGTGTTGATGATCACGCCGCGCTCGCCATCGGCATTCGCTTCGGTTTCCGCGATGGCGGCGGCNNCAGTTGCTTGGCCTTGGCCGCCACCGCGTCGGCGTTCATGTCCACCAGCATCACCTTGGCGCCGGCCGCGACCAGCATCTCGGCAGTAGCCGCGCCGAGGCCCGAAGCACCGCCGCTGACCAGAAAAACCTTGTTTTGGATATGCATCATTGTGTCCTTGAAAAAAGGTCAGGCCACCGCCGCCTTGGCGATTTCCTGATTACGTAAAATAAAGCGTTGCAGCTTGCCGCTCGGGGTCTTGGGCAAGTCGCTGACGAATTCGATTTCCCGGGGATACGCGTGCGCCGCCAGGCGCTTGCGCACGTGCTGGCGCAGCTCTTCGGCGAGTTCCTCGGTGGCGCGGTAGTGCGCATTGATCACTACAAAAGCCTTCACCACTTCGGTGCGTTGCGGGCAAGGTTTGCCCACCACAGCCGCTTCGATCACCGCTGGGTGCTCCACCAGGGCGCTTTCCACGTCGAACGGGCCGACCCGGTAGCCGGAGGTGGTGATCACGTCATCGCTGCGCCCGACGAAACTGATGCTGCCGTTGGGGTTGAGCTCCACGGTGTCGCCGCTGAGGTAGTACTTGCCGACGAAGGCCTTGGTCTTCACGCCGTCGTAGCCGGCAAACCAGCACATCGGTGATTGCTCGCGGTCGATGGCCAGGATGCCGGGCACGCCGGCCGGCAGTTCTTGATAGTCGTCGTCCAATACCACGATGCGATGGCCCGGCGAGGCAAAACCCGCCGAGCCGACGTGCACCGGGTGCTCCAGGCCATGGTGATTGCACAGCACCATGCCCAGTTCGGTCTGGCCGTAGTGGTCGTGGATGGTCACGCCGAGGTTGTCGGCAAACCAGCGAATCACTTCCGGGTTCAAGGGCTCGCCGGCGCTGCTGACAATGCGCAGCTTGCCCTTGATCGACTGGGCGAACTGCTCGCCACCGGCAATCAATAGGCGATACGCGGTGGGTGAACCCGTGAGGTTGGTGATGCCGTATTTGTTGATCACCCGGCACGTGCTTTCCAGGGTGAACGGCCCATCGTAGAAGGTGATCGGGTGGCCCATGGACAGTGGGCCGGTCACGCCGAAATAAATGCCATAGGCCCAGCCCGGGTCGGCGACGTTCCAGAACGCGTCTTCAGGGCGCAGGTCGACGGCGTCGCGGGTGTAGCTCTGGAACGCGACGATGGCCTTGAGCGGCACCGACAGCGCCTTCGACGGGCCGGTGGTGCCCGAGGTGAACATCAGCAGGAACGGGTCATCGGCGCTCAGCAGCACGGGGGCGCAGTCATTCGAATGGTTGGGCAGTTCGGCCCAGAAACTGTAGTCGCCGCGCACGATGCCTTCGCCTTTGGGCCCGGCGACGGTGACGATGGTCGGGCAGCCCTCAACTTCGGCGAGCTTGGGCCGGTTCACCGCGTCGGTGACCACCAACTTAGCGCCCGAGCTGCCCAGGCGGTGTTCGATGGCCTTGGGGCCAAAGGCGGTAAACAGCGGTTGATACACGGCACCGATACGCCAGGTGGCCAACACCACCACCAACAATTCAGCGGTGCGCGGCAGCAGGCCGGCCACCTTGTCGCCGCGCGTGACGCCCTGGGCCAGCAGGAAATTGGCAAAACGTGAGGCCTGGTCTTGCAACTCGGTGAAGGTGGACGTGGCGCTGCGGCCGTCCTTGCCCTCCCAGAACAACGCAATTCGCCCCGGCAGCGCGTGGCGGTCGCAACACTCCACACAGGCATTGAGGCCCTGCAGGGTGCCGGCCAACGCGGCGTCGACGGTGCGCTGGTAATCGAATTCGGTAGTGGCAGCCAAATACTCACGCATTGCTTCAAATCCTTCTGTATTTTTATTTTCAGGACATTTTGCATCACACGAATCGCGGAAATAGTCGCTCTAGAGCGGCGCAGCAGCAATGGTCAAAGCCTTCAACATGACTGACTGGTTTGGCCAATCATCGATCGCGCTTATCAACGGGTCGACCCAAGCGATTGGACGTCGCGGGTGCCACCTTCTAACCTGAGGGCCTGCGCCACATAAGAAGCCCCGCCCGATGATCGTCCGCCCCAAACCCAACCTCCTGGGTATCCTGTTCTCCCTCAAAGGCTCGATTGCTAAGCGCATTGCCCTGCGCAGCTTGCTGGTGACCTTGCTGGCTTCAGTGATCGTGTTGGTAGAAACCTGGCACCCGGCCTATTTTTCCAAGGTCAACGCCACGCCGTTCACCTTGCTGGGCCTGTCGCTGTCGATCTTCATGAGTTTTCGCAACAACGCCTGCTACGACCGCTGGTGGGAGGGGCGCAAGCAGCTGGGGCAAATGATCATTGATGTGCGCTCGTTGATCCGCGAAACCCAGGTACTGGGCGATACGCCGGAGCGTGCCGGCCTTTTGCGCGGGCTGTGCGGGTTTGCCCATGGGCTGATCGCGCGCTTGCGCCTGGAGGATGAAACTCGCGCAATCGCCCCTTGGGCCTCGGTCGATCAAGGGCATCCGAACCTGCCAGATCAAGTCCTGCAACGACTCGGCGCACGGTTTTCTGCGCTGACTGAGCAAGGCGTGATCAGCGAGTGGCGTTACACCCAACTGGAAACCCGGCTGGTCAGCCTCAGCCAGGTACAGGCCTCGTGCGAGCGGATCAAGCACACGCCGCTGCCCTTCCCCTACACCTTGTTGCTGCACCGCACCATCTACCTGTTCTGCATCTTGCTGCCGTTTGCCATGGCCGAGCCGCTGGGCTGGTTGACGCCGGTGTTCACCGCCATTGTCAGCTACACGTTCTTTGGTCTGGATGAGATTGGCGACGACCTGGAAGACCCCTTCGGTTTCGACGAAAACGACCTGCCGTGCAACGCCATCCTGCGCACGTTGGAGCGTGAGGTCCGCGCCGCCTTGGGCGAA
>NZ_JACARO010000164.1 GCF_013386585.1 Pseudomonas sp. P7548 | reverse complement strand
AGATCGCCGTCCCCGCCGACATGATGATCAGCCAGGCCGCCGGGTTGGTGGCGCAGTCGGCAGCGGGGTATTTCGACGGGGTCAGCAAGATCGCGCTGGCGGCCCAAGCCGTGCTGCTCCAGCAAATGACCGAGAACATCGTCAAGGAAAACCTGCCGGCCGCTGCCGAGGATGCGCTGGGTGCGCTGGCGACCGACCTGCTGGTGGGCGCCGCCGCCGCTGTGGCTGCCGCTGCCGGTGCGATGGAGGCCGAGGCCGCCAGTGTGGCCATCGACAAGATCGACCAGAGCATCGCCAAGTACGCCGACACCTTGGCCAACCGGGCTGCGCCAGCGGCCTGAACCGAGCACGACGTTCCAGAGCCCTTCTGGAACGCGGCAACAGCAACCTGAACGTAACTTTTCTTGAGTGAGGAGCGACATCATGCAGCCTGGAGATATCATTTTCTCGGTGAAACAAGACGACGACAGCGCCACACGTGCGTTTATCAAAGCTGGCCAGCTGGTCAAGGCCACGGTGTTTTCTCAAGACACGTGCTACCTGAATGTCGTCCATCCTGCGATTGCGGTGAGTGACACACTGGTGGTTGAAAGTGTCGGCAGTGGCCTGACCTTGACCGATTTGAGCCTGGAAAAACCTCCGCGTTCGGCTATGGTTTTTTCCTGTGTGAATGAAGCATTGGGCGAAGCCGCCGCGTTGGCCGCCAAGCAGTTCTATTTCGACAAGATAGGTGGCGATATTCGCGGTCGCTACAGCGTGTGGACCGCCATGATCTCGGCTTTTCGGCGCTGGAGTTCCGATACCAATCTGGTGACGCGAATCAACGAGTCGGTCGATATTGGCAGTAGCTCGTTTTGCTCACAATTCGCAGCCAACTGCTATGAAGTGGGCAATCTTTACAACGCTGCCAATCTGGTCCCACCGCCGCCGGCAATCTTCAATCAACAGCCTTCAGCCATCACGCCAGCAGAATTGGCGACGTTCTGCGATGCCTCATCACTGTTCTACTTCGCCGGCTTCTGGCAAGACAACGTCGAGGTGCGGCTTTAGCGGCCTCGCTGCCGGTAAAGCATCGAACCAGGAGGTTCACATGGCTCCCCCTATGCAACCGCCAGTACTGTCCGCTGCCGATCGGCTGCGACTCGAAGCGTTGATTCGCAACCCGCAAACCTTCGCCGGCACCTCCCAGGCCGTCGTGGATGAAACGCTCAAGCGTGCAGCCCAGGTGCTTGAGCAGTCCAAAGCCAACGAGCAAGCGTTAAGGGTGGCCGCCGAGCAACGTGAAGCGGCGGTGCGCCAGGTGCTTGATGGCGCGGTGGCGGACAGTGAGACACAGATCGCGCGCAAGCGTCAGGAAGTGCAGACGCTGATCCAGGGGCTGATCGTGCAGATCGAGGCGATCCTGGACCCTGCGCCGAAACCCTAGCCTGCAAGGCTTCACAGCGGTTGTTTTACAACGTTCATTCATGAACACGGAATGCACCGTGTATTAAATAAGGAAATTGATCATGTCATTCGTCAACGAGCAAATTACCGACGCCGTTACCCAGACCAACGTCAAAGTGGTGGCTGAATCGCCAGCGATGGCGATGAGCACCATCTACCAGTCGATGGGCCAGGCCACCGCGATCCTGTTCCAGAACGCCGTTTCAGCGCAGCAGCAGCAAAATACCCTGGCCCAGGCCGCGAC
>NZ_JACARO010000163.1 GCF_013386585.1 Pseudomonas sp. P7548 | reverse complement strand
GCGACTACGCCCACGACGGCCACTACTGGAAATTCCCGCTGACCGCTGCGGTGCCCAAACCCTTGCAAAAGGACCACCCGCGTATCTGGGTGGCCGCGCGTGACCCGGGCACCTTCGACTGGGCGGTGGGCATCGGCGCGAACATTCTCTCCACCCCGCTCTCCTTGCCCGCGGCAGAAATCGCCGTACTGGGCGAGAAATTCAACAAGGCCGTGGCCGACAACCCCCACGTGCCGCGCCCGCGCTTCATGATGCAGCGGCGTACCTGCGTCTACGCCAACCCGCAAGACTGGCAAGTGCCGGTGCAGCACAGCATGGACTTTGGCCGTGCGTTCGAGAACCTGCTGCAGAACGTCGGCACCGTGCACAACGGTT
>NZ_JACARO010000162.1 GCF_013386585.1 Pseudomonas sp. P7548 | reverse complement strand
CGGTGCCGTTTGAAGCGGTACGCGGCAAGGAGAACTACAACCCGGACAACATCCGCCGCAACCTGATGTTCGGCACCCCGGACGAAATCATCGCCAAGCTGCTCGACTATGAAGCGGCCGGCGTCGATCAATATTGCCTGGGCCTGACCTTCAACCTGCCGTTCGAATTGCAGAAGCAGACCCTGCGCCTGTTCATCGACGAGGTGATGCCAGTGTTCGCCGAGCGCGAGCGCGTCAAACGTCGCGAAACGGTGGCGGGGTAAGCCATGGGCGACGCACAACAACTCAGCGTGGCGAATGTCACGCTCAACTACCGCCTCGATGGGCACGGGCCTCGGCCGCTGGTGTGCATCCACGGCGTGGGTTCCAGCCTGGACGCCTGGGCCGAGGTGGTGCAGGGCTTGAAGGACGACTTCACGGTGCTGACCTTCGACCTGCGCGGCCATGGGCAGTCGTCGCGCACGCCAGGGCGCTATGAGATCGACCATCTGGTCGGTGAAACCCTGGCGCTGGCCGAACACGTGGGTTTCGGGCAGTTCGACCTGGCGGGGTTTTCGCTGGGGGGCCTGATCGCCCAGCGACTGGTGCTTACCCGTCCTGAGCGGGTACGTCGGCTGGTGCTGTTGTCGACCGTGGCCGGGCGCAATACCGAAGAACGTGAGCGGGTCAAAGCACGCCTGGTCGCGCTGCAAGCCGGTGAGCCTGTGGCGCATTACGAAGCCTCGTTGGCGCGCTGGTTGACCGAGGTGTTCCAGGCACAGAACCCGGATGCCGTGCTGCGCTTGCGGCAACTGAATGCCGCCAATGACCCAGGGTGTTACGCCGCGGCGTACCGGGTGCTGGCCGAATCGGATTTCGGCGCGCAACTGGGGCAGATCCACTGCCCGACACTCATTGCCACCGGCGCCGATGACCTCGGCTCCAACCCGCGCATGGCGGCGTTCATGCACGCGCAAATCCAAGGCTCGACCCTGCGGATTCTGCCGGGGCTGCGCCACTGCATCCTGATAGAGGCGCCGCAGCAAGTGGCGGC